>NZ_CP064356.1:600000-1200000 GCF_018141545.1 Miltoncostaea oceani | reverse complement strand
GCCGCGCGCCGCGCGGGGTCGGGCGCGCGTCCGGCGGGACCGGCGAGGTCGGCGGCGAGCACGGTCGCGAAGGCGGTGTCCACGGTCGGAGCATCCTCGCGCCCCGGCCGGGCGCGCGTCACCCCCGGTGATGACACCGCCGCGCCGCCGTTCATCCCGGCGGGGGACGACGACGCGGCGCCCCCGGCGGATGCTCGCCCCGCTCCCGGCGACGACCGGGTCCACCCACCCCTTTACGGAAAGGTCGTGTCGCCCCCATGATCCGGTCCATGACGAACATCCGCGAGCGCATCGGCGGGCTGGACATCGCCATCGCCGCGCTCGGCGTCGCACTCGCCGCCGTCTACATGGCGATCCAGGTCCCCGACGACGTCGTCGCGGCCCCGTGGCCCGCCGTCCCGCTCTTCGCGCTCTGCGCGGTCCCCCTGCTGTGGCGCCGCGTCGCGCCCCTCGCCGCGTCGGTCGCCACCCTCGCCGCCGCCGGCCTGCACGTCGCGATCTTCCAGGACGACGTCGTCCGGTGTGGTGTCCTCGCCCCGCTCGCGCTCATCCTCGGCTTCGCCGTCGGCGCGCGGCTCGAGCTGCGCGCGTCGCTGATCGGCCTCGTCGCGACGCTCGGCATCGCGTTCCTCGGCACCGCCCCCGACCATTCGAGCGGGGCGGACGTCGGGGCCTTCTACGGCTTCATCGGCCCGATCCTGATCGGCGTCTGGGGCGTCGGCCGCCTCGTCCACTCCCGCGGCAGGGTCGTGCGCGAGCTGGAGGCCCGCACCGGTGAGCTGCGCGCGGCCCGCGACGAGCGTGCCCGCCTCGAGGTCACCGGCGACCGGGCGCGTCTGTCGGCCGAGCTCGACGCCCTGCTGCAGCGTCGCCTCGCCGCCCTGACCGAACTCGCGGAGGCGGGGGTGGACCCCGCCGACCCGGGGGCCGCCGCCGGGACGCTCGCCCGGATCGAGCGGGAGAGCCGCGCGACCCTCGAGGAGATGCGCGCGGTCGTCGGCGTCCTGCGCGACGAGGACGGCGCCGCCGCGACCGCCCCGCAGCCGACCCTCACCCAGCTCGACGCGCTGCTCGTCCGCGCCAAGGGGTCCGGCGCCCGCCTGACCGTCGAGGGCCACCCGCGGGCGCTGCCCGCCGGCGTGGAGCTCTCCGCGTACCGGGTGGTCGAGCACCTGCTCGACGCCCTCGGCGACGCGCCGGACGTCGCCGTGGTCGTGCGCTTCACCGACGACGCGCTGGAGCTCCGCGCCACCGGGCCGGCGCGCCGCCGCGCCGCCGCCGCCATCGAACGCGCCCGCGAGCGGGCGCGCCTCCACGACGGACACGTGGCGGTCACCACCGAGGGCGGGCGCGCCGAGGCCCGGGTGTCGCTCCCCATCTACGCGACGGTCTGATGACCGCCCCCCGCCGGGCCGACCTCGGGATCGCCCTCGCGGGGGGCGCCGTCGCGCTCGTCGCCGCCCTCCCGTGGACCGGCGGGGGCGCGGGGCTGGTGACGGGCGGCCTGCTCGGGGCCGCCCTCGGCCTCGCCCGGTGGGCGCCCGCCGCGTGCTGGGCGCTCGCCGCCGCCCTCTTCCTCGTCGCCGGGGCCGCCGGCACCCTGCCCGGCGACGACTCGCTCGTCGCCTACCTCGCCGTCGCCGCCCACGCGTTCGCCGCGGGGAGGTTCGACGGCCGCCGCTCCGGCGTCGTGGGGATGCTCGTCATCGTGGCCGCCGCGACGACCGGCGCCCTGATGGCCGGGAGCGCGGAGGCGGTCTTCCTGTTCATCCCGCCCGCCGCCTGGGGGGCGGGGCGGGCGCTGCGCGAGCGGTCGGTCGCCGCCGCGCAGCTCGCCACCCGGGTGCGCGAGCTGGAGGCCGAGCGCGAGGCGTTCGCGACGCTGTCGGTGCGGTACGAGCGGGCGCGGATCGCCTCGGAGCTCCACGACATCGTCGCGCACGCGATCAGCGTCATGGTGGTGCAGGCGAGCGCCGGTCAGCGTCTCGTGGGCCGCGACGACGCCGCGGCCGCCGAGACGTTCGAGGCGATCGCGGGGGCGGCCCGGCAGGCGGAACGCGAGATGGCCCTGCTGGTGCGGCTGCTCGCCGACGAACCCGCCCCCGGCCCCGACCTCGCCCTCGTCGAGGAGCTCGTGTCGCGCGCCTCCGGCAGCGGGCTCGACGTGCGCATGACGCTGGAGGGCGAGCGCGAGGGACTGCCGCCGGACGTGACGCAGACCGCCTACCGCGTGGTCCAGGAGGGCCTCACGAACGCCCTGCGGTACGCGGCGGGCGCACCCGTCGCGGTGCGCCTGCGGGGGGGCCGCGACGCCCTGGAGGTCGAGGTCGTGAACGGCCCGGCCGGAGACGAGGCCTCCCTCACCGGCATCGGCGGGGGCACCGGCCTGCGCGGACTGCGGGAGCGGGCCGAGTCCCTCGGGGGCAGCCTCGAGGCCGGCCCCGGCGCGGACGGGGGGTGGCGCCTCGCCGCACGCCTCCCGCGCGGCGCCGCCGTCGCCGCCTGACGCCCCGCGGTCAGGGGTTGCGTCCCTTGCTGCTATGGTCGCAACCCCATGGATGAGCTCGGCAACCGCCCCCTCCTCGCGACGGCCCGCGACCAGCGGATGGTCGTGGAGCGCCCCGAGATCGACGCCGTCGTCGACCTCGCCCGCCGCGGCCTGAACGTGCTGGTGGTCGGGCCACGGGGCGCGGGTGCGACGACGACGCTCCACGCCGCCGCCTTCCGGCTGCGCGCGCACGGTCACCGCGCCGAGCCGGTCGACGCGGGCGCCGCCGCCGACCTGCCGGAGCTCGTGCGCGCCATCGACCGCGCGGTGGCGGGCGGCGACGGGGACGACGGACGGGCCGGTCGCGCCGGAGCGTCGGAGACGACCCGCGTGCTCGCCACGATCCGCTCCTGGGCGGACGCGGCGGACACCCGGGTCCACGTGATGCTCGACGGCGTGCGTCCCGAGCTCGCCCACCCCCTCTTCGGGCGCCTGCGCGACGAGCTGTGGCAGACGCCCGTCCGCTTCGTCGTCGCCGCGTCGGCCGCGGACGCCGCCGGCTTCCTGCAGCCGCCGGCGGACGTCTTCTTCGAGGCCGTCGTGCGCCTCGGGCCCCTGGGGGAGGAGGCACGCGCCGACATGCTGCGGCGACGCCTCGACCCCGCCGACGCGGAGCGCGTCGCCGACGCGCTCCGTGGCGCGGGGCTCGACACGCCCCGCGAGGTCCTGGCCGCCGCCCGCGACGCCCTCATCGGCGGCACCGCGCCCGGCGGCGCCGGGGCCGCCGCGCGGGAGCGCGCCCGCCGGGCGGCCGCGCTCGGCCCCGCCGCCGAGCGCCTGCTCGCGGAGCTCGACGCGAGCGGCCCCGCCAGCGCCTCCGACCCGCGGCTGCTCGCCCGCCTCGGCTGGTCGCGCCAGCGGGCCGCCCAGGTCGCCCGCGCCCTCGAGGAGGGGGGGCTCGTGACCAGCGGAACCGCCCGCGGCGACGACCGCCGCGTGCGCCGCGTGTTCGTCCCCGTCCCCGCGTCGGCACTCGCCCCCGGCGAGGGGGTCCCGGCGCCGTGAGCCGCGACGTCCTGGTCGAGCTGCGCGAGCGCGGCGCCCTCGGGGACCGCCACTACGAGGCGCTGGAGGCGCTCCACGTCCCGTGGGACGACCTCGTCGGCGGCAGCCGCGTCGAGGGTGAGATCGGCCGCGTCGCCCGCAGCGGCGGGCACCTCGCGGTCGTCGGCCCCTCCGGCACCGGGAAGTCGAGCGTGCTGGCGGCGGTGCTCGGCCAGCTCGCGCCGGACGTCCCCGCGCACCTCGTCCCCGTGCGCGTCCCCATGAGCGTCGTGGAGCGGGGGGTCGTCGACCCCGGGGACTTCGCGCGCCACATCGTCCGGCAGGTCATCGACTGGGCGGCGCCCGACCTCCCGAGCCGGCGCGAGCAGCAGGCGATCGAGGAGCGGATCGCGGACCTGTCGCGCCGCAGCCGCCGGGCGCGCCGCCGCGGCTTCGCGCTCAACGTGCCGCTCGCCCTGGTCTCCCCGCGCCTCGCGGCGGTGACCGCGGGCCTCGCGAGCGACATCGAGGTGTCGGCCGGCGGGTGGGAGTCGCGGGTGCGCGGCGGGGAGCCGTGGCACGCCCTCGGCGACCTCGTCGCCGTGTTCCGCGGGCGCGACCTCGAGCCGTTCTTCGTGCTCGACGACACCGACATCTGGCTGCGGTCGGTGTACGCCGACGAGGCGGAGGTCCTCGTGCGCGGCTTCGTCGCGAACGTCCGGACGATGATCACCGAGGTCGACTGCGGGCTCGCCCTCCAGGTCCACACGGAGTACCTGCGGTACCCGGCGATGGCGGAGACCGCCCGTCGCCTGCAGCTCGTCGAGCTGCCGCGGCTACCCGACCCCGTCGCGGGGCTCGTCCGGATCCTCGACCGCCGGATGGAGGTCGCCGGGATCGCCGGGGGCACGGCCGACGCGTTCGCCGAGCCGGCGCTCCGCGACCTCGCGACGGTCTACGAGGAGGCCCACGGCGACCTGCGGCTCGTGCTGGCGCTCGCCGACGAGGCGGTCGGCGAGGCGCTGCAGGACGAGTCCGCGGGGCTCGTGGGTCGCGCCGCCGTGCGGGCCGCCCGCGCGAAGCGGGCGGGGCTCATGCCCTGACCCGCCCGCGGTCCTCCGGGGCGCCGTCACCGGACGACCGCGACCGCCTCGCGTGCTGCCGCGAGGAGACCACGAGGCGCTCGGCGATCTGCTCGACGAGCCGATCCGCGCCGGCGGGCAGGAGCGCCTCGATCCTCCGGCTGCCGGCGGGACGGTCGGCGAGCGGCCGCGTCACGGCCCCCGCCGGCACCGTTCCGAGCGTCAGCCCGTGCATCGGCACGATGCCGATCCCGGCGGCGGCGAAGGCCTGGACGGCCGGCAGGTCGTCGAGCTCGTAGGCGACCGTCGGCGTGAACCCGGCCTCCGCGCAGAGCTGCTCGACGACCGCCCGGAAACGTCCCGCCGGGGTGTCCCGCCGGGGGAGGATGAGCGGCTCGCCCTCCAGGTCGGCGATCCGCACCGCGTCGAGGCGCGCCAGCCGGTGGCGCCCCGGCAGCACGATGCTCAGGTGGTCGTCGAGCAGGTGGCGCCGGCGCAGCCCCGCCGTGTCGGGCACGGCGACGCCCGGCATGTGGTGCACGACGGCGAGGTCCGCCTCGCCGCGCCGGAGCCGGTCGATGGCCTCCCGGGTCTCCACCTGCAGCACCCGCACCACGAGGCCGGGGTTCGCGCGCCGCAGGTCGCGCACCGCGGCGGGCACGAAGGAGGAGAGCGCGCTGGTGAACGCGGCGAGCCGGATCATCCTCCGGCCGCTGTGGAGGTCGTCGAGCGCGCCCTCGATGCCGACGACGGCGGCGAGCACGCGCTGGGCGTGGGGCAGCAGAGCGGCGCCGGCGACGGTCGGGCGCAGGGGCCGCTGCGCCCGGTCGATCAGCGGGACGCCGGTGTCGCGCTCCAGGCCGGCGAGCTGCTGGGAGACGGCCGACTGGGTGTATCCGAGGACGTCCGCCGCCGCCGAGACCGAGCCGAGCTCCGCGACGAGGGCGAAGGCGCGGAGGCGGGCGACGTCACCGACGGGCATGAAGAGAACCTACTACTCAAAGAAGGATAATCAGTGGCGCTGCTGATCTCCCGGGGGGAGGCTCCTCCTGCACCGTCCACCGCAGGAGAGGGGAGCTTCGATGATGGCGACGACGCAGGCGCCGGCCGACCCGGGCCACGCGGTCCGTCCCGGCGACGGCGAGAGGATCTGGATCGTCGGGGACACGATGACGTTGCTGGCGACGGGCGAGCGCACCGGCGGCGGGCTCGTCCTCCTCGAGAACGTGACCGCACCGGGTGGCGGGCCCCCGCCGCACGTGCACACCCGGGAGGACGAGTTCTGGTACGTCCTCGACGGCACCTTCGAGATCCGCATCGGCGACCGGGTCCACGAGCTGGGGACCGGCGGGTTCGCCTACGCGCCGCGCGGCACGGTCCACAACTTCCGCAACACCGCCGCGACGCCGAGCCGCGTGCTGGTGGGCTTCACGCCCGGCGGCATGGAGGGCTTCTTCCGGGAGTCCGGGCGGCCCGCGCTCGACGACGGACCGGCCCCGCCGATCGACGCCGACGAGATCGCCCGCACGCTGGCGGCGGCGTCGCGTCACGGCGTCGAGGCGGTGGACTTCGACGCCTGAGCCTCCAGGCCGCCCCGGCCCTCCGCGCGGAGGGCCGGGGCGCCGGGCCACTAGACGGTCGGCTTGCCGATCGCCGCGCCCTTGCGGGCGTTGAACGCCTCGAGCATCGTCTCGAGGTCGCTGTCCTTCGCGGCCTCGACCAGCGCCGCGTACTTCTCGTTGATCGTGGCGCGCTGCTCGCGGTAGAGGATCCCCATCTTGAACCCGCCCTTCAGGGCGAGGTCGAAGGCGGCCGTCTTGTCGGCGACGTCGTGGTCGGGCGCGACGTCGGTGACGAGCTCCTTCCACTCCTCCTGGTGGTTGTTGAACATCACGCAGGGCGAGAGGGCGTCGATGTACGAGAAGCCCTTGTGCTCCATCGCCTGCACGATCAGCTCGGTCAGCGCCTTCGTGTTGAAGGAGGCCCCGCGGGCGACGAACGACGCGCCGGAGGCGACCGCGAACGCCAGCGTGTTCAGCGGCGTCTCGAGGTTGCCCCAGGGGGTCGAGGGCGCCTTCTGGTCGGTGAGCGACGTCGGCGAGACCTGGCCCTTGGTGAGGCCGTAGATCTCGTTGTCCATCACCAGGTACGTGATGTCGACGTTGCGGCGGGCCGCGTGCGGGAAGTGGCCGGCGCCGATGGCGAAGCCGTCGCCGTCGCCGCCGACCGCGATCACGTTCAGGTCGGGGTTCGCGAGCTTCACGCCCATCGCGACCGGCAGCGGGCGCCCGTGCAGGGAGTGGAAGCCGTACGTCGAGACGAAGCCCGGGAGGCGGCTGGAGCAGCCGATGCCCGAGACGACGACGGTGTTGGCGGGGTCCAGGTCGAGCTCGGCGAACGCCCGGTAGAGCGAGGCGAGGACGCCGAAGTCACCGCAGCCCGGGCACCAGATCGGCTTGAGCTCCGACTTGTAATCGGAGGGCTTGCGCTTCGCGGGGACGGTGCTCAACTGGGGATCCTTTCCATGATGACGTCGAGGACGTCCTCGGCGGTGAAGGGGAGGCCGTCGCACTTGGCGTGGCTCTCGACGGGGATGCCGCACTCGCCGCGCACGAGACGCGCGAGCTGGCCGGTGAAGTTGACCTCCGGGACCACCACGCGGCGGGCCTTCGCCGCGAACGCGGTGACCTGCTCGCCCGGGAAGGGCCCGAGCACGCGGGGGTAGAACGCGCCGACGGAGGCGCCCTCGGCCCGGGCGAGGTCGATCGCCTCGCGCACCGCGCCGTAGGTCGAGCCGAAGCCGATGATCGCGATCTCCGGCTGCTCCTCGCCGTAGTGCTCGTGGCGCACGATGCCGTTCTTCAGCGGCTCGAGCTTCGCCCAGCGCTTCGTCTGCATCGCGACGTGGTTCTCTGGCGTGTAGGCGGGGTGGCCGAGCTCGTCGTGCTCGATGCCGGTGGAGACGTACTGGCCGCCCTCCTCGCCCGGGATGCCCATCGGGGAGATCGAGTCCTCCGTCAGCTCGTACCGCTTGTACTCGCGGTCGAGGCCGGCGGAGGTGCGGCGGTCCCACAGCTCGATCAGGTCGGTGTCGGGCTTGTGGATGACCTCCATGCGCGTCGCGAGGCCCTGGTCGGTCAGCAGGATGACCGGCACCTGGTAGCGCTCCGAGTAGTTGAAGGCGTCGATCGTCGCCCAGAAGCAGTCCTCGACGGTGATCGGCGCGATCACGACCCGGGGGGCCTCGCCGTGCCCGCCGTACAGGGCGTGCTGCAGGTCGGACTGCTCGGTCTTCGTCGGCAGGCCGGTGGACGGGCCGCCGCGCTGCGCGTCGATGACGACGCAGGGGATCTCCGCCGTGCCGGCGTAGCCGAGCATCTCCGTCATGAGGGAGAGGCCGGGCCCGGAGGTCGCCGTCATCGACTTGACCCCGGCGTAGGAGGCGCCCAGCACGGAGGAGATCGAGGCGATCTCGTCCTCGCACTGGATGGTGATGCCGCCGACCTGCGGGAGCTTCGCCGACAGCCACTCCAGGATGTCGGAGGCCGGGGTGATCGGGTAGCCGGCGAAGTACTTCACGCCGGCGGCGATGGCGCCGACGGCGATCGCCTGGTTGCCGGACATGAGGATCCGGTCGGCCTCGACCTCGACGGGGTCGGTGATCGCGAGGGACCCGCGCAGGTCGGCGCTCTCGTCACCGCCGGCGCGCAGGGCGGCGATGTTCGCGTCGGCCACGCCCTGCTTGTGGGCGTAGCGGCGGAGCACGAGCTCCTCGATCGGCGTCGTGTTGAACGAGATGACGCCGGCGACGGCGCCGACGGCGACCATGTTCTTCGCGCGCAGGGAGCCGCCGATCTCCTTGGCGAGCTTCTCCATCCGCACGGGGCGGGCGCGCGCCGCGTACTCCTCGGGGATGTCGACCGCGGTCTCGTCGAACAGGATGACGCCGTCCGGCCCGAGGGAGTCCCAGTGGAGGTCCCAGGCCTCCTGGTTGAAGCAGACGAGGAGGTCCACGTCCTTGCCGTGGCTGTAGATCCGCTCCTCGCCCATCCGCACCTGGTACATGCACGGCCCGCCCTTGATCTCGGCGGGATAGGTGCGGAACGTCTGGGTCCAGTACCCGCCGCGGGCGGCGGCCTGGGTCAGGATGTCCCCCGACGAGATGACCCCCTCGCCGGACTCTCCGGCAAGCCGGATCACCACGCTCTTTCGTGCCAAGGATGCCTCCTGCTCGTCGCGCGCGTCGCGAGGCGTGGGGCACCCGGCCCGCTCCCGGACCCGTGGCGTCCCCTGGCCTCGCCCCCATGACCGGCCACGACGGGACGAGCCCGCCCGCGGACGTCGCGCGTGATGTTACGCACGTGTCGTTCCCCGGGGCAACATCCCCGTGCCGCCGTCACCGTCCCCGGCGGCCGCGACGGGCCGGCGCCGGACCCTGGCATGCGTCCCCGGCGCGGGCCATAGTGCGAATGGTTTCCCGTCCGACGCCGTAAAAACGAGGTCCTGTGGAGGCCCAGCCCTTCGACGTCTTCCGCGCCCTGGCCGAGCAGGCGGCGCTGCACCGCGTGGCGTCCGCCGTCGCGGAGTCGATCTCGCCGGTCGCCCTCTACGACCTCGTGGCGGAGGAGGTCGCCGGGCTGCTCGGCGTCGAGGCGGGGATCGTCTGGCGGTTCGAGGGCATGACGTCGGAGGCGGTGGGGAGCTGGGGCGACCACCTCACCATCGTCGGCTCCCGCTTCCCCCTGCGCGGCCACGGCGTGCTGCCGCGGATCTGGGCGACGAACCGCCCGGCGCGCGCGCTGTACGACGAGATCCCGGCCGACGACCCCACGCGTGCCCGCATCGGCCCGGAGGGGTACCGCGCGGGGGTCGGCGCGCCGATCCGCACCAGCGGGGGCATCTGGGGCGCCGTGCTCGCCGCCACGACCCGCCCCGACGGCCTGCCGGAGGGCGCCGAGGAGCGCCTCGGCCGCTTCGCGGAGCTCGTCGGCCTGGCCATCGTCAACAGCGAGGACCGGCGGGCGCTGGCGGACCGCGTCGCCGAGCAGACGGCCCTGGGCCGGGTCGCCGCCGCGGTCGCCGCGGAGTGGCCCCCGGACGAGGTGTTCACGCTGGTCTGCCACGAGGCCGCCCGCCTGACGGGCGCCGTCGGCGGGTGCGTCATCCAGCTCCTCGGGCCCGACGAGGGCCTGATGCGCACGGCGTGGACCGACGGCGGGACCTCGCCGCTCGCGGTCGGGTCGCGGATCCCCCTCGCGCCGCGGTCGGGCGAGCTGCCCGCCGCGGCGGGTGAGGCGCTGCGCAGCGCGCCCACCGCCGGCGGCCCGGACTGGCGGCTCGGGTGGGGCGACGCCGTCACGTGCCCGATCATGATCGCCGGCGTCCGGTGGGGCATCCTCAGCGTCGCGGCGGCCGCCGGCGGGTCGCTCCCCCCCGGCGCGGAGGCGCGCCTCACGCGCCTGGCCGAGCTCGCCGGGGTCGCCGTCGCGAACGCGGAGAGCCGCCGCGAGATCGCCCGCCACGCGGCCGAGCAGGCCGCCCTCCGCCGGGTCGCGACCGCCGTCGCCGCCGACGCGGAGCCGGAGGAGGTCTTCGCGCTCGTGAGCCGGGAGGCCGCCGACCTGCTCGGGGCGGCGTCGGGCCTCGTCATCCACGTCGACGCGCGGCGTGCGATGCACCTCGTCGGGGGGTGGCGGCGCCCGGGCCTGCCGGCGCCGCCCGACGGGCTCAGCGTCCCCATGGCGGACACCGAGACCGCCCGGGCGCTCCACGGCGGCCGGCCGGTGCGCGTCCCGCTCGGGCACCTCGACACCGGCCCGTGGCGCGAGGCCTACGGCGAGAGCGTCGCCGCGCCGATCGGCGTGCACGGCCGCCTCTGGGGGATCCTGTGCGTCAGCCCCGTGGGCGGCGAGCGGATCGCCGCCGACGAGGACGAGCGGCTGCTGGCGTTCGCCCACCTCGTCGGCGTGTCGATCCTGAACGCGGAGAACCGGGCGGCGACGGCGCAGGAGGCGCGGGAGCAGGCGGCCCTCCGCCGCGTCGCGACGGCCGTCGCCGCCACCGCCGACCTCGACGAGGTCTTCGCGCTGATCTGCCGCGAGGCGGCCGCCCTGCTCGACGTGCCGTCGGCCGGGGTGATGCGCTTCCTCGACGAACGCCGCTCCCAGGTGGTCGCGAACTGGACGGCCGAGGGCATGCCCGCCCCCGCCCCCGGGGCGATCATCGACATGGAGGCCCGGCCCGCCGCCGCCGGCGACCTGCGCGCCGGCCGCGCCGCCCACTTCGCCCCCGACGAGGCCTCGCCGTCGTGGACGCGGGCGTTCGACGACGTCGTGGCGGCGCCCATCGTCCTCGGCGGTGAGCTGTGGGGCACCCTCGGCGTCGCCGGGGTCGACGGCCCCCTCGGCGTCGCGATCGAGGCCCGGCTGGCCCGCTTCGCCGACCTGGCCGGCATCGCGGTCGCGAACGAGGAGGCGCGGCGACGCTCCGTCGACGAGGCCGCGGCGCTCATCTCGGGGGGCGCCCTCGACATGCCCTCCACGTTGCAGGCGATCGCCCGGTCGGCGCGTCGCGCCCTCTACGCGGACCGGGTGACGTGCATCGTCGCGGCCGAGGGCGACACCCCGACCGACGTCTTCACCACGGAGGAGGACCCCGCCGTGCGCGCCGAGATCGAGCGCGCCCTGCGCGAGGAGCCCGTCGCCGCCCTCATGTGGAGCCGGATGAGGGAGGGGCGGGACCCGATCACCGAGATGGAGGACGCGGGGGCGGCCGTCGAGGCGGCCACCGGCGTCCGCTCGCCCCTCACGATGGCGTCGTCGATCTCGATCCGCCTCAGGGCCGGCGAGGAGGTGCTCGGCACGATCGTCGCGTCGTACCGGGTGCCGCGGCGGTTCACCCCGCGCGACCGCGCGACCCTTCGCAGCCTCGCGAGCGTCGCCGAGCTGGCGGTCGTCAACGCCCGGCGGCACGCGCTGACCCTCGCCCACCTCGCCGACGCCGAGGAGCGGGCCGCGACGGACCCGCTGACGGGGCTCGTGAACCACCGCGTCTTCCACGAGCGGCTCCGCGAGGAGGTGGAGCGGTCCCGCCGCCACCGCCGTCCGCTGTCGCTCGTGGTGTTCGACCTCGACCACTTCAAGGACGTCAACGACCGCCACGGCCACCAGGCGGGCGACGAGATCCTGGTCGCGGTCGGAGAGTGCCTCGGCGCCCAGGCCCGCCCGGAGGACGTCGTCGCGCGCCTCGGGGGCGAGGAGTTCGCCTGGCTCGTCGCCGAGAGCGACTCGCTCGACGCCTGGCAGGCGGCCGAGCGGGTGCGGGAGGCGGTGCGCCGCCTGCCGGTCGCGGGGGGCGAGCGCCTCACCCTGTCGGCGGGCGTCGCGGAGCTGTCGCAGGCGAGCGACGCGGGCGACCTGCTGCGCCTCGCCGACGGCGCCCTCTACTGGGCGAAGGGGCACGGCCGCGACATCAGCTTCCGCTACTCCCCGGAGGTCGTCGAGGAGCTGTCGGCGCAGGAGCGCGCCGACCGCCTCGAGCGGTCCCAGGCGCTCAACGCGATCCGCGTTCTCGCCCGCGCCGTGGACGCCAAGGACCCGTCGACGCGCCGGCACTCGGAGCGCGTCTCCGAGCTGGCCGACCAGATCGCCGGCGAGCTCGGCTGGCCCGCCGAGCGCCGCGCCCTGCTGCGCGGGGCGGGGCTGGTGCACGACGTCGGCAAGATCGGCGTCCCCGACTCGATCCTCTTCAAGCCCGGCCGGCTCACGTCGGGCGAGTACGAGCAGGTCAAGCAGCACGCCCGCCTCGGCGCGCAGATCGTCGCGGACGTCCTGAGCGCGGAGCAGGTGGTGTGGGTGCGCCACCACCACGAGCGGATCGACGGCGCGGGCTACCCCGACGGCCTGGCGGGCGACGACATCCCCGAGGGATCGCGGGTGCTGGCGGTGGCCGACGCGTGGGACGTCATGACCAGCGACCGCCCCTACGCGCCGCCGATCACCGCCGAGGCGGCGCTGCAGGAGTGCCACCGCGTCGCCGGCAGCCAGTTCTCGCCGGACGTGGTGGACGCCCTGGCGCGCCTCGTCGCCTCGGGCGCCACCCGCGCGGCCGAGCTGATCTGAGCCGCCCCGCTCAGCCGGGCGGCCAGCGCTCCGCGGGCGGGCGGTCGCGGTTCGGCAGCGCCATGCGGCCCGACGCGGGGTCGGCGGCCTCGTACGGCCGGATGACGGGGACCCGCCAGGCCTCGTAGCGGGCGCACGCGGCGTCGGGGTCGCCGGGCTCGGCGGCGACGGCGATCGCGAGGGCCTGGGCGTCGCCCAGCCCGAGGGCCGCGCCGACGCCGGTCTCGGGACCGAAGAAGTGGGCGGCGTCGCCGATGAGGACGACCCCCGGCGTCCACCACCGGGCCGCGCGCAGCACCGCGGGCTCCTGGTAGAGGAGCTGGTCGGTGGAGGTCACCCCGGCGAGGGCGCCGGCGGCCTCCGGCATCAGCGCCGCGAACGTCTCGCGGAACGCCGCGACCCCGGGGGCCACGGCCGCCTCGCGCCCGACGCGGTCGATGGTGCGCCAGCCCGCCGACCCCTCGGGCCAGCCGAGGAGGCCCATCTGGCCGCCGTCGGAGAGGTAGCGCATCGAGAACGACCGGTCGATGACGGCCGGGCTCATGAACGTGAGGGTGGCGTCGGACAGGGCCGACACCTCCGCCTCGAGGCCGGCCATGGCGCGGACGCGCGAGCCCACGCCGTCGCAGGCGACCACGAGGTCGGCCGGCAGGTCCTCCTCCGCGCCGCCGGGGCCCGCGACGCGGACGCCGGTGACCCGGTCCCCGGAGCGGAGCAGGCCCGTGACCCGGGACCCGTGCCGCACGGGGACGCCCTCCCCCACCGCCCCCAGCAGCCTGCCGACCTCCACGCAGACGGCGACGGGGGAGCCGTCGGCGCCCGGGGCGATGTCCCAGCCGAGGGAGCGCACCCGCGCCAGCAGGCCGAGCTCGTCGAGCACCGGGAAGGCCTGGAAGCCGAGCAGGAACGGGCGCGGCTGGTACTCGCCGGGCCCGCGGGGCTCGATCACCTCGGCGGTGACGCCGCGGACCGCCAGGAGGCGCGCGAGGGCGAGGCCGGTGAGGCCGCCCCCGACGATGACGATCCGGCTCACGGGCCGAGGGTACCCCGCCCGGCGGTGGTCTAGCCTCCCGTCCCATGGACGGACCGACGACCGCGGGCGCCACGGGGCCGGCCCGGATCTCCGCCACGCGCTACGTCGCGCCGTTCCGGGAGGGTGGTTCGCTGCCCGCGCTGGTCGAGGCCGACGACGACGGCCTCTACGTGCTGAAGTTCCGCGGCGCCGGCCAGGGACCCCGCGCCCTCGTCGCCGAGCTCGTGGCCGGCGAGGTCGCGCGGACGGTGGGCCTGCCGGTGCCGGAGCTGGCGTTCATCGACCTCGACCCGGACCTCGGGCGCGCCGAGCCCGACCCCGAGATCCAGGACCTGCTGCGCGCGAGCACCGGCCTCAACATCGGCCTCGACTACCTGCCGGGGTCGCTGGCCTACGACCCGGCGGCGGAGCAGGAGGTCGACCCGGACGTCGCGGCGGGGGTCGTGTGGCTCGACGCCCTGCTCACCAACGTCGACCGGACGGCCGCGAACCCGAACCTCCTCGTCTGGCACGGGCGCGTCTGGCTGATCGACCACGGCGCCGCCCTGTACCGCCACCACCAGGACTGGACGCTGGAGGGCGCGTGGAGCCGGCCGTTCCCGGCGATCGCCCACCACGTGCTGCTCGGCGTCGCCGGGTCCGTCGCCGACGCGGACGCCCGGCTCGCGCCGGCGCTGACGGAGGCCGAGATCGGGCGCATCACCGACCTGATCCCCGACGCCTGGCTCGAGGACGAGGAGGGCGTCGCCCCGGCGGACCGGCGGCGGGCGTACCGCGACCACCTCGTGCGGCGCATGGCGGCGCCCCGGGCCTTCGCGGCCGAGGCGGAGGAGGCCCGTGCCGCCGCGTAGCCCCTTCCAGTACGCGATCCTGCGGGTCGTGCCGAGGGTCGAGCGGGGCGAGTGCCTCAACGCCGGCGTCGTGGTCTTCGCCCGCACGCGCGACTTCCTCGGGATGCGCGTCGCCCTCGACGCGGACCGCCTGCGGGCCCTCGACCCCGGCACCGACCCCGGCCCGGTCGCGGCGCAGCTCGAGGGCCGCGCGCGGATCGCGGCGGGCGACCCCGACGCCGGCCCGATCGCGCGGATGCCCGTCCACCAGCGGTTCCACTGGCTCGTGGCGCCCTCCAGCACCGTCGTGCAGCCGTCGGCCGTCCACACGGGCCTCTGCGACGACCCGCAGGAGACGCTCGACCGGCTCTTCCGGTCGCTCGTCGGCTGAGGCCGCCGGCGCGGTCCGTCGGTTAGGCTCGGAGCCATGACCGAGAGACCTCCCGAGACCCCTCCCGCCTGCGAGCGCTGCGGCGTCCGCACCTACCCGACGCGCCGCGAGATGCGGATGCACCAGCTGCGCGCGGGGGCGATCCCCGAGAACAAGACCGTCGACGTGTGGCGCTGCCCCTCGTGCGGCCTCGAGGCGCCGCGCGGCTGATCCGGCCCGCAGGTCCAGCACCCACCCCCCGCGCCCGGGGGGGGTGACGCCGCGGGGCCCGTTGCTACGCTCGGCGCAGAGTGAGTGACTGGGTCATCGAGGTGATCGATGCGCTCGGGTACGTCGGCCTCGCGGCCCTGATGTTCCTCGAGTGCGTCTTCCCCCCCATTCCGAGCGAGGCGATCCTCCCCTTCGTGGGGTTCGCCGTCGGTGAGGGCACCCTGTCGTTCCCGCTGGTGATCCTCGCCGCGACGGTCGGCTCGCTGCTCGGCAACGTGCTGCTCTACGTCGCGGCGCGGCGCGGGGGCGTCGCCCTCATCCAGCGGCACGGCCAGCGCGTCGGCGCCACCCCGGAGCGGCTGCTGCGCCTCGAGCGCTGGTTCGACCGCTGGGGCTCCGCGACGGTCCTCGCGTGCCGCGCGATCCCCCTCGTGCGGAGCACGGTGTCGCTGCCCGCCGGGCTCGCGCGCTACTCGCTGCCGAAGTTCCTCGTGCTCACGACCATCGGCAGCGCCATCTGGAACACCACGCTGATCAGCATCGGGTGGGCCCTCGACGACCAGTGGCGCGCCGTCGAGGACCGGATGAGCGGCGTCAGCTACGTCGTGGTCGCGGTCCTGGTGGTCGGCTGCGTCGTGCTCGCGCTCGTCGCGCGGCGCCGCGGACGCCGGGCGGCGCCCTCCGCCTGACCCGCGCGCGGGGGCCGGTCGTGGTGCGCGCCCTCCTGTTCGACGTCTTCGGGACGTGCGTGGACTGGCGCTCCGGCGTCGCCCGCGAGATCGCCGCGGTCGCGGCGCGGCGTGGGCTCCCCGGCGTCGACCCCCTCGCGGCCGCCGACGCCTGGCGGGCCCGCTACGCGCCGCAGCTCGAGACGGTGCGCAGCGGCGCGCGACCGTGGACCGACCTGGACGTCCTGCACCGCGAGGGCCTCGACCAGATCGCCGGGTCCTGCGGCCTCGGGGCCCTCGACGACGCGGACCGGGACGCCCTCACGGGGGCGTGGCACCGCCTCGACCCGTGGCCCGACACCCTCGAGGGGCTCGCCCGGCTGCGCGCCCGGTACGTCGTCGCCCCCGTCTCGAACGGCCACATCGCCCTGATCGTGGACATGGCCCGCCGGGCGGGGATGGTGTGGGACGCCGTGCTCGGGGCCGAGGTCGCCGGCACGTACAAGCCGCGTCCCGAGGTCTACCTCCGGAGCGCCGCGGCGCTCGGGCGGGCGCCGGGCGACTGCATGATGGTCGCCGCCCACGGGTCGGATCTGGTCGCCGCCGCGGGGTGCGGCCTGCGCACGGCCTTCGTCCACCGCCCCCGCGAGCACGGCCCCGGGCAGACGACCGACCTGTCGCCACCGCCCGGCGTGGACGTTGTGGCGGCGGACCTCGTCGACCTGGCGGAGCGCCTCGGCTGCTGACGGACCGGGGCGGCGGCGTCCCCCGCCGCCGCCCCGCGGGCGTCAGTCGGTGAACATCGAGGAGACGGCCTCGACCTCGATCCGGACGATCACGCGCACCTCGCCGGGCGCGCGGAACGGGTAGACGTCCTGGCCGAGGTACTTCTTCGCCATCGCGTCGATGTGGGCGTCGGCGCCCTCGTGCGTCAGCTCGAGGACCCGCCCACGCACGCTCGCGTGGTTGTAGGGGTTCGTCTGCTGGTGCACGGACAGGCCGACACGCGGGTCGCGCCGCATGTCGTCGGTCTTGCGCCGGCCCTCGGCGGTGTTGATGACGATCACGTCGCCGTCCAGGTCGACCCAGACGGGCGAGACGTGCGGGTGGCCGTCCTCGGCCACCGTCGCCAGGTGCACGAAGTTGACCTCCTCGAACAGCGTCCGCTCACGGTCGTTCAGGCTCGCCAATGGTCCTCCTCGGGGTGTGGGCGGCCGACGCTAGCGGGCGGCGTCGCCGGGCGCCTCCACGCGGACGCGGCGGGGGACGACGATCGTCGCCTCGAAGACCTGCGCCACCTCGTCCTCCTGGTTGAGGGTCGTCGTCCGCATGGTCACCAGCCCCCGGTCGGGGCGGCTGCGGGACTCCCGGACCGCGACGATCTCGCAGACCGCGCGGAGCGTGTCGCCGGCGCGCGTCGGCCGCGGCCAGTCGATGCGCCCCCCGGCGCCGATCAGCCCGCCGGCGATCCGCGGCCCCCCCTCGACCTGCAGGCGCATCGTCACCCCCGCCGTGTGCCACCCGCTGGCGGCGAGGCCGCCGAAGAGGGAGTCGCGGCCCGCGGCGTCGTCGAGGTGGAACGGCTGCGGGTCGTAGGACGCCGCGAACGCGGTCATCTCGTCCGTGGTCAGCGTGTGCGCGCCCGTCTCCCACGTCATCCCGGGGGCGAGGTCCTCCAGGTGCAGGAGCGGGCGCGGGTCGTCACCGGGGGTCATGCCGGGACCCTCTCACGCCGGGTCGGCGGCGGTCGGCGGGTGGTTTCCGTGCCGCGCGGGGGACGAAGATCACTGGCGCCGCCCCGCGCCCCCCGCCACACTGACCGCTGGGCACGGAGGCGACCGGGGGGGACATGGGCGGACCGGACGAGGGCGCGGGGCGGGGGCGGACCGAGACGCGCGACGAGATCGTCGCGCGGGTGGTGCGCGAGCAGGAGGAGCTGCACCCCTCCCCCGTGTACGGGGCCCGCGCGATGCGGCGCCTCCGGATCTACCTCGTCGCGATCTTCCCGATCGGCCTGGTGCTCGGGTGGCTCTCGGGGGTCGCCTTCGGATGGAACGTCGCCGAGTGGGGCGGGTTCGCCGTCGGGCTGTGGCTCGCGCTCGGCTACATCGGCTACGTCCTGCTCGCCGAGCGCGACGACGGCCGGATCGCCGCCGACGTGCGCCGCGTGATGGAGCGCCACCGGGACTGACCCCCGGGCGGCACCGATCCCGGGCCCGGCCGCGCCGGGGGGGTTAACGTCGATCGGGTGACCCTCCGCCGCATCGCCTGCGTCGTCGCCCTGCTGCTGTGCGCCGCGACGCCGGCGGTCGGCGCGGCCGACGTCCGCACCGCGACGCCCCGCGACAACGGCGCGCACCCCGGAGCGGGCGACCGCACCGAGTGGTGGTTCGTGAGCGCCCTCTCGCCGGGGACCGACTTCGCCGTCGCCGCCGCGCTCGGCAGCGAGTTCCCCGGTTCGCCGTCCGCGACGGTCGTGTTCCTCTATCTGCCGGACGGGAGCGTCCACACCGTCGCCCGGCCGCAGCCGGTCGAGGGCACCCCGGCCACCGACGACGTCGACGTGCGCCTCGGCACGGACCGCCTGCGCCGGGTCGCCCCCGGCGTGTACCGGCTGACGATCGACATGCGCGGCGGCTTCCCCCTGCACGGCGCCCCCGTCGGGCGCGTGCGGCTCGACCTGACGATCCGGGCCACCGCCCCCGGCTTCACCGCCGGCCCGCTGGAGCTGCCCGACGGGCAGGACCTGTCGTGGACGGTCGCCGCCCCGTCGGCCCGCGTGTCGGGGGTCGTCGAGGTCGACGGGCGCCGGTACGCGCTCGACGGCGCCCCCGGCTACCACGACCACAACTACGGGGAGTTCGACCTCGCCGACGACGCCCACGGCGGCTGGGACTGGAGCCAGGTCCACCTGCCCGCCGGCCGGAGCCTCGTGACCGGCATCGTCCGCCCGTCCGACCCGTCCCTGCGCGACGGCGTCGCGGTGCTGTCCGGGCCGGACGGCCGCCTCGGCGAGGCGCGCGCCGAGGACGTCACCGTCACCCGCGGCCGGTGGTCGCGGGTCGGGCCGCTCTACTACCCGCGCGACCTGACACTGCGGGCGCGCCTCAGCGACGGCTGGAGCATCCGCGTGCGGTACCGCGCCCGCCACGCCGCCCCGCTGTCGTTCAGCCTCGACGGGTCGAGCGCCCTCGTCGAGATCGAGTCGCGGGCCTCCGGTGAGCTCCGACGGGACGGGCGCGTCGTGTCGCGCTGGACGGGGGCACCCGGCTTCTACGAGTACGAGTCGACGCCGATCACCCGCCAGCGCGACGCCGTCCCCGGCAGCGCCGCCTGGGCGGGGGGCCTGACGCGCGCGGCGGCGCGCACGTTGCAGGCCGCCACGGCGGCGGCGTAGGACCCCTCGGGCGAGGGGTGCCCCCGCCGGGGGGCGGGGTCATACTCGGGGGGATGCACGTCGTCCACGCACTCGCGCTGCGCCGCGTCGCGCTGACCGCGACGGGGCTCGCCGCCACCCTCGGGGCCCACGCGCTCACCGCCGGCGACCTGCGCATCGCCGCGACCGCCCCCGTGCTGTGGGCGACCCTGCTGCTGGCGGCCGCGATGTGCGGCGGCCGCCGGGCGCTGCGGCCGCGCTCGTATGCGGCGCTCGCCGTGATGCTGGCGGGGGCGCAGACGCTGATGCACCTCGTGCTGGTGGTGGCGCCGTGGTCGCTCGGCCTCGCCCCCCACCACCACGCGCTGCCGCCGGTCGACGCGCGCTCGGCGGCGCTCCACCTCGTCGCCGCCCTGGTCCTCGCGGTGCTCCTGCGCCGCGCCGACCTGGTGCTCGCCGCGATCACGACGGCGGCCGCCGTCGTCGGCCGGGTGCTCGCGACGCCCACGGCGGACCGCCCCGGGCGACGCCCCCCGGAGCGCGTCGCGGCCTGGGTGGCGGCGCACCGGGGCACGACGCCGCGCCGGCCCCGCACCTCCCGGGGCCCCCCGTGCGCCGTGTCCCCGGCCCGACCCGCGGTGGCGCCCACGCGCTGACCGGGGGACCGGGGCCGGACGCACGCCGCCCACCGACCCGCCGGCCGACGCCGGCGCGGTCACCGACCCCATCCCCCGGAGGAACGCATGCCCGTCCCCACCCGCACCCGCCGCCTGCTCGTCCCGGCCGCCGCGGCCCTCGTCGCAGCCGTCGCCGCGGCGCCCGCGTACGCCCACAGCGAGGCCGTCGCGAGCTCCCCGCGACACGGCAGCACGCTCACGCGCGTCCCCGCACAGATGACCGTCACGTTCGGCGAGCCGATCGGCCGCCTCGGCGCGATGCGGGTCACCCGCAACCGTGCCGGCGACCTCGTGAGGTCGGCGCGCATCGCCCCCGGGAACGCGCGCCGCGCGGTGATCACCCTGAAGCGCCCGGGGCCGAGGAAGCAGGCCGGTCTCTACCGCCTCACGTGGCGCGTGACGAGCGCCGACGGCCACCCCGTCAGCGGGGTCGTCGTGTTCCGGGTGCGCACCTGATCGCGGCGCCCATTCCGCCAGAAACTGCAGATCGAGACGCCGGGCGGGTTGACGGTGCGGCCGGGCGGGAACCCCCGCCCGTCATCATCAACCGGAAGGAGCCCCCAGTGCTCTGGACCATCATCGTCATCATCGTCGTGATCCTGGCCGTCATCGGCCTGCTGTCCGTCCTGCGCGGTCGCGCCTAGCGCCCGCCCCGGGCCCCGCCACGGCGGGGTCCGGGGACGTACGCTCCCGGGGTGCGGATCGAGATCGAGCACCGGCTGGACGTCGCCCCCGAGAGGATCTTCGCCGTCGTGTCCGACCCGGCACGCCGCGCGGAGTGGCAGGACAACACCCGTGACGTCCGGGTCCTGACCCCCGGCCCCGCGGGCCTCGGCACGCGGTGGACCGAGACGCAACGCGGCGTCGGGCACACCGAGGTGGAGGTCGTCGCGTTCGACCCGCCGACCACCTGGTCGGAGGCGGGCACCGCCGACGGCGGCGGCGCGACGGTGGCGATCGTGCTGCACCCCGACGGCGCGGAGGCGACGCGGGTCGCCGTGACGGTCGACCTGAGGCTGCGCGGCGCGCGGCGCCTGATGGGCGCGGCGATCGCCCCGATCATCCGGTCGCAGGTGCCCCGCGACCTCGACCGGCTCGCCGACCTGGCGCGGCGCGAGGGCTGACGCCCCCCGGCGCCGCCGCCCCTACGCGGGGAGGGCGCCGAGCCAGTCGATGAGGATGCGGTTGAGCTGCGCGGGGCGCTCCTGCGGCACCCAGTGCCCGCACCCGGGGAGGACGTGGGACGCCATGAGCCCGGGCATGGTGCGCGGGAAGGAGGCGATCGCGTCGGCCATCCAGGCGAGGGAGGCGTCGCGCTCGCCGCCGACGAACAGCGCGGGCCGGGTGACGGGGGCGCCGTCCCACGCCGCGAGGTCCTCCCAGTCGCGGTCGACGTTGCGGTACCGCGCCAGGGCCCCGGCGGGCCCGTTGGCGGCGAGGGCGGCCGCGGCGACGTCGAGGTCCTCCTCCGTGAGCCACGGCGGCAGCGGCACGTCGTCGCCGGGGAAGCGGTCGCGCATCCGCCCGCCGCGGGGGATGGTGAACACCCCGCGGACGCCGGCGGGCGGGTCGGCCTCGCCGGCGAGCGCCAGGTGGAGGCCCCGGAGCCAGCCGCGCGGATCCGCGGCGATCTCCGCGTCGGCGCGCCCCGGCTCCTGGAACCAGGAGACGTAGAACTCCTCGTCGCCCCCGGCCATCGCGAACGCGTCGGTGGGGCGCATGCCGCCGCGCGGGGCGTACGGCACGCCGATGGTGGCGACGGCGGTGAACACGTCGGGGCGCAGCAGCGCCGAGTTCGCCGCGATCGGCGACCCCCAGTCGTGGCCGACGACGACGGCGGTGCCAACGCCGAGGGCCCGCACCACGCCGACGTCGTCGGCGACGTGAGCGAGCATGCCGTAGGCGGCGACGTCGGCGGGCGCCGACGAGCCGCCGTACCCGCGGACGTCGATGGCGACGGCCCGGTAACCGGCGCCGGCGAGGGCGGGGAGCTGGTGCCGCCACGTGTGCCACGACCCGAGGAAGCCGTGGACGAGCAGCACGAGCGGACCGGCCCCCTGCTCGACGAGGTGGATGTGGCCCCCGGGGACGTGGACGGTGCGGTGGACGGCCCCGGCGGGCGTCGGATCGGGTGTGGTGGTCATGCCACCGACGATGGCGGGCGGTCGCGGGGGCATCAACACGCCGTGCCGTCCCGGCAAAACTGTGCCCGCGGGACCGGCGCCCGCATATGCTGGGGCGCATGGAGCCCGGACCGGTTCCCCGCCCGCTGATCCTGGCCGTGGACGACGACCCCGCCGTGGGGCGCGCGATCGAGCGGGACCTGAAGACCCGCTACGGGATGCGGTACCGCGTGCTGCGCGCCGACTCCGGGGAGGCGGGCCTCGCCGTGGTCGAGCAGCTCGTCCGCCGCGGTGAGCCGGTGGCCCTGCTGGTCGCCGACCAGCGCATGCCGGGGATGGACGGCGTCGAGTTCCTGCGGCGGGCGCTGCGGATGGCGCCGCGCGCGAAGCGCACCCTCCTCACGGCGTACGCCGACACCGAGGCGGCGATCCTCGCCATCAACGAGATCCGCCTCGACCACTACCTGATGAAGCCGTGGAGCCCGCCGGAGGACCGGCTGTACCCGGTGCTCGACGACCTGCTGGAGGACTGGGAGGCCGACGCGGCGGCCCGCTCCGCGGAGCCGGGCCTGCGGCTGGTCGGCCACCGCTTCTCGGCGCGCTCGCACGCGACGCGCGACTTCCTCGCCCGCAACGGCGTCCCGTACCGGTGGCTCGACCGGGGGGACGCGGAGGCGATCTCCCTCCTCGCCGCGGCGGGGCGGGGCGACGACGACCTGCCGGTGCTGGTGTTCGAGGACGGCGAGGCGATGGTGCGCCCCGACCAGGCGCGGCTGGCGGCGCGCATCGGCCTGCACACCGTCGCCGACCTGCCCTTCTACGACCTGGTGATCCTGGGGGGCGGCCCGGCGGGGCTGGCGGCGGCCGTGTACGGCGCCTCGGAGGGCCTGCGGACCCTGCTCGTCGAACGCCACGCGACGGGCGGCCAGGCGGGTCAGAGCTCCCGCATCGAGAACTACCTGGGCTTCCCCACCGGGCTGAGCGGCGCCGACCTCGCCCGCCGGGCGACCGTCCAGGCCCGCCGCCTCGGCGCGGAGATGCTGACGGCGCGGGAGGTCACGTCGATCCGCGAGAACGGCCCGTCGCGGGTGATCGTGCTCGACGGCGGCGAGGAGATCGGCGCGCACAGCGTCCTCGTCGCGACGGGGGTCCACTACGCGCGCCTCGACGCACCCGGCGTCGAGGAGCTGACGGGGTCGGGCGTCTACTACGGGGCCTCCCCCGCCGAGGCCGGCGAGATGGAGGGCGAGGACGTCGTCGTGGTGGGCGCGGCGAACTCGGCGGGCCAGGCGGCGATCGACCTCGCGTCGCGGGCACGGCGGGTGACGTTGCTGTGCCGGGGGCCGGAGCTGGCGCGGAGCATGTCCCACTACCTCGTCGAGCGCATCGAGTCGCTCCCCAACATCGATGTGCGCACCGGGACGGTCGTGGCGGGGGCGTCGGGCGACGGGCGGCTGGAGGAGCTGACGATCGCGACGGGCGGCGTGGAGGAGCGGCTCGCGGTGGCGGCGGCGTTCGTCTTCATCGGCGCCCGCCCGCAGACGGACTGGCTCGGGGACGTGGTCGCGCGGGACGCCGCCGGGTTCCTGGTGTCGGGGGCGTCGCTGCAGCGCGTGGAGGGCCGGCACCGGTGGCGGCTCGACCGCGACCCCCTGCCGCTGGAGACGAGCCTGCCGGGCGTCTTCGTGGCGGGGGACGTGCGCGACCAGTCGGTGAAGCGGGTGGCGTCCGCCGTCGGGGAGGGGTCGATGGCCGTGCAGCTGGTCCACCAGTACCTGGGCGGCCTGGCGCCCGTCGCGTCGTGACCGCCGCCCGCCTCCGCGAGGTGGCGATCCTCGCCGCCCTCGACGACGACGAGATCGCCCGGCTGGCCGAGGCCGGCCGGGTCCGCCGGCTCGCGCCCGGCGAGCGCCTGTTCCGCCAGGGCGACCGCGCGACGGCGTTCCACATCGTGCTGGAGGGGTCGCTGGAGACGACGCGCGCGGTGGCCGGCGAGCAGGTGCTGATGATGACCCACGCGGCGGGGGGCTACCTCGGTGCCCTGGCCCTCCTCACGGATGCGCCGTACCGCGCGTCGACGGTCGCGGTGGTGGAGACGACGGTCTTTGAGGTCGACGGCGACGAGCTGCGGCGCCTCGCGTTCGCCCATCCCCTGCTGATGCGGGAGTTCCTGCCGGCGATGGAGTCGGTCAGCGCCACGATCCGCGGCATCGAGCGGGACCGGGAGAAGCTGCTCGCGGTGGGGAAGCTGGCGGCGGGGCTGGCGCACGAGCTGAACAACCCCGCGGCGGCGGCGTCCCGGAGCGTCGCGACGTTGCGGGAGTACGAGCGGCGCCGGCAGGCGGCGTTCGCGGAGATCGCGGGGACGGGCGCGCCGGCGGAGCAGCTCGCCGCCCTCGCGGGGTTCGGCGTCGCGGCGACGGAGCAGACGGTGCCGGGTGAGCCGCTCGACCCGATCGCCCGGGGCGAGCGGGAGGACGCCCTCGCGGCGGTGCTGCAGCGGCGGGGTGTCGGCGACCCGTACGGGATCGCGTCGTCGCTGGGTGAGGCGGGACTCGGCGAGGAGTGGATCGACCGCGTCGCGGACGCCGTCGGGGAGGCGTGCCTGGAGCCGGGCCTCCGGTTCGTGGGGGCGTGCGCGGGCACCCGCGTCGTGCTGGCGGAGCTGGAGGGCGCGACGACCCGCATCAGCGACCTCGTCGAGTCGGTCCGCGGCTACTCGTACATGGACCAGTCGCCGCAGCAGGCGGTCGACGTCCACGCGGGCCTGGAGGACACGATCTCCCTGCTGGCCCACGAGCTGCGGGGCAAGGGCATCGAGGTCGTCCGCGACCTCGACCCGGACCTCCCCCCGGTCGAGGCCGTCGGCTCGGAGCTGAACCAGGTGTGGACGAACCTGATCGACAACGCCATCGACGCGGTCGCCCCGGGCGGCACGATCACGGTCCGCACCGAGCTCCGGGGGGAGCGGGTGCTGGTGGAGGTCGCCGACGACGGCCCCGGCATCCCGCAGGAGATCCAGGCGCGGATCTTCGACGCGTTCTTCACGACGAAGCCCGTCGGCCAGGGGACGGGCCTCGGACTCGACATCTCACAGCGGATCGTCCTGCGCCACCACGGCGAGATGCGCCTCGAGTCGTCCCCGGGGGACACCCGGTTCCAGGTGATCCTCCCCCTCCGCTGAGGGGGCGGCGCGACGGCGACCCCCCGGACGGGGCGGACGACCGCCGCGCCGTGACGCCCCGCCGCGGCCGTGGCCGTGACGCCCCGCCGCGGCCGTGGCCGTGGCGGGGCGCCGCGCGCGTCGCTCAGCGCGCCTGCGGGGCCGGCTCGGCGGTGACGACCTCCGGGGCGCCGGGCCGCGGACGGCCGGCGGCGCCCTCGGCGGGCAGGAGCCGGTCGAGCCAGGCCGGCAGCCACCAGTTGGCGCGGCCGAGCAGCGTCATCGAGGCGGGCACCAGCACCATCCTGACCACGGTCGCGTCGAGGGCGATCGCCGTCGCCATGCCGAGCCCGAACATCTTGGTCGTCGGGTCGCCGCCGGCGACGAAGCCCGCGAACACCGCGACCATGATCAACGCGGCCGCCGTGATGACGCGCGCGGTCGACGCGAGGCCCCGGACGATCGCGGCGTGGTCGTCGGCGCCCTCCAGGTGGTGCTCCCGGATGCGCGACAGCAGGAACACCTCGTAGTCCATGGAGAGCCCGAACACCACGGCGAACACGAACATCGGGATGAACGAGACGATCGGGACCGTGGACTCCAGCCCGATGAGGGAGGCGCCCCACCCCCACTGGAACACCATCACGAGGACCCCGAACGCGGCGCCGATGCCGAGCAGGTTGAGGATCGCCGCCTTGACCGCGATCACGACGGACCGGAACACCACCACGAGCAGCAGGAACGACAGCCCCACGACGGCGACGACGAACCCGGCGAGGCGGTCGCCGACGCGTCCGCTGACATCCAGGAAGACGGCGGTCTGACCGCCGACGTGGGCGGTGGCGGGCGAGTCCCCGAGCGCGGCGGGCAGCACGTCCTCGCGCAGGCGCTCGACCGTGGCCCGGGTCGCGGCGTCCTGGGGCGCCGTCGTCGGGGTGGCGACGATCGTCGCCACGCCCGCCTCGCGGTCCACCCGGGGCGCGTCGACGCGGGCGATGCCGGGGTCGGCGGCGAGCCCGGCGCGCAGCGGCCCGACGACCCCCTCGTCGGCGGCGATGTCCACGGCGATCAGGAGGGGGCCGTTCGCCCCCGGGCCGAAGCCCGCGGCGACCAGGTCGTACGCCTGCCGCTCGGTCCGCGACTCCGGCAGCGTGCCCTCGTCGGGCGTGCCGAGGCTCAGGGAGAGGGCCGGGACGGCGAGCGCGACGAGCAGGGCCGTCGC
This sequence comes from Miltoncostaea oceani, assembly GCF_018141545.1. Lineage (GTDB taxonomy): Bacteria > Actinomycetota > Thermoleophilia > Miltoncostaeales > Miltoncostaeaceae > Miltoncostaea > Miltoncostaea oceani. The sequence goes on along the minus strand of NZ_CP064356.1, from coordinate 1,173,573 downwards.
GGCGACCAGGTACCGCACCGGGTGGCGGGTGACGTGCGTCGCCCACCGTTCGGCGCGCGCGCCGGTGACGACCGGGGTGCGACGCCGGCGGGCCGGGATCCGCAGGCGGTCGATCCACGGCCCGGCGAGGGCGAGCAGCGCGGGGAGCAGCGTGACCGCCGCGGCGACCATGACGAGCACCACCACCGAGATCGCCACGCCCGCCGCCGTCACGAACGGGATGCCGGCGACGGCGAGGCCGAGGATCGCCACCAGCACCGTCCCGCCCGCGAACACCACGGAACGCCCGGCGGTGGCGACCGCCAGCCCGACCGACGCGACGGGTGCCATCCCCGCGGCGAGGTGCTCCCGGTGGCGGGTGACGAGCAGGAGGGCGTAGTCGATCCCGACGCCCAGCCCCACCATCGCCGCCATCATGGGGGCCCAGCCGGGCACCGCGATGACGTGGGCGACGAGCGGCATCGCGGCGACGCCGAGTGCGAGCCCGAACAGCGCCAGCAGGATCGGCAGGCCCATCGCCACGACGGATCCGAACGCGACCAGCAGGATCACCGCCGCCGCGGCGACGCCCACCAGCTCGCCCAGGCCGCTGTCGGGCTCCTCGAACGCGAAGAAGAGGTCCCCGCCCGCCTCGATCCGCAGGGCCCGCCCCGGCTCCCCCGCCCGTGCGGCGTCGATCGCGCCGGTCAGCCGGTCGAGGTCGGCGGCGTCGAGCTCCGCGGTGACGGGGTACTGGAGGCGGACGATCGCGACCCTCCCGTCCTCCGACACCGCCGCGGCGGGATCCGTGGCCGAAACGACGCCGGGGAGCCGCGCGAGGTCGTCCCGCAGGTCCCTCGCGGCCGCCAGCTCCGCTCCGCCGACCCGGAAGGTGCCGTCGTCGCGCGGGGTGACCACCACCTGCGCGGTCAGCCCCGCGGTCCCGGAGCCCGAGGCCTCCAGCAGCCCGGTCGCCCGATCCGAGTCGGTGCCGGGGACGGTGAAGCCGTCGTCGAGGTCGCGGCCGAACGCCGCGGCCGCGGTGACGACGACCGCCGCGAGCACGAGCCAGGCGGCGATGGCGACGAGGGGTCGTCGCGCGGCGAAGCGACCGAGTGACGCGAGGATGCGGGACATGCGGACTCCTGGGAGGCGGGGATCGTCTGCGCGCCGATGCTCCCGGGCGCGGCCGCGGCGCACATCGGACGTCCGGCCCGACCGCACCCGGCCGGACGGGCGATCCGCATGCGGCACTTTCGGCCGATCCCCGCGTCCCGCGGCCGTCCTACGATGGGGCCGTGCGTGCCTTCCTTCGATCCTTCTGGCGCGAGCCCCCGGTCCCCGACCCACCCCGGCGGGTGTGGCGCGACGGGGTCCTCGTGGCGCTCCTGGCGACGCTGTGCGTCGTGGAGGTGGTCGTCCGCGACGACCTGCCCTACCGCTGGCTGTCGTTCGCCGTCGCGCTCGCCGGCGTGCCGTTGCTGCTGTGGCGGCGCACGCACCCGCTGCCGGTCGTCGCGGCGATCTTCGGCGCCGCGATCGTCATGGACATCCCGTGGGTCGTCCAGGGCGGCGACCCGCCGGGGTTGTTCACGATGATCTACGTGCTGATCCCGGCGTACGCCCTCTTCCGCTGGGGGTCGGGTCGCCACGCGCTGATCGGCCTCGGGATCATGCTCGTGCCCGCGACCCTCGCGTCGGTCCTCGACTTCACCAGCGTGAGCGAGGCGGTCACGGGCTTCGCCGTCTTCTTCCTGGCGCTCGTGCTGGGCGTCGCGGTGCGCTCCCGCACGCGGGAGCGCGTCAGCCGGATCGACGCGGCGCGCGCGAAGGAGCGCGAGGCACTGGCCCGCGACCTGCACGACACCGTCGCCCACCACGTGTCGGCCATCGCGGTCCGCGCCCAGGCGGGGATCGCCACCGCGCCCGCCGACCCGGACGCGGCCGTCGCGGCGCTCCGCGTCATCGAGGCCGAGGCGTCGCGGACGCTGGCGGAGATGCGGACCATCGTGCGCGGCCTGCGGGCGGACGGGCGGGGCGGGACCGCGCCGCTGCCCGGCCTGCACGACGTCCGCGGGTTCGCGGGCTCCGTCACGCCCGGTGGCCCACCGGTCCACGTCGAGCTGCGGGGCGACGAGGACCGCGTCCCGGGTTCGGTCGCCGCGGCCGCCTATCGCCTGGTGCAGGAGTCGGTCACCAACGCCCGCCGGCACGCCCGCCGGGCGAGCCGCATCGACGTGACGGTCAGCGCCGGCGACGACGCCGTGACGGTCGAGGTGACGGACGACGGTGAGCGTGCGGGCACCCGGGGGGACGTCGGCTTCGGCATCGCCGGCATGGTGGAGCGGGCGGAGGGCCTGGGCGGCACCTGCGTCGCGGGTCCCCGTGCCGGCGGCGGCTGGGCGGTGACCGCGGTGCTGCCGCTCCGCGGGGCGGCGACGTGAGCACGGGCATCCGCGTCGTGGTGGCCGACGACCAGGAGATCGTCCGCACGGGACTCGGCATGATCCTCGACGCCGATCCGGGCATCACGGTCGTCGGGCTGGCGGCCGACGGGGTGGAGGCGGTGGACCTCGCCCGCGCGTTGCGGCCGGATGTCTGCCTGTTCGACATCCGCATGCCACGCCTCGACGGCGTGGAGGCCACCCGCCGCCTGGCGGGCCCGGACGTCGCCGACCCGATGGCCGTCGTCGTCATCACCACCTTCGACCTGGACGAGCACGTCCACGCCGCCCTCAAGGCGGGGGCGCGCGGCTTCCTGTTGAAGGACGCCGGGCCGGCGCTGCTGGGCGAGGCCGTCAGGGCGGCCGCCGCGGGCGACGCCCTCATCGCGCCGAGCGTCACGGCGCGCCTGCTCGCGGCGTTCGCCGCCTCCCCCGGCGGCTCCGCCGACCGGCCCGCCGCCCCACGCGAGCCGCTCACCGAGCGTGAGGAGCAGGTGCTCGGGAGCCTCGCCCGCGGCCGCACCAACAACGAGATCGCGGCCGAGCTCTACATCAGCCTCAGCACGGTGAAGACGCACATCGCCAACCTGATGGGCAAGCTCGGCGCACGTAACCGCGTCGAGATCGCCATCTGGGCCCACGAGACGGGGCGGACCGGTGCAGGGGGCGCCCCGCGCGGGTGAACGGCGGGACGCGACCCCGACCGGGGGCCGTAGGCGCTGTCCGAGAGGCGACGATGGGAGTCGAACCCATGAATAACGGTTTTGCAGACCGCCGAGCATCTCGTCGGAAGTGCCTAAATCAAGGTGATCTGGGGACTCACGCGACACATGCGCGACAGCCTGCGCGACAATCCGCTCTCGCAGCGCGCCGAAGGGGGCCTCAGCGGAAAGCCCTTACGATGGAGGGGCGCCCGTCCTAGCGGCCGAGCTCTGGTACGAGCGCGTCAACGATTGCTCGCGTCTCGGGATCGAGGCGCGGCGGATCGTCCTGCCGGTCGCAGCAGTCCGGCTTGTCGCGCTGGGCGTAGCCATCCTTCGGCGGCTGGACACCCAGAAGCGCGTAGAGCTCCTCGTACACGTTCTGCTCCTGGGAGTGGGCGCCGAGCAGCAAGCCGACGACGATGCCCGGAGCAGGGAACCCGACCACCAGACGCAGCTGACCTCGTAGCCGCTTCACGCACAGGTGTTCCACCGGACTACGAAGCCGATAGTTGGCTGCCGCGCACCCCTCACCCCGGAGCGCAGCCTTGGCCCGCCGATAGCTCTCGGCCTCCTGTCCGCGTAGGAACGCGGCTGCGCGAGCGACCTGGCCGACTTCCGCGTACTGGTGGGCCGCAGCTAGTCCTCTACGACGACGTATTCGCCACGCCGCATAGCAGCCAGTCCGGCGGCGAGACTCGGATCGCGGACCAGGCTCCGGTCCGCTGCCTCTTGGGCCAGCGCCTCGACCAGCCCTCGTCGCTGACCGTCCGAGCGCAGCGCGTCGAGCCGCCAGTAGACGTCGAGGACGCTGCTCAGACTCAGCTTGGGCCCGGCAGACCGATAACGCTCGAGAACGCCGGCGTCGCGAAGTTTGCGCACCGATGGCGTTGAGAGGCCCAAGAACTCCGCAGCCGCGACCATGGGGACGCCACCCGCCTGGCGGAGAACCCTGTCGACCTCGTTGCCCGCTCGCTCGCGGGCCTTGGCGACATCGTTCTGCTGAAGGTCTTCCTCGAGACGCCGCAGCTCGAGGGCATGGTCGAGAACTTGACGCATGTCAACAGTCGGGCTCACAGGCACAGAGTACCTCGCAGCTTTCCGAACAAGCCAGGCGAAGCGAAAGTAGCGCCGCCGTCGATCGACTCGGTCCAGTGAGGTGGGCCGGCGCCGACGACGACAGTCGGCCCCGTCACGCGGCCTTCGGCGCCGCTCCCTCTTCGGCTCGAGTAGATGGCGGGCGCACTTGCATCATTGGATGTGTGGACCCCGGCCGAGCGACACCTGAGCCCACTCCCGGCGGACTACGGGATCGCACACCGGTAGTTGAGGAGGCGGTCCGGACCTCGCGGTACGCTCGGTCACCAGTCTGATGGGTCGAACGACCGGCATCGAAGTGCGGCACGCTCGCTCGTGCGCGAGCCGGTCGAGCGCGCGCTGCAACTGCAGCCCGAGCTACCAGGCAAACGTCTGGAGTAGCCGGGACCGGACGCGCATACGCAAGACGTTCTCCACCCTCGCCGCCGCCAAGTCGTGGCGCGCCGAGGCGACGGTCGCCCTCGAACGCGGTGCGATGCGCGCGCCCTCGGCGACGACCGTCCGCGAAGCCGGCGAGGCGTGGGTCGCCGGCGCCCGCGAGGGGACGGTCCGCAACCGGTCGGGTGACCGCTACAAGCCCAGTGTGATCCGCGGTTACGAGGCTTCGCTCCGTCGGCGAATCCTCCCGGACTTCGGCGCGCGAAGACTCTCCGACGTCCGGCGATCCGATGTGCAGGACCTCGCGGACCGCCTGCTCGCGGAGGGCCTCGACCCGAGCAGCGTTCGCAACGCGCTCATGCCGCTTCGCGTGCTCTTCCGCCGAGCCGTGTCGCGCGGAGAGGTGGCCGTCAATCCGTGCGAGCGCCTGCAGCTCCCCGCCGTCCGCGGTCGCCGGGAGCGGATCGCCTCACCCGCTGAGGCGGCACGGCTCATCGCCGCCGTCCCTGCGCGGGACCGGGCGATCTGGGCCGCTGCGCTCTACGGCGGCCTGCGCCGGGGAGAGCTCATGGCGCTCCGCTGGGACGACGTGGACTTGGAGGCCAGCGTCATCCGGGTCGAGCGCTCTTGGGACCCGAAGGAACGGTCCGACGTCGGCACCAAGTCACGGGGTGGTCGGCGTCGCGTTCCGATGGCGGCTTCGCTCCGGCGCCACCTCCTCGAGCACCGGCTTCTCGCCGGTTCTGCCGAGGGATTCGTCTTCGGGCGGACCCCGTCCCTCCCATTCGACTACTCCTCGACTCGCGCCCGTGCCATCCGTTCGTGGCGCCTGGCGGGTCTCGAACCGATCGGACTGCACGAGTGCCGTCACACGTACGCCAGCCTGATGATCGCAGCGGGCGTGAACGCCAAGGCGCTCTCGACGTACATGGGCCACGCCAGCATCGCCATCACGCTGGACCGCTACGGGCACCTGATGCCGGGAAACGAGAGCGAGGCGGCGAAGCTGCTGGATGCCTTTCTGGCCCGGAGCGAGGATGCTGCGCCGATCGAGCACGCAACAACGTGAGACCCGACCGATTCGGCAAGCGACATCACGCGGAACAGAGCCCACGGATCGGCCCCCTCCGCCGCGCGACCCGCTTCGGGGCGTCGACGCAGGTTCGTAAGCGTGGCAACCCTTTGCGGACCGTGTCCGGGGCCCTCGTCGTCTCGGTAGCGTGGCTCACCCTGTTGCTTGGCGCGACAGCATGCTCATCAGGCCCGGTCGCCCAAAGCGCTTATTCCGGCGGTCCGACGCGCACATCTGATCCCAGAGGCGCGAGCGGGTCGGCCTCTGCCGACGGGGCAGCCGCGGGTCCCGTGTCTACGCAGGTCACTGCGCCCTGCGAGGCGAGGAGGCCTCCGAACGTGCGCCGCCTGCTCGCCAACCCGAAGGCCCTTCGCCTCGGACGGGTCGTCTTCACGCCGCTTGCCCGTCTGGGCTCGGTGCGGCCTCAGCCATACCCGGCGCGTGGCGCACCCAAGGCACACGCCACCAAAATTGGAGCGGCTCTCTTCGCGGGAGCAACTCGCGCGCGCATCACGATCGCTCCCCGGGGGGCGGCCCGGCTCGTCTACAGCGACGAGATGAACGAGAAGCTGGGCGCGGGTGACATCGCCTGGTCCGCCGTCCCGAGCAGCATCGTCTTGGTGGCATGCCTTGACAAGCGCGGGCGACCCCGGGCGACGAGCTTCCCTGGCGGCTTTCTCTTCCGTAACGACCGCGTTTGCCGTATCCGGCTCAGCGTCTACTCGGGGGGTGCCGGAGTGACGCGCAGCCTGCCGATCGGATTCCCAGCCTGCGGCTAGCGCCGCCGGCTCAGCGTTGGCGCGCGGCCACCTCCTCGCCCGTCAGGCGGCGAATGGTAGATCGCGCGATCGCGACGTCGTCGCCTACGCGAGCCAGAAGTAACGGCGGAGTGGGCCAGCGCCATGATCATGCGCGACAAATGCGCGACAACGGGCGGCACTCGCGGGCGGTTCCGGGCGGTCCGAGGCGGAATCCATGATTGCCCATGCACACGAAGAAAATGCCCGCCCAGAGCGCGAAACCCGCTCTGGAATCCGAGAGGCGACGATGGGAGTCGAACCCATGAATAACGGTTTTGCAGACCGCCGCGTTAGCCACTTCGCCACGTCGCCCGGGCACCGCAGGCTAGCAGCGGCGGGCGGGGGTCTTCACCCGCCCCTGGGATCCCCCATCCAGTAGCGGGGCCCGGGGCCGACGGCGCCGGCGCGGTCGCCGGGGTTGGCGAGGCGGCACCGGTCGAGGGAGAGGCAGCCGCACCCGATGCACTGGTCGAGGCTGTCGCGGAGCCGCTCCAGCTCCGCGATGCGGCGGCCGATCCGCTCGCGCCACGGCCCCGACAGCGCCGCCCACTCCTCGCGGCGCGGCACCCGGTCGGAGGGGAGGCGCGCCAGCTCCTCGCGGATCTCCTCGAGCGTCAGACCCACCCGCTGTGCGAAGACGATGAACGCGACGCGCCGCAGCACCGCGCGGGGGTAACGACGGTGCCCCGACTCCGTCCGGTCCGCCGTGAGCAGCCCGCGGTCCTCGTAGAAGCGGAGGGCCGAGGTGGCGACGCCGGAGCGCTCCGCCACCTCGCCGATCGTCATCGTCCCCGACACCCCGTCAGTGCAGCACGACGCCGCCGATACTTCAACCGCGCTTCATGCCGAGGGGAGGGCACGGCCGGTACCGTGGGCGGCGACGAGGAGGCACGGTGGACGACGCGACGGTCATCGAGATCCCCACGGCGGCGGGGCCCGCGCGCGCCCACGTGCGGGTGCCGGACGCGCCCCGCGGGGCGCTCGTGCTCGGGCACGGCGCGGGCGGCGGCGTCGGGGCGCGGGACCTCGTCGCCGCCGGTGGGGTCGCCCTCGCGCGGGGGATGGCGCTGGCGCTGGTCGAGCAGCCCTACCGCGTCGCGGGCCGCCGGGCGCCGCCGCGGGCGCCTCGCCTCGACGAGGCGTGGACGGCCGTCGTCGCGCACCTCGTGGCGACGGACCTCGGCGGCGTGCCCCTCGTCACCGGGGGGCGCTCCTCGGGCGCGCGCGTGGCGTGCCGGACCGCCGCGGCGACGGGCTCCGCGGGCGTCCTGTGCCTGGCGTTCCCCGTCCGGCCCCCGGCGAGGGCCGGGGCCACGCCGCGGCCCGACCGCATCCCGGAGCTCGACGGCGTCACCGTGCCGGTGCTGGTCGTGCAGGGCGAACGGGACCCGTTCGGGATGCCGCCCCCCGCACCGGGGCGCACCGTCGCGCGGATCGCCGGCGACCACGCGCTGTCGTCCGACGTCGTGGCCCTGCGGGCCGCGGTCGACGCCTGGCTCGCCGCGCTGCTCGGGGAGGCGCCGGCCGGCTGACGCGCCGGCCGGGCCTCCCGCGGGTCAGGCCCCGGCGGGCGCCGCGGTCGCGGCGGGCGTCTTCTCCCCCATCTGGCGGAGCCAGCGGGCGTGGGACGCGAGGGCGGGCCACAGCGTGTCGTGCGACTGGTGGTGCACGCCGTGCCTGTCGCAGACCTCCTTCACCACCACCGCCATCTCGGGGTAGTGGATGTGGCAGATCCGGGAGAACAGGTGGTGCTCCACCTGGAAGTTCAACCCGCCCAGGTACCAGCGCAGCAGGCGGCTGCGGGGCGCGAAGTCGACCGTGGTCTCGATCTGGTGGCGCGCCCACTCCGACGGGCCGGCCTCCTCCATCTCCGCGATGCTCGAGAACTCGGCCTCCTCGAGGCAGTGCGCGAGCTGGAACGTCACCGCGAGGGTGAACGCGAGCACGAACGACGCGAGGGCGAACACCACGGCGACCTGCCAGACCGGGTGGACGAGCAGCGGGATCACGAGGGTCCAGCTGAAGAAGATGACCTTCCCCGCCCAGAAGCCCGCGAGCTCACGGCCACGCGGCCACTTCAGCGGCGTCTCGCCGATCTTCTTCGCCCGCAGGTAGCCGAAGTCCCCGAGGGTGTGCCACTTGATGGCGAACAGGCCGTAGAGGAACCACATGTAGTAGTGCTGGAAGCGGTGGTACCGGCGGCGCGGCTGGTCGGGCGCGAAGCGCGCGAACGGCATCGAGTCGATGTCGGAGTCGGCGCCGGAGATGTTCGTGAACGTGTGGTGGGCGGTGTTGTGCTTCGTCCGCCACACGTACGAGCTCGCACCGATGAGGTCCATGGTCCACGACATCACCCGGTTGACGCGGGTCCCGCCGGGATACGCCCCGTGGTTCGCGTCGTGCGTGATGTTGAAGCCGACGCCGGCGAGCGCGAAGCCCATGGACACGGCGAGCAGGGCCGCCTGCCACCAGGTCTGCGCGACGAACACCAGCCCGACCCACGACAGGACGACCCAGGCGATCATGAAGGCGCTCTTGCTGTACATCCGCACCTTCGCGCGGCGCTCGCGCCCGGGCTCCTCGACGAGCGCGCGCACACGGGCGCGGAGCTCGGAGTAGAAGGGGCCGCCACCCTGGAAGTCGATGCGGCGTGGCGATGCGGCGCGTGTCGTCACGCCGTCACCCCCGGTGTCGCGCAGGCGCGCGCCATGGTCGTGCTCTGTCCGGCCACCATCATCTGATCCCCGTCGCTCGCGTCAACAGTGCGGGCGCCACCGGGGGTCTGGGGCGGCGCGGTGGCCGTCACGGACGTTCGCGACGGCGACTGGACGGAGAGGGTACCACGCACCGGCCCCCGTCCCCCCCGGTGCGGCGGGCGGCTCACCGGCTTGCCGCGGTGCGGCGCGGCGCCGGGTCGCGGCGCGTCGCGAGGTAGCGGTCCCACTCGGCCATCCAGCGGCGCTCGCCCTCCAGCAGGTCCCGGCGCCACCCGCGGGCGGGGCCGGACCACTGGCACGGATCGACCGCGCGGAACGCGGCGCGGGGCGGTTCGGGGCTGCCCATCACGCCGTCACCATCCCGGACCGGGCGGCGGCGACGGGCAGGGGCGGGCGGCCGGTCGCGACCCGCCGGACGCCCGGATCGGGGTCGCGCACGCTGAGCGCCCCGCCCCAGCCGCGCATCCGCTCGGCGGCGGCGGCGAGCGCGCTCGTGCCGGCGGCGTCGATGGAGGCCAGGTGGCGGAGGTCGATGACGACGCGCGCCGGCCGGCTGCGGAACGCCGCCTCGAGCACCGCCAACAGCAACGGCAGCGTCGCCGTGGCGAGGTGGCCCGTCGGGACCACGACGGTGCGCGCCGGTCCCGGCTGGGGCGTCACCACGACGCCCGCGCGGCGCAGGTCGAGCGCGACCTGCACCGGCCACGGGCGCAGCGCCATGTGGAGCACGGCGCCGACGTCCCGGAGGGGGATGCCCTCGGCGGCGACGACCAGCGGCGTCACCCCCACGCGGGGGGGCGGCCGGCCCTCCCCGGATCCGGTGGAGGCCCGTACCGGCGTCACCGTCATCGCCCGTCCCCTGTCGCTCGCGTCCATGAGTGATGGACGCCACCGGGGTCCCGGGCGGCGCTGCCGACGCGGCCACCGGCCACATCGGACGCGATCACGGTACCACGGACCACCCCCGCGCGGGGCCACCCCCGGGGCGGGGCGCGTCAGGCGGCGGCGGGCTGGAAGAGCTCGACCGGGTTGCCGGAGGGGTCCTCCAGCAGGATCTGCCGGCCCCCCGGCCCGGTGACGACGTCGTTGCGGAAGGCGAGGCCCGCGGCGCGCAGCCGCGCGACCTCGGCCGCGAGGTCGGGGACGACGAGGTGGATGCGGTTCCAGCCGCCGGGGCCGGGGACGCGGCCGTCGGGCATCGGCCCGCCCGCCGAGCTGGCGGGACCGCTCAGCAGCAGCCGCAGCCGGCCGCGGGTGACGTCGGCGAACGCGGGCGCCGCGCTCGAGAGGAGCGTGAAGCCGAGGTGACGGGTGTAGAAGTCGACGGCGGCCTCGACGTCGTCGACCATGTAGCGGACGTTGACGAACTCGTCGGGCATGACCCTGATCCTCCCGTGGGGTCGATGGGTGGGCCCGGGGCCCCGGTGCTCAGGCGGGCTTCCGGGCGATCGCGAAGAGCTTGGCGAACTCGTAGCTCCACCCCCGGGGACCGGACCGGGCCCGCAGCCCCGCCTCGATCTTCGCGACGTACTCGGCGACCTCGGCCTCGGACTGGTCGCCGATCATGTGGCCGGCGACGACCCGCATGCGCTCCATGTACGCCTCGACGGTGGTGTGCCGCACCCGGGTCTCCATCCAGATGTCCACGGGCTCGAGCCCGGCCTGGACGAGGTAGTCCTCCATCTCCGGGACGCTCCGCAGGTTGCCGTCGAAGGCGCCCACCCAGCGGTAGTTGATCGGCTCGATGTTGGAGATGACGTCGCGGTACGCCTGCTCACCGCCCCGGCCGGACATGAGGATCGCGACGACGCCGCCGGGCTTCAGGGCCCGTGCCATCGCCGCGGCGGCCTCCCACTTGCGGGGGAACCAGTGGTAGGCCATCGAGCAGACCACGAGGTCGAAGGAGGCGTCGGCGACGGGCATGTGCTCGACGTCGGCCTTCGCGAGCGTGACGTCCACGCCCTCCAGCCCCCCGAGCTTCGCCTGGAACTTCTCGAGCATCCCCTCGGCGGGGTCGACCCCGGTGATGCGCGCCGGGTGGAACCGGTCGATGACGGCCTGGGCGGCCCAGCCGGTCCCGCAGCCGACGTCGAGGACGTCGTCGTAGCGCCCCGGCGGGATGGAGAGCACGAGGCGCTGGGCGCCCTCGATGTTGAAGCGGACGGCGTCCTCGTAGTCGGAGGCGGTCTCCGTGAAGCCGCCCGACACCGACTCGTGGCTCCTGTGCACGTGTGAGGACATCCGTGGCGCTCCCGGGGTCGAGGTGGAGCCGGGTGGCATCACCCGGGCGTGCGGGGCCCGGCGTCCGGACGGAGCGGGATCCGCGCCGTGACTGTAACGACCGGTGCCCGCCGCACCCGCCGGGTCGTCACCGGGTGCCCCGGGTCGCCCGCGCCCGGCGGGCGACCCGGGCCCCGGCGCTCAGCCGGTGCCGGCGCTCCGCCCGCCGGAGTTGGTCGAGGGGAGCGCCGGGGCGGGGGGCGGCAGGGCGCCCGTCGACGTCGCGCAGTTCCCCGCGAAGCTCCGGTAGACGTCCTTCGTCACGTTCGGGATCGGCGCCTTCCGGTGCCAGATCAGCTTGACGTGGACCTTCCACTCGGCCGTGCCGCTCTTCGGCTCGGTCAGCAGGTCCCACCGCTGGAAGTACTTGGTGTCCTGGAGCAACGCCGGGGTCTTCCACCCCCTCCAGTTGCTGTGGATGTTGATGCCGGGCTCCGTCGACTCGAGGCGCACCTTGGCCTCCATGCGGTCCGCCCAGTCGCGCCCGGGGCCGTAGTTCACGACCCGCATCCAGAGCCTCACCCGCGCCCGCACCGTGTTGGCGGGGCCGGGGACGCACTGGACGCCGGTGATGTTGAAGGCCGTGATGAGGTTGGGCGACTTCGCCGTCGCCGTCGGCGGGTCGGCCGCGCCGGCGGCGGCGAGGCCGAGCACGCCGGCGGCGGCGACCGCGCAGGCGAGGACGGAGCCGCGGCGGGCGCGGGACGGGCGGGGGGACGGCGGCATGTCGGCTCCGTTCGGTGGTCCGGGGACGAGCGCGATCATGCGTGGCGGACGTCGCGGTGGTAACCGCCGCACGTATGGCCGCCGCCCGCCGTTCGGGTGGTCCGTCGCGGGGCGCGTCGCCGGGGGTCCGCGGGCCGACCGGATCTGGACCACCGGGGGGTGGTCTGCGCGGACCGACCCGTCGTGCACGTTCGACCACGGACGACCCTCACGACACGCCACGAGCGGCGCCGCCGGGACGAGCGGCGACGTCTGGCCCCTCGTGCATGATGCGGGCCCCGTGGGGCTCACGAACCCGAGCCGGAGGATCCGGTGTTCTTCCGCCTGAACAGCCTCGAGCTCGGCCTCATGGTCCTCGGGTTGATGCTCGGGTCGACGCTCCTCGGGGCCTTCGTCGGCCGCCGGCTGCGGACGCGGACCGAGCTGCGCGAGCCGTTCGGGGTCGTGCAGGCCGCGCTGCTCGGGCTCGTCGCCCTGATCCTCGCATTCGGCCTGACGATGGCCGTCGGTCGCTACGACGCGCGCCGCGCCGCGGTCGTCGACGATGCGAACGCGATCGGCACGACCTACCTCCGGGCGCAGATGCTGCGGGAACCGATCCGCACACGGTCCCTGCGCGACCTCGAGCGCTACACCGACGCGAGCATCCGCCTCTCGGAGGCGGTGCCGGGTTCCGACGAGGCCGGGGCCGCGATCGTCGCGGGGACCCGTCTCCAGCGCGCCCTCTGGCGGGACGCCGGCGCGGCGATCGCCGCCTCCCCTCGCGACAGCGCGCCGCGTCTCTACGTCGAGTCCCTGAACGAGATGATCGACATGCAGACCGTGCGCGTCTCGGCCCTGGCGAACCGCGTACCGAACGCCGTGCTGGGCATCGAACTGATCGGGGCGGCGGTGGGGCTCGGGCTCCTCGCGCTCTACCTCGCGATCCTCTCGCGCGGCGTCGTGACGGTCGTGCTGGCCGCGGCGTTCGTGTCGGTGCTGCTCCTGATCACGTTCGACCTGGACCGCCCGACGCGGGGACTCGTGACCGTTCCCGACACGCCGCTCGTATCGCTGCGCGCCTCGATGGAGGCGCCCCCGCCGGCGCGGGCGCCCGAGGGGCCGTGACCGGCCCGGTGAGCGCTCACCGGCGGCCGTGCCCGGTGGAGGTCACAGGTGCAGGCGTCCCCTCGCGGCGCCGACCATCACCACCACCATGGGAGCGACGATGGCGGGAGGGACTCCCGTAGGGCGACGAGGCCGGCGGGGATCCGCGGACGCGTCGGTCGCGTCGCCCTCGGGCAGGCGGGACCGGCATCGGTCGGCGAGCGTCAGGAGCCCGAGCGCATCGCCGGGAACGAGAAGAGCCCCCGGGATCCGGGGGCTCTCCGTAGAGCGGATGATGGGACTCGAACCCACGACCTTCTGCATGGCAAGAGGGTTCCGGGGGTTCTGCGGCTCCGCCGGATCCGGCCTGAAAGCCGCCTATAAGCAGGAGTTTCTTACTCCTCTAAGCGGAGCGCTCGTGCGCCCGAATCGGCGCTTCTGCGCACCTCGTGTGGGATGGACGTGGGATGGAATCGGGGCTCGGCCGGGGTCCAGCCTTCTTCATTTCGCACCGTGGTGCATCTGCGTCCCGCTCGATCGGTCGTCCTTTGGCGGTGCGTCCTGCTGAGCGTCGCGAAGCTCGCCCTCGGCCAGGAGGCCTACTACGAGCAGCAGGTCGCCTTGGGCCTCGATGACTACTACGCCGGTTGTGGCGAGTCGCCGGGGCTCTGGGCGGGCGCGGGTGCCGAGGGGCTCGATCTGTCGGGCGTCGTCTGCGACGGCGACCTCGGCACGCTCCTTCGCGGGGTGAGCCCGGCCGACGGCGCGCGCCTGCGCGCGCCCGCCAGGGAGCGCACGATCACGGTGCGCACGCTCGATGAGGTGAGCGGGCAGTGGAGCGACGAGGCAAAGACGCTCGCGCCGGTGGCCGGCTACGACCTGGTCTTCTCGTGCCCCAAGAGCGTCAGCCTCCTACACGCGCTGAGCGACGACGAGTCGGTACGACGTGCGATCTCCGACGCGCACGAGGCGTCCTGGCAGGCGACCCTCTTCTACCTGGAGTCCGAGGCCTGCGTGGTGCGGCGCGGTCGCGGCGGGGCGATCCGCGAACGGGGCGAGGGCTTCGTCGCCGCGGCCTTCCGCCATCGCACCAGCCGCGCCCAGGATCCGCACCTTCACACCCACGTGATCATCGCCAACCTGGCGCGCTCTTCGGATGGGAAGTGGCGGGCGCTCGACGGCGAGGCGATCCTTCGGACCTATCGCCTGGCGGCCGGCTACCTCTACGAGGTCAACCTGCGCGGCGAGCTCTCACGCATGCTCGGCGTGCGCTGGACGGAACCCGTGAAGGGGATGGCCGAGATCGAGGGCGTGGCCACCGAGGCGCTGCGCGCCTTCTCCTCCCGTCGCCAGTCGCTGCTCGAGCACATGGAGGCGATGGGCACCTCGGGCTTTGCCGCATCGCGCGTCGCCGCCCTTGCGACCCGCGAGTGCAAGGAGCGCGTCGATCTGCCCGACCTGCGCGAGACGTGGCGCGACCGGGCCGCAGAGGTGGGCCTCGGAGCCAACGAGCTCCGAGGTCTCCTCAATCGCGAGCCGGGGCGGGAGCAGGCGCTATCGACGATCATCGCGGACGACCTCACCGCCCATCAGGCGACGATCACGACGCCCGAGCTGGTGCAGGCAGTGGCCGGCGCCGCGCGCGACGGCGCGAGCGTCGAGGCGGTCCTGGCCGACGTAGAGCAGATCGCCCGCGGCCCCGAGGTCACCCAGGTCGGAGACGACGCAACGCCCGGACGACCGGCGCGCTTCACCACCAAGAGCCTCCTCGATCTCGAGCGCGTCGCGCTCGAGATCGGGCTCACCGGCCGCGAGGCGGGCGCACCGCGCGCGGCGGCGGTGGATGTGGTGTCTGCCCTCGCCGACGCTCCGGTGAGGCTCTCCGCCGAACAGCGCTCGCTCGTCGCCACAGCGGCGCTGTCGCCCGATCGGGTCATCTGCGTGGTCGGGGTCGCCGGCGCGGGAAAGACCACCGCGCTTCGGGCCCTCTGTGACGCGCTGGAGCGCTCGAGCGTCCCGGTGCTCGGAGCGGCGCCGAGCGGCAGGGCTGCGGATGAGCTTCGCGAGGCAACCGAGATCCCGGCGAGGACCCTCCACTCCCTGCTGGCCGAGGCCCGTCGCTCGGGCGGACTGCCGCACGGGTGCGTCCTGGTAGTCGATGAGGCCGGGATGGCCGAGACCCGCGTGCTCGCACCCGTCCTTCGCCGGGTGGAGCAGGCAGGCGGTAAGGCGATCCTTGTCGGCGACCCGGCCCAGCTTCCCGCCGTGGGCGCGGGTGGGCTCTACGCGACCCTTTGCGACCAACTCGGAGCCGTGCCCCTCACCGAGAACCGCCGCCAGCACGAGCCGGCCGAGCGGGATGCGCTCTCTCGACTGCGCGACGGAGACGCTGAGGGCTACCTCGGCCACGCCGCGCGCGACGGTCGCCTGCTCGTCGCCGATGACCCGATGCAGGCGAAGGAGCGCCTGCTTGCCGACTGGTGGCGTGTGGCGGGCGGGGGCAACCTCCGCGAGGTCGTGATGCTCGCCCACCGGCGCTCCGATGTGCGCAATCTGAACGAGGGAGCGCGGGCGCTCCTTCGTCGCGCGGGACAGTTGGGCGAGCAAGAACTCGTGGCCGGCGAGCGTGAGTTCCGCTCCGGTGACCGCGTCATCTGCCGGCTGAACGATTCGACGCTCGGGCTCTGCAACGGAACGCGCGCGACGGTGCGGGGGGTCGAGCCGGTGCTTGGGATCCTCACCCTGCAGCTCGACGGCGGGCCGATCCGCCAGGTCCCGGCCCGCTACGCGGCCGAGCACCTGGAGCACGGCTACGCGCTCACCGGCCATGCCGTCCAGGGGGCGAGCTTCGAGCGGGCATTCGTGCTGGTGCGCGCCGAGGGGGCCCTTGCCGAGTGGGGCTATGTGGCCACCTCCCGTGCCCGCACCGAAACCCGCCTCTACGCCGTCGGCCCGGAGCTGGTGGACGACGCAGGACCCGCCCGCGACGACCCCGAGCCCGCGGCACGCCGACTGGCGGGCGCGCTCACGCGGGCCGCGGCGGAGCCGTCCGCGGTCAGAATCGCTGAACGGGACCCCGAAGCGCTCTCGCCGAGACAGATGGCACGCGCGCGTCTGGAGCGCGAGATCGAGTCACGAGGGCGCCTCCTTGCTTCCGCGCGCGAGGAGCTTCGGGGCCTCGGCCGGATCGGTCGTCGCCGCCATGGCCCGGCCCTTCGGCAGGCGATCGACGTCCAGATGCGCGTCCTCGCCGACCTTCGATTGGAACTGCGCGACCTCCCGGCTCCCGAGCCTCGCCCTCGGCCGCCTGCTCTCGACCGCTCGTCAGTTGCCCAAGCTCGCGAACGCTCTATCCGGCAGCAGTTCGAGCGCGGGATGGGCCTCGAGCGGTGAGCGACCGCGTCGCCTCGACAGGACCGTCGGGGCCTGGCCGTATGGTCGGACCATGAGTGACGACGAGGAGCTCCGCTTTGAGATCAGCGCGCATGCCCGTCGGCGGATGATCCTGCGGAACGTGAGCGGCCGGCAGATCGCCGCGATTCTCGTCCTCTGCTCTCGCCCGATCGATCAGGGGGACGGAACGCGCCTATACCGGGCCTTCGTCGACAACCGCAACCTCGGAGTGGTCCGCGCCCACGATGGGGTCATCGTGACCGTGCTGGACTTCGACGGCTCCGGCTGATTCGCTGAGACACGTGAAGCCTCTTCGCGTCGAATACGACCCGGTTGTCGATGCCCTCGCGATCGACTTCCCCGGCTTTGGAGCAGGAGCCTCGGCGCGCATGGTGCGCCTTGATCGCGACCGGGCCCTCGACTACGACGCCAGCGGGCGCCTGGTGTCGATCGAGCTGCTGAATGTCTCCCGTGGAGTTGATCTCACGGATCTGCCGGAGGCGGAAGTCATTACTCGCGCTCTCGACCTACTTGCTGTGGGGCGCTCCGCCGCCTGAAGGCTCCCGGCTCGGGAAGCGCTATCTGCTCTGCCGTACTCGTAAATGCGCGATGAGGCTTCTCGCCTCCAGCTCGAAGCGCTCAGCTGAGGTGCCCTCGGACGAGGCGTTGATGGCTATCGCCGTCGGGAGCGGCAGAAGCTAGGAGCGGAGCGACGTTCCTTCGGGGTTCGCTTGAACCACGGCAGACCCGAGCCCCCAGCGAACCGAATCCGGGTCACACCGAGCGACGTCGGTCACCCGGCACTCGGCAGCTGCCGGGTCCGCAGACGCCGCGTCGGCTCCGGGCCCGGGCGATCAGGACGACCGCGGCCACGAGCGCGCTGACGAGCAGCGCGCCGCCAAGGCCCCCGATGAGGCCACCGACCCCGGCGCCGGCGACCACGCCGACGATCAGGGGACCCGCGGCGCAGCAGACCACCGCCAGCCCGGCGGCCCCGACGGCGACGAGCGCTCCAAGGCGTCCCCTTGCCCTCTTGGCCGAGTCGGTCATGGCATCCCCTCAGAGGGCATCGGCTGACGTTGACGTCGTTCGGGCATGCCGTCCGCCGCCATCAGTCCCCGGCCCGACGATCCGACAGCAGCCGATCTCCGCAGCGTTGTCGGTCAGGAGATCGCGACCGCGCCCGATGAGCTCCGCTACCCGAGGGTCGGCGACCTCGTAGTAGGTGCGCCGGCCCTCGATGCGCGCGACCGCGACAAATCCACACCACGACAGGCAGGCCAGGTGCTCGGAGATCCTGCTCTGGGTGGCGCCCAGGCGACGCACCAATTCCATCTGGTGAAGCTCGCCCTCCTCGATAAGCAGCTCGAGGATCCGCAGGCGATTGGCCTCGCCGAGGACGCGGAACAGCCGCGCCATCAGCTCGGTGTCAGGCAGTGCGCACGGGGGCGCTTCGATGATCCGGGGACGTGCGATCGGCACACCTCTCTTTCATCCGCTAATCTCGATGATACGTGAAAACAGATGAATAGCAACGGGCGGACGCTCGAGAGCGATTCGGGCGCCGGCCACCGCGACGAGGGGTTCGGGATGACGCGACACCAGGCAGACGTTCACGGGATGACCTGCGACCGCTGCGCCGTGCACGTGCGCGAGGCGCTCGAGGCAGCCGGCGCCGAGCGCGTCGAGGTGTACTGGCGCACCGGGCGCGCGCTCCTCGACGCGGACGACGCCGCCGAGGCGGGCCTTCGGGCGGCCCTCGACGGCACCCAGTACCGGCTCGCCGGCATGCGCGAGATCGACGCGGGCGCCGGTGAGGCGCGTGGTGACTTCGACGTCGACCTGCTCGTGATCGGCTCCGGCGGCGGGGCTTTCGCGGGCGCCATCCGCGCCCGCGACCTCGGTCGTAGCGTCCTGATGGTCGAGCGGGGCACCACCGGCGGCACCTGCGTCAACGTGGGCTGCATCCCCTCCAAGGCCATGCTCGTCGACGGTCTCGCCGCCCACGGCGACCCCGAGCGGATGCGCTCCGCCCAGCTCCGCAAGCGGGCCCTCGTCGAGCGCCTTCGCGCCGACAAGTACGAGCGCCTGGTGGACGAGTACGGGATCGGCTTTCGCCGGGGTCACGCGGAGCTCCTCGACCCGCACACGGTGAGCATCGCCGGTGAGACGGTGCGCGCCCGGGCGATCCTCCTGGCGGTCGGCGGCCGGCCCTCGGTCCCCGCCATCGCCGGCCTCGAGGCGGCCGGCTACCTGACCTCGACCTCGGCCCTCGAGCTGGAGCGCCCGCCCGCGCGCCTGGCCGTGCTCGGCACCGGCTCGGTCGGCCTCGAGCTCGGCCAGATGCTGGGCGACTTCGGCGCGCACGTGACCTTCATCGCCCGGCACCGACTCGTGCCGGCCGCCGAGCCGGAGGCCGCCGAGGTGATCCGCGAGGCGCTCACCGGGGCCGGACACGCCGTGCTCGAGCACCACACGACGCAGGCCGTCACGCTCGAGGGGGACACGAAGGTCCTGCGCGGCCGCGACGGCGAGGGCAGCGCGTTCGAGGTGCGGGTGGACGAGATCCTGCTCGCCACCGGCCGCACGCCCAACACCGACGGCCTCGGCCTCGAGCGGGTCGGGGTCGAGACCGACGCTGCCGGCCACATCCTCGTCTCGGCCGAGCAACGCACCAGCGTCCCCAGCGTCTTCGCCGTGGGCGACTGCACCCAGCAGCCCGAGTACGTCTACGTCGCGGCCGCCGGCGGGGCGGCGGCCGCCGAGAACGCCTTCGGCGAGGGCGGGCGGCGGCTCGACTTCGGCTCGCTGCCGCGGATCATCTTCACCGAGCCGACCATCGCGTCCGCCGGGCTGACCGAGGCGATGGCGCGCGAGGCCGGGTTCGAGGTCGAGACCCGCGTGCTTCCGATCGAGGCCGTCCCGCGGGCGCTCGTCAACGGCGACACCCGCGGCTTCGCCAAGCTCGTCGCCGACGCCGACAGCGGTCGGCTGCTCGGGGCGACGGTCGTTGCCTCCAACGCGGCCGACGTCGTCCTGGCCGCCACGATCGCCATCGAGCGCGGCATGAGCGTCGAGGAGCTCGGGGCCGTCTGGGCGCCATACCTGACGATGGCCGAGTCGCTGAAGCTCGCGGCCCAGACCTTCACCCGGGACGTGTCCAAGCTCTCCTGCTGCGCGGCGTAAGCACCGCCCGGGTCCCCGGCCGCCCCGGCGCGTGAGGCGCCCGCATCGCGGGAACCTCATTGCGGACCCCCGGCCACGATGGGCGGGCGCCCGTCACGGCGACCGCTTGGCCCCCGCGTGCACCCACGTCTGTCGTCCCCACCGAGGAGATCGCCAGTGACCGAGTCATTCGACGCCGTCGTGATCGGAGCCGGCCCAGCCGGGGAGGTGGCCGTCTCGCGCCTCGCGGCGGGGGGTATGCGCGTCGCGCTCGTGGAGCGCGAGCTGGTCGGGGGCGAGTGCGCCTACTGGGCCTGCATTCCCAGCAAGACCCTGCTGAGGGCGCCCGAGGTCCGGGCGGAGGCGCGGCGCACCGCGGGGGCGTCCGAGCCGGCACTGTCCTGGAGCGAGATCTCCGCGTACCGCGACTTCATGGTCCGCAACCTCGACGACACCGCGCAGGTCGCCGGCTACCGCGAGAGGGGCGTCACGGTCCACCGGGGCGCCGCGCGCATCCTCGGCCCGGGTCGCCTGGAGGTGGCGGGCGAGCTCCTCGAGACCCAGCGCATCGTGGTGGCGACCGGAAGCGAGCAGATCGTCCCGCCGATCGAGGGCCTCGAGGAGGCCGGCTACTGGACAAACCGCGAGGCGACCACGACTGCCGACCTCCCCGAGAGCCTGGTCGTGCTCGGTGGCGGACCGGTGGGAATCGAGCTCGGGCAGCTCTTCGCCCGGCTCGGCGCCGACGTGACCATCGTGCAGGCCGCCGAGAGGCTCATCCCGCGCGAGGATCCGGCGGTCGGCGAGATCATGCTCAGCGCCCTGCGCGAGGAGGGGATCGACCTGCGGCTGGGCGCGCGGGCGACCCGGGTGTCGCGGCGAGGGGACCATCGCGTGGTCCATCTCGAGGATGGCGGCCAGGTGAGCGGGCGCCAGCTGCTGGTGGCGACGGGCCGCCGCCCCCGGGTCGCGGGCCTCGGCCTGGAGAGCCTTGGGGTCGAGGTGAGCGAGAGGGGCGTCGCGGTCGACGAGCGCTGCCGCGCCGGCGAGGGCGTCTGGGCGATCGGCGACGTGACCGGCGTGATGCTCTTCACCCACGTCGGCATGTACCAGGCGCGCATCGCCTGCGAGGACATCGCCGGGCGGGCTGCCCGGGCCGACTACTCGGCGATCCCCCGCGTGGTTTTCTCCGATCCCGAGATCGCCGCCGTCGGGCTGAGCGCCGACCAGGCCCGCGAGCGCGGCCTCGAGGTGCTGACCTCCCGTCTCGAGCTGGCCGACTCGATCGCCCGGCCCTGGACCTACGAGCGCGATCCGCGCGGGACGCTCGGCCTCGTGGCCGACGCTCGCGAGCGGGTGCTGGTGGGCGCATGGGCGGTCGCGCCGCTCGCGGGCGAGTGGATGCACCAGGTCGCCCTCGCGGTGAAAGCGAGGATCGGCCTGGACGTCCTGCGCGACACGGTGGCCCAGTTCCCGACCTACAGCGAGGCGATCGCGAAGGGGGTCGAGGCACTGGACGTGTCAGACACGCCGGGCTAACCGGCTAACGCTCCAGCCCGAACCCTCGCTCGAGTTCCACGACTCGGCGCATCAACTCGAGCGCGCGCGACTGGTCGGGACGAGCGAGCGTTTCCATCATGCGAACGAGGTCGCCAGCCGAGGCGACCTGCGGGCGGAGCCCGTCCCCGATGTGGAGGCGCTCGGCACGTCGCCGCAAATCCTCGTAGCCGCGGGTGCCGGCAGGAGCTCGCACGATCGCGATCGCGCCGGTCGGGCCCTCGAACCGGGTGATGCGGGCGGGGTTGCGATCGGGGCGATCCATGGGCTGCATCTCCGCACCAACGCGAGCCAGCGCACTCGTGACGGCGCGCATGTTGTCGACGTTTTCGAGCGGGGTGATGTCGAGGCCACGTGTCACCTCGTCGGCGCCCTGCATCACCCGCGCGAGAGCGCCGATGACGACGTACTGCGCCCGGACAACCTCCAGCTCGTGGAGGGTTGCATACGGATCGAACGTGCGCTGTCCGCTCGGGCCGCTCATCCCTTCCCGAGGCGATCGAGCATGCGCTGCACGCGCTGCTGGGGGGTGAGGAGCTGCAGCTCGCGGAGGCGAGCCTCTCGGTTCTCGTCGGGCTCGAACAAGACGAGGGCGAGAGACAGGTCGAATCCGCAGGCGCGGAGGACGCGGCGCACTGTTGAGAGTCCCGGCTCGACCTCGTCCAGTTCCCAGCGAGCGATCTGCGATCGCGGCATCGAAAGGCGCTCGGCGAGCTGCGCCTGGGAGTAGCCAGCCCGGGACCGTGCGGTCCGTATGAGCTCGCCGCTAGTCATCCCCGCCAGCCTACCCCTCGGACTTGCAAGTGTGTTCGGTCACACTTACGCTAGCGCCAGAGGCTGAGAGACCATGACGACCCTCCCCACCTTCCTCACCGCCGACGAGCTTGCGCTCGTGCTGCGCTGTCAGCCCGAGAAGGTCTATCGCCTTGCCGCGCGTGGTGAGCTTCCCTCCTACAAGGTCGAGGGACGGCGGCTGTTCGATCAGGGCGAGGTCGTCCGCTGGCTGGAGAGCCGGCGGGTCGTCGCTCCGCCTGAGTACCGCTGAGCGACCGTGGCCTCGATCCGCGCCTACGAGACGGCCAAGGGTGAGCGCCGCTACGAGGTCCGCTTTCGCGATGGTGGACATCGTGAGCGCTCCCGGGTCTTCTCCGTTCACAAGGACGCGCGGGCCTTCAAGCTCGATGTCGAGCGGCGCGCGCAGGCGGGCCTGCTCTACCAGGCGCCGCCGGAGCGATTCGGCCTGATCGCGCAGGCGTGGCTCGAGCGGTACATCATCGGAGCCGCTGGAATGGTGCGGCCACGCCCGAAGTCGATCCGGCTCGCCGAGGACTGCCTGAGCGCCCTGAAGCCGCTGAACGACCTCTCCGTCGAGCGGTTGCGCCGTCCCGCCGTCGAGGACCTGATCGCGACGATCGCCGAGCGTGCTCCACGCCGCGCGGAGATGGCCCTCTCCCTCCTGAAGCGAATCCTCCGCGACGCGGAGGAGCGCGGCCAGGTGATCGACCCCGGGGTCCATCGGATCCGGATCGCCAAGGCGGAGGAGCGCGAGCCGCGGTTCCTCACCTGGGCGGAGGTGGACGAGCTGCGCTCGTGGATGCCGGAGTACGTCGCCCGGATCGCGCCGATCGCTGTCCTCACGATGCTCCGGCGGGGCGAGGTGCTCGGGCTGCGCGACACGGACATCGACCTGGAGGCCGGCTCGCTCGCCGTCTTCACGCAGCGCCAGGACGGCGCGCGCGTCGCGACCAAGACGCGGGCCGGTCGACGCTCGGTCGACGTCGGCCCTCGCATCGTCCGTCTCATCCGCGAGCAGCAGCTCGTCCGGCAGCCCAGCGCCGACGGCTACCTCTTCCCCACGCGCGCCGGCACTCCCTTCGACGCGGACAACTTCATGCACCGGGTCTTCAAGCCGGCAGCCAAGGCAGCAGGCATCCCCGAGCTGACCTTCCACGACCTGCGCCACACCGGCGCCTCGCTGATGATCGCGGCCGGTTGCCACGTGAAGGTGATCGCCGAGCAGATGGGTCACTCGGACGGTGGCGGGCTCGTCCTGAAGCGCTACGGACACCTCTACAAAGGGGCTCGACTGGCTGCGGCCACCGAGCTGGAGGCCCACGTCTTCGGCTCTTCGCCCGATCACTCTGTGGGATGGACGTGGGATGAACGCCAGATGGGGCTCGATCTCGATGCCCGCTAGAACGAGAAAAGCCCCCGGTTTACGGGGGCTTTCCGGAGAGCGGATGATGGGACTCGAACCCACGACCTTCTGCATGGCAAGCAGACGCTCTAGCCAACTGAGCTACATCCGCAGCGTCGCGGGAGTGTACCGGTCGGGAGGGGGCGCCTCAATCGCCGCGGGGTCGCGGGACGCCCCGGGGGACGTCCGTCAGGCGTTCTGCCACGGGTCGGTGTCGGCCTCGGCGAAGCGGACCTCGACGCCCTCGGGCGCGAGCGCCCGTTCGAGCTGCTTCGTCCACCGCTTCAGCGCGACGCGCTCGGCGCGGGCGTGGGGCAGGTGCACGAGGGGGAGGCCCTCCGCCCGGTCCGCGTCGTGGTACTTGAGGTCGCTCGTGACGAAGGCGTCGGCGCCGCCGGCGCGGGCGTCCTCGATCATCGACGCGCCCGACCCGGTGCAGCACGCGACGCGCTCCAGGCGGGTCCAGGGGTCGCCGGCGTACGTGACCTCGCCGCCGAAGCCCGCGGCGACCCGCGCGACGAGGGCGGACAGGTTGCACGGCCGGACCGCGCCGATGCGCCCCAGCCCCGCGTCCGGGTCCCCCGCGTCGGGCCGCAGCGGCGCCGCGGGGCCGATGCCGAGGACCTCGCACATCACGTCGTTCAGGCCGCCCCGTGCCGCGTCGAGGTTGGTGTGGGCCGCGATGATCGCCACCCGGTCCTCCGCGGCGCGGAGCACCAGCTCCCCCGCGGCGCCGTGGTCGGTCACCGCAGAGAGGCTCGGGAAGATCGGCGGGTGGTGGGTGAGCACCGCGTCGCAGCCGTGCTCGCGCGCCTCCCCCAGCACCTCGTCGCGGAGGTCCAGCGCGACCATCACCCCGCGCAGCGGCTGGTTGTGGCGCCCGACCAGCAGGCCGACGTTGTCCCAGTCCTCGGCGAGCGCCGTCGGGGCGAGGCGCTCCACCGCGGCGACGAGGTGGGCGACGAGCATCGGCGCATCGTAGGCGCTCGGGGCGACCCCGTGAGGGGCCCGTCAGGCGACGGCCTCCTCGGCCGCCTTCCGCGCGAGGTGCGCCGGCACCTGCGCGTAGTGGTCGAACTCCATCGTGTAGTCGCCGCGGCCCCCGGTCATGGCGCGCAGGTCGGGGGCGTACTCGAGCATCTCCGACATCGGGACCTCGGCCCGCACCACCTCGTCGTGGCCGCGCGCCTCCATCCCGAGGGGGTGCCCCCGGCGGGAGCTGAGGTCGCCCATCACGTCGCCGACGTTCTCCGCCGGCACCGTGATCTCGACCCGCATCACCGGCTCCAGCAGCACCGGCCGCGCCGCCGCGATCGCCGCCCGCACGCCGAGGGAGCCGGCGATCTTGAACGCCATCTCCGACGAGTCGACCGGGTGGTGCTTGCCGTCATAGAGCGTGACCCGCACGTCCACCACCGGGTAGCCGGCGAGCTCGCCCCGCTGCAGCGCCTCCGCGACGCCCTTCTCCACCGCCGGGATGAACGCCCGCGGCACCGCCCCGCCGACGACCTTGTCGACGAACTCGAACCCCCCGCCCCGCGGGAGCGGCTCGACCCGCAGCCAGCAGTCGGCGTACTGCCCCCGGCCGCCGCTCTGCTTCTTGTGCTTGCCCTCCGCCTCCGCCTGGCCGGTGATCGTCTCGCGGTACGGCACGTGCGGGGGCGCGAGGTCCATCGCGACGCCGAACCGGCGGTCGATCCGCTCGGCAACGACCTCCACGTGCATCTGGGAGAGCCCCGCCAGGATGAGGTCCCCGGTCTGCTCGTCGTGGTGGACGTCGATCGTCGGGTCCTCGTCGCGCATCCGCCGCAGCGCCGCGTTGAGCTTGTCCTCCTCGCCGGCGACGTGGGCCGTCACCGCGAAGCTCATCACCGGCGGCGGCAGCTCCAGCGGCGCGAACGCGACCGGCACGTCGCCGGTGGTGAGCACGTCGCCGGTGCGGACCTCCTTCAGCTTCGCCACCGCGCCGATGTCGCCGGGGCCGATCTCCGCGAGGGGGACGTGCTCCTTGCCCTGGAGGGTGAACAGCTGCCCGACGCGCTCCTTCGCCCCCGACCCGGCGACGGTGGCGTGCCCGTCGGACGCGAGGACCCCGGTCAGCACCCGCAGCAGGCTGATGCGGCCGCTGAACTGGTCGGCGACGGTCTTCACGCACACCGCGACCGCGGGTCCGTCCTCCGACACCGCCAGCGCCACCGGCTCCCCCGTCGCCGGGTCCCGCGCCCCCCGCACCCCGGCGGTCACCGGCGACGGCAGCGCCTCGGTGACGAGGTCGAGGAGCCGGTCGATGCCGATCCCCGGGTCGCCCGCCGCGCACACCACGGGGGCGATGCGCCCCTCCGCCACCCCGCTGAGGATCGCCCCGATCAGCTCCCCGGTCGTGATCTCCTCGCCCTCGAGGTACTTCTCGATCAGCGCGTCGTCCTTCTCGGCGACGACGTCGATCAGGTGCTCCCGGGCGGCCTGCGCCGGGCCCGCCACCTCGTCGGGGATGGGGCCGGTCACCCCGTCGAGGGCGCCGTCGGCGTACGTCGTGGCGGTCATCGAGACCAGGTTCACGACGCCGCGGAAACCCGACTCCGACCCGAGGGGGAGCTGGATCGCGACGGTGCCGGGGGCCATCGCCGTCAGGGAGGCGAGCGCGGCGTCGAAGTCGGCCCGCTCCCGGTCGAGCATGTTCACGACCGCGGCGCGCGGCAGCCCCTGCGCCACGGCCCGCGCCCACAGGCGCTCGGTCTGGACCTCCACCCCCGCCGTCCCGTTCACGACCATCAGCACCGCGTCGACCGCCCGCATCGCCGCGATGGTGTCGCCCTGGAAGGATGCGTCGCCCGGCGTGTCGACCAGGTTGACCTTGACCCCCTTCCACGTCAGGTGGCAGAGAGAAGCCGAGATCGACATGCCGCGGCGGTGCTCGTCGGGGTCGGGGTCGCAGACGGTGGTGCCGTCCGCGACGCGTCCGCGCCGGTTCGTCGCGCCGGCGGCGTGGAGCATGGCCTCGACCAGGCTCGTCTTGCCGCTGCCGCGATGCCCGAGCACCGCGACGTTCCGAAGCTGGGCAGGATCGGGATGCGCCATCAGCTTGTGCCTTTCACTACAAGGCCGGGAGCCGCATCCTCCGCCAGCGATCAGTCCTGGTCAACCTCCCCGTCACCCTGCAGGCGCCCCTTCAGGCGCAGGATCGCCTTGGTGTGGAGCTGGCTGACCCGGCTCTCGGTGACGCCCAGGACGTCGCCGATCTGCCGCAGGGTGAGGCCGTCGTAGTAGTAGAGCGCGACCACGATCTTCTCGCGCTCGGGGAGGCGGGCGATCGCGTCGGCGAGGGTGTCGCGGAGCACCGTCACGTCGAGCAGGTCGGCGGGGTTGGTGACGCGCGAGTCGCTGATCGTGTCGATCAGTGAGAGGGGCTCACCGCCCGACGACACGCTCCACGTCTCGTCCAGCGCGACGATCGAGGAGTTGGAGATCTGGGTGATCGCGGCCTGGAACTCCTCGAGCTCCATCCCGAGCGCCGCGGCCAGCTCCTCGTCGGTCGGCGCGCGCTGCAGCCGGTGCTCCAGCTCGGCCGACTTGCGCTCGATCTCGCGGGAGCGGGCCCGCACCGAGCGCGGCACCCAGTCGAGGGAGCGGAGCTCGTCGATGATCGAGCCCTTGATGCGCGCCACCGCGTACGTCTCGAACTTGACCTGGCGGCCCGGGTCGAAGCGCTCCACGGCGCCGATCAGGCCGAGGAGGCCGTACGAGATGAGGTCGGTCTCCTCGACGTGCGCGGGCAGGTGGCTGTTCATGCGGCCCGCGACGTACTTCACCAGCGGGGCGAAGGTGAGGATGAGGCGGTCCTTCGCCTGGCTGTCGTCGCGCTCCTTGTAGCGCTTCCACAGCATCCGCAGCTCCTCCTCGCCCTGGGCGGCGCCGGCGTTTCCGCGGCGGAACGCGTCCCAGGTCACGGGAGTGGCGTGAGGGTCGGCATCCCGGCCAGTTTAGTGATCGCGTCCGGCCGGGCCGCTCACAGGGCCCGCGGGGGCGTCCGCTCGAGCCACATCAACAGGGCGATGTCGATCGCGGCGAGCACCGCGATGACGGCGCCCATCGAGAACGCGAGCACCGTGTCGTCCTCCCCGCCGCCGATGACGATGCCGATCACGATGGTGCCGGCGAACCAGATCAGCGCCCGCGGGAGGCGCCACGCGTAGGCGTGCCCGAGGCCCGGGAGCAGCAGGCTGAGGAGCACCGAGATGATCACGGCCCTCCGCGTCGTGGGCCGGGGCGGCGGCGTCTGGCGGCGGACGCTCACGCCGCGACCGCCTCTCCCTCGCGGGCCCACGCGACCGGGCCGCCGAAGGCCTCCGCGGCCTGCGCGACCGCCGCGTCGCGGTCGTACTCGGGCTGGCCGTGCACGAGCACCAGCCGTCCCGCGCCCGCCCGTGCGGCCATCTCCCCGGCGCCGCGGCCGTTGAGGTGCGCCAGCCCGTCGGGCACCTCCTCCGCCCCGAACGTGCACTCGCAGACCAGCAGGTCGCAGTCGCGGGCCAGCTCGGGGAGCGCGTCGTTGGGGCCGCAGTCGGCGCCGAGGCAGATCGACGCGCCGCCGTGGTCGACGCGCACGGCGTGCGTCGGCGGCAGGTGCGGGACCTCCCGGTGCCGCACGACGAGGCCCCCGCCGAGGTCGATCTCGCCCTCCCCCGCGCGCAGGTCCTCGAAGTGGAGGGCGTCCCAGCCGACGGACCCCGAGAAGTCCTGCAGCCGCGCGCGCAGGCCGGGCGGGCCGGCGACGCGGAGCGTGCGCCCCACCCCCGGCCCCCACGCCATGTAGACGCGCAGCGCCATCAGGTCGACGCAGTGGTCGGGGTGCATGTGGGTGATGACGACGGCCTCCAGGTCCTCGGGCGCCATGACGCCCATCAGCCGGTTGAGGGCCCCGGCGCCCATGTCCACGACGAGCGCCCGGCCGCCCGCGCGGACCAGGTGGCAGCTCTGCGCCTCGCCGGGCCGCGCGTAGGCCGCGCCGATCCCGAGGGGCACCAGCTCGAGCGACGGGTCCGTCACGTTCGTGCTCGCCCCCGCATCGGCGGCCATGCTATACCGCCGTGATGCCCCGCCCGAGCCGACGTGCGCCGCTCCGCCTGCTGCTCGCGGCCGTCGCCGTGGCGGGTGCCCTGCTGCTCGCGGGCTGCGGTGGCGGCGACGGCGGCGGCGAGGACCTCACCGGCGACCTGACCGCCCAGCAGCTGCTGGACCGCAGCGGCGAGGAGTTCGCCGGCGTCGAGTCGTTCCGCATCGCGATCGAGGCGGCCGGCGGGATCGACCTGGCCGACGCCGGGGCCGTGCCGGGCGGCGCCCTGCTCGCCGGCGACCTCGACATCTCGGGCGAGGGCCCGGTGCAGCCGCCGGACCGCGCCTCCATCGACGCCCGCATCGCCCTCTCGGGGCCGACGCTGCAGGGCAACCTGACCCGCGTCGGCGACGAGGTCTACGTCGGGGTGCTGGGACAGGACTTCCGGGTCGCCCTGCCGCCCGCGCAGGTCGCGCTGCTCGACCTCGGGGCCCTCTACCCCACCCTGACCGGCTGGGCCACCGAGCCCGTCGAGGACGCCCGCGAGGACATCGACGGGACGCCGACGGTGAAGGTGACCTCGCAGCTCGACCCGGCGGAGGCGCTCGCGGACCTCGGTCCGCTGCTCGGCACCGGCACCGTCACCCCGGAGCAGGCCCGCGCCGCCGTCTCCGAGGGCACCCTCGAGACCTGGATCGGGACCGAGGACCTCCTGCCGCGCCGCATCCATCTCGTGCTGACCGGCGACGGCTCCGCCCTGGGGCCGCAGGCCGGCGTCGGCGCGTTCGACATCGACCTCACCGCCGACCTCTCCGCGTACGGCGAGCCGGTGGACATCCAGGCGCCGCGCGACGCCCAGGAGCTCGACCTCGACCAGCTCGGCGGGTTCGCGGGCGGCTGACCGCGGGGCGGGCCTCAGCCGGCCGGCCGCTCCATCCGCTCCAGCTCCGCCAGGTTGCGCCGGTCGAAGTCGTCGTCCCCCGCGGGCGACGCGAGGAAGGCGGCGAGGATCTCCTCCCCCACCGCCGGGCTCGTCAGGCGCAGCGACAACGCGAGCACGTTCGCGTCGTTGTAGCGGCGGGCCATCCGGGCGGTCTCGGCGTCGGCGCACAACGCGGCCCGCACGCCGGGCACCTTGTTCGCGGCGATCGACGCGCCCGTCCCCGACCAGCAGCACACGACGCCCCGCTCGGCCTCGCCCGCCGCGACGGCCCGGCCGACCGCGGCGCTCGCCGCCACCCACTCCTCCCCGCCCCCGGCGGGCGGCCCGTGCAGGGTCACCTCGTGGCCCGCGGCGCGCAGCGCCGCGACCAGCGCGTCGGTGAGCGGGGTCACCTCGTCCGAGCCGAGCGCGATCCTCGTCATGCGTCCTCCCGGTGCGGCCGCCGCTAATCTCGCAGGGATGATCATCCGTGGAGGGACCTTCGGCCCGGTGGCCACCAACACCTACGTCGTCGCCGACGACCGGGGCGGCTCGGCATGGGTCGTCGACCCCGCCCTCGGCAGCGCGGCCTGGGTGGCGCAGACGCTCGAGCGGCTCGAGGTGACGCCCGTCGCCGTGCTCGACACGCACGGCCACTGGGACCACGTCGTCGAGAACCACGTCTGGGCCGAGACCGGCCTGCCCGTGTGGGTCGGCCGCGGCGACGAGGACTGGCTGGCGGCGCCCGCGCCCTTCAACCCGGCGCTGTTCGGCAACCCGCCGCCCACCCCCGGCGTCACGCCCGCGCGGATCCTCGAGGACGGCGACGTGCTGGAGCTGGGCGCGTTGCGGTTCCGCCTGATCGCGACCCCGGGGCACTCCCCCGGCTGCATGGTCGCCCTGGAGGAGACCGAGGGCGAGGCCCTCGTCGGCGACCTCGTCTTCGCGCAGGGCGTCGGCCGCACCGACTTCCCGCGGAGCGATCCCCGGGCGATGCTGGCGAGCCTCGAGCGGTTCTTCGCCGAGGTCCCCCGCGACGCCCGCATCTACCCCGGCCACGGGCCGTGGGCGGTCACGGTGGCCGACGCGGAGCCGTACGCGCGGATGTTCATGTGAGCGGCGCACCGACCCGCGAGGGGATCCTCGCCGTCCTCCGCGACGTCCACGACCCCGAGCTGCACCGCAGCATCGTCGACCTCGGCATGGTCGGCGACGTCACCGTCCGCGGCGGCCGCGTGGACATCGCGATCCGCCTCACCATCGCGGGCTGCCCGCTGAAGGCCGAGATCCAGCGGCGCGTGACGGAGGTCGTCACCCCCCTCGCCGGGGTCGAGACGCTGTCGATCACGATGGACGCGATGACCGACGAGGAGCGGCACCGCCTGCGCTCCGGCCTCACCGGCCCGGACCGGCCGTCGCCCTTCCAGGAGGGCGGCCGCACCACCGTCATCGGCATCGCCTCGGGCAAGGGCGGCGTCGGCAAGTCGAGCATCACCGCGAACCTCGCCATGGCCCTCGCCGGCCGGGGCGCCACCGTGGGGCTCCTCGACGCCGACGTCTACGGGTACTCGATCCCCCGCATGATGGGCGTCACCCGGCCCGCCGTCGCCGTGGACGACCTGATGATGCCCGTCGAGGCGCACGGGGTCCGGATGATGTCGATCGGCTTCCTCACCGAGGAGGACAGCCCCGTCATCTGGCGCGGGCCGATGCTCCACAAGGCCCTCACGAGCTTCATCACCGAGGTCTGGTGGGACGACCCCGACTACCTGCTCGTCGACCTGCCCCCCGGCACCGGCGACGTGGCCCTGTCGCTCGCGAACCTGCTGCCGACGTCGTCGTTCGTGATCGTCACCACCCCGCAGCTCGCCGCGCAGCGCGTCGCGCGCCGTGCCGCCGCCATGGCCTCCCGCGTCAACCTCCCGGTGGCGGGCGTGATCGAGAACATGAGCTACTTCGTCGCGCCCGACACGGGAGCCCGGTACGAGGTCTTCTCGGGGGGAGGCGGGGCGCTGCTCGCCGCCGAGCTCGGGGTGCCGCTGCTCGGCCGGATCCCCCTGGAGCCGGCGGTCGCCGAGGCGGGGGACCGGGGCCTGCCCGTGGTGGCCGCCCACCCCGGCAGCCCGGCGGCCCTCGCGCTGATGGAGGCGGCCGACGCGATCGTCGCGGCGGTCCCCCGGCCCGCGCTCAGCCCTTCCTGAGTCGTCCGCCGCTGGTAGAGTCGTCCCCTCGCGCGGCGCCCCCGATCCCACTCCTGGCGCCGTCGTCCCCGACGCCCGAGGAACGCTGAATGGCCTACGTCATCACAGAGCCCTGCATCGGCACCAAGGACACCTCCTGTGCCGACGTGTGTCCCGTGGATTGCATCCACCCCGCCGCGGGTGAGGAGAACCACGACGAGGCCACGATGCTCTACATCGACCCCGCCGAGTGCATCGACTGCGACGCATGCGTCGAGGCGTGCCCGGTCGACGCCACCATGGCGGAGGACGACGTCCCGGAGAAGTGGGAGGTCTTCAAGGAGATCAACAAGGTCTACTTCGAGGACGGCCACGCCGCCGGCGAGAAGATGGTCGCCGACTACCTGGCCAGCAAGGCCTAGCAGGCACCGCGCCGCCGCCGGGTGACCCCCGGCGGCGGCTCAGCGGCCCCGGCGGCGACGCTGCCGCGCGATGAGCCGCCCCGCGAGCGCCGTCACGGTCGCGACCGAGATGCGCTTCACCACCGCCCGCGCCGCGAGCATGCCCAGCAGCGCGGCGGCGGCGACGATCACCACGGACGCTCCGAGGCCGGGACCGGCGCCCGCGACGGCCAGCACCAGCAGCACGAGCAGCGCCAGCCCCCCGAGGGTCAGGGCGGCTGCCCCGCCGAGGTAGAACGCGATGCGGGCGCGGACGATCTCCTCGCCGACGCGCCCCGCGGCGCGGGCGACGTCGCGGCCACGGCCGCTCACTCGTCCACCAGCGCGGGGCGGATCACGGGCGACGCGTGGTGCAGGGCGAGGTGCCACCCGGTGCCGTCGAGCACGAAGAGGTTCGTCGCCGCCACCTCGGCCACGGCCGTCTGGCCGCCCTCCCCCACCGCCGAGGTGATCCGCTCGACGCAGGTCACCCACGCGACCGGGTCGACGATCGACACGACGGCGTCGGCGATCTCGAACTCGATGTAGCCCGTCGCCGACATGATGGCGTCCCATCCGGCGGCGACCTCCTCCCAGCCGCGCTGCCAGGGGCCGCCGGGATGGACGCAGGCGGGCGCGGGCGACGACGCCCAGCACGCCTCCATCGCCCCGGCGTCGAGCGCCTCGAGGGCGTCGTAGAAGCGGCGGTTGGCCGCGAGGACCTGTGCGGCGATCGCGGGGCTGGTCAATTCATCCTCCGTCGGAGATCACCAAGGGTCTGGAGTTGCGCCTCGATCGCGGACGCGGCGGGATCGCCGGGCCGTGCCGCGAGGAACGCGGTGGCCGCCGCCTCCGCCTCCTCGTACCGCCCGGCGCCGGTGAGCAGCACGACCGAGCCGACCACGAGCTCGGCGTCGTCCGGCGCCACGATCATGCCGACCTCGACCGTCCAGAGGGCGGCGTCGAGCCGGCGGCGGCGCAGGTAGGAGCCGCGCAGGTTCAGCAGGGTGCGCGCCAGGATCGCCCGCGGGGGGACGGGGTCGAGGAACGCGGGCTGGAACGGCAGGCCGGACGTGCGCTCGACGAGCGCGGCGCAGTCGGCGAGGTCGAGGCGCCGCCAGCCGCCGAAGGGGTCGATGTAGACCGGCTCGGCGCCGCCCGTGTCGGCCACGATGAAGTGGCCGGGCATGCCGATGCCCGCCATCGGCGCCCCCACCCGCGCCGCCACGGCGAGCGCCAGGGTCGCGAGGGTGATGGGCATGCCGCGGCGCGTCGCGAGCAGGCGGTCGAGCCGGGAGTGGTCGGGGTCGTCGTAGTCCTCGGTGGCGCCGGTGAAGCCCTGGTCGCGCAGCACCGGGACGACGCCCCCCTCGCGGGCGAGCTGCGCGAGGCCCTCAACGTGGGCGAGCTCGGACGCCATGTCGAGGCCGTCGCCCGCCTCGGCGCAGATCAGCAGGTTCGCCTCGGCCAGGTCGATCGGCCCGTCGGCGAGCATCCGCGCGAGCCGTTCGCGGGTGGCGGCGCTCACGCGGCGCCCAGCAGCTCGGCGTCGACCGCGATGACGGCGGCGCGGCAGAGCGCCTGGACCGCCTTGCGGGCCGCGGCGGCGGCCGGTCCGTCGGCGTCGACGGCGACGGACCGTGCGAGGCGGGCGGCCTCCGCCACGTACGGGGAGGGCGGCAGGCCGTCGGCGTGCCGCGCCGCCTGCGCCAGGAGCGCCGGCGCGACGGGGTCCCGCCGCACCAGGGCGATCTCGCACTGGGCGAGGGCGGCGCAGAGGCGGACGGCCTCCCCGCGGGTCACGGCAGCCACCGGCGGAGGTTGCCGCCCATGACGCCGCCCGCCTCGTCGCCGGTCCAGCCGGCCACGCGCGCGGCCGCGGCGACGAGCGCGAGGGCGGTGCCGTGGTCCCCGTAGGGGCGGTCCGACCCGAAGACCAGGCGTCCGGGCGGCAGCGCCACCAGGTCGGCGAGCGCGGCGAGGGACGTGTCGAGCATCACCCCCGGCCAGCCGGCGAGGCGGGCCGCCAGGGCGCGGGCGTCACCGCGACCCGCGTGGGCCAGGACGATCCGGGCGTCGGGGACCGCCGCGACGAGGGTCGCGATCGGCTCCTCCAGCGCGCGGGCGCCGTAGCCGGCGTGGATCGTGACGGGCCACCCGCGCCCCGCGGCGTCCCGCACGGCCGCGACGAACTCCGGCGACTCGGGGCGCAGGCGCTGCGCGACGGGGTGCAGCTTCAGTCCGCGTGCGCCGTCGGCGGCCGCCGCCGCCATCGCCGCGTGCGCGCCGGGGCGTGAGGGGTCGATGCGGCAGAACGGGATGATCCGGCCCGGGTGGCGCCGGGCGGCCGCGGCGACCGCGGCGTTCGCGGCGGTGAACGCACCGTCGTCGCCGGGTTCGTTCGCGGGGAAGCAGACGGCGGCGGCGAGGCCCCACCGGTCGAGGTCGGCGACGAGGGCGTCGGCGTCCAGGGCGTGCCCGTCGCGGTCCCGGCCGATGTGGACGTGCGCGTCGACCCCGCCGGCGTACGGCAGGTCGCCGAGCCCGGCCTCCAGGTCCCGCTCGAGGCGCGCGAGCCCACCGGGGTCGGCCCCCGCCGCGTCCAGCAGGGCGGCGTCCTCGCCGAAGGGCCTCACGCGGCGCCCGGCCCGAGGTCCTCGAACGCCAGGATCGCGTCGCGCATCGTCGCCGGCATCCGCGACGGCCGGCCCCCGTAGGCCGACAGGCCGACGATCACGAGCCGGGCGTCCCCGACGTGCGCGGGGTCCGGCCCGAGGCGCTCCATCCGCAGGTCCAGCGTGTGGCTCGTCCGGCCGAGACCGCTCACGCGCACCAGCACCTCGACCTCGTCGTCGAACCGCGCGGAGGTGAGGTAGTCGATCTCCAGGGAGCGCACCACGAACAGGTGTCCCTCCGGGCCGAGTACCGGGATCCCGAGGTGGCGCCGGTGGGCGAGCACCGCCCGGTCGATGTGGACGGGGTAGCGGCCGTAGTAGACGACCTCCCCGAGGTCCGTGTCCGCCACGTCGACGCGCGAGCGCGCCGAGAACCGGTACGGGGGGACGCGGTCGGTCGGGCCGGCGTCGGCGGTGACCTCGCGCCGGGTCACGGGGCCCGCCGGCCGAGCAGCAGGTGGTGCCACCCCGCCGCGATCGGCACGACCCGCTCCAGCGGGCATCCCGCCGCGGCCATCCAGGCGCGGTAGTCGGCCTCGGGGTAGGCGTCCCCACCCGCCGTGGAGAGCAGCATCATCACCCCGAAGGCGGGGGCCTGGGGGCTCGCGCCGCCGAGCACCTCCTGGATCGCGAGGAGGCCGCGGGGCGCGAGGGCCGCGCCCGCCCGGGCGACGAGGGCGGCCGCCTCCGCGGGGTCGAGCAGGTGGACGACGTTGCCCATGTAGACGGCGTCCCACGGCCCGTCGGGGAGCCCGCGGGTGGCGTCGCCGGCGACGGTCGCGATGCCGGCGGCGTGCAGGTCGGGCGCGCCGATCTCGAGCGTGTCGGGCAGGTCGAGCACCGTGACGTCCCAGCCGGCCCCGGCGAGGCGGCGGGCGTAGGTGCCGGGCGCGCCGCCGACGTCGAGGAGCCGCCCGTGGCCCCGCGGCGGGCCGATCGCGACGGCGGCCTCGTCGGCGCGCGGGCCGGCGATCTGCCGCATCGCCCGCATGAAGCGCTCGCGGGTCGCGCGGTCGCCGCCGGAGACGTCGTCGGGGGGGTCGCCGGTGAGGAGCGTCTCCGCGAGGCGCAGGTGGCTGCGGATGGCGCGGGCGTCGAGGTGCAGCTCCCCCGCGGGGTCGGCCCCGTCGGGGGACGGGTCGACGAGCAGGGCCCCGGTGTCGGTGAGGGCGAGCAGCCCGCCGGGCGCGGCGCGGAGGTGGCCGGAGCCGACGAGCGCGGTGGCGACGATGCGGGTGGCGCGCGCGTCGAGCCCGGCCGCCCGCGCGGCGTCGTCGGGTGTCGCCGGGACGGCGAACGCGGCGAGCAGACCGGTCTCGAGGGCCGCGTGCGCGATCAGGACCGTCCGCCAGTCCCCGGGGCTCGGCTCGGGCATCGCCGGAGGCTAGCGGTCGGCGCTGCTACCCTGCCGTCCGTGGCACGATCGAGGAAGACGAAGAAGGGCGGCGGCGGGCGGCGGGCGAACTACGCCCCGGCCCCCGAGACCGTCGGCACCCGCAAGTACCTGCCGGTCGGCTGGGCCAACTGGGTCGGCTTCGTCATGTTCGGCCTGATCGGCATCGCGCTGTTCGCCGAGACGATCGCGGCGACCATCGAGGGCCGCGGCGCCGACCCGATCGCCGCCGCGATCATGACCGGCGTCTTCGCCGTCATGACCTACCTCTTCGCCACCACCCGCGTGAAGGACTGACCGCGGGCCGCCCCGGGGGGCGGCCTACTCGTCCTTCTTCTGCCAGAACCACTTGCGCTTGGGCGTCCCCTCCGGGGCGTCGGCGCCGGCGTCCCCGCCGATCTCGCCCGTCGGGGCGTCCGCGGGAGGCGGGGGTGGTGGCGGCGGTGGCGGCGCGTCCACGGGCGGGGGCGGCGGGACCTCGACCGGCGGGGGCGGGGGCGGTGGCGGCCCCGGGTCGACCGGGGGCGGGGGTGGCGGCGGCGGCCCGACGTCCACCGGCGGGGGTGGCGGCGGAGGCGTGCCGAGGTCGTCGACCGGGGGCGGGGGCGGCGGGGGCTCGCCGACGTCGACGGGGGGCGGCGGCGGGGTGAGCGGCGCCTCGGGCGCCGGCACGGCGGCGCGCGAGAACGTCGCGTACGCGTCCTCCTCCGGGGGCGGCGGCGGGGGTGGCGGATCGTCGGCCACCGGGGGCGGCGGCGGAGGGGGCGGCCAGTCGGGCGGCTCCACCGGGAACGGATCCGGTGCGGGCACGGCCACCGGCTCCTCGTCCGGGGGCGGCGGCGCGTCGTCCGGAGGGGGCGGCGGCGGGGGCTCCTCGACCACGAGGGGCTCGTCGGCCGCGAAGGGCTCCTCGTACCCGGGGGCGTCGTCGACGGGCGGGGGCGGCGCGACGGGCGGCGGGGGCGGCGGGGGCGCCTCCACGGGCGGGGGCGGCGGGGGCGGCGGCGGGTCGTCCATGACGATGGCGGGGCCGAAGACGGTCGCCGCGGGGGCGGGCGCCCACAGGACCCGCAGGTCCGTCGCGCCGAGGGTGAGCACATCGCCCGTCGCGAGGGCGGTGGGGCGGGCGATCCTCCGCCCGTTGACCGACGTCCCGCCCGTCGAGTCGAGGTCCTCGATCATCAGCAGGCCCGCGTCGACCCAGACCCGGGCGTGCCGCCGGGAGACGCGCGGGTCGGTGAGCACGATGTCGGCGGACGGGTCGCGCCCGATGCGCGCCTCGTCGCCCGCCAGCCCGTGCCGTGCGCCCTGGTCCCTGCCGCCCGTGACCTCGAAGACCTCGTCCACGGGCGCAACATCCCATCCGGCACCGCGCGGGACAAGAGCCGCCCCGGCGCGGTGCGCTGCCCGATGGTCTGCACGAAGGGGCGCGCCCCCGGGGTGACAGCGACGCGCGGACGGGCCTACGATCGTCCGATGAGCCCCCGTGGGAGCGACCGCCGGTGAGCGGGCACGGACACGAGCACGACGTCGCCCACGACCGGGGCGGCGCCGAGCGGGAGGCGGAGGACGCCGCCCTCAGCCCCGTCGAGCGCCTCGCGTCGAGCGTCGGCAACCGGGCGTTCACCGCCCTGGCGCGCCACGGCGACGGGATCCTCCCCGACGGCCGGGCCCACCCCGACGTCGCCGCCGCGATCGCGGGGGCGCGCGGTGGCGGCCGGCCGCTCGACGACGGCGTGCGGGACCGGTTCGGGCCGGCGCTCGGCGACCCCCTCGACGACGTGCGGGTGCACGACGGCCGCGCCGCCGACGACCTCGCCCGGTCGGTCGCCGCGAAGGCCTTCGCCGTGGGCCGCGACGTGTTCTTCTCCGAGGGCTCCCACGCACCCGGCACGCCCGACGGCGACCGCCTGCTCGCCCACGAGCTCACCCACGTCGCGCAGCAGCGGGGCGCGCCGACGGGGGGCTCGCTGACCGTCTCCCAGCCGGGGGACCCCGCCGAGCGCGAGGCGGACGCGGCCGCGGATGAGCTGGCCGGCTGACGGCCCGGTGGGCCTGGCGGCGGTCGAGGCGCGGGTGCGCGCCGCCGTCGAGGCCGTCGCGGCCTCCGACCCGAACCCGACGGACCCGTTCCGGGGCCTGTACGTCACCGACGAGCTGGCCGTCGCGATCGCCCGCGCCGGCCCGGCGATGGACCCCGAGGGACGCCTGCGCCACGCGGCGGAGCGCCTCGGCCTCGACGAGGTCGACGCCGCCGTCCTCGCCGTCTGCGCCGCCCCCGAGCTGAACCCCGCCTACGGGCGCCTCTACGCCTACCTGCACGACGACGTCACCCGCAAGCTGCCGAGCCCGGGACTCGTGGCGCGGCTCGTCGCCGGCGGGGGCGTCGCGCCCGGCGACGTGCTCGCCCGCTTCGGCCGCGACGCGCCGCTGCGCCGCCTCGGCGCGCTGCGCCTGCTCGACGACCGGGGCCAGACGCCGATCGCCGACCGCGCCGTGAAGGTCGCGGACCCCGTCGCCGCCCTGCTGCTCGGCGCCGACCTCGACGAGGCCGGCGGCGGGGGGCGCCTGCGCCGCGAGCCGGTGCCGGCGGCCGACCCCGGCCGGGCGGAGATGCTCGCCGAGCTCCGGGCGCTGATCGCCTGCGACACCCACCTGCCGCTGCTCGTGGTCGGGCCCGACGCGCCGTCGCTGCTGGCCGCCGCCCTCGGCACGCCGCTGCTGGTGCTCGACGCCGTCGAGGCCGGCGACCCCGACCTGATGCGGGAGGCGCGCCTCGCCGCCGCGCTCGAGGGGCGGCGCCTCGTGGTGGAGGGCCTGGAGGGCCTGGAGCCCGCCGCCCGGCGCGGCGCGCTGCGCACCCTGTCGGGCATGGGCGAGCGCGCCCTCGTCTGCGGCCTCGGCGCGGAGGCCGCCGTCGCGCTCGGCGACCGCACCGCCATCGTCGTCGAGGCGCCCGCCCCCACCTTCACCGAGCGGCGCGCCGCCTGGGCGGCGCACGCCGGGGTGGACGACGTCGACGACGTCGCCGCCAAGTTCCGCCTGTCGATGTCCCAGATCGCCGACGCCGCCGAGGTCGCACGCCACACCGCCGCCGTCGAGGGCCTCGCGGGGCCGGAGCCGCGGCACCTCGACCTCGGCGCCCGCCGCGCCTCCAGCGGCCGGCTCGGCGAGCTCGCCGCCCGCCTCGACCCCGCGTTCGGCTGGGAGCAGCTCGTGCTGCCGGAGCGCCCGACGGAGGTCCTCCACTCGATCTCGGCGTACCTGCGGCACCGCGACCTGGTGCTCTCCGAGTGGGGGTACGGCCGCACCGTCGCGCGGACGCAGGGCCTGAAGACGCTGTTCGCCGGCGAGTCGGGGACCGGCAAGACGATGGCCGCCCAGGTGCTCGCCCGCGACCTCGGCCTGCAGCTCTTCCGCATCGACCTGGCCACCGTGATCTCGAAGTACATCGGGGAGACCGAGAAGAACCTCGACCGCATCTTCGGCGCCGCGGAGGGGTCGAACGCCATCCTCTTCTTCGACGAGGCCGACGCCCTCTTCGGCAAGCGCTCCGAGGTGAGCGACTCCCACGACCGCTACGCCAACATCGAGGTCGCGTACCTCCTCCAGAAGATGGAGGGCTACTCGGGCGCGGTGATCCTGGCGACGAACTTCCGCCACAACATCGACGACGCCTTCCTGCGGCGGCTCGACTTCGTCATCGACTTCCCGTTCCCCGAGGCCGACGACCGGGCGCGCATCTGGAGGCTCGTCCTGCCCGGCGAGGCGCCCGTCGACGCCGACGTCGACATCCCGTTCCTCGCCTCCCAGTTCAAGCTGTCAGGCGGCGGCATCCGCAACGCGTCGCTGGCGGCGGCGTTCCTCGCCGCGGAGGACGGCCGGGTGATCGGCATGCGCCACCTCGTGATGGGCGTCGCCCTCGAGTACGGGAAGCTCGGCCGCCTGACGCTCGAGAGCGACTTCGAGCGCTTCCACGACCTGGTGCGCGCCCCGCGCTGACCGCGGCGGCGCGCCCCGCTAGAACCGCTTGCCGACGGCGACGTCGGAGCGGCGGAACTCCTCGCGCTCGGTGTTGTCCTCGCCCTTCTGCTCGCGCTGGGCGAGCTCGCCCTCGGCGGCCTCGACGATCTTCGCCTTCGACGTCGCGAACTGGGCCACGAACTTCGAGGTCTCGGTGGCGCGGTCCTTCGCGAGCTGCTGGTTGCTCTTCAGCTTGCCGGTGGTGCTCGCGTACCCGGTGATGAAGACGTCGACGACGCCGTCCTCGATCTGCTTGCGGAGCCCGTCGTCGAGGCCCTTGTACCAGGCCCGCAGCTTCTCGAGCTCCCCCTCGATGAGCTCCGACTTGGCGATCTTGAAGTGGGCGACGTGCTTGGTCGCCTGGGCGGCCTTCGTCTCGAGGTTGAGCCGCAGCCCGCGCTGGAACGTCACGTTCGGCGTGTTGACCCCGACGGTCCCGCTGCCGGACCCGCCGAGCCCGACGCCGCCCGGCTCCGCGGACACCTCGCCGCCGACGGTCACCGAGCTCGATCCGCTCGGCCCCGTGAGCTGCGGGTTGATCAGGAACCCGGACCGCTCGGCCGCGACGTTCGTGGCGGGGTTCAGCCCCGTGAGCATCACGTCGTTGCCGACGCTCGGGGAGATCGTCTGCAGGGCGTCGGCCTCCACGACCGTCTTGCCGTCGGGCAGGACGCGGATCCGCCACGACACCTCGTTCGCCGACTGCGTCCCGCTCGGCGTCCCGAGGTTGAGCTTCACCGTGACCGTGTACGTCCCGGGGGCGACGCTGGCGCTGAGCTCCTGCTTGAGCTGGGTGAAGGGCGCCTCGGAGGCGACCTGGCGGGCGACCTCGGTGCCGGTGACGGTGTCGGTCACGATCGCGGCCCAGATGCCGCGGACGTCGGTGATGCCGGTCGTCCCCTTGTGCGCGCCCGGCGGCCTCCCGCGGTACTGGTCGGCGAGGGCCTTCACCGTCGGCTTCATCAACGGCGCGAACGGCCCGGCGGCGACGCCGAGGGCGATGTCCATCGCGTCGTCCATCAGGTCGCGGCTGATCATCGCCGTGCCGGCCCCGCCGACCGCCCGGGAGAACGCCCGGTTCCCCACCGCGCTCGCGAGGGCGAGGGTCCCCTCGTCGACCTCGCCGCCCCGGTGGACGTCGACCTCGGGTGCCTCGGCCCCGGGCAGATCCGCGTGCTCGCGCCCCGACATTGGTGACCTCCGGTGGTTGCACGGTGATCATGCGGGCGCCCGCCGCGCGCGCGCAAGGAGCGCGCCGTCGTGGCCGGCGCCGATGCACCGACCGTGCCCGGACCTCGGGTGGCCGTCGGCGGGGCGTCCGTGCCCGTTTGTCTGCCCGTTCGGACACCCACGCCCGCGCGCATCCCCCGGGGGCCGCGTGGTGTCATCAGGGCACTCGCTCCGCTCCGGAAGGAACGCCGGTGGGCACGACATCGATCCGGGTCCCCCTCAACACCATGCTCGCCGACCTCGACGAGACGGTGCGGCGGCTGCTGCGGCGCGAGTTCACGGGGCGCGGATTCGACGGCGTCGAGATCGCATTCGACGCCCCCGGCAAGGACTGGTCGTCGCAGCTCTCCGCGCCGACGGTGAACCTGTTCCTCTACGACGTCCGCCAGGCGGAGGACCACCGGCCCGCCGACTGGCAGGTGCGCACCGACGGGGGGCGCACCGTGGAGTCGCGGCCGCCGCTGCGCCTCACCGCGTCGTACGCCGTCACGGCGTGGACCCGGGAGGTCGAGGACGAGCACCGCCTGCTGTCGCAGGTCCTCGCGATCCTCTACGCCTACGACACCCTGCCCGCGGACCTGCTGGCGGGGGGGCTCGGGGACGAGGTGGCGCAGCCGTTCCCCCTGCGCACGCGCATCGCGGAGCCGCGCCAGTCGGGGAGCCCCGAGTTCTGGTCGTCGGTCGGCGGCTCCTACAAGGCGTCCCTCGACTACGGCGTCGTCCTGTCCTGCGACTCCGGCGCGACGGTGGAGCGGGGGCCGGAGGTGCTCACCCAGACCCTCCGGATGCGCAACCTCGACGGCGGGCGGGCGAGCGTGGAGGACCTCCACCGGGTCCGCGGCCGGGTGCGGGACGGCGACGGCGCGCCCGTCGCCGACGCGTGGGTGGTGATGGCTGACGGGGCCGGGTGGGTGACCGCCGACGAGGACGGCCGCTTCGTGTTCGGGCGGGTCCGCACCGGCGCGCACGCGCTGCGCGCCCGTGCGCCCGACGGCCGCGAGGGCGAGGCGCCGGCGACGGTCCCCGGCCCGGAGATCGAGATCACGGTGGCCGCGCCGAAGCGGTCGCGGAAGGCGGGGTGAGGCGGCGTCCGGGCCGTTCGGGCAACGCGTGTTGCCCGCAAGGCTGCCCGGGCGGAACGTGCCCGGGGGACCCGCACGGCAGGAGGATCGGCCGTGTGCGCCGTACCGCCACGACCACCGCGCGTCCTGCTCGGGAACCTCGCGCCGATGCTGCGCCTCGGCATGACGCGCCTGCTCGCCGAGCGGGGCGTCGAGGTGAGCGAGGAGGCCGGCTCGGCGGAGCTCGCACAGGCGGCGGCCCGCTGGGAGCCCGACGCGATCGTGTTGCCGCTCGACGCCCGCGCCTTCGACGACGTGGGCAGGGCACAGGCCGCGGCGCCCGGCGCGAAGCTGATCCTCTGGGCTCGGGACGAGTCCGAGATGCACGTCTACGACGCGGGTCGCACCATCCCGCGCCGGGTGTCCGCCGGGACGGCCGGAGCCCTGCTGAGCGAACTCGAGTACGACCAACGACGCCGAGAGGGAGAGTGACATGCCGACCTACCTGACGCCCGGGGTGTACGTGGAGGAGATCCCGGCGCAGTCGAAGCCGATCGAGGGGGTGGGGACCTCGGTCGCCGCCTTCGTGGGTCTCGCCCCCGGTGGACCCCTCAACACCCCGATGCGGATCTCGAACTGGACCCAGTTCGCGAAGATCTTCGGCGACCCGTCGAACCCCGACGCCGGCCCGTTCATGTCGGGCGCCTACCTGGCGCACTCCGTCTACGGGTTCTTCCAGAACGGCGGTGGCCTGTGCTGGGTCGTCCGCGTCGGCGGAGAGTCGTCGAACGGGTCGGGGCCGCCCCCCGCGCAGGCGGCGCTCCCCGCCGCCGCGAACCCCACCGTGGACGCCTGGCGCGCGGTGGCGCTGCCGGGTGTCGACGGCGACGTCGCGATCGAGTTGAGCGAGGAGCCCCCTCCGCCGCCGCCGGAGGGCGAGGGCGAGGGCGACGCCGGGGGCAAGGAGCCCGAGCCGAGCTGGCGCCTGATCGTCACGGCCGGCGGGGAGCGCGAGGAGCACGAGGGGCTGACGCTGAAGCGCGGCCGCACGAACCTCGCCACGAAGGTCAACGCCGCGTCGAAGCTGATCCGCATCGAAGAGACCGGCGCGTCGCTGCCGGAGGGGCAGCGCGCCCCCGCGACCGGCTCCTACTCCCTCGTCTCCGCCGCCGTCGCGCCGACGGACCTGTCGGGCTCGGACTTCGAGGGCGACGTCGCCCGCCGCCAGGGCCTCGGCAGCATCGCCGCCATCGACGAGGTGACGATGGTGGTGGTGCCGGACCTGCAGACGCTCTCCGAGGACGTCCAGGTGCGCGACCTGCAGGGGAAGATCATCGCCCACTGCGAGAACGCCGGCGACCGCATGGCGATCCTCGACGGGCCCGCGGACATGCTGCCCCAGGACATCCTCGAGTGGCGGA
Source organism: Miltoncostaea oceani (assembly GCF_018141545.1). Classification (GTDB taxonomy): domain Bacteria; phylum Actinomycetota; class Thermoleophilia; order Miltoncostaeales; family Miltoncostaeaceae; genus Miltoncostaea; species Miltoncostaea oceani. The sequence goes on along the minus strand of NZ_CP064356.1, from coordinate 1,129,582 downwards.
TGGACACCGCGGGCTACGACTCGAAGTTCGCGACGCTCTACTACCCGTGGATCGAGGTGATGGACCCCCTCACCAACCAGCCGATCCTGGTCCCGCCGAGCGGTCACGTGGCGGGCGTGTGGGCGCGCACCGACGGCACCCGCGGGGTGCACAAGGCGCCCGCGAACGAGGTGGTGCTCGGCGCGAACGGCCTGGCGTTCCAGGTGACCCACGAGGAGCAGGGCGGCCTGAACACGAACGGCGTGAACTGCATCCGCGCGTTCTCGGGCCGCGGCATCCGCATCTGGGGGGCGCGGACGCTGTCGAGCGACCCGGAGTGGCGCTACGTCAACGTGCGGCGGCTGTTCAACTACGTCAGCGAGTCGATCATCGAGGGCACCCAGTGGGCCGTCTTCGAGCCGAACGACCACCGGCTGTGGACCCGCCTGCGGATCTCGAGCGCCAACTTCCTGACGCGCGTGTGGCGCGACGGCGCCCTGTTCGGGGCGACGCCGGAGCAGGCGTTCTACGTGAAGTGCGACGCCGAGACGAACCCGCCGGAGGCGGTGGAGGCCGGCCAGGTCGTCATCGAGATCGGGATCGCGCCGGTGAAGCCGGCCGAGTTCGTGGTCTTCAGGATCAGCCAGTTCACCGCGGGCGCCGCCGAGGTCTCCGCGTAACACCCGCCTGAGAGGAAGGGAGACACCGAATGCCTGCGAAGGAACCGCGTCCCGCATCACGATTCCGCCTCGACATCGGCGGCAAGGAGGGGATCGGCAGCTTCCGCGAGTGCACCGGCCTCGACTCGGAGACCACGGTCATCGAGCACACGTCGGTCGACACGAACGGCAACCCGATCGTCCGGAAGGTCCCGGGCCCGTTGAAGTGGTCGAACATCACCCTGAAGCGCGGCGTCGACGAGAGCGCCGACCTGTGGACGTGGCGCAAGCAGGTCCTCGACGAGGGCCCCGACTCGGCCCGCGTCGACGGCTTCATCGAGCTGCTCGACTACAACGGGACGCCGATCGCCCGGTGGAAGTTCCTCCAGGGCTGGCCGACGAAGTACACCGGCGCGAGCCTGGACCCCAAGAGCGCCGACGTGGCGGTCGAGGAGATCCAGATCTGCCACGAGGGCCTGGACCGCGAGTAGCCGGGTGACCGGCCGACCATGAGGACGGAGATCGCCTTCACCCTCCCCCGGGGCTACGTGGACGCCTCGGGGGGGACGCACCGCGAGGGACTGATGCGCCTCGCGACCGCGCGCGACGAGATCGAGCCGTTGCGCGACCCCGCCGTGCGCGAGAACGAGGCGTACCTCGGGGTGCTGCTCCTGGCACGCGTGATCACCCGGATCGGGTCGGTCACGGAGATCACGCCGGAGCTGGTGGAGGGCCTCTACGCGGCCGACTTCGACCACCTCCAGAAGCTCTACGAACGGTTGAACACCGACGGTGAGGCGGTCGGGACGATCGCCTGCCCCGACTGCGGGCACCATTTCGAGGTCGATCTGACCGAGATCCAGGACGGCCGCCTGGGGGAACCATGAGGCCGTCCCCCGACGGACTGCTCGGGGAGACGGCCCGCCTCGCCTACCACCTGCACTGGCCGCTCGACACGATCCTCGACCTGGAGCACCGCGACCGGCGGCGCTTCCTGGGTGAGGCGGAGGGCCTCGCCGCCGGGGGGGCGTGGTGAGCGCCGTGCCCTCCTCCCCCGCCGGTGGCGGTGGCGGCGGCTGGCGTCCCGCGGCGACGCGGCTGGGGCCGGGTGTCGCCGCCCGGCGCATGACGCCCCTGCGGGGGGTCGGTGGCCTGCCGCTCGCGCGGATGGTGGCGGAGCGCCGCACGCCCGCCGCCCGGCCGACCGCCCTGCGGCTGACGCCGGCGCGCCCCGGCGTCGCCCGTGCGCCCGTCGCCCGCGGCGTCGCGGGGAGGCCCGCCCCCGTCGCACCCGTCGCCCCCGTCGATGAGGCGCCGGACCGTCCCGCGGGGCTGAGCGACTTCGCGTACGAGTGGATGTTCGGTGACGGCGGCGTCCCCGAGGGGGCGGTGCCGTTCGCCCACGGGGCGGGCGTCGAGAGCATCAAGCGCCAGATCGACGAGCGGGCCGCGCAGTCCGGTGACGACGGTGGCGGCGACGGGGCCGATCGCGCGGGGGCCGAGGGCGGAGCCGCGGCGGCGCCCCCCGACCTGGCGCCGCCCGCCGCCCCCCGGCGCCTGGCCCGCTCGGAGGCCCCCGCACCGCCGGCGCCGGGGCCGGCGCGTGCCCCCGGGTCCCCGCCGCCGCGGGGCCGGGTCGAGGAGGTCCCCTCCTTCCGCATCTCCCGCGCCCCCGCCGGGGCGCCGGAGGCCCGGGCGGCGGCGCCCCCGCCGGAGGCCGACCGCCCCGGCCCGGTCGCGGCGCCCGCGCCGTCCGCCGCCCCCGCCACCCCGGCTCCGGACGCCGCCGGCGAGGCCCCGCCGACGTCGCCGGTCGATCGGCCGGCGACGTCGCGGTCAATTGGCCGTGACCCCGGGACCCCGGTCGCCGAGGCCGTTCCGACGCCTCCGTCGCCGGCGGCGCCGCCGGCCACGCGGCGGGCCGGCCGGCCGCAGCCCCCGCTCCCGGGCCCCGGGCGACCGGCGCCACGCCGTCGCCACCGTCGTCCGCCCCCCGGCCCGCCCCGGTGCGGCTGCACCGCGCCCCCGCGCCGCCACCCGCCGCCCCCGCCCACCCGGCCCGGCCGGGCGCGGCCCCGGCCCTGCACCGGTCCCACCGCCCCGTCCCGGACGCCGTCGAGGTCGCCGTCGCGGGACCGGGCGACGCCCCGCCGGAGGTCGTGGCCGATTGGCCGGCGACCACGCGGTCAATTGGCCAGGACCCCGTGACGCCGGTCGCCAGCGCGGATGCCGGGGCGCCGCGGCCGTCGCAGGGTGGGCGGTTCCTGCGCCGGTTCGTCCGCGGGGACGTCCCGCCGCCCGCCGACCCACCGGCGTCCGGTGGCGCCCCTCCGGCCGCCTCCCCCACGCCCCCCGCCCCGCCCGCGGCCACGGGCGGACCGGCTCCCGCCGTCACCCCCCGCCCGCGGGCGCTCGGCCGGGTGCTGTCCCGCCGGCGGACGACCCCGGCGCCTCCGCCGGAGGCGCCGGCCTCCGGCGCGTCGGAGTCCACACCGGCCGCCGAGATGCACGCCGCCGACGGCGGACCCGCCGCCGCGGCCGCCCCGTCGATCGCCCGGTCGCCGGCCCCGGAACCGCCTGGTGACAGGGGTCCCGGCCACTCGGCGGCGTCGAGGTCCAATTGGACCTCCACGCCGCGGCCGATCGACCGGCCCCCCGTCGGCGGGCCCCGGACCGTCTCCCGGGACATCGCCGCCGCCCCTCCGGCGTCCCCCGCCAGGACATCCGGGGCACCGGGCGCGGGACCCGCTCCCCCGGCAATCCCCGCCGCCGCGAGCCCCGTCGGGGCCGCCGGCCCGGCCGTGGCCACCCGTCAGATCGCGCGGCTGAAGCTGCCGAAGGCCCCCTCCCTGCCGAAGCTGCCCTCGCTGCCGACCCCGCCCGCCCTCCCGGCGATGCCGGCCATGCCGGCGATCCCGGCCCTCGGCGACCTGCCGTCCGCGCCGTCGCCGCCGTCCCTGGCGGACATGCCCGACCTCCCGTCGGCCCCCGCGCTGCCCTCCCTCGCCGGCCTCCCGGGGATGGCGGGCCTCCCCGGCGGCATGCCGTCGATGCCCGACCTCGGCTCCGCCGGCGGGGTCGCCGACGCGGCGCAGGCCGCGGCGGCCGCGCTCGGGGTGGCGGCACCCCCGTCGGTGAGCGGCCTCGTCGCCGCCGCGGCGGGTGCGGTCGGCGGCGGCGCGGCGGCGGCGCCGAACCTCGACGACCTCTACGAGGGCATCGTCGACCGCCTCAAGCGCGACCTGCTCGCGGAGCGCGAGCGCATGGGCGACCTCCTCGGGAACCTCGGCCACTGATGGCGACCGCCCGCTCCACGAAACCCGGCAGCGCCACCCCCGACCCCACCCCCGGGAGCTTCTTCGGCGTCGACGTCGGCGAGACCCTCGGCTACTTCACCGAGTGCTCCGGCCTCGCCATGGAGTACGACGTCGTCGAGTACGCCGAGGGCGGCGTCAACGACTTCGTCCACAAGCTCCGCGGCCGGATGAAGTTCCCGAACCTCGTCCTCAAGCGCGGCATCACCCACGAGGAGACGTTCGTGAAGTGGTTCCTCGACTGCCGCGAGAAGACCGTCCGCCGCGACCTCTCCGTCACGATGTACGGCCCCGACCTCACCCCCATCCGCACGTGGTCGTTCGCCGGCGCGTTCCCCGTGAAGTGGACGGGTCCCGACCTCAAGGCCCAGTCCGGCGAGGTCGCGATGGAGACCATCGAGATCGCCCACCAGGGCCTCGCGTCGGTGTCGCAGGGCTGACCGGTGGCGATCCCCGACAACCTCACCAAGGCGTACCTCCGGCTGGAGAGCGGCGAGCAGATCGACTGCTGGTTCAACCCCGCCGAGTACACGATCAGCAAGAGCAACAAGTGGACCGTGAAGCCCGTCGTCGGCCAGGGCATGCCGACCGCCCAGTTCGGCGGCGGAGACGCGCAGAAGCTCACGCTCGACCTGCTGTTCGACGACGCCGACCGCGCCGACGGCGACGTCCGCGGCATCACCAACTCCCTCTTCGCGGCGATGTCGGTCGACAAGGCGTACGCGTCGGGGAAGAACAGCGGCCGGCCGCCGATGATCGAGTTCGGCTGGGGGGCGACCACGACCTTCAAGGCCGTCTGCGACAGCCTCAAGGTGCAGTTCCTGCTGTTCCGGCCGAACGGCACGCCCGTCCGCGCCAAGGCGACCATCTCCCTCATCCAGGCGGAGCCGACCGTCGGCAAGGGGCCGCAGAACCCCACCACCCGCGGGGAGGCGGGCCTCCGGACGCACGTGGTCCGCGACGGCGACAGCATCCAGAGCGTCGCCCACTCGGCCTACGGCGACGCCACCCTCTGGCGCCGCATCGCCGAGGCGAACGGCATCGACGACCCGATGAGCCTGCCCCGGGGCACCGTCCTCTCGATCCCCACCCTCCCCGGATGAGCACCGGCGCCCCCGGGAGGACGGCCGGCATCGCGGGCGCCGAGGTGCTCGTCGCCGGCGCCGCCCTCGACCCCCGCGTCGCCGCGCTCATCCAGGAGGTCCGCGTCGACGACAACCTGACGCTGCCCGACGCCTTCCTCGTCCGCATGTCCGACCCCGGCCTCCGGCACATGGACACGCTCCCCATCGAGGTCGGCAGCGAGATCGAGATCCGCCTCGGCGCCCCCGACGGGAACCGGGTCACGTCCATGATCACGGGCCAGGTGACGGCGGTCGAGCCGGAGTTCCGGGCCGACGGCATCTCCATCGTCGTCCGCGGCTACGACCACTCCCACGCCCTGAACCGCACCCGCCGCAACGCCACCTTCCAGGACGTCACCGTCGCCGACGTCGTCCGCAAGGTGTGCGAGAAGGCCGGCCTCCGCGCCGCCGAGGTCGACGACTCCGGCGGCATCCAGCCGTTCGTGCAGCAGAGCAACGAGACCGACTGGGAGTTCCTCTGGCGGCTCGCGGGACGCGTCGGCTGCGAGGTCGTCGTCCTCGACGGCGCCCTCTCGTTCCGGCGCGCCGGCGGCGGCGACGGCGGCGGCACCCCCGTCGTGCTGCGGTACGGCGAGACGCTCACCACCTTCCGCCCGCGCCTCACCGGGGTGCAGCAGGTCGAGGAGGTCGTCGTCCGCAGCTGGGACCACACCGCCAAGCGCGCCATCGAGGCCACCGCCAGGCCCGAGCCCCCACGGTCGTCCATCGGGGTCGCCCGGGAGAAGGTCGCCTCCGCGCTCGGCGGCGGAGCGATCACCATCTCCGACGCCCCCGTCGGCAACCAGGAGGAGGCCGACGCCCTCGCCCGCAGCGTCATGTCGCGCATCACCAACGCCTACCTCGAGGCGGAGGGCACGTGCCGCGGCGCGCCGACCCTGAAGGCCGGCACCTCCGTCACGATCGAGGGCGTCGGCACCCGCTTCAGCGGCAGCTACCGCCTCACGTCGACCAGCCACCAGTTCCGCGGCGCGTCGGGGTACGAGACCCGGTTCCGCGTGTCGGGCGACTCGTCGCGGAGCCTCGTCGAGCTCATGACGCCCTCCAGCCGCCCCGGGTGGGAGTCGGGGGGCGTGCAGGTCGCCGTCGTCACCCAGAACGAGGACCCCGACGCCCTCGGCCGGGTGCGGGTGCGCTACCCCGAGCTCGGCGAGGAGACCGAGGGCTGGTGGGCGCGCGTCGTCGGGCCGGGCGCGGGACGCGACCGCGGCCTGCTGATGACGCCCCTCGTGGGCGACGAGGTGCTCGTCGCGTTCGAGCACGGCGACGTGCGGCGGCCCCTCGTGCTCGGCGCGCTCTGGAACGGCGAGGACACCCCCGGCGAGCTCGTGCAGACCGACGGGTCGTTCCGCCTCCGGAGCGCCGAGACGATCGGCCTCGCCGCCGACAAGACCATGTCGATCACCGCGGAGGACGAGCTGACCGTCGAGATCGGCCAGGCCTCGGCGGTCATGCAGAAGGACGGGACCATCACGGCGAAGGGGAAGGACGTCACGGTGAAGGGGAGCGGCTCGGTGACGATCGAGGCGAGCGGGAGCCTCACGCTGAAGGCGGGCGCGAGCCTGAACATCGAGGCGGGCGGCACCGTCAAGGTGTCGGGCGCCCAGGTGCAGCTCGGCTGATGGGCGGCATCCTCGGTTCCGGCCTGTCGTTCCCGCTGCGGGTCGACGCCCGCGGCGGCCTCGCGCTCTCCCACGAGGACGAGGACGTCCGCGAGGCGATCGCGGTGATCCTCGGCACCGCGCCCGGCGAGCGCCCGATGCGGCCCGAGTTCGGCTGCGGCATCCACGACTACGTCTTCGAGTCGGTCGACGCCTACCTCGTCGGGCGCCTCGAGCAGGAGGTGCGCCGTGCCCTCGACCGCTGGGAGCCCCGCATCGACGTGGTCGGCGTCGACCTGTCGATCGAGGCGGACGCGCGGGGCGTCAACGAGGTCGTCGTGATCGACGTCACCTACCGCCTGCGGGCGACGAACGACGTCCGCAACCTCGTCTACCCGTTCTACGTCATCCCGGCCGAGGAGAGCGCGCCGTGAGCGCCCGGCTGCCCACCGTCAAGCTCGACGACCGCGACTTCCAGGACCTCGTCAACGAGGCGCGCCTGCGCATCGCGCAGAGCTGCCCGGAATGGACCGAGCACAACGTCTCGGACCCCGGCGTCACCCTCATCGAGCTGTTCGCCTGGATGACCGAGATGGTCATCTACCGGCTGAACCGCATCCCCGACAAGCTGCACGTCGCGCTGATGGAGCTGCTCGGCATCACGCTCGAGCCGGCCACGGCGGCCCGCGCCGAGCTGCGCTTCCGGCTGTCGGCCCCGGCGACCGCGCCGGTGTTCATCCCCGCCTCGTCGACCGAGGTCGCGACTCCGCGGACCCCCGGCGAGGACCCCGTCGTCTTCCAGACGCTGGAGGACGTGACGATCCCCGCCAGCCGGCCGACGGCGTACCAGGTGGAGCGCGGGCGGGCGGTCAAGGACGTCGGCGTCGCCGCGGGCGTCGCGACGCCGAAGGGCCCCGACCAGCTCCCGTTCGGCATGCCCCCGCAGGTCGGCGACGCCCTCTACCTCGGCTTCGAGGGCTCGCTGTCGCGGCTCGTCATGCGGGTCGACGTCGACTGCTCCCAGGCGCGCGGCGCCGGCGTCGATCCGGAGGACCCGCCGCTGCGCTGGGAGGTCTCCTCCGGCGAGGCGCCCGGCGGCTGGCAGGAGGCGGAGGTCCTCGTCGACGCGACCGGCGGGTTCAACTACGGCTCCGGCGTCGTCGAGCTGCAGCTCCCCGAGGGCCACGACCCGGCGACCGTCGGCGGCACCCGCGCCCACTGGCTGCGGTGCCGCCTCGCGGACACCACCCGCCGCGGGGCGGCGGCCGCGACGTTCTCGCACCCGCCGGAGATCTACTCGATCACCGCGGCGCCCCTGGGGGCCCTGGTCCCCGCCGCGCACAGCGTCCGCATCGACGAGGAGGCCCTCGGCGAGAGCGACGGCACCCCCGGCCAGAGCGTCCGCCTGCGCAACGTCCCCGTCCTCGCGCTCGAGGGGGACGAGGGACTCGAGGTGCTCGAGCCGGACTCGACGACGTGGCGGGCGTGGGAGCCCGTCGAGACGTTCGCCGAGAGCGGCCCGGGCGACCACCACTACACCCTCGACCTGGCGAGCGGCGACCTCTCGTTCGGCCCCGCGATCCGCACGGGTGACGGGGCGTGGCGCCAGTACGGGGCCGTCCCGCCGAAGGGGGCGCGCCTGCGGATGCGCAGCTACCGGCACGGCGGCGGGCGGAGCGGCAACGTCGCCGCCGGCGCGCTCAGCGTTCTGAAGAGCGCGATCCCGACGGTGTCGAGCGTCGTCAACCCCGCCGCCGCCGCGGGCGGCGTCGACCCGGAGACGCTCGACGGGGCGCGCCAGCGCGCCTCCATGGAGATCCGCACGCGGTACCGCGCGGTGACCGGCGAGGACTTCGAGTTCCTGTGCGGCGAGGCGTCGCCGCGGGTGGCGCGCGCGATCTGCGTCGAGCCCCCCGGCACCGTCGGCGTCGCCCGCCTGCACCTCGTCCCCCGCGTGGAGCCCGCCGACCGGTTGCTGACGGTGCAGGAGCTCACTCCCGACGAGGACCTCTTCGCGACCGTGTCGTCCTACCTCGACGAGCGCCGCCTCATCGGGACCCGCGTGGAGCTGGTCCCCGCCCGCTACCGGGGGGTGAGCATCGTCGTGAACCTGCAGGCCAACCTCCGCGCCGACCCGCGGCGGGTGGAGGAGGACGTCTCCCACGCCCTCTACACCTACCTCAACCCGCTGGTCGGCGGCGCGATGGAGGGCGAGGGCGAGGGGTGGGCGTTCGGGCGCGCGCTGAACCAGGGCGAGCTGTACGGCGTCATCCACCAGGTGGAGGGGGTCGACTTCGTCAAGATCCTGCGGGTCTACGAGACCGACCTGTCGAGCGGCGAGCAGCAGCCGAAGGCCGCCGGCAGCCACATCCCGCTCGAGGCCGACGAGCTGATCGCGTCGGGACGGCACCTCGTGCGGGCGGAGCACCCCGAGCTGTGAACGGCGACGGCGCCCCCGCGGTCGCCTCCGCCCGCGGCTACCTGCGGGGCGGCCTCCCCGCGATCTACCAGGAGGGCGACTTCGGGATGCGGTTCGTCTCCGCGCTGGAGACGCTGCTCGACCCGATCGTCGGCACCCTCGACAACCTGCCCGCGTACTTCGACAGCCGCCTCACCGACCGCGCCACGCTCGGGCTGCTGGCGGCGTGGCTGGGGGTGGAGCTCGACGAGTCGTGGCCCGAGGACCGCCAGCGGGAGCTGGTGCGCATGTCGTCCGAGCTGTCGCGCCGCCGCGGCACCCGCGCCGGCCTCGAGCAGGCCCTGCGGATCGCGTTCCCCGACCTGCCCCTGCGGGTCGAGGACGACGGCGGCGTGGTGCACGCCGCGAACGCCGACGAGCTGCCCGCCGCGCCTCCCCCGCGCTTCGTCGTCTACTGCGACATCCCGCTCGAGGAGCCCGCCGGGCTCGCCCGTATGATCGAGGTCATGAAGCCGGTCCACGTCCAGTACCGGCTGCGGATCCGATCGGCCAAGCGGGGTCCCGAGGGCGCGTGAGCAGCGTCTGCCGCTCGTGCGGGACCATCGCCGAGGGCGACCCCGACTTCTGCCCCACCTGCGGCGAGTACCTCCGCTGGGACCCGACGGGCGTGCAGAAGTCCGTCGAGCCGGCCGCTCCCGCCCCGCCCGCGGCGACCCCGCCCGCACCCGGCGCCCCGCCTCCCCCGACCCCGCCCGCCGCCGGGCCCCCGCCCCCCGCGCCCCCGTCGGCGCCCGCACCCGCCCCCGTCCAGCCCGACGCGGTCCTGATCGCCCTGCGCCGGCCCGACGACGAGGGCTACGCGAGCGAGCCGATCCGCCTCGCGGTGGACCCGGGCGGCGCCGTCGTCATGCGGGCGCTCATCCGGAACCAGAGCGGCATCGTCGACAACTACGACATGTCCGTGGACGGGTGGCCGGAGGGCTGGTGGCAGATCGCGCCGGCGACGGTGTACCTCGTGCCCTTCGGATCGGCGGGGGGCTCCTACGAGCAGGAGGTCGAGGTCCGCCTCGCGCCGCCAAGGACGGCGGAGGCCGAGGCCCGCGCCTGGGAGATCACGGTCGTCGCGACCTCGCGGGCGCACGGGGCGGCCGTCCGCTCGGCGACGAGCACCCTCGACATCGCCCCCTACAGCGAGCTCGAGACGTCCCTGTCGCCGGAGCGCCGCGCCGGGCGCGTCGAGGCGGTCTTCGCCCTGTCGCTCACGAACCGGGCGAACGCCCCGGTCGACGTGGACCTGACCGGCGTCGACCCCGAGAACGCCCTCGGCTTCACGTTCCGCGAGCCGTGGGTGCCGCCGGCGAAGCGCCGGCGGGAGGGGCTCGACGTCGCCGAGCAGGCGTACCGGCGCGCCGAGGGCATGGGCGTCGGCCGGGCGTCGCCGGAGGAGATGGCGAAGCGGGCGGTCCAGCGGGCGACCGCCGGGGCCGAGGGCAAGGTCGTCCGGTTCCTGAAGCGGCGCAAGAAGGTCGGCCGTGAGATCCAGGGGCTGCGGATCGCCCCCGGCGAGCGCGTCGAGGCGACCGTCGGCGTCAGCCCGCCGAAGCAGATCTGGATCGGCCGGGCCGCCCTCCACCCCTTCCAGGTCGTGGCGCAGCCGCACGGCACCGACGTGCCGGGGCCGCCGGTCTCCGGCGCGTTCCGCCAGCGCCAGTGGCTGCCGTGGTGGCTGATGATCGTCGTCCCGCTCCTCATCGTGGGCGGCATCTGGCTGCTGTCGCAGCGGACGTCCGAGTCGACCGTCCCCGACCTCGCCGCGGCCCCCGACGTGTTCGCGGCGAAGGCGCTGCTCGAGGACGCCGGGCTCACCCTCGGTGAGACCTTCGAGGAGGAGACGCCGGGGGCGGCGCCCGGGGCGATCGTCGAGCAGGACCCCGCCGCCGGCGAGAGCGCCACCGAGGGCGCCGCCGTGTCGATCAAGGTCGCGGTCGGCGCGGAGAAGGTCGCGGTCCCCGACCTCACCGGGCAGACGGCGGAGCAGGCGAAGGCCACCCTCGCGGCGGCCGGGTTCCAGCTCGGGCGCCCGCTGAACGAGGCGGCCGACCCGGCGGCGGCCACGATCGCGAACCAGATCCCGGTGCCCGACAGCCTCGAGGCGTCGGGCGCCGCCATCGACGTGGTCTTCGCCGACGCGGCCGCGGGCACGGCGACGACGCCGACCGCCCCCGCGACGACGCCGGCCCCGCCGGTCGACCCGACCGCGCCGCCCCCGCCCGTCGGCACCCCCTCGACCCCCGCGTCCACCCGGCGCCCACGCCGGCGCCCGCGCCGCCCGGCGCGCCGGTGGTGCTGCCGACGCCGGCGGGGGCCCCGGTCGTGGAGCCGAGCCCGCCGACGCCGGGGGGCGGTGTCGAGGTGCCGTCGCTCGCGGGGACCACCCAGGCCCAGGCCGCGGACACGCTCGCGGGGCTCGGCCTCGTGCCGGGCGTGCTGAGCGCGGCCAGCGCCGAGGTGCCGGCCGGGACGGTCCTGGCCCAGCAGCCCGCCGCAGGGACCGAGGTCGGCCCCGGCGCGACCATCGCGATCACCATCTCCCGCGGGTACCCCGCCGTGATCCACGACGCGAACGGGGACATCGTCCGGGTGGGCGGCGCGACCGGCGAGCCGGTCGAGCCGATCGCGGCCAGCGAGGACGTCGAGGAGCAGCCGAACGCGTCCTTCGCGGCGCCGGTGATCGCCTACCGCCGCGGCCCCGAGGGCTCCACGAAGGGCGTCGCGCCGTCCGCCCAGATCTGGGTCATCGACCCCTCCGACCCCCGCTCGGCGCGCCCGCTCACCGACGCCGGCTTCGACGACCGCCGCCCGGCGATCTCACCCGACGGCGCCGTCGTCGCGTTCGTCTCGAACCGCGGAAGCCGCCCCGACGACTACGACGTCTGCTTCGCCCGGCTCGACGCGACCAACGCCGCCCCGAAGTGCATCGCCGACCGCGACGTCGCCGTCAGCCGCCCGACGTGGTCACCCGACGGGCGGTCGCTGCTCGTCACCGCCTCCGACGGCGAGGACGCCGGCCAGACCGAGCTGCAGCTCCTCACGTCCGTCGTCCCCTCCTCGGGTGCGCCCGGTGACTGGACCTCGCAGGGACTGATCACCGACGGCATGCACAAGGACCGCAAGACCGACCAGGTGCTGTCGTCCGCCTTCTCCCCCGACGGCACCCGCCTCGCGTTCTCGGCCAACTGGAGGAGCACCACCTTCACGCTGTGGACGCTCCCCGTGGCGGACGGCGTGATCGGGACGGAGGCCGAGCAGCAGCCCTTCGTCGCGGCGTGCGAGCTGAGCTGGCGGCCCGACGGCGCCGAGCTGGCCATCGCCCAGCGCAACTCCACCTGCGACGAGCGCGGGCGGATCGTGCGGGTCGACCCCGCCCGGCCGAACGCGCAGACGCTCCTCAGCCGGCTCGACGCCGCCTCGGGCAGCCCCGTCTGGGCGCCCCCGGCCTCCGGGTAACCCGTGCTCTGCCGGTCGTGCCGGCGACAGGTCGGCCGTGGCGACCCGTTCTGCCACGCGTGCGGCGTCGCCGTCGACGGCCGCACGGCCGCCCTCGACCTCGTGCTGCCCGGCGGGGCGCGGGTGCCGCTCGCCGACGCGACGACCATCGGGCGGTCCCCCGCGAGCACGGTGCGCCTGGAGGACCGCAGCGTCTCGCGGACCCACGCCCGGGTGACCGTCTCGGCCGCCGGGGCCGTGCTGGAGGACGCCGGGTCGAGCCACGGCACCCTCCTCGACGGGCACCCGGTCGGCGGGCCCGCGCCGCTCCGCGACGGGTCGGCGATCTCCGTCGGAGACGTGGAGCTGCGCGTCGAGCGCCACCGCGACGACGCCGAGGCCGGGCGGACGGTCGTGGTGCCCGTCAACGGCAGCGTCGTGGTCGCCGCGACGGGGGGCGCCCACGTCACCCAGGCGGGGACCCAGGCGGGGTTCCGCCCCCGCATGCGCCCCGGCTGGAAGCTGAAGCGGATGGCCGAGGGCGAGGGGCGGCTGCGGTACGTGCTGTCGAGCGAGCACATGCCCGACCTGCTGCGCATGGGCGACGCCGACGCGGCGCTCGTGCAGATGCTCGACGGGGAGACCTCCCTGCCCGAGCTGATGGCCGAGGCGGAGCGCGTGCACGGCGACAACGGGGTCGGCCGGCTCGCGCGCCTGCTCGCCGACCTCGGGGAGCGGGGGCTGCTCGAGGGCGTCGACGCGCCCGAGCGGCGGGCGCGGGAGGGCCTCCTCGGCCGCCTCACCCGGCCCCGCGAGCGCGCGTTCCCGGGGGCGGGGGCGTGGTTCGAGCGCCTCTACCGGCGGGGCGGCTGGGTGCTGTTCACCCGCACCGGGCTGATCGCCCTCGCGCTCGTCGCCGTCTCGGGCCTGATCGCCTTCACCGCCCTGATCGTGGGACGCGGCGGCACGCCCTTCGTGGTCGCCGACCGCATCGGCATCGGCGGGCTCGTCTTCATCGCCGGCCGCGCCCTGGTCGTCGCGGTCCACGAGATCGCGCACGGCCTGGCGATGGCCTCGTTCGGGCGCACGGTGCCACGCGCCGGCGTGAAGGCGATCCTCGGCCTGCCGTTCGCGTTCGTCGACACCACCGAGGCGTGGTTCGAGCCCCGCCGGCGGCGCATGGCGATCAGCGCCGCCGGGCCCGTCGCCGACCTCGTGGTGGGCGGGGCGGCGGGTCTCGTCGCCTGGTCGCTGCCCGCCGGCAACACCCGCGACGTCGTCTACCAGGTGGCCCTCGCCGCCTACATCGGGGCCTTCTACAACCTCAACCCGTTCCTCGACCGCGACGGGTACCACATCCTCGTCGACCGCCTCGGCGAGCCCGGCCTGCGCAAGCGGGCGCGCGACCGCCTCGACCGGCGGCTGTCGGGGGCCGCGCCGGTCGCCGGCGAGGAGGGCCGGGGGCTCCGGATCTACAGCCTGCTGTCACTGGCGTGGATGATCGCCGCGGCGGGCTTCGTCATACTCCTGTCCCTCCTCTACTACGACCGATTGACGGCGATCGCGCCGCCGGAGGTGGTGTGGACGGTGCTCGGCGCCCTCTACTGTCTGCTGTTCGTCCCGGTGATCGCGGTGGTGGCGCGCCCGCTGCTGCAGCGCCGGCGCGGGGGCGGGGGAGCGGCCGGTGCCGTCGGATAGCGCCGCCGCGCAGATGCTGGCGCGGCTCCTGACCGACGACCGCTTCCGGTCGGAGTTCCGCCGCGACCCGGCGGCGGCGTGCCGGGCGATGGAGCTCGACGAGGTCGCCGCCGAGCTGGGGCGCGACGGCGGACGCGCGTTCCAGACGCTCGAGGTGCGCGAGTCGCGGTCGAGCCTGGCGGGGGTGCTGCTCGCCGCCGCGGCCGAGGGGGTCGGCATCGCCGAGCTCGTGCAGCACGTCCGCGGCGACGAGGGGGCGGGGCGGTGGGAGGCGGCCGCGGCCCTGTCCCGGGCGATGCCCGCCGTGCAGGACTCCGCCGACGTCGCGCCGGCGGGCCTCTCGGACGCCGCGGACGTCCCGTCGTGCCCCGTCTGCCTGCTGAAGGACCCCGACAAGCCCCCGCAGTTCGCGAAGTGCGACTCGTGCGGCGGCCCCGCCCCGCTCGGCTCCGTGCTGTGCCCGGTGTGCCGCTCGGAGGGGCGCAGCGCCCCCTCCCGGCGCCTGTTCGCCGCCCGCGTCGACGGGGGCTCCGGCATGGCGGTCGCGACGGGGGACGACCCGCAGCGGTTCGCCTCGTCGCCGCCCGGGCACGGCGAGGACCGCATCGAGGCGTTCGCGGACGCCCCCGTCGCGGCGCCCGTCGTGCCGAGCGTGCAGCCGGTCGACCCGTCCCTCATGAACAACACGAACGCGGGCGGCAAGCTGCACGCGTCGGAGTTCAACGGCCGCGACGCCGAGGGGGCGCCGGGGGCCGGCGGCAGCTACCACGCCGCGTACGACTTCTTCACGGAGGAGAACGCCCCGATCCGCGCCCCGTTCGCCGGGACGATCGTCGAGGTGCGGGCGTCGCGGGGCACCTCCGGCCAGATCTTCGGCGGCACCGTGAAGCTGCAGGGCGCCGACGGCAAGGTGTGGGTGTTCCGGCACGTGACGCCCGGCTCCGTGACCGTCGGCCAGCAGGTCGCGGCGGGCACCCAGATCGCGGTGACGAGCCCCTGGACCGACGGGCCCGAGCACACCCACATCGAGATCTGGAAGTCGCTGTCCGGCGGCTACAACGTGTCGAACATGGAGGACCCCCTCCCCTACCTCCAGGCGCTGTACCAGGGGGGCGGGGCCGCGCCGGTGCCCGTCGGGGGCGTGCCGCCGGTCGCGGGGGCGCCGGTGCCCGGCGCCCCGCCGGTGCCGGTCGCCGCGCCGGCCCCCGTGCCGGTGGCGCTGCGGCCCGAGGACGTGGTCGCCGACCCGAACGTCGTGGCGGCCCCGGCGGTGGCGTCGGAGCTGCTGGCGAAGGACCTCGACCCGCGCGCGATCCCCATGCTGGCGAACGTCTCCGACCGCTACGAGATCGGCATCACCTCCGTCGAGACCGAGGGCGGCGTGAGCCGCATCGTGATCAGCAGCGTCAACGGCAAGCCGGTCGACCCGACGAACGTCGACGCCCGCGACCTCGCGGAGGAGCTGGCGGCGCTCGACCCGTCGGGGCGCCCGTCGGAGGTCGGCACCCCCTGGCGCATCAAGGGCGACGGCTTCTTCACCGAGCCCGGGCTGCGCAACCGCATCGAGGTCGGCTACCGGGCGGGCGACGTCCCCGCGCCCGCCCCCGCCGCCGCGCCGGGCGCGCCCGCCCCCCCCCAGCCGTCGCCCCCGCCCCCGCCCCGGTGGCGCCCGCTCCCGCCCCCGCCCCGGTGGCGCCCGCTCCCGCCCCCGCCCCGGTGGCGCCGGCCCCGGCGCCCGTCGCCCCGGCGCCGTCGCAGGCGCCCGCGCCCGTGGCCGCCACCCCGCCCGTGGACCCGTCGGCGCCCCCGGCCCCCGCGCCCTCGGGAGCGGGCGCCCTCGCCCCCGCCGAGGCGCTCGCCAGCCTCAGCCCCCAGGACCAGCAGCTCGCCGCGCAGCTCGACGCCTGGATCGCCCGCAAGAACCCGGGCGCGCCCCTCGAGGGCTACGGCGCGGTGTTCGTGCGCGAGGGGCGCCTCAACGGCATCGACCCGCGGGCGCTGGTGGCGATCGCCCGCGCCGAGAGCTCCCTCGGCTCCGACCCGGGCGCCGTGTCGATCAACAACGCGTTCGGGTGGGGACCGCACAAGCCGTTCCCGAGCTGGGAGGAGAACATCTCGACGGTCGCGCGCGGCCTGCGCACCGGGTACATCGACGACGGCCTCGACACGTTCCCGGAGATCCAGGCGCGCTACGCGCCGGTCGGCACCGCGAACGACCCGACGAACCTCAACTCGAACTGGCTCCGCAACGTCCGGATCCTCTACGGGGAGCTCGGCGGGGACCCCGACGGGTCGATCGCGACGCCCGCCGGCCAGGCCGCCCCGCCCCCCGCGCCGGTCGCCGCCCCGGTCCCCCCCGCCCCCGTCACGCCGGCACCGGCACCGGCATCGGCCCCGGCGCCCGTCGCCCCGGCCCCCTCCGTCGCCGCCGCGCCCCCGCCGGCCTCCGCCGCCCCCGAGGGCCCGCCGAGCGCGGGGCGGGCCAGCGCCGTGTTCGGCGCGGTGCCCGGTCCCGCCGCGCCGGACGACGGGCCCGCCATCGCGCGACCCAACACCGCCCGGGTGCTGCCGGCCGTGCCCGCCCCGGCCTCGCCACCGGCGCCCCCCGCCACGGCCCCGCCCGCCGTGACCCCGGCGCCCCCCGTCACGCCGGGGGCCCCGGCCGCCCCGGGGGTCCCGCCCGCCGATCCCGCCGCGCCGTCGGCGCCACCCCCGGCGGTCGACCTCTCGGCCGCCGCCGACGCATACCCCGGGGACGCCGCCCCGAAGGAGCAGGTCGCCATGTGGATGGCCCGCCGCGCCCAGGCCGCCGGCCTCCCGCCCGAGTTGCCGGTGATGGCGGGGCTGGTGGAGAGTGGCCTGAGAAACCTCGACCACGGCCACGCGGACTCCCTCGGGTTCTTCCAGATGCGCGTCAGCGTCTGGGACCGCGGCGAGTACGCCGGATACGCGGACAACCCGGAGCTGCAGATGAAGTGGTTCATCGACCACGCGGTCGCCCTCAAGGAGAAGCGCCTCGCCGAGGGGTACAGCGCCTTCGGCACCGACCCGGCGCGCTACGGCGAGTGGATCGCGGACGTCGAGAGACCCGCCGAGCAGTACCGGGGCCGCTACCAGCTGCGACTCGAGGAGGCGCGCGCGCTGCTGTCCGCCGGGGGGGCCCGGTGAGGCGGGCGTTCCTCGCGGCCGGCGCGCTCGCCGCCGCCGGGGCGCTCGCCGCGCCCGGCCTCGCGACGACGCCCGGCCTCGACGGCCTGATCGCCTTCACCAGCGCCCGCACCACCAGCGGCGACATCTACACCATGCCGCCGGGCGGCGACCCGGAGACGCAGCGCACCTCCACCGTCGAGGCCGACGACGACGCCGCATGGTCGCCGGACGGCACCCGGTTCGCGTTCACGCGCAACGACAACGGCGAGGAGGACGTCTTCATCGCCGCCGCCGACGGCACCAACGTCGTGCCGTTCACGACGACGCCGGGGGCCGACATCGACCCCGCCTGGTCGCCCGACGGCACCCGCATCGCCTGGGCGTCCCTCCGCGACGGCAGCGACCTCGAGATCTTCTCGGCGCGCCTCGACGGCACCGGTTTGATCCAGCACACCAACAACGGCGCCTTCTTCGACGACGAGCCGGCGTGGTCGCCGGACGGGACCGCCATCGCCTTCCGCAGCGGCCGCAGCATGGGGAACATCCACCGGGTCGCGGCGAGCGGCACCGAGGTGGACGCCCGCCAGGTGACGACGACGCCGGGCAACTCCCCGAGCTGGTCGCCCGACGGCTCACGGATCGCGTTCGACAGCGTCCGCCCGGGGTCCCAGTCGAACATCTTCTCGCTGCCGGCCGCGGGAACGCCCGTCGGCACCCCGCCCGTCGAGACGGACCTGCGCCAGCACACCAACGACCCGAACGGGGCGGTGACGCCCTCGTGGTCGCCCGACGGCGCCCGGATCGCGTTCGCCAGCTTCCGCACCTCCAACTGGGACATCTGGACGACGGGGTACCCCGGCACCGAGAACGCCCCGGTGCAGCTCACCACGAGCCCCAGCGCCGACACGAACCCCTCCTGGCAGACCGTCGCGGCGCTCCCGTTCCTCTCGGCGATCAGCCCGTCGACGGCGCCCGCCGGCTCGGCCGCGCTGACGCTGACGGTGGACGGCGCCGGCTTCACCCTCCGCTCGCGCGTCCGCTGGCAGGGTCAGGACCGCGCGACGACCTTCGTCAGCTCCACCCGCCTCACGGCCGCCATCCCGGCGAGCGACCTCGCCGGCGCCGGCACGGCGCAGGTCACGGTCGTCACCGGCCCGACGGGGGGCGGCACCTCCGGTGCGCTGCCGTTCACGGTCCAGCCGCCGCCGCCCGCCCCCGGCCTGACGATCGCGGGCGCCGCCGTGCAGAACCGCTGGACCGCGAGCCGCCTGCGCGGGCGCCTCGTCCTCACCGGCGCCGTCACCCGCCCCGCCGTGCTGCGGATGCGCGTGCTGCGGGCGAACGGGAAGGGCAGGGCGCTGGTGACGCGGACGTTCCGGGCGACCGCCGCCGGCCCGTTCACCCGCCGGCTGACCCTCCCGCCGACCCTGCTGCCCGGCCGCTACCTGGTGCGCGTCGCCGAGGTCGGCACCGGCCCTGGGCTGCTGCCCGTCGCCGAGCGCCGCGCGGTCGTGCCGGCGCCCCGCGAGGGCGTCGCCGCGCGCGCCTACTTCAGCACCAAGATCAACGGGCGGCCGCTCGCCCGCATCACGGGCCGGTCGATCATCTTCGCCCACTTCCGGATGGCGGCCCGCCCGAAGCCCGGCAAGCGCCTGACGGTGAGCTGGTACGCCCCCGGCACGCGCCGGCCCGCGGCGGTCGACCGCAAACCGCCGTCGGCGCTCGTGATCGCGTTCATCAAGGGGTCCGGTCCGCTGCCGCGGGGCGCGTGGCGCGCGGTGCTGCGCTACGGCACCACCACGGTGGCGACGGCCCGCGTCGTCGTGAGATGAGGAGGCGCCCCGTGCGCAGGATCGTCCTGGCGGTGGCCGCCCTCGTCGGCGCCGCCGCGACCGCCGGCCCCGCCGTCGCCGCGTTCCCCGGGCTCAACGGCGTGATCGCCATGGACCGCGACGGCCAGATCGTCGTCAAGAACCCGGGCGACCTCGGGGGCGGGACACCGCTCGCCGGGGGCACCACGGGCACGAACTCCGATCCCGCGTGGTCCGCCGACGGCCTGCGCCTCGCGTTCGTCAGCGACCGCGGCGGCTCACCCGCGATCTGGACGATGAACGCCGACGGCTCCGGCGCCGCGCAGTTCTCCGTCGGCGCGGGCGACGCGTCGGAGCCCGCGTGGAGCCCCGACGGCACCCGCATCGCCTACGCCGTGAACAACGGCACCGACGAGGACGTGGTCGTGCAGCCGCTCTCCGACGGCCTGCGCCTGACCGTGGCCGGTGGCGCAAGCGACCAGGACCTCCCCGTCTTCACGCCCGACGGCACGCGCGTCGTCTTCAACGACGACAGCGTCGGCGGCCTCTCGATCGTCGGCGCGACCGGCGCCGGTCGCGCGCCGTTCCTCGCCGACGCGGTCCAGGCGGACTTCTCCCCGGACGGCACCCGCATCATCGTGTCCCGGACCGACATCCAGCGCCTGCAGATCGTGAACGCCGACGGCACCGGCGGGACGTCGGTGCTCGACGGCCGCCCGGCGGCCCGGCCCGTCTGGTCCCCCGACGGGACCCGCATCCTCTACAGCCGGTTCGTCTCGAGCGGACCACCCCCGAACTACGACCTCTTCACGGTGTCGGCGGCCGGAGGCGGGGCCGAGACGGCGGAGGCGACCGCCGCCGGACTCGACTTCTCGCCCGACTGGCGGCCGATCGGCCCCGTCCCCGTGATCCGCGGGTTCCCCGTCCCGCTCGTCGCGGGCGCGCCGAGCGCGACCCTCACGGTGGACGGTACGGGCTTCGTCCCGCGGTCGGTCGTCCGCTGGAACGGCTCCAACCGGCCGACGTCCTGGGTCAGCCCCACCCGCGTCACGGCGGCGTTGACGGCCGCCGACGTCGCGGCGCCCGGGTCCGTCCCGGTCACGGTGTTCACGTCGCCGAGCGGTGGCGGCCTCTCGGCGCCGGTGAACGCCGTGGTGCCGGCGCCCCCGCCGCCCCCGCCGCGCATCCTGATCGGCACGTCCCGACTGTCGAAGCTGACGTGGACCCGCAGCCGCCTGCGCGGGACCCTGCGCGTCACCGGCACGCTGGAGCGCGCCGGCCGGGTCGAGGTGGCGCTGCTGAAGGGGCGGAAGGTCGCCCAGCGGCGGGTGCTGAACCTGCCGGCGGGCGCGTTCACCCGCACGGTGCCCCTGTCCCGCACGCTCGTCCCCGGTTCCTACACGCTGCGGATGATCGAGGCCGGTGCCGCCCCCGGCGGCGGTGCGGCGCTCGTCGGGACCACACGCGTCGTGCGCATCCCCGCCCCGCCGACCGGCGTGGTGGCCACCAGCTTCGTCAGCGCCATCCAGAACGGCCCGCCCGCGCGGACGCTGCGGGGCAAGTCCCGCATCTTCGCCACGTTCCGGTTCGCCGCCCTCCCGAAGAACGGGCGGCGGGTCACGACCCGGTGGTTCGGGCCGGGCGGGATCTCGACGCGCGCCGACGGGAAGCCCCGGCGACGCGTCGTCAGCTCCTTCGTGGGCCTGGCCGGCGGCCTGCCGGCGGGCACGTGGCGGTGCGAGCTGCGCGCCGGCGGGACCATCGTCGCCGTCGCGTCGGTGCGCCTGCGCTAGCCGGTCTCGAAGTCGGGCGGGGGCGGCGTCGGGTCCGGGCTCGGGGTGGGGCTCGGGCTCGGCGTCGGGCTCGGGCTCGGTGACGGGCTCGGCGTCGGGCTGGGGCCCGGCGTCGGAGACGGCGACGGCGTGACCTCCGGCGGCCGCTCCAGCAGCACCACGGAGACGGCCGAGCCGCCACGGGCGAGCCGGGCCGCGAGCGTCTGGAACCGGCGGGCCGGGGCCGACAGGCCCACCACGAGGCGCCCCGCCCGGGGCGCGACCGAGACGCGCACCCCGGCGGCGGTCGCGGTGCGCACGCCGGTGGTGATGCCGCCCTGCCACAGCTCGAGGGCGGCGCGGCCGTCGCCGATCGACCGGTCGGTGAGCCGCAGGCCCGAGGCGTCGAGGGAGCCCTCGGCGAGGTCGAGCGTGATCGTCACGCGACGCCCCGACACCGACGACGTCACGCGGGTCAGCTGCGCGGCGGGGGCGACGTCGTCCCCGAACCCCTCGACCGGGACGGCGTCGCCCGCGGTCCCCGCGGCCGGGTCGACCGGGACGAGCGCGCCGTCGGTCGTCAGGGCCTGGACCCCGGCGGCGGTCACCGCGATCGCCGCGGGGGTCGCGCCGAGCGCGACGAGGCGGGGCTCGGCGGCGGCCTGCGTGGTGTCGATGAGGGCGACGGCGTCGCTGCCGGGCAGCGCCGCCACGATGACCCCGGTCGCGGCGACGACGCCGATGTCCGCCGGGGTCGTCGGGGTGGCGAACGTGCCGACCGTCGCGCCCGTGGCGACGTCGACGGCCGCGACGCCGCGCTCGACCGGCACGTAGAGCCGGCCGCGGTCCTCGACGATCCGCCCGTGCGGCGCGGTGCCGACGGGGATGGGCGTGCCGGGCACCAGGGCGCCGCCGCTGACGCGCAGCAGCACCACCTGCCCCGCCCCCCCGTCGGCCACGGCGACGGTCCCGGCGGTCATGCCCAGCCCGGTGGGCGCGAAGTCGAGCGCCGCGCAGGGCCCGAGGCCCCCGGTCGCGACCCGGCAGACCCGTCCCCGGTCGCCGCTCGGGGCGCCCGCCACCGCGACGTCGCCCGAGGCGGCGGCGAGGGCGACCGCCCCCGGGAAGGCGACCGCCGACAGAGTCCGCAGGTCGCGGGCCCGGGCGACCGTGACCGTCGCGCCGTCGGCGACGACGACCCCGCCACCGCCGACGGCGACGGCCCGCGGGCCCGCCGGGTCGGCCAGCGTCGCGGCGGCGGCGCCGTCGGCGACCCGCACCACCCGCCCGGCGGGGTCCGCGACGACCACGGAGCCGCCGCCCGCGGCGACGGCGGGGGCGTCCTCCAGCACGAGGTCGGGTGCGAGCGGGGTCGTGGAGGGACCGGGGTCCGCGACGGGCGTGGTCCCGTCGTCACCGCCCCCGCCTCCCAGGGAGAGCACGAGCGCCGCGGCGCCCGCGGCCACGATCGCGGCGCCGCCGATCAGCAGCGGCGTGCGCCGGCGGGCGGGCGCGTCGGCGGGCGCCCCGGGCGCCTCCGTCGGCGCCGTGATCGGCGGGGGCGTCCGCGACCGCGGCGGCACCGTCAGCTCGAGCTCGGGACCGGGCGCGTCGTCCCCGGCGGGCGGCGGCTCGTCCGCCGGCGGGGGCTCCTCCGCGTGCGGCGGCTCCGGCGGCGGGGCGGCGGGGGGCGGCGGCGTGGGCGGCGGCGGCGCGTCGGCCGCGGGGGGCTCCGGCGGCGACGGCGGGGCGGCGGGAGGGGTCGGCGCCCCGCCGGGGGCGAACGTCCGGAAGCCGTCGTCGGCCGCCTCGGGCGCGGCGGGCGCCGCGCGCTCGACGGGGGCGTCGGGGGGCGCGGCCGGGCCGGGCGCGGCGCCCGGGCGGGCGAACGTCTCGAAGCCGGAGGGCGCGGGGGCCGGAGGCGGGGCCGCCGCCGGGGGGGCGGGTGCGGCCGGGGGCGACGCCTCGGCGCCGCGGGCGAACGTCTCGAACCCGGTCGGCGCCGGGGCCGGAGGCGGCGCCGCGGGTGCGGGCGGCGCCTCGGGCGGGGGGGCGGGGGTGACGGGCGGCGCCGTCGTCGCCGGCGGCGGGGACGCCGGCCGGTTCTGCGGGGCGGGCGTCGCGGGCGCCTGGATGCTGTCGAACGGGGCGGGGGTGAGCGGCGCGGCGGCGGCGGCGCCCGGCCCCTCCAGCAGGCGGGCGTCGCGGCGCCAGCGGGGGCCGAGGATGCGGATCACGATGCCCTCGAGGCGGTCCCACGCCTCCGCGGCGTCGGGCGGGCGGTCGGCGGGCGCCTTCGCCAGCATCGCCTCGAGCCACTGCGCGAGCTCGGGGTCGAGGTCGGGGCGCACCTGCGCCGGCGACGGCAGCGGCTCGTTGACGTGCTGCAGCAGCACCGCGATGGGCGTGTCCGCCATGTACGGGACGCGGCCGACGAGCATCTCGTAGGCCATCACGCCCACGGCGTAGAGGTCGGTCGGCGGGCCGACGCCCTTCGCCATCGCCTGCTCCGGCGACATGTAGGCGGGGGTGCCGACGGTGGTGCCCGTCGCGGTCGCGAAGCTCGTCTGGACCTCGTTGACGGCCTTCGCGATGCCGAAGTCGGCGACCTTCACCGTCCCGGCCCGCGTCAGCATCAGGTTCTCGGGCTTCAGGTCGCGGTGCACGATGCCCTGCTCGGAGGCGTGTGACAGGGCGGCGAGCACCCCCTCCAGCACCCCGGCGACCTGGGCCAGGCCGAGGCCCCGCACGTGCGGCCGCAGCGACCCCCGCTCCAGGTACTCCATCGCGATGTAGGGGGTGCCGTCGTGCTGCAGGTACTCGTGCACCGTCACGATGTTCGGGTGGCCGAGGGAGCCGGTGATGCGCGACTCCTGCAGGAAGCGCGCCGCGGCGGCGGGGTCGGTGGCGTGGAACGCGCCGAGCTGCTTCAGGGCGACGTCGCGGTCGAGGTCGGTCTGGCGGGCGAGGTACACGGCGGCCATGCCGCCGCGGCCGATCTCGCGGACGATCTCGTAGCGGCCGACGCGCTCGCCCTCGCGCGGCACGGCTAACGCACCCGGCGGGGCGGGCCCGCGGGTCGCCGGCCGGGGGCGCTCACGCCTGGACCGTCGTCTGCCCGGGCGAGACGACCATCACGGTCCCGGGCGGCACCCCGTCGGTCATCCCCGACAGGACGTCGGTGTGGACGGGCATGCCGCCCGCCGTCACGGTCGGCGCGCTGCCACCCGGCAGCACCGCGACGACCGTCGTGCAGGGCTTGGAGGAGATCGTGGGCGGCTGGGCGCATCCGACGATCGGGGCGCCCATGATGTCCGTCTCGCGCAGCACCGGTGCCCCCTGGATGGTCACCGTCGCCTGCTTCGGCGCGAGCTGCACCTGGCCGCCGTGGATGCAGACGATCCTGGCATTGGTCGTTACCACGAACGGCATGGCCCCTCCAGGGGACTGGTCAGCGGAGACCTCCCGCCACTATATTTCTCGCGCGACTGGACGGGCACGCCGGATTGCGCGCCCCTGACGAGGTCTCGCCGGTGAAGGTCTTCGTTCTCGATCCCCACATGATCTACCGCCGGGGCCTCACGTCGTGCCTGGGGGACGCCGAGGGGATCGACGCGGTCGCCGAGGCCGGCAGCGTCGGCGACGCCTGGGTGCACCCGGACCTCCCGGAGTCCACCGTCGTCGTGCTCGACCACGGGCTGCCGGGCGGGCTGGAGTTCATCCGCCAAGTGCGCGAGGCGACCGGCGCGCAGGTGCTGGTGTGCTCGTCGCGCAGCGAGGAGGGCGAGGTCGTCGCCGCCGTCGCCGCCGGGTCGATGGGCTACGTCTGCAAGGACACCCTGACGCCGGAGTCGCTCGTCGCCGCGGTCCGGGCCGCCGCGAGCGGCGCGGGCGTGATGGAGCCGGGGATGCTCGGCACCCTGCTGCGCGGCATCTCGCGCGCGTCGGAGGAGGTCCTCGAGCCGCGCGGCCTCTCGCTGACCCGCCTCAACCCCCGCGAGCAGCAGGTGCTGCGCCTCGTCGCCGAGGGCCACCCGATCCGCGAGGTCGCGGAGCAGCTCCGCTACAGCGAGCGGACGATCAAGAACGTGATCCACGACGTCGTGACGAAGCTCAACGTGCGCACCCGCTCCCAGGCCGTCGCCCGCGCGGTCCGGGAGGGCCTGATCTGACCCGGGCCCGCACCGTCGCGGCCCTCGCGGCCGCCGCGGCCCTCCTCGCCCTGCCGGGGGCGGCCGTCGGCGCGTTCCCCGGGCTGAACGGCAAGATCGCCTACGAGAAGGACGGGCAGATCTGGGTGAAGGACGAGGGGTCCTCCAACGACGAGGCCCTGACGACGCTCGGCGGGCGCGACCCCGCGTGGTCCCCCGACGGCCTGCGCATCGCGTTCACCGCCGACCGCGGCACCGGCGACGACATCTGGGTGATGGACGCCGACGGCTCCGACCAGGCCCGGCTGACATCGTCGCCGGTCAGCGAGTCCGACCCGGCCTGGTCGCCCGACGGCACCCGCATCGCGTTCCGCGGGTTCGGCGACGCCACCGCGCAAATCGTGGTGATGAACGCCAACGGCTCGAACCCGCGGCCGATCACCTCCAACGACAACATCAACCTCGGCCCCGCGTGGTCGCCCGACGGCACCCGCATCGCGTGGCGCCACTTCTCCGGCGGGACCGGGATCTCGGTGATGCGGGCGGACGGCACCGACCCCGTGCAGATCCTCCCCTCGGCGACGCGGCCGAACTGGTTCCCGGACGGCAGCCGCCTCGCCGTCGAGCGCTCCGGCGACATCTGGAGCGTCGCCCCCGACGGCTCCGCCCCCGTGCCGCTGACCGACGACCCCGCGGCCGACTACGAGCCGGCGGTCTCCCCCGACGGTCGGCTCATCGCGTTCGCCAGCTTCCGCGAGGCGGGCAACTCCGAGATCTACGTCATGCAGGCCGACGGCTCGATCGAGATCCGCAACACCCTCACCGCGGCGGGGGTCCAGGACAGCGACCCCGACTGGCAGCCGCTCGGGCCGCCGCCGGACATCACGGGGCTCTCCCGACCGGTCGCGGGGGGGCCGGGGGCGACGCTGACGGTCGACGGCACGGGGTTCGTGCTCCGCTCGGTCGTGCGGTGGAACGGGGCGGACCGCCCCACGACGTACGTCTCCCCCACCCGCCTCACCGCCCAGCTCACCGCCGCCGACGTCGCGTCGGCCGGCACCGCCCCCGTCACGGTCTTCACGTCACCGGCCGGCGGCGGCCTGTCGCTCCCCCGGACGGCGACCGTCGACCCGCCCCCGCCGCCCGGGCCCGCGGCGGCGCGGCCGTCGCTGACCATCGTCTCGGCGCGCGTCACGGCGCGCTGGAACCGCAGCCGCGTGCGGGGCGCGGTGCGCGTGACCGGCGCGGCCGCCCGCGGCGGGCGCGTCGAGATCGCCCTGCTGCGGGGCGCCGGCCGGTCGGAGCGGGTGCTGCAGCGGCAGGTGGTGACGCTCGCCGGCGGCCCGTTCCGGCAGCGCGTCGTGCTCTCCCCGCGCCTCGCCCCCGGCCCCCTGCGGGTGCGGCTGCGGGAGGTCGGCACCCCGCCCGGTCCCGCCCTCACCGACGCCGTCGCCGCCGCGCGGCTCGCGGCGCCGCCCGAGGGCGTCGTGCGGCGTGCGTTCGTCAGCGGCCTGCAGAACGGCCCGGCGGCGCGCGGCCTGAGCGCCCGCCGGCGGATCTTCGCGCACTTCGTGTTCTCCGCCCGCCCCGCGAAGGGCCGGCGGATCACGGTGACCTGGACCCGCGACGACCGGGTGGCGGGCGGGGCGACGCGCAAGGCGTTCGCGCCGACGGTGGTCGCCTTCATCGGCGGCTCGTCGGGGCGCCTGCCCGCCGGCCTCTACCGCGCGACGCTCCGCGCGGGCGGCACGGTGGTGGCGACGACGGCGGTCCGGCTCACCTGACGCCGGTGGGGAGGGCCTCCTCGCCCACCGAGGCGACGCAGGCCTCGTCGCCGCGGGCGCGGGTGGTCGCGACGCGCAGGGTGGCGTCGGGGGCGAACGCCGCCAGCATCCCCCGCCAGATGGCGCGGTCGAGGCCGCAGATGCGCTCCGGGTCGTCGAACGCGAGCTCCTCGAAGGGGCAGGCGCAGGCGCGGAGGCGCTGACCGGTCTCGGCGCGGGCCGCGAAGCCGTACCGCGACAGGAGCCGCACGACGGCCTCGATCGCCTCGGCCGGCGTCGCGTCGGGGGCGGTGCCGCCCGCGGCGACCTCGGCGAGGCCGAGCTCGAAGCCGAAGTCGTGGCCCACGCGCTCCAGCACCTCCTGCGGGTCGGTGGCGGAGCGGTCGCGCGAGGCGCGCAGCAGGAGCGACGCCAGCAGCTCGTAGTGGCGCTCCGGCAGGGCGACGAGCACCTCGGCCTCCGCGGGCCGGTAGCGCTTCGGCGGACGGCCGGCGCCGGGCCCGGCGCGTCCCGCGTCGCGGCGGAACTCGGCCTCGAGGAACCCGTGCTCGACGAGCTTGTCGAGGTGGAAGCCCGCGAGCCGGCGGTCGATGCCCACGGCGGCGGCGACGTCGTCCTTCGACTGGTCGCGCCCGGCGGCGCGGACCGCGAAGAACACCCGGCGACGGGTGGGGTCGCCGAGGGCGGCCGCCAGCCGGCCGATGTCCCGATCCGCGCGTTCCTCTCCGCCCGTCACACCCACGCCCCCCACACGACACCTCAGGCGCCCCGGTCGATGCCCACGATACACCCGGTCGTTGTACCGTCAGCCCATGAGGTCGCGCCTGATGCTCGCCGTCGTCTCCGCATCCGCGCTGGCGGGCGCCGCGCCGGCGCTCGGCGCGTGGGAGGCCCCGGTGCGCGCGTCGAAGGGCCCGCTGCCCGCGCACTCCCCCGACGTCGCCGTCAACGCCCGCGGCGACGCGGTCGCGGCCTGGGTGCGGGGGGCGCGACGCGACGCGATGATCGTCGTCAGCCAGCGCCCGGCGGGGGGCGACTGGGGCGCCCCGGTGGCGATCTCGCGGCGCGGCCGCCCCGCCATCGATCCCCAGGTGGCGATCGATGGGCAGGGCCTCGCCCTCGTGACGTGGCGCCAGGTGGTCCGCACCCGGATCGTCCGCACCGAGTCCGGGCGCCGCCGCCAGGCCGTCTACGTGACCCGTGCACGGGAGCGCGCCACCGCCGACGCCCGCTGGAGCCCCATCACGACCCTCTCGAGCTCCCGCAACAAGGTCGGCCCGCCCCGCCTGGCGATGGACGACACGGGGGCGGCCGTCGTCGCCTGGCACTGGGGCACCGGCACCACGCCGCGCGCGCCGGGCTTCGTCGGGGAGGTCCAGGTCGCCGAGCGGTCGTCCGACGGCGCGTGGACCCCGCCGCGCCGGGTCTCGCGCGCGACGCTCTGCTCCGAGGTGCGGCTGCCGCGCGTCGCCGTCGGCGGCCGCGGCCACGCGGTGGTCTGGTGGCAGTGCGACCTGCCGGAGGGCCGCAGCACCGCCCTCGCGATCTCGCGCGCCCCCGGCGACGCCTTCGGCTCGGAGGCCGAGCTGCCGTTCCGCACCGACGCGGACGTCTCGGCCGACCTGGCCGTCTCGGACGCCGGGCGGGTCGCGGCGGTCAGCGCCACGGCCGACGGGTCGCTGCGCTGGTGGCGGGGGGAGATCGCGGAGCGCCTCACGCTGCAGGTGCTGCCGGCGCTCGGCCCCACCGAGCGCAGCGACCCCGAGGCGGGGGCGCCGCGCATCGCCGTCAACGCCGGCGGCGACGCCCTCACCGCCTGGACCGACCGGGCGGGGCGGCCGCGCACCGCGCCGATCGCCGCCGACCTCGGCGTCGGCACCCCCTCCTCGCTGGGGTCGGCCATCGACGACACCCGCGGCATCCGCGTCGCCGCGGCCGACATGGCCCGGCGCGGCGTCGTCGCGTGGACGGCCGACGGGAGGGTCGTGGCGGCCACCCGCTCCTCCGACGGGTCGGTGACGACGGGCGAGACCGTCTCGGGCGCGGGGGTCGTCACGGGCGACGCGCCGGCGCTCGACACGGACGCCGCCGGGGACGCCGAGCTCCTCTGGACCCGCGCCGCGGGCGGGCGCACCGTGGTCGAGCGGGCCTCGGGACCCGTCTCCTGACGCCACGGGCCACGGCCCGCGCCGCCCGTAGCGGCTAGTCTGGAGCGCTGGCGGAGGGCGCATGCCGCGCCGCGGAGGGCCGGTGTCGTACGACACTCCCCCGATTACGGCGATGCGCGTATCCTTTAGACCAGACGCCCGAGTTCCACACGCGACCGGGGAGGGCCCGTGTCCACAGTCAAGCCGCCCGACATCGATCTCGGCCAGTACAAGTTCGGCTGGCACGACCCGGCGAACTACGTGTTCGAGCCCAAGCGCGGGCTCAACGCCGACGTCGTCCGCGAGATCTCGTTCCTGAAGGGCGAGCCGGAGTGGATGCTGAAGTTCCGCCTTCGCGCCCTGGAGATCTTCGAGCGCAAGCCCATGCCCCAGTGGGGCGGGGACATGGACGGCATCGACTTCCAGAACATCTTCTACTTCATCCGCTCGTCGGAGAAGCAGAGCACCGACTGGAACGACGTCCCGTCCGACATCAAGAACACGTTCGACCGCCTGGGCATCCCGGAGGCCGAGCAGAAGTACCTGTCGGGCGTGAGCGCCCAGTACGAGAGCGAGGTCGTCTACCACTCGCTGCGGGAGGACCTCGACAAGAAGGGCGTCATCTTCTGCGACACGGACACCGCGCTCCGTGAGCACGAGGAGATCTTCCGCAAGCACTGGGCCACGATCATCCCCCCGGGCGACAACAAGCTCGCCGCGCTGAACTCGGCCGTGTGGTCGGGCGGCTCGTTCATCTGGGTCCCGCCGGGCGTGCAGGTCGAGATCCCGCTGCAGGCCTACTTCCGCATCAACGCGGAGAACATGGGCCAGTTCGAGCGGACGCTGATCATCTGCGAGCCGGGCTCGTTCGTGCACTACGTCGAGGGCTGCACCGCCCCCGTCTACTCGAGCGACTCCCTGCACTCGGCGGTGGTGGAGATCATCGTCAAGGAGGGCGCCCGCTGCCGGTACACGACCATCCAGAACTGGTCGACGAACGTCTACAACCTGGTCACCAAGCGCGCCGAGGCCCAGAAGAACGCCACGATGGAGTGGGTCGACGGCAACCTCGGGTCGAAGCTGACGATGAAGTACCCCGCCGTCTGGATGACCGGTCCCGGCGCACGCGGCGAGGTGCTCTCGGTGGCGATGGCCAGCGAGGGGATGCACCAGGACGCCGGCGCGAAGATGGTCCACGTCGCCCCCGACACGTCCTCGACGATCGTGTCGAAGTCGATCTCGCGCGGCGGCGGACGCACCAGCTACCGCGGCCTCGTGCAGGTCGAGCCCGGGGCGAAGCGCGCGAAGGCGTCGGTCGTCTGCGACGCGCTGCTCCTCGACGAGGACAGCCGCTCGGACACCTACCCCTACATGGACATCCGCGAGGAGGACTCCTCGATCGGCCACGAGGCCACGGTGTCCAAGGTCGCCGACGACCAGATCTTCTACCTCATGAGCCGCGGGCTCTCCGAGGAGGAGGCCATGGCGATGATCGTGCGCGGCTTCATCGAGCCGATCGCGAAGGAGCTCCCCATGGAGTACGCGGTGGAGCTGAACCGGCTCATCGAGCTGCAGATGGAGGGCTCGATTGGCTGAGCGACCCGGCTGGGCCGCGGACGTCCGCGACGCCGCCACGCAGACCCTGTCCACCCTCCCGGGCCTCACGGGCCGGGAGGAGGACTGGCGCTTCACCCCGCCCGCCGACCTGGCGCTGCTGACGGGCGACGCGCCCGAGGCGCCGGGCGCGGTCGACGTGCCGAGCACCGCGGGCGGCCCCCGCGCGGCACGGCTCCAGCTCGTGGACGGCGCGCCCTCCGCGCCGTCCCTCGAGTCGCTGCCCGACGGCGTGATCGTCGCCGAGCTGGGCGCCGCGCTGGCCGACCACGAGGCCCTCGTCCGCGAGCGCCTCTACGGCCTGATCGGCTTCGAGCAGCACGCCGGCGCGCTGAACGCGGCCCGCTGGGACGGCGGCCTGTTCGTCCACGTCCCCCGAGGCGTCGAGGTCGAGCTGCCGATCGAGTCGCTGCTCTCCGCCACCGGCCTCGCCGGCCGCGTCCTCGGGCGCTCGCTGATCGTCGTCGAGGAGGGCGCGAAGGCCACGGTCATCGAGCGCTTCACCTCCGGCGACTTCGCGTCCCCGGTCAGCGCCTCGTCGGTGGTCGAGCTCTACGTGGGCCAGGGCGCCGAGCTGGAGCACGTCTCCGTCGTCGACTGGGGCGCCGGCGTGCGCCACCACGCGATGCTGCGCGCCCGCGTCGACCGCGACGCGAAGGCCCGCTCGGTCTTCGTCACGCTCGGCGGCGACGTCGTGCGCGTCGAGCCGACCGTCGTCTGCGCCGGCCCGGGCTCCGACGCCCGCGCGCTCGGCCTCTACTTCGCCGGTGGCGACCAGCACTTCGAGCACCGGGTGATCGCCCGCCACGAGGCGCCGCAGTCGTACTCGAACCTGCTCTACAAGGGTGCGATCCAGGACCACGCGCACACCGTGTTCTTCGGCAACCTGATCGTCCCGCCGGGCGCGCCCGGCACCGACGCGTACCAGACGAACCGCAACCTCGTCCTCAACGACGGGGCGCGGGCCGACACGATCCCGTTCCTCGAGATCGAGACGGCCGAGGTGAAGTGCTCGCACGCCGGGGCCGTCGGCCGCGTCGACGACGAGCACCTCTTCTACCTGCAGTCCCGCGGCGTCCCGACGGCCGAGGCGAAGCGCCTCATCGTCATGGGCTTCCTCCAGGAGGTCCTCGAGCAGGTCAGCCTGGTCGAGCTCCGCGAGGAGCTGGAGCGCGCGGTGCAGGCGAAGCTGGCGTGATCGACGTCGCCGCCCTCGAGGACCTGACCCCCGGTGAGCCGCACCTCGTGCAGCTCGGCGACACGCCGGTGTGCCTGGTCGTCGTGGACGGCACCGTCCGCGCGGTGCACGACATCTGCACCCACGCCTTCGAGTCCCTGTCGGCGGGCTGGGTCGAGGGCGACCGCATCGAGTGTCCCCGTCACGGCGCGCAGTTCTGCCTGACGACCGGCGAGGCGCTGACGCCGCCCGCGTCGCGTGCGCTGCCGACCTACCGCGTCGAGGTGCGGGACGGACGTGTCCTCGTGGACCCCGCCCCGAGCACCCAACACCCATTGATCCGCTGAGGAGAACCGTGAGCGAACCCATCCTGCAGATCAGCGGCCTCGAGGTCGCCGTGGACGGAACCCCGATCCTGAAGGGCGTCGACCTGACCGTGCCCCAGGGCGAGGTCCACGCGCTGATGGGGCCCAACGGCTCCGGCAAGAGCACCCTCGCGTACGCGCTGGCCGGGCACCCCCGGTACGAGATCACCGGCGGGTCGGTGATCTTCGACGGCCAGGACATCGTGGAGATGGAGGCCGACGAGCGCGCCGCCCTCGGCATGTTCCTCGCGATGCAGTACCCCGTCGAGGTCCCGGGCGTCTCCGTCATGAACTTCCTGCGGACGTCGCTGAACGCGATCCGCGGCGAGGAGATCTCGCCCCGCGACTTCATCAAGCTCTTCGACGCGAAGTCGGAGCTCCTCGGCTTCGACCGCTCCTTCGCCGACCGCTACCTCAACCAGGGGTTCTCGGGCGGCGAGAAGAAGCGCCACGAGATCCTGCAGATGGCCATGATCGAGCCGAAGTTCGCGGTGCTCGACGAGACCGACTCCGGCCTCGACGTCGACGCCCTGAAGGTCGTGTCCGAGGGCGTCAACACGATGCGCGGCCCGAACCTCGGGGTCCTCATCATCACCCACTACACGCGCATCCTCCGGTACATCAGGCCCGACGTGGTCCACGTGATGTTCGAGGGCCGCATCGCCAAGACCGGCGGCCCCGAGCTGGCCGACCACCTCGAGGAGAACGGCTACGTCGAGTTCGGCGCCGCCGAGGAGGCCGCGGCACCCGCCGCGGGATGACGGCCGTGGGCACCGCCGCGACCATCGACGTCCCGGCGGTCCGCGCCGACTTCCCGATCCTGGGGCGGCGCGTCCACGACGCGCCGCTCGTCTACCTCGACTCGGCGGCGACCTCGCAGAAGCCGTCGTCGGTGCTCGCGGCGATGGACGCCTACTACCGCGAGACGAACGCCAACGTGCACCGCGGCGTCTACGAGCTGGCGGCCGAGGCGACCGCCCGCTTCGAGGCGGGCCGTGACGCGGTGGCCCGCCTCGTCGGCAGCCCCCGCGAGGGCGTGATCCTCACCAAGAACGCGAGCGAGGCGATCAACCTCGTCGCGTGGGCGTGGGGCGTCCGCACCCTCGTCCCCGGCGACGAGATCGTCGTCACCGAGATGGAGCACCACTCCGGCATCGTGCCGTGGCAGATCGTCGCCGGCATCACGGGGGCGACGGTCCGGTTCGTGCCGGTCACCCCCGGGGGCGAGCTCGACATGGACGCCGCACGGGCCCTGATCGGCGGCGGCCGCGTGAAGATGGTCGGGGTCGTCCACGCGAGCAACGTGCTCGGCACCATCAACCCCGTCGCCGAGATCGCGGCGCTCGCCCACGAGGCCGGCGCGCTCTGCCTGGTCGACGCGTCGCAGAGCGTCCCCCACATGCCGGTCGACTTCGCGTCTCTCGGCTGCGACTTCATGGCCTTCACGGGCCACAAGATGCTCGGCCCGACCGGCATCGGCGTCCTCGTCGGGCGGCCGGAGGTCCTCGACGCGATGGAGCCGTTCCTCGGTGGCGGCGAGATGATCTCCGACGTCTCGACGAGCGGCTCGACGTGGGCCGACCTGCCGTGGAAGTTCGAGGCGGGCACCCCGCCGATCGCGGAGGCCGTGGGCCTCGGCGCCGCCGCCGAGTACCTCATGGCGGTCGGCCTCGACGCGGTGCGGGCGCACGAGGTGGACCTCACGGCCCACATGCTCGACGCGCTCGCCGGCATCCGCGGCCTGACGGTGTACGGCCCGCGCGACCCCGCGGCCCGCGGAGGCGCCGTGTCGTTCAGCATGGACGACCTGCACCCGCACGACATCGCGCAGCTCATCGACCAGGACGGCGTCTGCGTCCGCGCGGGGCACCACTGCGCGAAGCCGCTGATGCGGGTGCTGGGCGTGGGCGCCACGGCCCGCGCGAGCACCTACCTCTACAATTCCCACGACGACATCGACGCGCTGGTGCGGGCACTCCATGCCGCGCGGGCCGCGTTCGCCTAGGGCGGGGAGCGACGTGGGCGGCCTCGACGACCTCTACCAGGAGCTGATCCTGGACCACTATCGCCGCAAGCGCGGCGAGGGGACGCTGGACGGCCCGACCGTGGCCGTCGACCAGCACAACCCGCTGTGCGGCGACGAGGTCCACCTGGAGATGATCATCGAGGACGGCCGCGTCACGGAGCTCGCCCACACCGGCCAGGGGTGCTCCATCTCCCAGGCGTCGGTGTCGATGATGAGCCAGGCGGTCACGGGCCGCTCGCTGGAGGACGCCCTCGGCGTCGTCGAGCACTTCCGCCAGGTGATGCACGGCGACGAGGCGGCCGACGAGGACCGCCTCGGCGACGCCGTCGCCCTGGAGGGCGTGGCCCGCTACCCGGTGCGCGTGAAGTGCGCGCTGCTCGGGTGGATGGCCGCGAAGGACGCGATCCTGACGTATCAGCGCGACACCGGGGAGGTGGTCTGAGTGGCGACCGAGGACGACATCCGCAGCGCCATGAAGCAGGTCGAGGACCCCGAGCTCGGCGTGAACGTCGTCGATCTCGGCCTGCTCTACAAGGTGAACATCGACGACGCCGGCAACGTGGTCCTCGACATGACGCTGACCTCGATGGGCTGCCCGCTCACCGAGCAGATCCTCGGGGACTCGCGCAACGCCGTCGAGCCGCTCGAGGGCGTCACCAGCGTCGACGTCAACTGGGTCTGGGACCCGCCGTGGACGCCGGAGTCGATGACCGAGGAGGGGCGCTTCCTGATGAAGGTGATGGGCTATGGCTGAGGTCGCCGCCGCCCCGCCCCTCACCCTCGAGGAGAAGAAGGCCGCGGCGCGGGCACGCGCCCGCGCGGCGCGGGCCGCCGAAGCCGGGGGCGAGGCCTTCGTCACCGTCTCCCCCGCCGCCGCCGACTACATCCGGGAGTCGGCGCGCGCGCAGGGACGGCCCGACGGCGTGCGCCTGCGCATCCTCGCCGGCGGCTGCTCCGGACTGGAGTACAAGCTCGACCTGCTGCAGCCGGGCGAGACGGCCGGCGCGGGCGACCGCGAGGTCGTCTCGAACGGCGTCACGATGCTGATGGACCTGAAG
Source organism: Miltoncostaea oceani (assembly GCF_018141545.1). Classification (GTDB taxonomy): domain Bacteria; phylum Actinomycetota; class Thermoleophilia; order Miltoncostaeales; family Miltoncostaeaceae; genus Miltoncostaea; species Miltoncostaea oceani. The sequence continues at coordinate 1,094,229 of NZ_CP064356.1, read as the reverse complement.
TCGGCGATCCACGTGACCGGCTCGGTCATCGACTACGAGCAGGGCCTGCTGCGCCGGGGCTTCCGCATCAACAACCCGAACGCGACGTCCACCTGCTCCTGCGGGGACAGCTTCGGGGCCTGACCCGCGGCGGTCGCCCCGCCCGGGGGCTCACCCGGGCGACAGGAAGGCGCGGAGCTCGGCGTCGAGCAGGTCGGGACGGTCGAGCATCGGCACGTGCCCCGCGCCGGGCAGCACCCGCACCCGCGCGTCCGGCAGCGCCCGCGCCACCCATCCCGTCCCGCCCACCGGCACGAGGGCGTCGCGGGCGCCCCACACCACCATGGTCGGCACCGCGGGGGCCCGTGCGATGCCGGGTTCGCCGTCGTGGGCCAGGATCTCCCCGGCGGCGCGCAGCAACGCGAGGGGCGAGCGGGTGGCGATGTCCGTCATGACGGTCAACGCGGCGGGGGGCGGCAGGCCGAGCACCGTCCGCAGCGCCGGCAGCACGTTGCCCGCCAGGGCGGGCGAGGCGGTCCGCACCGGCGGGCCGATCAGCACGAGGCGGTCGACCGCCTCCGGTCGCGCGACCGCGACGCCCAGGCAGACCATCGCCCCGAACGAGTGCCCCACGAGCGACGCCGGCCCGAGGGCGAGGCGGTCGAGCAGCCCCCCGAGCACGACGGGGGCGTCCTCCAGCCGGAACCGCCGGCCGCCGAGGCCGTAGCCGAAGCCCGGCAGCTCGGGCACGATCACGCGATGCGCCTGCGACAACGCCGCCACCGTCCGGCGCCACCAGCGGGCGGATCCGCCGAGGCCGTGCACCAGCACCACGGCCGGTCCCTCACCCGACGCCTCGTAGCGCACCACGTGGCCGGCGAGGCGCACCCGCGTGCCCTGGGCACGTGGACCGCGGCGGGCGGCGTCCGCGTCCACGCGCGGCTGCTGCGCCCCGCGGGACGTTCCGCGGGCCCCGTCGTGATGGTCCACGGGCTCGGTGTCTCGGCCGGCAGCCTCGGGCCCCTCGCCGAGGAGCTCGCCCGGGACCACGTCGTGCTGGTCTGCGACCTCCCCGGCTTCGGCCGGACCGACTCCGACGCCATCTGGAGCACCGGCGCCGCCGCCGACGTCCTCGAGGAGGTCCTCGCGCTCCGCGGCATGGGCCGGGTCACCCTCGTCGGGCACTCGTGGGGGTGCCACGTCGCCACGGTCCTCGCGGCGCGCCACCCGGGGCGGGTCCGCGCCCTCGTGCTGCTCAGCCCCGCCTTCGACGGCCGTGGCGGGGCCGCCGGCCAGGTGGTCCGCCTCGCGGTCGACAGCCCCATGGAGCGGCCGTCGCTCGTCGCGGGGGGAGCCCGCGACTACCTCCGCGCCGGCCTGCCCCGGGTGCTCGCCACCCTCCGCGAGGCCTCCGCCCTGCCGCTCGACGAGCTCGTCGTCGCGGTCCGCGCCCCCGTCCTCGTCGTGCGCGGGTCCCGCGACCCCCTCACCACCGGCCGGTGGGCGCGGCGCATCGCCGTCCGCGCCCGGCGCGCCCGCATCGTGGTCATCCCCCGCGCCGCCCACGGCCTCGGGCACGACGCGCCGCGGGCGGCGGCCGGCGCGATCAGGGCCTTCCTGGCCGGGGAGGGGCATCGGCCGAGGATGGCAGCCCCCGGGGGCCGCCGCCCCGCCGGGGACGGCGCCTAGGAGGCCGGCGTGGCGAGCCCGTCGGCCGGCGCCGGCGCGACGTCGACCTCGGGGACCCCGTCCACGAGCACCGCGCCCGCCGCCGGGGCCGGCGACGACGACGTCGCCGCCTGGGCGAAGGCGCGCGGGATGTCCCCGCCGCGCTGCCAGGCCAGCAGGTACGGGTAGGGGTTGACGCTGTCACCCGCCGCCGGGTGGATCTCGAAGTGCAGGTGCGGCGGCGTGGTGATGGCCTGGCCGGTGTTGCCGACGAACCCGATCACCTGGCCGGCGCTCACGCGGGCGCCCTCCACCGCGGCCGGCGCGTAGGCCGACAGGTGGGCGTAGTAGAAGGCGTTGCCGGCGTCGTCGGTGAGCCACAGGCGGTTGCCGCCGAGGGTGTTCACGCCGACCCGCGAGAGGGTGCCGTCGGCGACGGCGACCAGCGGGGTGCCGGTGGGTGCGAAGAGGTCGTTGCCGTGGTGCCACCCGGTGCCGGCCCGGGGGGCGGCGTAGTCGTCGGTGAAGCCGACGTCGTCGCCGACGACGGGGAAGACGTAGCCGTCGCCCGACACGACCGCGGCCCGCGGGGCGGGGCGCACCGGCAGGCCGAGGCTCGGCGTCGCCGCCAGCGGGATCGCCGCCGGGTCGGGCGCGGCGGCGGCGCGGGGCGCGGTGGCGGGCGCCGCCGGCCGCGTCGTCGCCGGGGGGTCGGCGGGCGCCTCCGCGGCGGGCGCGGCGCCGCGCTCCGCCACGAGGTCGAGGTGCCCGATCACGAACGGCTGCCCGATCACGGCGGCCGCCGCCGGGTCGGTGACCTCGACGCGGAGGGCGTTGGCGCGCAGGCCGCCCGTGCCGTCGGCGACCGTCTCGAAGAAGACGAGCGCGCCGACGCCGGGGACCGCGACGCGGGATCCCGGCCCGACGGGGACGGGGGCGCCGTCGACGGTCACGCCCGAGGCGCCCGACGACGTCAGCCCCGTCGCGCCGGCGTCCGTCCCGTCGCCGGCGCGTGCCGCCATGCGCAGCGACGCGACGGTGACCCGCCCGTCGAGCAGGCGCAGGCCCGACGCCGTGATCGACCCCTCGGCGGTGGCCCCGGTGCCCGCCGAGGACGCGCCGACGCGCACCGATACGGAGGCGACGGTGCCCCCGCCCGCGGGCCGCAGGCCCCCCACGGAGGCGGTCCGCTCCGCGGGGCCGCCGGTCGTCGCGGTGGCGCCGCCCTGGGCCCCGCCGGGGAGCAGGGCGGCGTAGCCGCGGGCCTGCGCGGAGGGCGGGGCGGCCTGCCCCAGGAGGGCGGCGGGCAGGAGGATCGCGGCCCCGAGAGCAGCGGCGACGAGCGCGCGGAGGAGGCTCACGGGCCCCATCATCCTCGGCGGGACGGACGGCTTCAACACCGGGGGGCGGGCGCGACGGCGTTGTGCGGGCGCGCGGAACGGTGGTAGCGTGCGCCGGTCGGATGGAGCCGCCCTGGCTTCGCGCGCCCTGTCCCCGCTGCAGGAGACCTGCTTCCTGAGACCCCTGCGACACCTCACGGCCCTCGTGGCCTGCGCCGTCCTCGCCGCCCTGTTGGCGTTCGGCGCGGGGACCGCCACCACCGAGCCGGCCGCGATCGAGGCCCAGCGCGCCCGGGTCGCCGAGCTCCAGGCCGAGCTCGACAGCTACAACACCCAGGTCGAGGTCGCCGCCGAGGCCTACAACGGGGCCCGCTATGAGTTGCAGCAGGTGAACGGCCGGATCGAGGAGAACACGGCCCGCACCCGCCAGACCGAGCGGGACCTGGGGGCGTCGCGTGAGGCCCTCGCCGAGCGCCTCCGGGGCCTGTACGCGACGCCGCAGCCGAGCCTTGCGGAGGTGTTGATCACCAGCGGCTCGATCGCCGCCGCCAGCGACCAGATGGACCTGTTGGACCGCGTCGGCAGCCAGGACGCCGAGGTCGTCGGTGGGTTGCGTGAGCACAAGGCGGCGTTGGTGCGGTTGAGGGCCCAGTTGGTGGAGGACCGGGCGACGGCGGCCGAGGCCGTCGCGGCCCGGGAGCGGGAGAAGGAGCGGATCGAGGGTCTGCTCGCCCAGCGTCAGGCGGTCCTCGATTCGGCGAGCGCCGAGTTGCGTGGCCTGATCCGCGCCGAGGAGCAGCGCAAGGCCGCCGAGGCCGAGGCCCAGGCCCGCCTCGCCCGCCAGCGCGCCGCCGCCGCCGAGGCCGCCGCGTCGACCCCCTCCGCCCCCGCGGCCGCGTCGGCGCCCGCCGCCGACCCGGCCGACCCCGCCGCCGCGACACCCGCCCCGAGCGCCCCGCTGCCGAGTGGCAGCGGCAACGCCGCCGCGGCGAGCATCGCGATGCAGTACCTGGGTGTCCCCTATGTGTGGGGTGGCGCGTCGCCGTCGGGTTTCGACTGCAGCGGCCTCGCCTCCTACGCCTACGCCCAGATCGGCAAGAGCGTCCCCCACTACACGGGGGCGATCTGGGCCGCGTTCCCGAAGGTCCCCTCCAGCGACCTCCAGGTCGGCGACCTCGTCTTCTACCGCGCGGACCTCGGGCACATGGGCATCTACATCGGCGGCGGCCAGTACGTCCACGCACCGCAGACCGGTGACGTCGTGAAGGTCTCGAGCATGAGCGGCCGCAGCGACTACCAGGGCGCCGTCCGCCCCTAGGGTCCCCCGGTCCCGCGCCGCGCCCTCAAGGGGCGGCGCGCGGGGGCCGACGATAGAGGGGATGCCCCGTCGCCTCCCCGTGCGGCGCGCCTTCGTCGCGACCCTCGCCATCGCCCTCCTCGCCGCCCCCGCCGCGCCCGCCGTGGCGGCCACGGCCGCCGAGTTGGCCCACGCGCGCGACCGCATCGACCGCACGTCGGCGCAGCTGGCGCAGGCGAGGACGGCCGCCGAGCGGCTCGGCGGCGCCGAGCGGCGGGAGCTGGAGCGCCTCGAGCGGCGGCTGCTGCGCCAGAAGGAGGACCTCATCGCCCTCGAGTCGGGCATCGCCGCCCGCCACGCGCAGGAGACCGCCGCCCAGGAGGAGGCCGCCAACGACGACCCCCTCGCGACCCCCGCCGGCCCCGGCGACGACCCGGACGGGCCCGTCGTGGTGCTCGCCGAGCCCCCCGCCGAGCGGCCCGCCGCCACGGCGACCCCCGGTGCGGGCGGGGCCGTCATCCCGCTCCCCGACGAGCGGCGCCCGGCCGTCACCGGCGACGACCGCACCCTCGCCGCGCAGATCGACGGCTACCTCGCGTCGAAGGCCAGCCCGCTGACGGGCCTCGGCGCGGTCTTCGTGACCGAGTCGCGCGCCGTGGGCCTCGACCCCCGCTTCCTCGTGGCGATCAGCGGCGCGGAGACGAGCTTCGGCACCTACGGCCCCTCGCAGGGCATCCACAACCCCTTCGGGATGGGTCCGGGGATCGTGTACCCCTCGTGGTCGGACGGCATCGGGGCGGCCGCGCGCAACCTCGGCGGGAACCTCTACGCCGGCTCGGGCCTGACGACGATCCCGGCCATCCAGGGCCGCTGGGCGCCGAGCGGCGCCGACAACGACCCGACGGGGCTGAACAACAACTGGGTCCGCAACGTCTCGACGTACTACGCCGAGCTCGGGGGCGACCCGGCCACCGCCGTGTTCACCGCCGGCGCGTCCACCGCCCCCTCCCCCACCGCCACGCCCGCGACGGTCACGACCGCCACCGGCCCCGGGGGCGCGCCCGTCGTGTCCCCCGCCCTGCCGGTGGTCGTGCCGGAGGTCGCCCTCGGATCGTCCGGCCTCGGCGCCGCGGCGGCCCAGGAGGCGCTCGGGGAGCTCGGCACCCGGACCGTCCGCGGCGGCCAGACCCCCGCCCGCGGCTTCGACGCCGCCGGGCTCGTGGCGTGGGCCTACGCCGAGCAGGGCGTGACCCTGCCGCGCGGCGTGGTCGCCCAGTCGCGGGTCGGCACCGCCGTCGCCCCCGCCGACCTCGAGCCGGGCGACGCCGTCTTCTTCTCCGACCCGACGGGCCTCGTCGAGCACGTCGGCCTCTACGCCGGCGACGGCCAGTTCGTCCACGCGCCCGGCCCGGGCGAGTCGGTGACGATCTCGTCGCTCTACGAGCCGTACCATGCCGAGTCGTACGCGGGGGCCCGCCGCTACTAGCTCCTCCGGGTCCCCCGGGTCCGCGGCGCGGCGAGGGGGCGTGACATCGGGGGGATGCGGCTCTCACGGCTGCAGGTGATCGGCGCGGCCGCCCTCTTCTCGACGGGCGGCGCCGCCATCAAGGGGACGAGCTACACGGGGATCCCCGAGGGCCTTGAGGTCGCCGGGTTCCGGTCCGGCATCGGCGCCCTCGTGATCGCGCTGGTGCTGCCCGCCTCCCGGCGCGGGTGGACGTGGCGCACGTGGGCCGTCGGCGCCGCGTACGCGGCGACGGTGATCCTCTTCGTGCTGGCGAACAAGCAGACGACGTCCGCCAACGCCATCTTCCTGCAGAGCGCCGCGCCGCTGTACGTGCTCGTCGCGGGCGTGGTGGTGCTGCGCGAACGGGTGCGGCGGCCCGACGTGCTGCTGATGCTCGTGCTCGTCGCCGGCCTGTCCCTGTTCCTCGTGGACCCGGGCGACGCCGTCGCGACGGCGCCGGATCCCGCCCTCGGCAACGCCCTGGCCGCGGCGTCGGGCGTGACCTGGGCCGCGACGCTGCTCGGCCTGCGGTGGCTCGGCCGGGGGGCGGGCGGCGCCGGCGGCGCGGCGGGGGCGACCGTCACGGGCAACCTGATCGCCGCCGCGATCTGCATCCCGACGGCGATCCCGCCCACCGGCGACGCGGCCGACTGGCTCCTCATCGCCTACCTCGGCGTCGCCCAGATCGGGCTGGCCTACGTCCTGCTGACGTCCGCGGTCCGGCACGTCCCGGCCTTCGAGGTCTCGCTGCTGCTGCTCGTGGAGCCGGCGCTCAACCCCGTCTGGTCGTGGATCGTGCACGGGGAGCGCCCCGGAGGGGCGGCGATCGCCGGTGGCCTGCTGATCCTGGGGGCCACCGCCGCGAAGGTCGCGCTCGACGGGCGGCGCGGCACGACCACGGCCCTGGAGCCCCCGACCCCCGCCGCGCCGCCGTGACCCGCGCCCGGCGGGCCGGTAGCGTGGGGCCGGTGCGCCTCCCCCGCCCCCTCCGCGTGGTGCTCCCGGTCCTCGCCGTCGCCGTCCTCGCCGCCGTCCCGTCCGGCGCGGCGGCCGCCGACCCCCCGTACCGGGCGGTGGTCCGGGCCCTGAGCCCCCAGGAGCGGGCCGACATGACGCCGTCGGTGTGGCGGCGGGGCTGCCCCGTCGGGTTCGCGCGCCTGCGCCACGTGAGCGTCCCGTTCGTGGGCTTCGACGGCCGCGTGCGCCGCGGGGCGATCGTCGTGCACGACGCCGTCGCCCGGGACGTCGTCGAGGTCTTCCGCGCGCTCTACCGGGCCCGCTTCCCCATCCGGCGGATGCAGCCCATCCAGCGCTACGGCGGCGACGACTACGCCAGCATCGAGGCCGACAACACCTCGGCGTTCAACTGCCGCGCGGCGACCGGGTCGGGGCGCTGGTCGCAGCACGCGTACGGCCGGGCGATCGACCTGAACCCCCTCGAGAACCCCTACGTCTCGGGCGGCACCACCTCGCACCGCGGCAGCGTCCGGTACCTCGACCGCCGCGCCCGGCCGGGCGTGATCGTCGAGGGCGGCGTCGTGACCCGGGCGTTCGACGCCCGCGGCTGGGAGTGGGGCGGCCGCTGGAGCGGCACGATCGACTACCAGCACTTCTCCGCCGACGGGGGCTGAGGGGCCCTGCCCGCCTCCCCCGTCCGGCTGCGCCCCCCCGACGGCCTCCTGGTCGCCGGCTTCGACGCCATCCGCGCCGAGACGGGCGTGCCGGGGGACTTCCCGCCGGAGGTCGAGCGCGAGGCTGCGGCCGCGGCCGCGGCGTCGCCCGCGTCCCCCGGCGACGGGCGCGCCGACCACCGCGACCTGCCGCTGCTGACCATCGACCCGGAGGGGTCCCGCGACCTCGACCAGGCCGTCGCGATCACGCGGCTCGGCGACGGGCACCGCGTCCACTACGCCATCGCCGACGTCGCCGCGCTCGTCGCCCCGGGCGGGGCGGTCGACGCCGAGGCGCGGGCGCGGGGCGTCACGGTCTACATGCCGGACCGGCGGTCGCCCCTCCACCCCGCGGCGATCGGCGAGGGCGCCGGCAGCCTGCTGCCGGGGGAGGACCGCCCGGCCCTCCTCTGGACGATCGACCTCGACGCCGCCGGGGAGCCGGTCGCGGCGGACCTGACGCGCACCGTCGTCCGCAGCCGCCGGGCGATGTCGTACGCCGAGGCCCAGGCCGCCATCGACGCCGGCGGGGGGGACCCGACGCCGGCCCTGCTGCGGGAGGTCGGCCTGGCGCGCCTGGCGCGCGAGGCGGAGCGCGGCGGCGTCAGCCTCAGCGTGCCGGTGCAGGAGGTCGTGGCGCAGGACGACGGCGGCTTCGGGCTGCGGTACGAGACCCCGCTCCCCGTCGAGGACTGGAACGCCCAGGTGTCGCTGCTCGCCGGGATCTGCGCCGCGCGGATCATGATCGACGGGGGCGTCGGGCTCTTCCGCACGCTCGCCCCCGCGGAGCCCCGCGACCTCGCGTCGCTGCGGCGCAGCGCGCGGGCCCTCGGCGTCCCCTGGGCCGAGGGGGCGCGGTACGGGGACGTGGTCCGCGCGCTCGACCCCGCCGACCCGCACCACGCCGCGTTCGCGGTCCGCGCCGCCCGCCTGTTCGGCGGGGCCGCCTACACCCCGTGGCGCCGGGAGGACGGCACGGAGCCGCCGGTGCACGCCGCGATCGCCGCCGTCTACGCGCACGTCACGGCGCCCCTTCGGCGCCTCGCGGACCGCTTCGCCAACGAGATCGTGCTCGCGTTCTGCGAGGGGCGGGAGCCGCCGGCGTGGGCCGTCGCGCCGCTCGACGAGATCGCCGCGACGATGGCGGCGACCGGTCAGCGCGAACGCCAGGCGGAGCGCGCCGCCATCGACCTGGTCGAGGCCGCCGTGCTCGCCCCGCGCGTCGGCGAGAGCTTCCCGGCCGTCGTCACCGACGTCCGCGACGACCGGGTCACGGTGCAGGTCGCCGACCCCGCGGTCGTCGCCCCGCTCGAGGACGGCGCCGCCACGCCCGGCGAGCGGATCTCCGCCCGGCTCGTGACCGCCGACCCCGCGACCCGCCGCGTGCGGTTCGCGCGGGGGCCGGGCTAGTGGCCCGACCGGGCCACTAGGCCCGCCCGCCCCCCGGGGTCCAGAGGACGTCGCCGGCGGCGCCCTGGTTCACGGCCCGCGCGAGGATGAAGAGCAGGTCGGAGAGGCGGTTGAGGTAGGCGATCGCCTCGGGCGTCACGGTCTCCGCCTCCGCGAGCGCGACCGCGGACCGCTCGGCCCGCCGACAGATCGTCCGCGCGAGGTGCAGGCCGGCGGCGGCGGGCGACCCGGCGGGGAGGACGAAGCTCGTCAGGTCGGGCAGCGTGTCGTTGATCTCGTCGCACCAGCCCTCGAGCCGGGTGACCTGGTCGGGGGCGATGCGCAGGCGATCGCGCGTCGCGTCGCCGTGCGGCACGCAGAGGTCGGCGCCGACGTCGAAGAGGTCGTTCTGGACCTGCGCGAGCCACCCGTCGAGGCGCGGCTCCAGGCCGCCCTGGGCCCGCGCGACGCCGAGGGCGGCGTTCAGCTCGTCCACGTCGCCGTAGGCCACGACGCGGGGGTGCGTCTTGCGCACCCGGCTCATGTCGCCGAGGTGGGTGTCCCCCTCGTCGCCGAGCCGGGTGTAGATGCGTGTGAGGCGGACCACGCGGCGGACCCTACACCCGGGCGCCGCCGCCCCGGATCAGGCGGCCGGGCCCAGGAAGTTGAGGGTGAAGAACACCTGGCCGTCGCAGGCGCGCGCGGCGCCGACGCCGGCGAAGCGCCAGTCGCGGGCGAGGATGTTGGCGCGGTGCCCGGGGCTGGCGAGCATCGCCTCGAACGCGATCTCCGCGGTGGACGCCATCGCGATGTTCTGGCCGCCCTTGCGGCCGTCGGCCCAGGGCAGGACGCCCTCGTGGGCGAAGCGCGCGCCCTTGGCCATCGCGACGCTCTTCGCGCGGCCGGCCTTACGGAGGACGGGGTTCACCTTGACCTTCGGCGCCTTCGCCGCCTTGCGCTGGTTCGCGATGAGGCGGTTCATGGTGACCTCGTCGCCCTTGGCGGGGGTCACGGTGCAGGTGGCCGGGGCGGCGGCCGCCGGGCCCGTCAGCGCGGTCAGTGTCAGACCCGTGAGGGCGGCACCGATTCCCGCGCGCAGCGCTCTGCGCAATCCGTCGTCCTTCCGTCGGGGCAGCTCCATCGGCCGGGGTGGCACGACCACCGGCGACGCGATTGGGCGACCCTAGGGGACGGGAACCGGGCTGGCCAGTCGGCTTGCGTTTTTCTCACATTCGAAAACATCGCGTGTTCCGGCGGACCCGCCGGCTTCACCCCGCGGAACGTCGCACCAGCCGCAGCGCCTGGGCCCGCGTGGTGACGGCGCCGACGGTCTGCGCCTCGCGCAGCTCCTCGACCACCGGCCCGAGCCACGCGCCGGGCGGTCGGCCGGCCGCCGCGGCGATCTCGTCGCCGGCCAGCAGGGGCGTCACGGGTCCGCGGTCGACGAGCGCGAAGTGGGCGTCCATGACCTCCCGCGCCAGCACCAGGTGGCGCCGGACGGCCGACTCGGAGGTCCGGGGACCGCGGGTGGCGAGGCGGTCGGCGACGGAGAGGACGATGATCTCGACCTCGGAGGGCGCGGTGAGCCGCAGGTAGCGGTCGATCTGCCGCAACGACAGCGGCGTCAGGTGGACCATGAAGCCGAGCGGCAGGTGCCACCGGACCCCGCGGGCCACGGTGTCGCGGAGCCGGGCGGACGTGCGGAGGCGGCGCATCAGGGCCTCGACCATCTCGGCGCCGAGGCGGTCGTGGCCCATGAACGTGACGCGCCCCTCGGGGGTGACCGCGCGGGTGGCGGGCTTCGCCATGTCGTGCAGGAGGGCGGTGAGCATGAGCCCGTCGCGGGCGGTGAGCTCGTCGGCGAGCGGCGCGGCGAGGACCTCGGAGACGCGGGGCGCCCGCCCCCGGAAGACCTCCGAGGGGTCGGCGCACAGGTCGGTGACGTGCGTGACGACCTCGAGGACGTGTCCGAGGACGTCCTTGTGGTGGTAGGCGCTCTGGTCGAGGCCGCGCGACTCCTCGAGCTGCGGAACGAGGGCCCCGAGCACGCCGATCGCGTCCATGCCGGCGAACGCCCGGTCGGGGCGCGGCAGCCGCACGATGCGGCCGAGCTCGTCGGCGAGGCGCTCCCCGGGGGCCTCCCAGACCCGGGCGGCGTCGGCGCGCGCCCGGTCGCGTGTCCCCGGCTCCACCGTGAACCCGGTCTCCTCCGCGATGCGCGCGAGGCGCAGCAGCCGCACTGGGTCGTCGGCGAGGGCGCCGGGGCGCACGATCCGCAGCAGGCCGGCGGCGAGGTCGGCGCGCCCGCCGTGGGGGTCGATGACCTCGGGGTCGCCGCCCGCGGGGGCCACGGGGACGGCCATCGCGTTGACGGTGAGGTCGCGCCGCGCCAGGTCCTCCACGAGGTCCGGGCCCTGCAGGGGGGTGATGTCCACGGACGCCGTCAGGTCGCCGCCCTGGACCCGCCAGGCGCCGAAGTCGCGCGACAGGCGGAAGCGCGTCGCGCCGTGCGCGCGGGCGAGGGCGCCGGCGGCGGCCGCGGCGTCGCCGTCGATGGCGACGTCGATGTCCACGGGGGGATCCGCCGCGCGGCCGGTGAGGGCGTCGCGCACGCCGCCGCCGACGGCCCACGCGCGGTCCCCCAGGGGCGCGAGGGGCGCGGTCAGGGCCCGGAGGGCGTCGGAGCTCACGGCAGGTGCGTCCGGGGCACGCGCGGCCCCACGGCGCAGGTGACCTCGTAGTTGATCGTCCCGCGCCAGCCGGCGACCTCCTCGGCGGTGATCCGGTCGCCGCCCTGGGCGCCGAGCAGCACCACCTCCTCCCCGACCGCCTCGGCGCCCTCGGGGCCGAGGTCGACGGTGAGCTGGTCCATCGAGATCGTCCCGACGACCGGCACGCGCCGCCCGCCGACGAGCACCTCGGCGTGCCCCGCCAGCGCCCGCGCCCAGCCGTCGGCGTACCCGACGGGCACCAGGGCGACGCGGGTACCGCGCGCCGCGCGCCAGCGGCGGCCGTAGCCGACGCTCTCGCGCGACCGCAGCGTCTTCACCGAGGCGACGTAGGAGCGGAGCGCCATGACGGGCCGCAGGTCGTGGGCGGCGGGGTCGCCGCCGAACGGCGAGCAGCCGTAGAGGGCGATGCCGCACCGGACCATGTCGAACGCGGCCCGCGGCTCGCGGAGGGTCGCGGCCGAGTTCGCGATGTGGGCGGAGGCCCCGGGGAACCGCGGCCGGAGCGCCGCGGCCGCGGCCCGGAAGCGGATGAGCTGCTCGCCCATGAAGGCGGCGTTCTCGCCGGTCGTCTCGTCGGCGGTCGCGAAGTGGCTCATCAGGCCCGCGACCTCGACGTCCCCGGCGTCCTGCGCGGCCGCGGCGGCGTCGGCGAGCGCGGCGACGTCCTCGGGGCGGGCGCCGAGGCGGCCCATCCCCGTGTCGAGCTTGAGGTGCACGCGCGAGCAGCCCGCCGCGACGGCGGCGGCGACGCCCTCGGGGGTCCATGCGGCGACGTCGGCGCCGCAGGCGGCGGCGCGCGCCCACTCCCCGCCGGTCAGGGGACCCATCACGAGGAGCGACCCGTCGAGGCCGGCGGCGCGGAGCGACTCGGCCTCCGCGACGGTCGCGACCCCCAGGTCGGTCGCGCCCCCCGCCAGGGCGGCGGTCGCCACCGGGACGGCGCCGTGCCCGTACCCGTCGGCCTTCACGACGGCCATGAGCCGCGCACCGCCCGCGGCGCGGGCCAGCACGCCCGCGTTGTGGCGGACGGCGGACAGGTCGATCCGCGCCTCGGCGCGGACGTCCGTCACCCGTGCTCCCCGGCGATCGCGCGGGGCAGCGCGTCCCGTACGTCGGACGCGATGGTGCCGTCGCCGCGGTCGGCGAGCTCGCCGGCGCGGGCGTGCGCCGCCACGGCCGCGACGGCGGCGGGCAGCGGGTCCATCCCCTTCGCGAGGGCCGCGGCGACCGCCCCGGTGAGGACGTCGCCCGTCCCGGCGGTCGCGAGCGCGGCGGTGCCTCCGTCGGTGACCACCGCCGTGCCGTCGGGCGCGGCGGTGATCGTCCCCGCCCCCTTCAGGACGACGACGGCCCCGGCGCGCGCCGCGAGCTCGCGCGCGCAGGCGAGGCGGTCGGCCTCGACGTCCGCCCGGGGGCGGCCGAGCAGGCGCGCCGCCTCGCCGGCGTGCGGGGTCAGCACGGTCGGGCCGCGGCGCCCGGCGACGCGCTCCGGGGCGTCGCCCAGGTGCCAGAGCCCGTCGGCGTCGATCACGACGGGCGGCGCGAGGACGTCGATGAGCGCCTCGACGGCGGCCGTGGTCGCCGCGGCCCGGCCGAGCCCGGGGCCGATCGCCACCGCCGACGCCCGCCGGGCCTCGCCCAGCACGGCGTCGACCGAGGACGGGGCCAGGTGGCCGTCCTCGTCGGGGACGGGGGCGCACATCACCTCGAGGAGGTGCGCGGCGACGAGCGGCTGCACGCCGGCCGGCACCGCGGCCACGACGAGCCCCGCGCCGGCCCGCAGCGCCGACGACGCCGCGAGGGCCGCGGCGCCGGTGAGGCCCGGCGACCCGGCGACGACGAGGACGGACCCGGAGGCGTACTTGTCGGACGCGGCGCCCTTCGCGGGGATCGCGGCGATCACGGCGCGCGGCGCGAGCCACGCCGCCGGCGGGGGGGCGACGAGCCGGGGGATCCCGATGTCCACGACGACCACGCGCCCGGAGCGCCCGAGACCGGGGGCGACGTGGAGCCCCGTCATGTCGCCGTGGAAGGTGACCGTGAGGTCGGCGCGCACGGCGGCCCCCGCGACGCGTCCCGTGTCGGCCTCGACGCCGGAGGGGACGTCCAGGGCCACGACGGGCCCCGGATGGGCCGCCAGCCACTCCACGGCGGCCCCCAGGGGCCCGTGGGGGGCGCCGGTGGCCCCGGTGCCCAGCAGGGCGTCGACGGCGACGGCGGCGGCGTCGTGGGGGGCGGCGGGGTCGAAGGGCGCGACGTCGATGCCGAGGGTCGCCGCGATGCGGGTCATGAGCGCGGCGTCGGGCGTCGCGGGGGCGCGTCCGCCGGGGGCCGCGACCCGCACCCGCCAGCCGGCCTCGGCGAGGTGGCGCGCGACGACCATCCCGTCGCCGCCGTTGTTCCCCGGCCCGACCAGGATGTCGGCGGACCGGGCGTCCGGCCACGCCGCCTCGATCTCCCGGGCGGCCGCGAGGCCGGCGCGCTCCATCAGCACGACGGAGGGGATCCCATGGTCCTCGGAGGCCGCGCGGTCGGCCTGGCGCATCGCCTCCGCGTCGAAGAGCGGCGTGCAGCCCGGGACGGGCGGTCGGGATGGGTGCGAGGCGGCGGCCACGGCGGGCCCGCATCCTCGCAGATCAGCCCCCGGAGGCCTCCGCCACCGCGAAGGCCATCGCGGAGTCGCGGCCGTGGGTGAGGGACACGTGGACGCGGTCGACCCCGAGCTGGCGGGCGCGCTCGGCGTACCGGCCGTGCAGGGCGATCGTCGGGGCCCCGCGTCCGCGCACCACCTCGACCTCCCGCCACCGGGTCATCCCGATCCCGAGCGCCTTGCCGACGGCCTCCTTCGCCGCGAAGCGGGCGGCGAAGTGCTGGGGCGGGAAGGGCTTGCGGGAGCAGTAGGCGGCCTCGGCCTCGGTGAAGCAGCGCTCGGCGATGCGCGGGCGGCGGCGCAGGGTCTCCGCGAAGCGGTCGATCTCCATGACGTCCACGCCGACGCCCACCACGGCCATACCCTCAGCCTCTACTCGACGGTGACGGTCTTGGCCAGGTTGCGCGGCTGGTCGACGTTAAGGCCGCGCGCGCGGGCCAGGCCGTACGCGAAGATCTGCAGCGGGACGACCGCGCAGATCGCCGAGAGCAGGGCGGGGCTGCGCGGCGCCCAGAGGACGTCGTCCGCGTGCCGGCCGATCTCCTCGTTGCCCTCGGTGGCGACCGCGATGACGCGGGCCCCGCGGGCGCGGACCTCCTGGATGTTCGAGACGACCTTGTCGAAGACGTGGCCGTCGGTCGCGACGACGACGACCGGCGAGCCCTCCTCGAGCAGCGCGATCGGGCCGTGCTTCATCTCCCCCGCCGGATACGCCTCGGTGGGGATGTAGCTGATCTCCTTCAGCTTCAGCGCGCCCTCGAAGCACACCGGCACGCCGACGTGGCGGCCGAGGTAGAGGAAGAACGGCCGCTCCGCGTAGCGCTCGGCGACGGTCATCACCTGCTCGGGGGCGGGCGAGGCGAGGTAGGCCTCGAGCGCGTCGGGCAGGCGGCGGAGCTCGTCGGCCAGGTCGAGCGCCCCGCCCGCGGTGAGCGCCCACTTGAGGCGGCCGAGCTTGAGGGCGAACAGGGACAGCGCCATCACCTGCGCCGTGTGGGTCTTCGTGGCGGCCACCCCGATCTCGAGGCCGGCGCGGGTGTAGAGCACCCCGTCGGCGTCGCGGGTGGCCTGCGACCCCATGATGTTGGTGAGGGCCACGACGTGGGCGCCGCGCTCGCGGGCGACGCGCATCGCGGCGAGGGTGTCGGCCGTCTCGCCGCTCTGGGTGATCCCGATGATCAGGTCGCCCGGGCCGGCGAGGCAGGTGCGGTAGCGGTACTCCGACGCGACCTCGACGTGGACGGGCACCCGTGCCCAGTCCTCGATCAGGTACCGGCCGACGAGGCCCGCGTGGTACGAGGTGCCGCACGCCACGATGTGGATGCGCTCGACCCGCGCGAGGGTGGCGTCGTCGAGGCCGAGGCCGAGCAGCTCCACGGAGCCGTCGGGGCGCAGGCGGTCGCCGATGGTGTCCCACAGCGCCGACGGCTGCTCGTGGATCTCCTTCAGCATGAAGGTCTCGTAGCCGCCCTTCTCGGCGGCGTCCTCGTCCCAGTCGACGCGCTCGACGGGCCGCGGCGGCAGCAGCTCCGACCCGTGCCAGACGTGGTGCTCGTCGGCCTCGATCGTGACGACCTCGCCGTCCTCGATCAGCATGATGTCGCGGGTCTCGCGCAGGAAGGCGGGGATGGCGGAGGCGACGAACCGCTCGCCGTCGCCGACGCCGAGCACCAGCGGGCACTCGCGGCGGGTGGCGACGAGGCGCTCCGGCTCGTCCACGTGGGCGGCGACGAAGGCGAAGTGGCCGCCGAGGCGCGGCAGCACCGCGCGCACGGCCGTGGCGAGGTCGCCCGCGTACTCGCGGTGGATCAGGTGCGGGATAACCTCGGTGTCGGTGTCCGAGGAGAACACGACGCCCTGCTCCATCAGCTCGGAGCGCAGCTCCAGGTAGTTCTCGATGATCCCGTTCATGACGACGAGGACGGTGCCGTCGGCGCTCGTGTGCGGGTGGGCGTTGTCGGTGGTGACGCGGCCGTGGGTGGCCCACCGCGTGTGGCCGAGGCCGGCG
Source organism: Miltoncostaea oceani (assembly GCF_018141545.1). GTDB lineage: Bacteria > Actinomycetota > Thermoleophilia > Miltoncostaeales > Miltoncostaeaceae > Miltoncostaea > Miltoncostaea oceani. Next base: position 1,077,989 of record NZ_CP064356.1, on the reverse strand, counting down.
GTCGCGGCGGAGCCGCCGTTCAGGCCGGCCGCCTCCCGCAGGGCCGAGAGGTTGCCGACGGCCCGGACGGCCTCGACGACGCCGTCCGACGCGTCGAGCAGCGCGAACCCCGCGGAGTCGTACCCGCGGTACTCCAGCCGCTCGAGCCCCGTGAGGATGAGCTCACGACAGGGCCTGCCCCCGACGTATCCGATGATCCCGCACATCCCGCGCCTCCTCTTTCGGTCCGGACCGCGCGGCCCGACGGATCAGGGTATCGCCCCGCCCAGCTCCGACCGGACGACATCGGCGATCCGCGTGCACCACGACTCGCACTCCTCGACGGTGGGCGCCTCCACCATGACCCGCACGAGGGACTCGGTGCCCGACGCACGGACGACCACGCGGCCGTCCTCGCCGAGCGCCGCCTCGCATTCGCGCACGGCCGCCCACGTCCCATCGGCCTGTGGGAGGTCGGACTTTCGCTCCACGACGATGTTGACGAGCTTCTGGGGCAGGCGCTGCACGATGGCGGCCGCCGGTCCGAGGTCCTCGCCGGTCGCGACGAGGGCCGACAGCAGGTGCAGGGCGGCGGCGAGGCCGTCGCCGGAGGGTCCGTGGGAGAGGTCGATGAGGTGGCCGCTCTGCTCGCCGCCGAGCACGAACCCGCCCCGCTTCATCTCGGCGAGGACGTAGCGGTCGCCGACGTCGGTCCACCGCACCTCGATGCCTGCCCCGGCCATCGCCCGGCGGAAGCCGAGGTTCGTCATGGTCGTGGTGACGACCGCGTCGCCGGCGAGCAGGCCCCGCCGCCGCAGGTCGAGCGCGCAGATCGCGAGGATCTGGTCGCCGTCGACGGTCGCGCCCGTGCGGTCCACCGCGAGCACGCGGTCGCCGTCTCCGTCGAACGCGAGGCCCATGTCGGCGCCGACCTCGCGGACGGTGGCGGCGACGAGGTCGAGGTGCGTGGAGCCGCAGCCCTCGTTGATGTTGACGCCGTCGGGGGCGACCCCGATCGCCGTGACCCGGGCGCCGCGCGCCTCGAGCACCTCGGGCGCCGTCACGACCGTCGCGCCGTGGGCGCAGTCGACGACGAGGTGCAGGCCGGAGAGGTCGACGGGGCAGCGCTCGTGGATCGTGGCGATGTAGCGGTCGCGGCCGTCGGGGTCGTGCGCGACCGTCCCGAGGTCACCGCCGACGGGGCGCTCGCCGTCCTCCTCGAGGGCGGCCTCGACGGCGGCCTCCTCCGCGTCCGCCAGCTTGAAGCCGTCCGGCCCGAACAGCTTGATGCCGTTGTCCGCGAAGGGGTTGTGGGAGGCGCTGATGACGGCGCCCGCCGCCGCCCCGCCCGCGGCGGTGAGCTCCGCGACCGCGGGGGTCGGGAGCACGCCGAGCAGCACGGCGTCGGCGCCGGCGCTGACGAGCCCCGCCGCGAGCGCCCCCTCCAGCATGGGGCCGCTGCGGCGGGTGTCGCGCCCGATCATCACCCGCGCGCCGCGCTCGAGGCGCCCGCCGAGGGCGCGGCCGAGCGCCATGGCGAGCTCCGGGGTCAGCCCACGGTTCGCCACGCCACGGACGCCGTCCGTTCCGAACAGCCTCCGCGGCGCTGGGGACGTACCAGCCGTGGGAGCGACTACCTCTTCGAGAACTGCGGGCGCTTGCGTGCGCCCTTGAGACCGGCCTTCTTGCGCTCCTTGATGCGGGCGTCCCGCGTGAGGAAGCCCTCCTTCTTCAGGTCGGGGCGCAGGTTCTCGTCGGCGACCGTCAGGGCCTTCGCGATGCCGTGCCGCAGGGCGCCGGCCTGGCCGGAGACGCCGCCGCCGTGGAGCAGGGCGACCACGTCGAAGCGACCCTCGGTGCCGGTCGTCGCGAACGGCGCGCGGGCCTGGGTGACCAGGACGGCGCGGCCGAAGAACTCGTCCACCGGGCGGCCGTTGCACGTGATCGTGCCGTCGCCGGGCTTCAGGATGACGCGGGCGACGGCGTTCTTGCGCTTGCCGGTCGCGCGGTAGCTCGAGGTGGAGACGTCGGTGCTCACGCGGGGACCTCCGCGACTCGGGTGAGGCGCAGGGGCTCAGGCTGCTGGGCGGCGTGCGGGTGGTCGGACCCGGCGTAGATCTTGAGCTTCATCAGCTGGGCGCGGCCCACGCTGTTCTTGGGGAGCATGCCCCGGACCGCCTTGCGGAGGACCTCCTCCGGCCGGCGCTCGAGCTGCTCGCCGAGCGTGCGGCTGCGGATGCCGCCCGGGTAGCCCGAGTGGCGCCAGTACCGCTTGTCGCGGAGCTTGTTGCCCGTGACCGTCACCTTGCCCGCGTTCACGACGATCACGAAGTCGCCGGTGTCGCAGTGCCGGGTGAACCAGGGGGAGCGCTTGCCGGACAGCGTCTCGGCGATGATCGCGGCGAGCCGCCCGAGGTTCTGGCCCTCGGCGTCGACGACGTACCACCGTCGCTCGACGGTCCCGGGCTTTGCGCTGAGTGTGCTCACGGGCGGGTGCTGACCTCCACCAAATGACGGCGCGGCGCAGGGCGCCACGAGAACGACCGCGGAGTCTAGGGAAGTTCCGGGGCCTCTCGCAAGTTCCGCGGCGCGTGGAGCGCTGGACTTCGCGCCCCCGGAGGGTTACAACCAGTACACCGGGCAACAATGCAGGGCGGCACGAGATGGAAACGCGTTCCCTCAGCCGGTGCGTCGCGATCGCCGCGCACGGCAAGAGGTGCCAGCAGAGCCCCTTCCGCGGGAGCCCGTACTGCTGGCACCACACGCAGAGCCGCAAGATCTGGGCGCCGAGCCGCCCGCTCGGCTCCGGGTCGTCCGCGAAGGCCGCGGCGCCGCCGCCCGTCGATGACGTCGCGACGCACGTCCCCGAGCGCCGCTCCGGGGAGCGCCGCGCCGCCTGGGCCGCCCTCGAGGCGCAGTCGGCGCGTCTCGCCGAGGCCCTCGGCCCGGAGCGCGTCGCGGAGCTGCTCGACTTCCTCGAGAGCCCGAGCGACGGCGCGTACCTGCTGGTGCGCGACGAGAGCGGCCTGCTGAGCGAGCGGTCGATCTCGGAGCGCCCGACCCGCCGGCGGAGCGCCTAACCCTCCTCGGGGGGTCCGTCCGGGGGTGCCGGCGGGACGCTGCCGCGCCGCATGCCCGCCCGCTGCGCCTCCAGGCGGCGCCGGTCGCGCTTGCCCGGCCGGCCGCGCATGTCGGCCCCCGGCGGCGGCGCGAGGCGCCGCAGCTCCCGCTCGCGCTCGCGGCGCTCCCGGCTCTCCCCCGTCTCGCGGTAGAGCAGGACGGCCTGCGACGCCGGGCCCCGGCGGTCGCTGAGGGCCTCGACGACGACGGTCGTGGTGACGTCCCCCACCGTGATCTGCACCTGCTCGCCGAGGCGGACGTCGCGGGCGGGCTTCACGCGCTGCCCCTCGATGTGGACGCGCCCGCCGGCCACGGCCTCGCTGGCGAGCGAGCGCGTCTTGAAGAAGCGCGCCGCCCACAGCCACTTGTCGATCCGGATCCTGCCCTCGGCCATCGCGCCATCATGACGCCTCGCCGCCCCGGTGGCGGGGCGGCGGGGCGCGGGCCCGGCCTCAGCCCAGGTGGCCCTCCCGGTCGATCACGGCCGACGACAGGGTCCCGTCGGGGGCGCGGTGCACGACGCGCAGCGACACGCCGCCCGCCGGCACCCGCGCCGGGTCGAACCGGGCGGCCATGACGAGGCGCCGTCCCGGCCGGGCGTTGCGCAGCACGGGGGCGCTGTAGCGGTCCGTCAGCACGCGGCGGCCGATCCGGCTCCCCGGCAGCTGCGTCACGCGCCGGCCGGTGCGCTCGGCGACGTAGATGAACGTGTACCGGCCGGGGCGGTCGAACCGGATGCGATGGGACATGACGACGTCCCCCGCGTGTCCGGCGCGCGACCGTCGCGTGGTCGGTGCGGCGAGGGGCGTGACGGCCGGGTCGCGCACCGCGGGCGCCGTCCGGACGGGTGCCGCGGGCGCCGCACCGGGGACGGCGGTCTCGGACGGCGGCGCGGCCGGGGCCGGCGGGTCCGGGGGCGGGGGGTCGATGACGGGGGACGGCGTCCCGTCGTCGGAGAACCGGATCGATCCGCCGCGCAGGAAGAGGGCCGGGGGGACCTGGCTGTCGTTCGCGTCGGCGACGACGATCTTGATGTCGGTCGGGGTGCCCGCGAGGAAGTCGGCGTTCACGTCCACCACGCAGGTGAGCGGAACCGTCATGAACCTCACGACCCAGTCCGGGTTCTGGGTCGAGTAGGCGAAGCCGTTCGGCGTGACCGGCGGGTCCGCCGTGTCGGCGATCCGCGCGTCGAGGTTCGCCTGCGCGAGCGCCCGGTCGTCGGCGGGTGCCATCTCCGGCACGACGCCGGCCGTCGGCATGGTCACGTACGTCGAGGTGCGCGGGACGACCGCGCAGTTGTCCACGACGTGCCGGCCGCCGACGAGCAGGGCGAACCCGTCGGAGTAGTAGAAGGCGGCGCCCTGCCACGACGCGCCGTCCCAGTAACCCGACTCGGTCGCGGCGAGGGCGTACTCGAACTTGAGGTAGCGCTCCCGCGGCACGACCGACAGCTCGATGCTCGTCGCGTTGTTGACGCACGCGCTCGCGCCGCCCGTGCAGAGGCCGGCCGCGTCGATCACGTCGAAGAGCTCGTCGTCGTCGCGGTCGGCGGCGATCGCCGCCTGGTACTGGGCCGTCGCGAAGGACCCGGCCCGTGCGTTGGCGCCGATCACGAGGCCGCGGGGGATCCCGATGTCCTCGTCCCCGTCGGCGAACGTGCGGAACGAGGGGAGCGCGGCCGCGAAGCCCGCCGGGTCGGCCGTCCCGTTGACGGTGGCGGGGGCGGCGAGCACCACGCCGGGCGACAGGAGCTCGCGCGCGATCTCGTCCGGGGTCGAGAGGCCGGGCACGGCGGGGCCGGCGTCCGTCACCTGCACGGTGGGGGGTGCCGCGACGCCGAGGGAGGGCACGATGAGGCAGGCGGAGCCGGCGAGCGCGAGCGCTGCCGACCGCGCCGGGGACATGGGCATCTCGGGGAGCCTTTCGAGGGGGCTCCGATGGCGCGGGTCGCGCGACCGGATGGTCGGCGCCAGGTCGGGCGCGAGCGCTCGAGGGGACGTCACCCGCCCCATCGACGCCCGGGGCACCCCACACGAGCCCCCGGGTGCCGCACGCGTCCCCGGGGGTCCCGGCCGCCGGCGTCCTCACCGTCGGGGGTGCGAGCGCGGTGACGACGCCCGTGGCGGGCGTGGCGGGCGGCCCCGCGCGGACGGGGGGATCACCGGCGGGGCGTCACGCGTCGGGTGGCGGCCCCGTGTAACGCGACCGCGGGCGGATGAGCCGGTCGTCGCCGACGGTCTCGAGGGCGTGGGCCACCCACCCGGCGCACCGGCCGAGCGCGAAGAGGTGGAAGGCCGCCCCCGGCGGCATGCGCCGGGCGCGGGCGAGGGCGGCGAGCCCCAGGTCGAGGGTGGGCTCCTCGCCGAGCTGGTCGCGGGCGATCCCGACGAGGACGGTGACGGGGTCGTCCGGCGGCAGCCCGGCGCGCCGCAGGAGCTCCGCGCCCCGGGGGTCGCCGTCCGGGTAGAGCGGGTGCCCGAACCCCGGCAGGGCCCCGTCGCCCCCGCGCCAGCGGGCCGCCGCGGCGACGGCGCCGTCGCGGTCGGCGTCGGCGGCCATCGACTCGACGCGCGCGGTGAGGCCGCCGTGCCGGCGGCCGCGCAACGCGCAGAGGGCGGCGAGCACCACGTCCTCCAGCGACGCGTCCGCCGAGGCGACGCACCGGGCGGTGAACGACGAGACGTTCAGCTCGTGGTCGGCGCACAGCACCAGGGCGGCGTCGATGTCGTCCACGGCCTCCGGGACGCCCCACCCGTGCGCGAGCCGGGACGCGAGCGGCCCGTCCCCCACCGCCCCGGCGGCTGCGAACACCCCGGCCGTGACGCGCACCGCGCCGCGCAGCAGGGCCGCGGCACCCGACGACGGGCTCACGACCGAGTCAGCCGCGGCGGCGGCGAGGTGGGCGGCGAGCGCCGTCGGCGCGGGCCCGCCGGGCGCACCCCCCGAGGGCGCGACGCCCGCGAACAGGTCGTCCGCCGCCGCCGGGTCCCCGGTCCACAGGAGGGCCGCGACGCGCTCGAAGGGCTCGCGGCGCGACAGGCCGACGACCTCCCGGCCGCGGTAGTGGCAGCGGCCGTCGCGGATCAGGGTCAGCTCCGAGTCGAGCACCGGCAGCCCCCAGTGCAGGGCCCCGTGAGCGGCGAGCCCCCGGTCGCGGGTGCGTTCGCGGCGGGACGCGAACTCCTCGAGGGCGGCGCGCGGGTACCTCCGCGCGCGGCTCGGGCCCGGACCCGGCGCCGACGCGACCATCCCGCGGCTCACGTAGGCGTAGAGGGTCGCCTTCGACACGCCGAGGAACGCGGCGGCCTCGGCGGCGGACAGGTCGGGGGAGGAGGTCGTGACGGCCATTGATTGATCTTAGTCGTCAATATTGACGTCCGCCAGGGCGGGCTCCTACCGTTCCCGTCATGGACATCACCGAGAGCATCACCGACCCCGACGCCCCGGAGCTCTTCCCCGGCGCGTTCCCCCGCGAGGGCTTCCCCCGCTACGACTGGACGGAGCGCCCCCCGGGGCTGCCGCCCGCCGCATGGACCACCGAGACGACGCACCGCGACGGCCAGCAGGGCGGACTGCCGCTGACGGTCGAGGCGGGTGTCCGGATCTACGAGCTGATGTGCGCATTCACCGGCGACAGCGGCGCGATCCGGCAGGCCGAGTTCTTCGTGTACCGGCCGGCGGACCGGCGGATCCTGGAGGAGGCCCTCGCCCGCCACGCGGGCGGCGCGCCGATCGAGCCGACGACGTGGATCCGCGCGAGCCGCCGCGACGCCGACCTCGTCGGCCACCTCGGCGTGCGCGAGACGGGGATGCTGGCGTCGGCGAGCGACTACCACACGTTCCACAAGTTCCGGCCGGGGGGGCGGCGGCAGGCGGCGGGGGTCTACCTCGACGCGGTGCGGGCCGTCCTCGACGCGGGGCTGCGTCCCCGCCTGCACCTGGAGGACGCGACCCGGGCGCCCGAGGAGTTCGTGCTGCCGTTCGCGGAGGCGGTGATCGCGGCGGCCGCGCCGTTCGGGCCGGCGCTGCGCCCGAAGTTCCGGGTGTGCGACACGATGGGCCTCGGCCTCCCCCTCGACGGGGTCGCGTCCCCGCGGTCGGTGCCGCGCTGGATCCGGCGCCTGCGGGAGCTCGGGGTCGCGCCGGAGGACCTCGAGTTCCACCCCCACAACGACACCCACCTGGTGGTCGCGAACTGCCTCGCGGCGATCCAGGCGGGGTGCGCGGTGGTGAACGGGACGCTGCTCGGCACGGGGGAGCGGACCGGCAACGCGCCGCTCGAGGCGGTGGTGCTCCACCAGATCGGGATGGGCCTGCTCGGCGACCCCCTCCCCGACTTCCACGCCCTCAACGAGCTGGCCGACCTCTATGCGGAGCTGGGGCGGCCGGTGCCGCCGACGTACCCGCTGTACGGGCGGGACGCGCACCGCACCCGCGCCGGCATCCACGCCGACGGGCTCAACAAGTTCTGGTGGATGTACGCGCCGTTCGACGTCCCCCGCCTCATCGGCCGCCCGCTGGAGGTCAGCCTCACCCGCGACTCGGGTGTCGCGGGCCTGGTCTTCCTGATCCGGCAGCACACCGGCGCCGACCTCCCGAAGGACGATCCCGACGTGGTGCGTGTCCACGAGGCCCTGCTCGCCCAGTTCGACGCGGGACGCCAGACGGCGGTCGAGTGGGAGGAGGTGGAGGGGATGCTGGCGGCGCCGGTCGCGGGGACCGCGCCCCGGGGCTGACCGGTGGCCTAACCGGATAGGATCGCCGCATGATGAAGATCGTGATCGTGGGCGGCGGCATGGTCGGCATGACCCTCGCCCACCTCCTGCGGCGGCGCGGCGTCGAGCCCACGGTGCTCGAGCGGATGCCTGCCGGGCACTACGTCCCCCGTGGCTACATGCTGGGCTTCCAGGGCTACGAGCCCCTGGAGGAGGTCGGCGTGTACGACGACGTGAAGGCCGCCGGCCGGCCGATCGCGCCGCGCCCCGACCAGCCCCCCGTCGCCGTCGCGGTCCGCTTCGGCGCCCTCATCGAGGCGCTGCAGCGGGACCTCCCGATCGTGAACGAGCACACCGTCACCGAGCTGGTGCGCGACGGCGAGGGGGACCGCATCATCGGCGTCGTCGCGGAGGGCCCCGACGGCCCCGTCGAGTTCGAGTCCGACCTCGTCGTCGCGTGCGACGGCATGCGGTCCCCCACCCGGGAGAAGGCGGGCCTCGTCGCGAAGTTCGACGCGTTGCCGGAGGCCGAGCTCGGGTTCATGAGCACCTCCGTCGCCGACACGTCGTTCGCGATGTCGTACATGTCCGACGGCGGCCACATCGGGATGCTGTCGTGGAACGAGGGCTCCGGCGGCTGGCGGAGCGCCCGCAAGGTCGGCCGCGACGCCGCCCTCGCCCCCGGCCTCGACGCCATCAAGGAGATGTGGGCGCGCCTCCTGCCCGCGTCGGCGTCCGCCCTCGAGGGCGTCACGTCGCTCGACCAGATCCGCTACTCCGAGCCGGAGCTCCTCGCCTGCCCCGAGTGGTGGACGCCGGGCTGCGTGATCATCGGCGACTCCGCGCACTTCTTCGGGCCGGAGACGGGCATCAGCTCCGGCATCGGCCTCGGCGACGCCCACGCCCTCGCGCAGGCCGTGATGATGAACCCCGACGACGCCGACGCCGCGTGCCGCAGCTACGAGACGTGGCGCGCCCCCGCCGTCCGCCCCTACGAGGCGAACGACCCCGGCCGTCAGCGCATCATGGTCGCCGACCAGGTCCAGGGACGCCCCGACGAGGTGTGGCCCCCGCCCGACTGAACGGTGGTGCCTCCGACCCGGGCGGGCCTCCCCGCCCGGGTCGAGGTGATCCCTGCCCTTTCGAGGGCCGCCGCGCCGTGACGTGTTCCGGTCGATTGGCCGGAGGCTCCGTGGCCAATCGACCGCGGCGGCCGGACCGCTGACGGCAACACGGCGTCCGCGGGGGGCCGAGAGTGTCCGCGGGGTCGACGGTCAATTGACCGGAGGCTCCGCGGTCAATCGACCGGACCATCCGGATGCTCCTGGCCGCGAGCTTCCCGCGCGGCAGAGGGGTGCGCCGGGTCGGCGGTCGATCGGCCGGAGGGTCGGCGGTCAATCGACCGCGACGCCCCCCGGGGGTTCGGCAGGAGCCGGAACGGACCTCCTCTGGCGTGGAGATCTCGGGAAGGAACCTCGGGCCGGCGCTCCTGCCCCTCCCCCGCGCTGCACGCCGACGGACGGTCGAGGGGTCCCGGTCGATTGACCAGACGCTCCGTGGTCGATCGACCGGGACCCGACGAGGGCTGGTGCGACCCCGGGCGCTCCGGTTCGGCCGGACGGTCCCGGGAGCCGCGGACAACGCCGAGTCAGGCGGTGGCCTCCGTCGGGAGTTCGCCGAAGAAGCCGGCGACGCGGCGGAGGCGGCCGGTGGTGTCGAGGTCGGCGACGTCGATGCCCGCGACGGCGACGGTCCCGTCGGGGGCGACGAGCTCCCAGCCGAACCGGGCGACGTCGTGGTGCCGGTCGATCCCGCTCGCACGGCGGAACCGGTGCCCCGGGAACCGCTCGTGCACCCCGTCCACCATCACGCTCAGGGCATCGTGGCCGTCCGCCTCCAACAGGGGATCGGCGTACCGCGCGTCCGCGGTCCAGGCGCGGGCGATGTGCCCCGCGCGGCGGTCCCGGTCCGGCTCGTTCCACATCGCCAGGTACGCGTCCACCGTCTCCGTGATGTCGGTCATCGTTCCCTCCTCGGTCGGATCGTGTGCCGGAGAGGCTGGACGGCCGGACCGCCAGACGCCATTACCCGCGGGGTAATCGCCGCGCCCCCGGAGGGGGGTTAGATTCGCCGTGTGATCGACGCCGCCGACCGCCCCTCCGGGGGCCGCCTCCTCCGCGAATGGCGGCGGCGGCGCAACCTCAGCCAGCTCGAACTCGCCTCCGGGGCGGCCGTGTCCGCCCGCCACCTCAGCTTCATCGAGACCGGCCGCGCCCGCCCCAGCCGCGAGATGGTCCTCCACCTCGCCGACCGCCTCGACGTCCCCCTCCGCGAACGCAACCGGCTGCTGCTCGCCGCCGGCCACGCACCCCTCTTCGGCGAACACGGACTCGACGACGCCGAGATGGCCGCCGTCCGCGACGCCCTCGACCGCTTCCTCGCCGCCCACGACCCCTACCCCGCCCTCGTCGTCGACCGGCACTGGGACCTCGTCCGCGCCAACGGCGCCCTCGGGCTGCTCACCGCCGGCGCCGACCCCGCGCTCCTCGCGCCCCCCGCCAACGCCCTCCGCGTCGCGCTGCACCCCGACGGCATGGCGCCGCGGATCGTGAACCTCGCGGAGTGGAGCGGGCACCTCCTCCACCGCCTCCGCCGCCAGCACGCCGTCACCGGCGACACCCGCCTCCGGGACCTCCACGACGAGCTCGCCACCTACCCGGGCGTCGACGCCGGCGACGACCGCGGGGCGGGCACCGCCGACCCGGCGGCGATCCTCCTGCCCCTCCGGCTCCGCCACCCCGACGGCGAGCTGTCGCTGCTCAGCACCGTCACCGTCTTCGGGACGGCCCTCGACGTCACCCTCTCCGAGCTCACTGTCGAGGCGTTCTACCCCGCCGACGACGCGACCGCCCGGATCCTGCGGGACCACTCCACCCGGCGCTGACCCCGCGGGGGCCGCGCACCGGCGGGGGGTCAGGCCGCGGTCACTCCCACTCGATCGTGCCGGGCGGCTTGCTCGTCAGGTCGAGGGCGACGCGGTTCACGCCGTCGACCTCGTTGATGATCCGGTTCGAGATGCGCTCCAGCAGGTCGTACGGCAGGCGCGCCCAGTCGGCGGTCATCGCGTCGTCGCTCGTCACCGCGCGGATCACGATCGGGTACGCATAGGTCCGCTCGTCGCCCTGGACACCGACGCTCTTCACCGCCGGCAGCACCGCGAAGCTCTGCCACAGCTCCCGGTAGAGCCCGGCGCGGCGGATCTCCTCCTGCAGCACGAAGTCGGCCTTCCGGAGGATGTCGAGCCGCTCCAGCGTCACCTCGCCGATGATGCGGATCGCGAGGCCCGGACCGGGGAACGGCTGGCGCCACACCATGTTCTCCGGGAGCCCCAGCTCCTCGCCGACGACGCGCACCTCGTCCTTGAAGAGCTGGCGGAGGGGCTCGATCAGCTCGACGGCCATGTCCTCCGGGAGCCCACCGACGTTGTGGTGGCTCTTGATCTTCGCGGCGTCCCGGGAGCCCGACTCGATGACGTCGGAGTAGAGCGTCCCCTGCACCAGGAAGCGGGCGTCCTTCAGCTTCTCCGCCTCGCGCTCGAAGATGCGGATGAACTCCCGCCCGATCGTCTTGCGCTTCTCCTCCGGTTCCGTGATCCCCGCGAGGGCGGCGGCGAAGTGGTCCTGCGCCCGCACGTGCACGAGGGGGACGCCGAAGTGGCGGCCGAACGCCGCCTCCACCTGCTCGCCCTCGTTCATCCGCAGCAGGCCGTGGTCGACGAAGACGCAGGTGAGCCGGTCGCCGATTGCGCGGTGCACGATCAACGCCGCCACCGCACTGTCGACGCCACCGGAGAGGCCGCAGATCACCCGCGCCGTGTCCCCCACCTGCGCCCGGATGCGCTCGACCTGCTCCTCGATGACGTGCGTCGCCGTCCACGTCGGCGCGCAGTCGCACGCGTCGAAGAGGAACCACTTCAACAGGTCCGTCCCGAACGGCGTGTGGACCACCTCGGGGTGGAACTGGACGCCGTACATCCGCTGAGCCGGGTTCTCCATCGCGGCGACCGGCGACGACGTCGTCTCGGCCGTCACCGTGAACCCGTCCGGCGGGCGCGACACGGCGTCGCGGTGGCTCATCCAGCAGACCTCGGCGGGGAGCTGGCCGAACATGCCGTCCCGCGAGCGGACCGTCAGCGGCGTCTTCCCGTACTCGCCGGCGCCGGTCCGCGCGACCTCGCCGCCGAGCGCCAGCGCCATCGCCTGCTGGCCGTAGCAGATGCCCAGCACCGGGATGTCGAGCTCCAGGAGGCGCCGGTCGAGGGAGGGCGCGCCCGGTGCGTACACCGACGCCGGCCCCCCGGAGAGCACGAGACCGGCGGGGCGGAGCGCGAGGATCTCCTCGGGGGCCGCGTCGTGCGGCACCACGGCCGAGAACACCCGGCACTCGCGGATGCGCCGCGCGATGAGCTGGCTGTACTGCGCGCCGAAATCGACGACGAGGACGCCGCCCGGTGCGGCGGCCGCGAGGGCGGGGTCGAGCGCGGGGTGTGCGGGGGTCGCGGCCAGGGCGTCAGGTTAGCGGAGCGGGCCGGACGGCCGCGGCCCCGGTCACTCCCCCGCTTCCTCGTGGTGGCCCCCGCCGGGCACCTCGACCTCGCTCGGCTGCAGCACCGCCCGCCGCCCCTCCGCCCGGAGGGCGTCCCGCAGCGAGGTCAGCGCGTTCGGCTCGCCGTGCACCAGGCGCACCTCCGCCGCCCCCGAGGGCCGCACCCAGTCGAGCAGCTCCGTCCGGTCGGCGTGGGCGGAGAGCCCGCCGACGGTCGCCACGCGGGCACGCACCCGCACCGGATGCCCCATCACGCGGACCGTGTCGTCGCCGTCGACCAGGGCGCGCCCGAGGCCGCCCGACGGCTGGTACCCGACGATCATCACCGTCGTGCGCGGATCGCCGAGCCCGGCCCGCAGGTGGTGGAGGATCCGACCGCCCGAGAGCATCCCCGACCCCGCGATCACGATGGCGGGCGCGTCGGAGGCCGTGATCTCCTTCGACTCCTGCACCGACCGCGTGTACGTCAGGTGCTTCGGCTGGAAGGGGTCGCGGCCGGTGGAGCGCAGCAGGCGCAGCTCGGGCGACAGCTCGTCGGGGAAGTGGTCGTAGACCTCGTCCACGCGCGCGGCGAGCGGCGAGTCGACGTACACCGGCAGCGGCGCGATGTCGTGGTCCCGTTCGAGGTGCGCGATCGTGTAGAGCACCTCGTGGGTGCGCTCCAGCGCGAACGACGGCACCAGGATCTTGCCCCCGCGCTCCTGCGCGGCGCGCAGCAGCCCCGCGAGCTCCGCCACCGTCGCCTCGTACGGCCGGTGGTCGCGGTCGCCGTAGGTGCCCTCCATCAGCACGACGTCGGCCTCGGGGCACGGCGTCGGGTCGGGGAGGATCTCCTTGCGGGCGTTCCCGATGTCCCCGCTGACGACGACCCTCCGCCCCGCGGCCTCGATGAGGAAGCTCGCCGACCCCGGGATGTGACCGGCCGGCTGTGCCGTGACCCGGAGCCCCGCGACGTCCACGGGCACCCCGCACCCCATCGGCGCGAACATCCCGAGGACGCGGGCGACGTCGTCGTCGTCGAACAGCGGCGGGGGCGGCGTCCGCCCGTGGCGGCGGTCGCGTTCGGCGTCCTCGTGCTGGATCTTCGCGGCGTCGCGGAGGAGGTGCCCGCAGAGCTCGGCGGTCGCCGGCCGGGCGTGGATGCGCCCGCGGAAGCCGTTGCGCACCAGCACCGGCAGGCGGCCCGAGTGGTCGAGGTGCGCGTGCGTCAGCAGCACCGCGTCGATCGCGCCCGGGTCGAACCCGAACGGCTCCCGGTTGAGCGCGAACAGCGCGCGGGAGCCCTGGAAGGCGCCGCAGTCGACGAGCACCCGCGCGCCGGGCGCCTCCACCAGGTGGCAGGAGCCCGTCACCGTCATCGCCGCCCCGTGGGAGCGGACCTCGACGCTCACCGCCGCGGCTTCGGCAGCTCGCAGCCGCTGCGGCGCTCCGCCCCGCAGACGTCCCGGCCCGCGCCGCCGCGGGCGACGTCGCGCCCGGCGCCGCCGATGAGCCGGTCGGTGCCCTTGCCGCCGTCCAGGACGTCCGCCCCCGGCCCGCCGTCGAGCAGGTCCCGGCCGGTGCCCCCCTCCAGCCGGTCGGCGCCCGGCCCGCCGAGGACCGTGTCGGAGCCGACGCCCCCGATCCCCCGGTCGGCGCCGGCGCCGAGGCAGATCATGTCGTTGCCGCCGAGCCCGCGGACGACGTCGTCGCCGCCGAGGGCGGCGATCACGTCGCGCCGCGCGGTGCCGCGTATGACGTCGTCGCCGACGGTCCCGACGATCGTCGCGGGCACCCCGGCGCACCGCACCACGACCGCCGCGACCGGGGTGGGCGGCGCCGGAGGCGCCGGAGGGGCGGGAGGGGCGGGCGGGACCGGGGCGGCGGGGCCGAGCACGTCGCGGCGCACCACGTTCGTGACCAACGGGTCGCCCTGGGGCGCGAGGTTGTCGGCCTCGGTCGCGAACGCCACGAACGTGCCGTCGGCGTTCGGCGCCGGGTCGCGGGAGCCGCCGTCGGCCGGCGCCCCGCCCGCACCCGGCGCGCGGCTCACGAGCACCGTCGACCCGTCGGCCAGGTCGCGGAGGAAGACGTCCGTGTAGGCGTCCGCGTCGGCGTCGGACAGGTTGCCCGCCGCGGACGAGAACGCCACCCGCCGCCCGTCGGCCGAGATCGCCGCGGCCCCCGAGTTGCCGTCGCCGGGCGCCCCCGCCGGCCCGGCGGCGCGGCTGACGAGGCCCGTCGTCGCCGCGGCGAGGTCGCGCACGAACACGTCGGTGGTGTCGTCGGCGTCGTCGGGCGACAGCTCGGGCGCCGCCGACTGGAACACCACGCGGGTGCCGTCGCCGGAGATCGCGGGCGCCAGCGCCGGCTGCCCCGCCGGGGCCCCGGCCACGCCGTCGGCCCGGCTGACGAGCGTCGTCGTCCCCGCCGCGAGGTCCCGCACCAGCACGCGGCTCGCGACGGCGTCGATGTCTTCGTCGGACAGGTTCGCGGCGGCGGAGGCGAAGGCGACGCGGCGCCCGTCCCCCGAGATCGCCGGGGCCGTCGAGGGCCCCGCGCCGGGGGCGCCCGCGGCGCCGTCGGCACGGCTGACCAGGGTGGTCGTCCCGGCCACCAGGTCGCGCACGAAGACGTCGAAGCCGGCGCCGTCGGGACCGAGGTTCGTCGCGAGGGACTGGAAGGCGACGTACCGGCCGTCCGCGGAGATCGACGGCGCGAACGACGCGAGGTCGCCGCCGGCGCCCGTCGGGCCGTCGGCGCGGCTGACGAGGGTGGTCACACCGGTCTGCAGGTCGCGGACGAAGATGTCGGAGACGGGGTCGACGTCGGCGGACGAGAGGTCGGTGGACGTCGACTGGAAGGCGACGTGCAGGCCGTCGGCGGAGATCGACGGCGCGCTCGACGGCCCGTCGCCGCCCGCGCCGGTCGGCCCCGTGGCGCGGCTCACGAGGACCGTCGCGCCCGTGTCGACGTCGCGCGCGAACACGTCGGTGTCGGTGTCGTCGTCGCCGCCGTCGGCGAGCTGGGTCGCCGCCGAGGTGAACGCCACCACGCGGCCGTCGGCCGACATCGCCGGCTCGCCGGACGCCCCGTCCGCCGGGAACCCCGCCGTGGAGCGGGACACCAGCACGACGTCGTCGCGGAAGGCGGACGCCGGGACCACGAGCAGGCCGAGGGTGACGGCGGCGCAGAGCGCGACCGCGACCGGACCCCCCCTCCTGCGTTGCGGCCGCATCGGCGGCGAGCCTACGCCGGGCCCCCCGCGGCGGACAAGCCGCCCCGGGTGGGCCCGGTCGCGGCTCACCCCATCCCGACGGCCTGGGCCTGCTGCAGCTTCTTGCCCTCGGTCTTCAGCGCGGGCGCGACCATCACCTCGCACTTCTGGAAGCTCTGGATCGACTCGTACCCACAGGTCGCCAGGGCGCTCCGCAGGCCGCCGACCAGGTTCAGCGTGCCGTCGTTCTCGTGGGCGGGGCCCGTGAGGATCTCCTCGAGGGTCCCGATCGTCGAGGTCTTGACGCGGGTCCCGCGCGGCAGGCTCGGGTGGAACGTCGCCATGCCCCAGTGGTAGCCGCGGCCGGGGGCCTCGGCGGCCTTCGCGAACGGCGAGCCGATCATGCAGGCGTCGGCGCCGCAGGCGATCGCCTTCGCGAGGTCGCCGGCGTAGGCCATGCCGCCGTCGGCGATGACGTTGACGTACTGGCCGGTCTCCAGGAGGTGCTGCATGCGGGCCCCGGCGGCGTCGGCGATCGCCGTCGCCTGGGGGACGCCGACCCCGATCACCTGGCGGGTGGTGCAGGCCGCGCCCGGCCCGACGCCGACGAGCACGCCGACCGCGCCGGTGCGCATGAGGTGCAGGGCGGCGTGGTACGAGGCGCAGCCGCCGACGATCACGGGGATCGGGAGCTCGGCGATGAAGCGCTTGAGGTTCAGGGGCTCGGCGACGGACGAGACGTGCTCGGCCGACACGACGGTGCCCTGGATGACGAGGATGTCGAGCCCCGCCTCGAGGACGACGTCGATGTACTCCGTCACCCGCTGGGGCGTGAGCGAGCCCGCGGTGAGGACGCCCTGCGACTTGACCTCGCGGATGCGCTGCGCGATCAGCTCCGGCTTGATGGGCTCCTGGTAGACCTGCTGCAGGCCCCGGGTCGCCTCCGCCACCGGCATGCGGGAGATGCGCTCCAGCTCGGCGTCGGCCTCCTCGTACCGGGTCTGGATCCCCTCGAGGTTGAGGACCCCGAGCCCGCCGATCTTCCCGATGATCCCCGCGGTGCGCGTGTCGACCACCCCGTCCATCGCCGACGCGAGGATCGGCAGCTCCAGCTCGTGCCCGTCGAGCCGCCACGTGAGATCGACGTCCTCCGGATCCCGCGTGCGCCTGCTCGGCACGATCGCGATCTCATCCAGCCCGTAGGCCCTGCGGCCCTTCTTGCCACGCCCGATCTCGATCTCCACTCAGCGCCCCCCGCCACGTCCGCCCGACCGCGCCCTCAGACGACACGACCCAGGCCGGGCGATGCCGGGACCTGGGTCGGGGTGTCCGTCCTGCGTCGATCGGTGCTCTCGAGAAATGATCCACGGAGGATAGCGTCGGGCCCGGCCGCCTGTCTCCTGCCGCGCCGCGTTGCAAACGGCACGCGGGCCTAGTCCTCGGAGACGATCTCCACGCGGCGCATGAGCGACTCGACGTCGGCCGGGTCGAAGACCCCGGCCCCGAACCGCTGGGTGTTCGCGGCGCCGCACGCCACCGCCAGGGCGAGGGCGGCCTCGGGCGGCTGGTGGCTCTGCCGCGCCGACAGGTAGCCGGCGAGGAGGGCGTCGCCGGAGCCGACGGTGGAGACGACGTCCGCCCGGCGCGGCAGCCGCGCCCGGTAGGTCCGGCCCTTCCTGCCCCCGTCGGTGCGGATGCGGGCGACGCATCCGTCCTCGTGGTGGATCAGCGCCGACTCGGCGCCCATCTGGGTGAGCGTCTCGGCGGCGGCGGCCATGTCGTCCTCGTCGCCGAACTCGTGGCCGACGAGCTCCTCGGCCTCGCGCACGTTGGGGCTGACGACCCCCGGCTCCGCCTGGAGGGCCGCCCGCAGGGCGGGGCCGGAGGTGTCGACCGCGGTGATCATCTTCTCCTGGCGCAGCTCGCGGAGCAGGTACTCGTAGTAGTCGGTCGGCACGTCGCGGGGCAGCGACCCGGCGACGACGAAGATCTCCGCCCCCTTCGAGAGGTAGCGGATCTTGTCGAGCAGCACGTCGAGCTCCGCCGCCTGCACCGACGGGCCCCACTCGTTGATCTCGGTCTGCTGCCCGGTGGTGGGGTCGATGACCGCGGTGCTCGTCCGCGACTCGTCGGCGATCCGCACGAAGTCGTTGAGGATCCCCTCCTGCGTCAGCTCCTCGATGATGTAGGTCCCGACGCGGCCACCGGCGAGGCCGGTCGCGATGACCGGCTGGCCGAGGCTCTTCAGCGCGCGGGCGACGTTGACGCCCTTGCCGCCCGGCAAGCGCAGGGACGCGTCCGCGCGGTGGCGGGCGCCGAGCTGGAAGTTCGGGACGCGCACCGTCCGGTCGAGGGCCGCGTTGAGGGTGACGGTGACGATCACGGGATGAGGGCTCCGATACCCGCGCGGACGCGGTCCCAGACGCCGGGCTCGGACGCCGAGCGCATGGCGAGGAGGTCGCGGCGGCCGAGCACCCGGTCGCCCTGGCGGAGGGTGATGGTGCCGACGACCTGCCCGGCGGCGACGGGCGCCCGCAGCTCCGCGGGGGCGGTGACGACCTCGGTGACGGGGGCGCCGAGGCGGATCGCCGCGCTCAGGTCCGACGCGGCCCGGTAGGGCACGTCGGTCCCGGGGCGGTCGTCGACCGGCGCGCGCCCCACGGGGGCGTCGGCGCTGACGAGCGTCGCCCGGGCGTACTGGGAGAAGCCGTAGTCGAGGAGGCGCGCGGCGTCGAGGGCGCGCTGGTCGGGCGACGGCGAGCCGATGATCGCCGCGTAGAGCTGCACCCCGAGCGCCTTCCGCCGCGCGTGCGCCACGAGCGCGAACCCGGCGCCGTCGGTGGAGCCGGTCTTCACGCCGTCGGCCTCGGGGTCGATGTCGAGGAGCGCGTTCTCGGAGCGGTACTCGCGGACGCCGCGGCCCCCGGGGCCGGGGATGCTCGCCCGGCGCTGGGCGACGATCTCCCGGAAGACGGGGTCGCGCATCGCGACGCGCGCCAGCGTCACGAGGTCGGCGACGCTGGAGTGGTGTCCGGGGGCGTCGAGCCCGTGCGGGTTGGCGAAGCTCGTGTGCGTCAGGCCCATCTCGGCGGCGCGCTGGTTCATCAGCTCCACGAAGGCGCGTTGCGATCCGGCGACGCCGTCGGCGAGCGTGACCGCGGCGTCGTTGCCGCTCGGCACGAGGAGGGCGGTCAGGAGGTCCCGCACGCGGAGGCGCTCCCCCGCCACGAGCCCGCCGGACGACTCGCCGATGCGCGCCGCCTCGGGCGGCACCGTCATGACCTCGTCGAGGTCGGCGCTCTCCAGCACGACCAGCGCCGTCATGATCTTCGTGGTGCTCGCCATCGGCAGCTCCCGGTCGGGCGCGCGGCTCGCGAGCGTCTCCCCCGTGGCCGGGTCGACGACGACCCACGCCGCCGCCGGGATGGCCGGCGGCGTGCCGACGCCGAGGGTCGCGGGGGCCGTCGCGAGGAGGCTCACGAGGGCGGCCAGGATGGCGAGCCGGCGCGGCACGCCGACGATCCTAGCCGCTCCCGGGCGAATCGCACGACGGCGGTGATCCGCCCCGCGGGGTCGTCCGTACCACCTGGCGTCCCCCCCGCCCCGGATCCAGGAGGAGACCGCCGTGATCGCCGCCGCCCCGCTCGACCCCGAGCGCACCGCCATCCTCATGATCGCCTCCCCGGGCGCCCCCTTCCACGGCGTGCCGGACGCCCCCGCGCTCGACCGCGCCGCCGCCCTGCTCGCCCATGCGCGGGCCACCGGCGCGCACGTCGTGCACGTGCGGCACCTGCCGGGCGCCGCGCCCGGCGCGGGCGAGGCGGCGACGGCCCTGGCCGGCGAGCCCCCGGAGGTCGCGCCGACCGGGTGGGAGTCGGTCCTCGACTCGCCCCACCCCGACCCGTTCGCCGGCACGGGGCTGGCCGAGGTGCTCGGGGCCCGCGGGGTCCAGGCCGTCGTCGTCGCGGGCCCGATGAGCCTCGCCTGCTGCGACGCCGCGGCCTCGCAGTCGCTGTCGCGCCACTTCCGCACGGTCGTCGCCGACGACGCCACGGACGCCTGCGAGGAGGGCGCGGTGGAACGTGGGCGGAGGCTGGCGGCCCGCACGCGGGCAGGTGTGGAGGTACTGTCCGCGGAGGCGATCGGCACCCTCCTGGACGCCCCGGCCTCGTAGCCCGTCACCTGTTGCCATCCCGCCCGCGCGCGGGACGGAGAGCGCTCCCCGCGGGGGCCGGAGGTCCGGCCGGCGCCCGCGGGGGGCGGCTACGAGGACTCGAAGGCGCTCCACAGGGCGGTCCGCAGCTCCTCGGCGGCCCGCCGGGGGCTCTCCGCGAAGATGATCGACCGGCTCGCCGAGACGAGCGCGCCGGCGGCGCGGCCGCCGAACGCGGGGCCGAGGTCCTCGGGCCGGCCGCCCTGTGCGCCGACGCCGGGGATCAGGAGGGGCTGGTGCGGCATGAGCTCCCGCAGCGCCGCCATGCGCCCGGGGACGGTGGCGCCGACGACGGCGCCGAGGCACGACAGTCCGGAGGAGTCGACGCTCGGCGCGCCCCACCCGGCGACGAGGCGGGCGACCTCCTCGTGCCAGAGCCCGCCGGAGGCGAGGGGGAGGTCCTGCAGCTCGGCCGCCCCGGGGTTCGAGGTGCGCACGAGGGCGAACAGCCCGCGGCCGCTCGCGGCGGCGGCCTCGACGAACGGCGCGACGGCGTCGCCGCCGAGCGACGGGTTGATGGTGAGCGCGTCGATCGGCGGGCGCAGGAACGCCTCGGCGTAGGCGCGGCTCGTCACGTCGACGTCCCCGCGCTTGGCGTCGGCGATGACCAGCAGGCCGGCGTCGGCCGCCGCGGCGGCGACCCGCTCGAAGGCCTCCCACCCCGCCGTCCCGAAGCGCTCGAACGACGCGAGCTGGAGCTTCGCGGCGACGCACGCCGGGCCGGCGGCGGCGATGGCCCGGCGGCAGAACGCCCGGGCGCCCTCCGCCCCGCCCGGCACACGGCGCGGGTCGGGGTCGAGTCCCAGCACGACCTGGCTGGCCCGCTGCGCGACGGCGGCGGCGAGCCGGGCCCCGAAGCCGTCGGGCGCGACGGCCGCCGGGGTCACAGGAGCACCGCCCGCAACGCGGGCAGCGTGAGGGTCGACAGGAGGGTCGTCACGACGACCGCGCTGGCGAGGACGTCGCTGCGCAGGCCTGAGCGGGTTCCGATCACGAGCGACATCATGGCGGTCGGCATGGCCGCCATGATGACGACCGTGGCGCGGACGTCCCCCTCGAGGCGCAGGACGGCCGCCACGGCGACCCCCAGGAGGGTCGACAGGCCGAGCCGCACGACCACGGCGTAGCCCAGCTCGCGCCACAGCCGCTCGACCCCGCGGAGGTCGAGCATCAGGCCCGCGTAGATCATCGTGAGCGGCAGCGTCGCCGCCCCCAGCAGCTCGAACGGGCGCTCGACGATGGCGGGGAGCTCCTCGACGCCCGCGAGGTTGACCGCGAGGCCCGCGACGAGCGCCCACGTGGGGGGCAGCAGCAGGCTCCGTCCGAGGTCCGACAGCGACACCCGCGGGCCGCCCTGGGGCCGCCCGTAGGACGTCGCGATCGCGACGGTCGACGTCCACGTGATCACCCCGGTGCAGAGCGCGTCGTACATCACGGCGGCGGGCAGCGAGAACCCGTCCCCGGACGCCGCGATCAGGGGGAGGCCGAAGAAGCCGGTGTTGCCGACGGCGGTCGCCACGATCAACGCGCCGGCGCGGGGCCGGTCCATCCCCCACAGGCGCGTCGAGACCACCACGAAGCCCACGAGCAGGCCGTGGATCGCGAAGCCCGCGACCGGCACGAGGAGCAGTGAGCCGTGCAGGTCCGCCCGCACCAGGATCAGGAAGATCAGCGGCGGCAGCGCGAGGTGGATGACCACCTTCACGAGCACGGGACCGTCGTCGCGGCGGATGACGCCCGCCCGCCGGGCGACCGCGCCGGCGAGGATGATCAGCAGGGCCCCGATGGCGGTCTCGGTCACCCCTCCCCCACCTCACGCGCGCCGGCGCAGGTGATGGCGGCGGCGCCGGGGATCACGGCCCCGAGCGTACCAGCGCGCGGCCGTGGTCCCCGGGGGCGTGCCGCGTCAGGCGGGCGGCAGCACCTCGCGCCAGTAGAACGTCTCCCACGACCCCTCGAGGATCGGGTAGAGCGGCGGGCGCATGTACTTGAGGGTGTCGTCATACTGGTACTCGCGGGCGTCGAACATCGACGCGTAGCCACCCTCGAACGTCGTCTGCGAGCCGATGTAGAGCATCGAGTCGTGGGCGTCGCCGACGTTGGTGTTGTAGTAGGTCCGCCACTGGCCCGACTGGGCGAGCGAGGCGGCCCGCCAGGTCAGGTTGCGCGGGGTGTAGGCGGTGATGATGACCTCGCCGCCCGCGATCAGGCCGAGCACGTCGTCGCCCGGCTGTGCGTAGGTGGTGTTGCCGCCGACGTAGACGTTCGACTTGGTCGCGATGGTGACCCGGCCGTTCACGACCGACGGACGGGGGCCGGAGCCCTTCGGCGAGCAGTTGTCGGTCTTGGTGCCGCCGTCCGAGACGATCACCGGCTGCTCGAAGTAGAAGTACGCCGGCGCCTTCCCCGCGGGGAGGGTGTAGGTCACGGGACACCCGATGCCGTTGGTCGCGATCGAGGCGCCCGGGTCGGACGTGCCGGTGATGCGGAACACGCGGGCGCGGCCGTCGGCGAGGAACTGGATCATCCAGGCGCTGGCCGACGGGTCGTTGAAGGCGGTGCCCTGGGCCGCCGCGGCGTCCTTCACGTCGAGGCGCGCGCTGGTGAACTGCCCGAAGTCGATCGGCATGGGGAACTGGTCGCGGAACGACGGCACGGTGGTCGCGTTGTAGGCGCCCGCCGTGAACACCGCGGGCGGCACGGAGGCGCTCGGGCACGCGAAGTTGTTGCTCGAGCAGGTCCAGTGCGCCGCGTACGCCGGGGCCTTCGCCACGCCCTGGTGGTTGATGTCCACGGCCGAGTACAGCTTGCCGGTCGTCGTCGCCGTCGACCCGTACTTGATCGTCGCGTTCGAGATCATCTGGTAGTCGGCGATGGAGGTCGGGCGGATCTGGCTCTGGATCGTCCGCGTCACCGGCTGCGGCGACGTGCGGTCCGCCTTCGCGGTGGAGAGCACCGTGACGATGTCCGAGCCGGCGGCGGGCGGCGTGATGCGCAGCGAGTACGCGGCCTTGCCGTACCGCTCGTCCTGGAGCTCGATCCAGGTCTTCGGACCACCCGCCTGGTAGGTCCAGGAGACGCCCGCCGTCCACGGCGACCCCGGCTGCACGACGGTGCCGTTCGGCGCGACGCGCGGGTCCTCCGCGAGGTCGACGTAGTGCTCGTAGTAGCGGGGGTCCTCGACGAGCCGGGAGATGTACCGGTTCACGCCGGCGTCGGCCACCTGGATGGCGATCTCGGCGCGCCCCTGGCGGGCGGTGCTCTGGGTGCTGCTGCGCGCGAACGAGAGGCTCGCGAGCACGAGCAGGGCGAGGATGCCGGTGAGGGCGATCGTGGTGATCAGGCTCGACCCGCGCTGTCCGTCGCGGCGGCGGGTCCTAGACACGGTTCGCGTTCCGGAGGGCCACATCGGTGTTCAGCTCCAGCGTCGTGGCGGCGTTGCCGGTCCGCTGGCTGACGACCAGCCGGACCGAGACCTGCGCGATGTCCCGCATCTGCGTCGCCGCGGGCGTGGCGGGGAGGCCGACCC
Organism: Miltoncostaea oceani; assembly: GCF_018141545.1. GTDB lineage: Bacteria > Actinomycetota > Thermoleophilia > Miltoncostaeales > Miltoncostaeaceae > Miltoncostaea > Miltoncostaea oceani. The sequence goes on along the minus strand of NZ_CP064356.1, from coordinate 1,054,632 downwards.
CCTGCCGGGTGATGGCGCGGAACGCGGGGACCGCGCCCTGCTGCAGGTCCTCGACCATGACCGTGCGCTTCGCGTACGCGCCGTACGAGAACGGCCAGGTCGTGCCGACCGGCGCCGACGACTCGCGGATCAGCTGGTCGGCGACGATCGAGTACCGCACCTTCTCGGGGCGCGGGGTGGTCGCGGTCGCGACGCGCGAGGGGTCGATGTAGAGCTCGATCACCGTCGGCGACAGCGAGATCACGGGCGCGGTGAGGCCGTCGTCGGGGCTCACCGCCTGCCGCACCTCGCGGGCGAAGCGGTCGATGGACAGGCGCGCCTCGGACTGCGCACGGGCCTGCGACTCGTGGGTGCGCGCCGAGACGACGCCCGAGAAGAAGAACCCGTACAGCGCGAGGGAGAAGATGCCGGTGAGGACGATCCCCATCAGCAGCTCCATCAGGCTGAAGCCGGACTGGGAGCGGCGGCGGGCGGCGGCCCGGCCTCCGTTGGCGGGGGCGCGCCTCACGGGACCCGGTAGTAGGAGACGGTGTTGCCCGCGGCGGAGACGAGCTTGCCGGCGCTCCACGTCGGCGTGCCGCCCGAGAAGCCGGTGGCGATGTACGCCATGTAGTTGCCGGCGGCGAGCCCGGTGAAGTCGGCGAGGCCGGCGTACGTCTGGCCGCTCACCACCACCGACTGGCTGTTGGTCGTCTGGGAGGCGTCGTAGGTCCCCGAGACGGCCTGCAGGCGGACGAGCTTGTTCGACGAGCCGGCGCTCAGGCGGATCGTGCCGGTGGTCGCCGACGGCGCGAGGTACATGGTCAGCGGCGTCGTCTGACCGACCGCGACGTTCGCGAGGATCGACCCCGCCCCGTAACCCGCCCGGGCCGCCGAGACGACGTAGCTCGCGGTGCCCGACGGCGGCAGGCAGAACCGCACCGCGCCGTTCGCGTCGGTGGAGCGGACCCGGGGGGCGATGTTCGACTGGCCGCCGGAGACCTGCACCTGGGCGCCCGCGATCGGGGCGTTGCCGTTCGCGGTCGTCCGCACCACCACGTCGAGGTAGCCGCTCGGCGTGCGGGTCATCGAGAAGTTGAACGTCTCGGTGGTGTTCGCCGGGTACCCCGTCGGGACGGGGCGCTGCTGGCTCGCGTTGACGTAGCAGTCGGCCTGCGCCACGACGGTGAAGTCGGACGCGCTCGGCTGGATCTCCTTGCCCGCGATCGTCGGGTACGTGAACTGGCCGGTGGTCCCCACCTGCGACTCGCTGAGGACGTCGGGACCGGGGGTGCTGACCTGCACCTCCGACCGCTCGGTGATGAGCTGGCCGGTCGCGGCGTCGCGCAGGTTCACGTTGATCGTGGAGCGCTTGAAGACCTTCAGCGTCGTCGTCCACGTCTGCGACGCCGTGAGGTGCTGCTTGGCGATGGAGGGGACGCTGTCGGGGTGCGTCACCCACGGGGCCGGGAGCCCGATCGTCAGCCGGTAGTTGTACTTCGGGTCGTTCAGCGGGATCGCGCTCGGCTCGAGGCCGGCGAACACGACCTTCCCGTCGGCGCCGGTCGACCGGGTCTGGGCCGGCGACGTGCTGAGGTCGGCGGTGACCGGCGCCCCCGCGACGGGTTCGTCGGTGAGCGCGTCGATGACCTTCACGATGATCGTCGACTTGCCGGCGATCGAGCCGATGGCCGGCGGCGCGACGAGGGTGGTGACCGTCGTCGGGCGGGCGCGGTTCGTCTTCGGCGTGACGGTGACCGTGACCTTCTTGTAGTTCACGTACGTCTGCGGCTGGCCGAGGGCCGGGTCGTCGACGTAGTCGACCTCGGTGTCGACGGTGTAGGTGACGCTGCCGACGACGGTGTTGGTCGTCGCCGCGATCACCCCCGGCGGGGACCCGCCGGTGATGCCGACGTCCTCGTACGGCATGCGGTGCGCCCGGTCGAGGGCGGCGGCGGCCAGCTTGTTGGCGGTCGTCTCCACCTTCGACGTCCCGAGGGCGCTGCTCGTCTGCGCCAGGCCCTGCGCGATGCCCCCCGCGACGATGGCCAGGATGACGATGCCGACCAGCACCTCGATGTACGAGAAACCGGCCTGTCGCAGTCTCTTCCGTGAGGTCACACCGCGCTCCTGATGGTCTCCGTGCACCGGCGCGTCCCGCGATCGGGCGGTCCGCCGGCGCGTTACGGGAGGGCAGGCCCCTTATCGGCCGGGAGGGCGCGCGGCTTGACGCACGCGTGCGGACCCGCCGTGGGCGGGTCCCGGATGGGGCCCGTGGCACCCGCACTAGAGTGGGTCCATGACCCGTGGATCCGCGTCCCCCGCCCACGACCACGCGCGGGTCACCGACGAGCCCGGGTGGGGCGAGCCGCACGAGCCCCGGTACCGGCCGATCGAGAGCTACGGCCTGATCGGCGACCTGCGCACCGCGGCGCTCGTCGGCCGGGACGGGGCGATCGACTGGTTCTGCCCCGGGCGGTTCGACGCCCCGAGCCTCTTCGCGGCGGTGCTCGACGCCGGCATCGGGGGGAGCTTCCGGGTGGCGCCCGTCGTGCCGTGCCCGTCGAAGCAGCTCTACCTGCCGGACACGGCGATCCTGCTGACGCGGTTCTTCACGCCGGCGGGCGTCGCCGAGGTCACCGACTTCATGCCGGTCGGCGCGGAGCCGTGCGCGCTGGTGCGGCGCGTCGACGTGGTCCGCGGGTCCGTCGACTTCCGCATGGCGTGCCGGCCCGGGTTCGACTACGCCCGCCGGTCGCACCGCGTCGCGCTCGACGACCCCCGGACGGCGCGCTTCACCGCCGACGGTGGCCGCGTCACCGAGCTCTCGTCACGCCACCCGATGGAGGTCGACGGGACCGCGGCGACCGCGCGGTTCCGCCTCGCGGCGGGTGAGAGCACGTGGTTCGTGCTGCACCCCGCGGGCGCCGCCGGCGCGTGGCGCGACGCGTCCGTCGCGGACGCGCTCGCCGCCACCCGCGACTTCTGGCGGCGGTGGCTCGCGCACTCCCACTACGACGGCCGCTGGCGCGAGATGGTCCAGCGGTCCGCGATCACCCTGAAGCTCTGCACCTACGCGCCGACGGGGGCGATGGTGGCCGCCCCCACCTGCAGCCTCCCCGAGGCGATCGGCGGCAACCGCAACTGGGACTACCGCTACGCCTGGCTCCGCGACTCCGCGTTCACGGCGTTCGCCTTCCAGCGGCTCGGGTTCGACGACGAGGCCCAGCGCTTCGCGGGGTGGCTGGAGGAGCGCTGCCGGGAGACGGATCCCGGCGACCCCCGCCTCCAGATCGTCTACGCCGTCGACGGCGGCCGCGACCTGACCGAGCGGGAGCTGCCCCACCTCGAGGGCTACCGCGGGTCGGCGCCGGTGCGGATCGGCAACGGCGCGCACGGCCAGCTCCAGCTCGACGTGTACGGCGAGCTGATGGACGCCGTCTACCTGTCGAACAAGGTCGAGCCGATCAGCTGGGACCTGTGGACCAGCCTGCGGCGCCTCCTCGACTGGCTCGCCGACAACTGGCAGCAGCCCGACGAGGGCATCTGGGAGGTCCGCGGCGGCCGGCGCCACTTCGTCTACTCGCGGCTGATGTGCTGGGTCGCGTTCGAGCGGGCGATGCGGATGCAGTCGCAGCGGGGCCTGCCGGGCGACACGGCGCGGTGGCGCTCCGTCCGCGACCGCATCTACGAGGAGATCATGGAGCGCGGCTGGAGCGAGGAGCGCCAGTCGTTCGTCCAGTACTACGACGGCACCGTCCTCGACGCCAGCAACCTGCTGATGCCGCTCGTGAAGTTCATCGGCCCCCGCGACCCCCGCATGCTCGCGACGCTCGACGCGACCCAGCGCGACCTCGTGTCCGACAGCCTCGTCTACCGGTACGACCCGCAGACGGCGTCCGACGACGGCCTGGGGCGCACCGCCGAGGGGTCGTTCTCGCTCTGCTCGTTCTGGCTCGTCGAGTGCCTGACGCGGGCGGGGCGCCTCGAGGAGGCGCGCCTCGTCTTCGAGAAGATGCTGACGTACGCGAACGGGATCGGCCTGTTCGCCGAGCAGGTCGGCGACAGCGGCGAGTCGCTCGGGAACTTCCCCCAGGCGTTCACCCACCTCGGGCTGATCTCGGCCGCGTGGGACCTGGACCGGGCGCTCGGAGGGGAGGGCTGACCTCCGGACCGGCGGTCCTGACACGCCGCGAGCGGCGTCTGCGCCGCGCCCTGATCGCGGTGTCGATGCTGGCCGCGCTGGCGCTGCTCGTCGTCGCGGCGGTCGTCGTCTACTGGCGCATCTACCTGCTGGGGCCCTCGGGCGACCCCTTCTCGCGCGGGCCGTACGTCGTCCGCGTCGACGGGGACCGCGCCGAGATGCGCTGGCGCGCCGGCGGCGACCCCGACGTGACGATCGTGGCGGTCGACCCCGCCGGGCGGCAGGTGACGGCCCGCGACGGCGTGCTCGAGGGCCTCGCCCCCGGGGTGCGGCACGTGTGGACCGCGTCGATCGACGGCGTCGGGCGGGCGTCGGGGTCGTTCGCGACGGCGCCGCGCGACCCGGACGCGCCGGTCCGCATCGCGGCGCTCGCCGACTACGGCCAGGGTGGCGACGAGCAGTGGGCCGTCGCCCGGACCATCGCGGCGGGGCAGCCCGACCTGGTGCTCACCGCGGGCGACAACAGCTACCTGACGGCGGCGGAGGTGCTGCTCGACCGCAACGTCTTCCGGCCCATGCGCGACGTCATGCGGGTCGCGCCCGTCTACGTGGGCCTCGGCGACCACGAGGCCGCGCCGCCGGGCGACGGCGCGATCCGCGACGTCTTCGACCTGCCGCCCGGCGGCCGGTACGTGGTCGCGCACGGCCCGGTGCAGGCGGTGGTGCTGGGCGACACCGTCGGCGCGGAGGGCCTCGCCTTCGCGCGGGAGGCGCTCGCGCGCCCCGGGTTCCGCCACCGGTTCGTGGTCGTCCACCGGCCGCCCCAGCCGGGTGACCCGCTGCTGCCCGTCGCGCGGGCGGCGGGCGTCGACGCCGTCATCTCCGGCCACCTGCACCGGTACGAGCGGCGGGTCGTGGACGGCGTGCGGGCGTTCACGGTCGGCACCGGCGGGGGCCCGATCGGGGCGGACGAGTTCACGCGCCCGACCCGTGGCGCGCAGCTCTCCCTCACCGACTTCGGCCACCTGCGCATCGACGTCGCGGGCGACCGCGTGGCGTACCGGTTCGTGGACCTGACGGGGCGCGTGCTGGACCGCGCCGGCGGATGACCCTGCGGGCGCTGCTCCTGCTGCTCGGCGGCGCCGCGCTGACGGCGGCCGTCGCGATGGAGCGGCCCGACAACCTCGCGGTGACGGTGTCGTGCGCGCTGCTGTCGCTGGTGGTGGCGGCGGGGGCGATCGCGGCGGACGCCGTGCCGCTGCGACGGCTGCCGCTGGCCTGCTCGGTGCTCACGGTGCCGTGCGCGGTGCTGCTCCTCGCGCGGACGCCGTGGCAGGCGGTGCCGGCGGCGGGGATCGTGGTGCTGCAGGTCGTCGCGGTGGCAGGCGCCGTCGCGGCCCGGCGGGCCGGTGGGGCGGGACCCGCCCCCGCGCCGGGGGACTAGGCTGCCCCCGTGATCTCGCGGATGATCGTGCTCGGTGCCGGCGGCGACCTGGCGGCCCGCCTGCTGCTGCCGGCCCTCGCGGGCCTGCGGGCCCACGGGCGCCTGCCGGACGACCTCGCGATCGTGGGGGTGGACCGGGCCGCGATGGACGACGCGACGTTCCGCGCCCACGTGCGCACCGCGGTCGGCGTGCACGGCGACGCGGCGGCGCGGTCGGCGGCGGAGGCGCTCGCCGGGTCCTGCACGTACCGGCGCGGCGACGCGACCGACCCCGACGCCCTGCGTGCGGCGCTCGCCGACGGGGAGGGGCCCGCGGTGGTCTACCTGGCGCTGCCGCCACCGGTCTTCGCGCCCGCCATCCGCGCCGCCGCCGAGGCGGGCCTGCCGGAGGGCAGCCGCATGGTGGTCGAGAAGCCGTTCGGGGAGGACCTCGCGTCCGCGCAGGCGCTGAACGCGTTGCTGCGGGACGTCCTGCCGGAGGACGCGATCCACCGCGTCGACCACTTCCTCGGCAAGCAGACGGTGCAGAACCTGCTGGGCCTGCGGTTCGCGAACCGCCTGTTCGAGCCGATCTGGAACCGCGAGCACATCGAGCGCGTCGACGTGGTGTGGGACGAGACCCTCGCCCTGGAGGGGCGCGCCGGGTACTACGACCGCGCGGGCGCGCTGCGGGACATGATCCAGAACCACCTGCTGCAGGTGCTGACGCTGGTGGCGATGGAGCCGCCGCCGACCCTCCACGAACGGGACCTGCGGGACCGCAAGGTCGACCTGCTGCGGTCGATCCGGACACCCGACGACGTCGCCGCCCAGACGGTGCGGGCCCGGTACACGGCGGGTGACGCCGTCGGCGGCCCGGTCCCCGACTACGCGTCGGAGGAGGGCGTCGACCCGGCGCGGGGCACGGAGACGTTCGCCGCCGTCACCCTCTGGGTGGACACGTGGCGCTGGTCGGGCGTGCCGTTCACGTTGCGCAGCGGGAAGGCCTTGGGGGCGTTGCGGCAGGAGGTCGCCATCCGGTTCCGGCCCGTCCCCCACCTCGCCTTCGGGCAGGGCCAGCACCCCGAGCCGAACGTGCTGCTCCTCGGGCTCGCCCCGGACCGCCTGGAGCTGTCGGTGACGGTCAACGGCCCCGGGGAGCCGTTCACGGTGGAGGAGGTCACGCTCGCCGCCCACCTCGCCCCGCAGGACGTGTCCGCCTACGGCCGGGTGATCCTCGACGTGCTCGCGGGCGACCCCACCCTCTCCATCCGCGGCGACGAGGCGGAGGAGTGCTGGCGCATCGTCGGCCCGATCCTCGACGCGTGGCGCACCGGCGTCCCCGGGCTCCGGGACTACACCGCCGGCTCCGACGGGCCCGTCAGCCCGGGGTGGCCGCCGCCAGCGCGATGAGCCGCCCCATGGAGCGGCCGACCTCGTCGCGCTGGGCCTCGAGCTTCCCGGCCTCGGCCTCCGGCAGCTCCACCCGCGCCCGGATCTCGCACCCGTCGGGGTGCGGCGCGAGGCGCCACTCGTAGACGATGTCCGACATCAGGCACGAGATGGTCACGGCCCCCTCCCCCCGGGCGACGCCGAGCGGGTAGGGGAAGTCGGGCCACGCGCTCGCGTAGCGGGTGACGACGCCGTCGTCGCCCGCCTCGACGCGGTCGGTGTCGGCCCACCACTCGGCGATGCGCGCCGGGTCGTGGAGCAGGGCGAAGACGTCGAGCGCCGGCGCGGGGCACACGCTGGTGACGGTGAAGCCGGGCATCAGACGGATCCTGCCACGGGGGTGGGCGCGCGGTCGGCCGCGACGCGCGCCAACTCGTGGACCGGGTCGACGAGCCCCGCGACGGGCGGGCGGCCGAGGTCGACCAGCACCGCGGCGACCGCCTCACCGGCCCGCGGCGACGCCGCGAGGCGCCGCCAGCCCGCCTCCGCCTCGTCGAGGCGGCGCGCCGCCTCGGTCGCGTCGCCGCCGCCCGCCGCCAGCAGCGCCCGGACGTGGGCGATGCGCGGCACGAGCGACTCGACCATGTCGGCGGCGCGGGCCGGCTCGAAGGGCACCTCGTCGAGCGCCGTCCGCGCGGCCGCCGGGTCTCCGGCGCGCACGAGCGCCTCGGCGAGCCGCAGGCGGGCGAGGGCGCGGGGCACGGGCGCCGCGGGGGCGTCGAGCGCCTCGCGCAGGGACGCGGCCGCCGCGTCGGGATCCCCGGACTCGAGCAGCACCAGGCCGAGGTCGAGCGCCGCGAGGGGACGGTTGATCGCGTCCCCCGCCCGGTCGGCCGCCGCGACGGCCTCGCGCGCGGCGGCGACGGCCTCCCCGTGGCGGCCGAGGCGGGCGAGGGCGTGCGCGCGGGCCGCCGCCATCTGGGCCTGCAGCCCGACGCCCGGCCACGCCCAGCCGTCGAGGCGGTCGGCGAGCGCCAGGACCCGCTCCACCTGCCCGGCGCAGGCCGCGGCCGTCGAGGCGGTCAGCAGGCAGAGCGCGGCCATGTCGGCGCGCCCGGCGGCGTGGGCGAGCGACGCGGCCCGTTCGCACACCTCCCCCGCGGCGACGGCGTCGCCGGCGCGCAGGAGCGCCGTCCCGCGTGCGTGCTCCAGCTCGGCCTCCAGCGCGACGTCGCCGTCGGCCTCGGGCATCGCGCGGGCGGCGTCGGCGAGCCGGGCCGCCTCGGCGGGGTCGCCGGCGACGGCCTCCGCCCAGGCCGCGCCGGTGAGGGCCAGCAGCCGCACCTCCGGCACCGGGAGGCGGCCGCCGTCGATGACGGCGAGCGCCCGGCGGCTCGCGGCGAGGGCCTCCGCGGGGTGGCAGAGGGTGGTGTGCAGCCAGCGTCCACGCGAGGCGTGGGCGTACGCGAGGCCGCGGGCGTCGCCGGCCTCCGACAGCCGCGCCTCGGCGCGTGCGAACGCCGCGTCCATCGCCGGGCGGTCGGCCCGCCACGCGTGGACCTCGGCGAGCGCGAGCCACAGCTCGGCGCGGCCGACGGCGTCGCCGCCCGCCATGGCGGCCGCCTCGGTGAGGTACGCGGCGGCCTCGTCCAGGGCGCCGAGCGCCCGGGCGTCGCGCGCGGCCTCGGCGAGGTACCGCCGCGCCGTCTCGGGGTCGCCGCCCCGCAGGTGGTGGCGGGCGACCTCGCCCGCCCGGCGGCCGCTGTGCGCGCCGAGGGCCGCCGCGAGCCGCCGGTGCGCGGCGGCGCGGCGGGCGTCGCCGATCTCGGCGTAGCAGGCGTCGCGGAGCAGGTCGTGGGCGAACCGGACGCGCCCGTCGTCGTCGCGGACGAGCAGGCCCTGCGCCTGCGCGTCGGCGAGGGCCTCCCCGAGCCCACCGGGCGCGACCCGCCCGGCCTCCTCGGCGGGGAGGGCCCGGCCCGCGGCGGCGACGGCATCGACGAGCGGGCGCGACGACGGGGCGAGGCGGGCGAGGGGCCGGCGGACGGCGGCGCGCAGGCCCTCGGCGGGGTCGCGGCCCGCGGCGGCGGCCCGTGCCGCCTCCCGCGCGAGCAGCGGGTTGCCTCCCGCCGCCCGGGCGACCCGGTCGACGGCGTCCGCGGCGAGCCCCGGGGCGTGCCCGGCGACGACGGCGGCGGTGGCCTCCGGGTCGAGCGGGCCGAGCGCGACGTCATCGACGCGCAGCCGGGGGCGGACCGCGTCGACCGCCGCGTCGAGGCCGCCGGCGTCCGGCGCGGGGCGCCGCGTGGCGACGATGAGGGCGGGGACGCCCGCGAGCCGGCGGGCGACGTGGGCGAGCAGCGCGCACGTGGCCGGGTCGGCGGTGTGGAGGTCCTCCAGCACCAGGAGCACCGGCGCCCGGCGCGCGGCCCACGCGACGAGCTCGGCGACCGCCTCGAACACCAGGATCCGCTCGAGCCCGGGGGCGGGCGCCGCGTCACCGGGCGGCCGGCCCCACGCGGTCGCGACGGCGGGGCTGAGCCGCGCGAGGTCACCCGGCCACGCCGCGCCGTCCGGGGCGGGCACCGCCTCGACGAGGGTGCGGACGGCCTCCGACCAGGGCGCGAGCGGCGGGGCGCCCTCGATGTCGAGCGCGTCGCCGCGGGCGACGAGCGCACCCTCCGCCCGGGCCGCGGCGGCGAGGTCGTCGACGAGGCACGACTTGCCGATGCCGCCGTGGCCCGCCACCACCGCGAGGCCGCCGGCGCCGGACGCCGCGGCCTCCCACGCCCCGCGCAGGACCGCCCGCTCGTGCCGGCGGCCGACGGGCGCCGACCGCGGCGGCGGCGGCCGCCGCGACGCCGGTGCGGGGGCCGGCGCGGCCGGTGCGGGGGGCCCGTCGCCGCGGAGTGCGCGGGCGAGCTCCCGGGTGGCGGGCGACGGGACGATGCCGAGGTCGGAGGCGAGCAGCCGCCGGAGGCGGTCGTACCCGTCGAGGGCCTGCGCCCGCTCCCCGCACGCGTCGAGGAGTCGCATGAGGTCGCGGTGCGCCCCCTCGTCGAAGCGCTCCTCGGCGACGACGGCGCGTGTCCAGCGGACCGCGGCGGGCAGGTCGCCCGCGTCCTCGGCGAGGCGGGCGAGGCGGCGCAGGACGTCGACGAGCGCGGCCCGGTGGGCGTCCTGGGCGTCGAGCACCCATTCGTCGGCGAGGTCGGCGAGCAGGGGCCCCGCGGCGAGGGCGACGGCCTCCTCCAGCGCCGCCGGGTCGTCACGGCGGGCGGCGAGGTCGGCGAAGCGCTCGGTGTCGACGTCGCGGGGCAGGTCACCGGCGATGCCGACGTGGGCGCGGCCGGCGTCGAGGTAGGCGGAGCCGCCGACGGCGTCGAGGGCCTCCCGCACCGTCCAGAGGGCGCTGCGCAGCGACGCGCGGGCGCTGGTGTCGAGGACGTCCGGCCAGAACCGCCCGGCGAGGCGCGCCCGCGGCTGAGGCGTCGGGTCGAGGAGGAGCTGGGCGAGCAGCGCGCGCGGTCGGAGGCCCGGAAGCGGCGGCAGCGGCCGTTCGTCGATCCAGACGCGCAGTCCCCCGAAGAGCCGGGCGGTGAGCATGGGCCCATCAGACACCCCCGGCGCCCGCCGATCAACGCGCCCGCCGCTCCGTGACGGCCGGGGGACGCGGCGTTGACGGAGCGTTGACGGGGGCGGGGCAGGCTCGGTCACGTCACGCAGCCCGCGAGTGAGGAGCTCACCATGACCGACCCCGTCTCACGCCTCGTCGAGGCGATCGACATGAAGGACGCCGCCGGGATCCGCGCCGTCTACGCGCCGGAGGCGCGGTTCGTGGGGATGACGCCGAACACGTTCCAGCGTGCCGACGGCGCGGAGGCGGTCGCGGCGAAGGTGGCGGAGTGGTTCACGACGTGGGAGGAGGACCCGTCGTTCGCGTTCCTCGGCACCGTCCGCGACGGCGAGCGCGCCGTGGTGGAGTTCGAGCGCACCAGCACCTACGAGGGGAACCCGTGGGTGTCGCGCCAGGCGCACGTGATGCGCGTCGGGCCGGCCGGCATCACGGACCACCGGGTGTACTGCTGCGGCCCGCGGGAGGGGACGGCCGAGCTGGCCGCCGTGTACGCGGGGTCGGCGTCGTGAGCGCGCCGCTGGAGGGGGTCCGGGTGATCGACCTGACCCACCACCTCGGCGGGCCGCTCGCGACGATGGCGTTGGCGCAGCTGGGGGCGGACGTGGTGAAGGTCGAGCCGCCCGAGGGGGACCAGTGGCGCGCCGTCGACGACGTGCGCGGCGAGAGCCGGGTCTTCCACGCCGTGAACCGGGGCAAGCGCGGCGTCGTCCTCGACCTGGGGACGGAGGAGGGGCGCGCGGCGCTCCACCGCCTCGTCGACGGCGCCGACGTCCTCGTCCACTCCTTCGCCCCCGGCGTCGCGGAGCGCCTGGGCGCGGGCGCGGCGGAGCTGACGGGGCGGAACCCGCGGCTCGTGCACTGCAGCCTGTCGGCGTTCGGGCCGGGCGGGCGGCGGGGGACGGACGTCGCCCTCCAGTCGGAGAGCGGCCTCGTCGCGGCGAACGGCGGCCGGGTGATGCCGGTCCCCGCCCACGACACCGTCGCCCCGTGGATCATGGTGTCCGGGATCCTCGCCGCCCTCCTCGAACGCGAGCGGAGCGGCCGCGGCCAGGTGGTGGAGACGTCCCTCCTCGAGGCCTCCGCCGCCCTCGCCGCGCACCGCCTCATCGAGGAGGACTCCGGCGAGCCGCTCTTCAACCGCTTCGTCGGGGCGCTGTACCGGACGTACCGCACCGCCGACGGGGCGGTCGCCCTCGCCTGCTACGCCCCCCGCCTCCACGCCCGCGCGCTCACCGCCCTCGGCCTCGGCCACCTCCTCGACGACCCCCGCTTCGCCGACCTCCCCTCCCGGGCGCGGCACTCGGACGAGCTCGCCGTGCTGATCGGGGAGCGATTGGCCGCGGAGCCGTCGGCCAATTGGCTGACCGCCCTCGACGCCGCCGGCCTCCCCCACGGCGAGGTGGCGGACCGCCCGTTCTCCCTGCTCGACCACCCCGATGCGGCGGCGATCGGCCTCGTGGTGGAGGTCGATGACCCGACGTTGGGGAGGGAGCGGGCGACGGGACCGCCGCTGAGGTTCTCCCGGACGCCCCCGCGGCCGGGTGGTCCGGCGCCCCGCCTCGGCGAGCACACCGCCGAGGTCGTCGGCGTCTCCGTCGGCGCGGGGGGCGGGCGATGACGGGGCCCGGCGTGGTCCGGGTCGCGTTGGTGCAGGCGACGCCGGTGGTGCTGGACGCCGACGCGACGGTCGCGAAGGCGTGCCGCCTGATCGAGGAGGCGGGGGACGGCGGCGCCCGCCTGGTGGCGTTGCCGGAGGCGTTCGTGTCGCTGTACCCGAGTTCCCGCTGGGCGTACGCGTCGGCGCGCTGGTCGGCGGCGGCGACGGAGCTGCACCGGCGGATGTGGGAGGGGGCGGTGGACGTCCCCGGTCCCCTCACCGCCCGGCTCGGTGCGGCCGCCCGGCGGGCGGGCGCGTGGGTGGCGGTGGGCGTGAACGAACGCGACCCCGCCCGCCCCGGGACGTTGTGGAACTCGCTCCTGTGGTTCGGCCCGGACGGGCGGCTGGCGCACCGGCACCGCAAGCTGATCCCGACGCTGCACGAGCGGGTGTTCTGGGGGCAGGGCGCCGGCGACGACCTCGACCCGATCGCGACGGAGATCGGGCGCCTCGGCGGCCTGATCTGCTGGGAGAACTTCATGCCCGCCGCCCGCGCCCGGCTCCACCGCGGCGGCTGCGACTTCCACCTCGCCCCGACGGCGGACGACCGGGACATCTGGGTGGCGGCGATGCGCACCTTCGCCTTCGAGGCCGGCGCGTACGTGCTGTCCCCCGTCCAGTACCTCCGCCGCGACGCCTTCCCCGACGACTTCCCGTTCCCCGACGAGCTCGCCGCCTGCCCCGACGAGCTCCTGGTGGGCAACAGTGTCATCGTCGACCCGGGCGGGACGATCGTCGCGGGCCCCGTCGCCGGGCGGGAGGAGATCCTCTACGCCGACTGCGACCACGCCGCGATCCTCGCCGCCCGCCGCGTCTTCGACGTCGCCGGCCATTACTCCCGCCCCGACCTCGAGCCCGTCTGAGGAGCCCTGCGCGGCGGCGGGGGCCGGGGTGGTCGTGGTCGGTCCGGGTCCCCTCCCCCGGGTGCGTCGGTGGTCGGTCGATTGACCGGGCGGTGTCCGGCCGATCGACCCCGGGTCCCCGGTCACTTGGCCGACGGACGGGCGGTCGATCGCGACGGAAACGGACACGGGGGCGTCGCCGTTCCGGCACAGCCGGGGGGCTCCGGGTCGGGATCGGTTCGCCAACATCCCCCCCATGGCGCGGAGCTTCTACAAGGGGGAACGACTCGGGAGCACCCCGGCGTGCGCGATCTGCGTCGGTGCGGGTGAGGGCCCGCGGGCGGAGCTGCACCTGCCGTGCGGCGTGCGGGTGTGGCTGTGCGCGGCGCACCGGTCCCCCGGCTTCCTCACCCGCCGCGCCGGACGGGACCTCGTCGCGAGCCTCCTCCACGTGTGGCGGGCCGCGGGATGCCTCACGTCCACCCGGTCCCGCGCCCTGTCGCTCCACCAGGCGCGGCTCGCCGGGTCGCGGCGGTCACCCCGCGACCTCCCCGGCTCCTACGCCTGGCCGACCCTCCGCGCCGAGGCGGAACGCGCCTTCGCCGCCGGCGAGCCACCCCACGAGGTCATCGCGCGCCTCCGGGAACGGGAATCCCGCGGGACCGCACGCCCCCCGAGCGACCGGACCATGCGCCGCTGGTTCGGCGACGGACGCTGGATGGACGAGCCACCCCCGCCACGGGGACCGCGCGCCCCCGGGCCACCGCCGCAGCCCGCGGGCCCCGCGGACCCCGTCATTGAACGGGGCCCCGCCGGACGAACCCCCTCCGGGAACCCACGCGGCGCCTCCGGCTCCCTTGTCCCCGGAGGTGTTCGTCCATCGAGAAACCCTTCCAGGGAACGACGCAGCGCCCCCGGCTCCCTTGTCCCCCAGACCGGTTCATCCGCACGAACCCCATCCGGGGAACCACGCGGCGCCCCCGGCTCCCTTGTTCCCCGGAGGTGTTCGTCCATCGAGAAACCCTTCCGGGGAACGACGCCGCGCCCCCGGCTCCCTTGTCCCCCCGACGGGTTCATCCGGTCGAACCCATCCCGGAGAACCACGCAGCGCCCCCGGCTCCCATGTCCCCGGAGGTGTTCGTCCATCGGGAACCCTCTCCGGGGAACGACGCGGCGCCCCGGCTCCCTGTCCCCCCGAGGTGCTCGAGCCGGGCCCAACCGCCCCCCGTCAGGCCTCGGGGACGTCCTCGTCGGGGACGCGGAGGCCGCGGTACACCAGGCCGGGGCCGGCGGCGGGACGGCGTTCGCGGCGGGCGACGGGGACCGCCCCCGCACCCCGGTACTGCAGCTCCTGCGCCAGGTCGGGGTCGTCCTCCGGGACGGCGGGGAGGGAGTGCGGGATCGCCGACTGCTCCCACAACGCCTGCAGCGCATCGACCACCTCCGGGGCGAACTGGGCGCCCGCCTCCGCCCGGCAGATGTCGAGGGCCCTCCGGGCGGCGAGGCCCGCGCGGTACGGGCGGTCGCTCGTCATCGCGTCCCACGCGTCCGCGAGCGCCATCACCCGCGCGCCGTCGGGGATCGCGTCACCTGCGATGCCGTCCGGGTAGCCGCCGCCGTCGACGCGTTCGTGGTGGCCCCGCACCCACGACGCCTGCTCCGGCGTCAGGGCCTCCGCCACGATCTCCGCGCCACGGGCCGGGTGCTCCCGGACGAGCGCGAACTCGTCCGGCGTCAACGCGCCCGGCTTCGTCAGGATCGCGTCGGGGACGGCGATCTTCCCGACGTCGTGCAGCACCGCCGCCTCCCGCAGCTCCCGCAGGCGCTCCGCCGGCCAGCCGAGCTCCAGCGCCAACCGCACCGCGATGTCCGCGACCCGCTCCGAATGGCGCTGCGTGTACGGGTCCTTCGCGTCCACCGCCCGCGCCAGCGCGTGCACGGCGTTCAGCGCCTGCTGGTGCTCGAGCCGGGCCGCGCGCTCCCCCGCGGAGAGCTCCTCCACCACCTCCGGCGAGTACCGGATGCAGCGGTCGCGGCCGTGCGCCTTCGCCCAGTACAACGCCCCGTCGGCGAGGCGGTGCAGCTCCCCCGCCCCACCCGCCTGCGACAACTCGCAGACACCGGCGGAGATCGTCAACGACCCGTACGACAACAGGGGCGTCGCGGACACCTCGACACGCGCCCGCTCCGCCGCCTGCCACGCATCCATCGCGTCGGCGCCCGGCAGCAGCCACCCGAACTCCTCGCCGCCGACCCGCGCCACCACCTCACCACGCCGCGCGCAGGAGGCGAGGCGGCGGGCGACCTCCGTCACCACCGCGTCGCCCGCCGGGTGCCCGAACGAGTCGTTGATGCGCTTGAAGTGGTCGAGGTCGAGCAGGACCAGCGACAGGGGACGTCCCGACCGCTCCGCCAGCGCCACCTCCTGCAGCAGACGCTCGTGGAACGCACGGTGGTTCGGCAGCTCCGTCAGGGGATCCGTCGCCGCGAGGTCCGCCAGCAGGCCCGCCGACAACTCGAGGGCGCCGATCGCCCGGCTCAGGGCACGCCCGAGGGACGCCCACACGCCGACCGCCGCCGCCAGCAGCACCGACAGCAACGCCACCACCGCGCCCTCGCCACCGACCCCGAGCTGGAGGGTCGCCGCGGACCCGCCGATGCCGGCGACGCCGAGGCCCCCGAGCAGCGCGCCCTGCAGACGCCGGACACGCGCGATGCGACGACCCGCGTCCCGCCAGTCGGCGAGCAGCGCCGCCGCCGTCGGCGCCTCCACGGCGCGCAGCGGAGCCGCCCGCGCACCCGTCCGCCCCCGGGTCGAGTCGACGGCGAACACGCCGTCGCGGTAACGGAGCTCCAATGGCATCAGTGACCTATCGGTCGGGCGACCCGGGAGTCGACAACCGCGCCGTCCCCCGGTCCCCCGCGTCGCCGACCCCGGGCGGCGACGCCGCCGTCGACGAGGACGGGCGCCCCGTGAGGGGCGCCCGTCGGTCGAGCGGGACCGGCTCCCCCCGAGGGGGGAGGCGACCTACATCATCCCGCCGCCCATGCCCATGCCGCCCATGTTCGGGGACATGCCCATGCCGCCACCGCCACCGCCGCCCGACTCCTCGGGCTTGTCGGCGACGACGCACTCGGTGGTGATGATGTTCTTCGCGATCGACGCGGCGTTCTGGAGCGCCGAACGCGTCACCATCGCGGGGTCGATGATCCCGGCCTTCACCAGGTCCACGTACTCCCCCGTGTCCACGTTCAAGCCGATACCCGGCTTGCGGCCCTTCACCTCGCCCACCACGACCGACCCCTCCAGGCCGGCGTTCTCGGCGAGCTGACGCAGCGGCTCCTCCAAGGCACGGCGCACGATGTTCGCACCCGTTGCCTCATCGCCCGACAGCTCCAGGCCATCCAGGGCCTTGATGGAGTTCACCAAGACGACGCCGCCACCGGGGACGACACCCTCCTCAAGCGCCGCGCGGGTCGCCTGCAGAGCGTCCTCCACCCGGTGCTTCTTCTCCTTCATCTCCGTCTCGGTCGCCGCACCCACCTTCACGACCGCGACACCGCCCGCCAACTTCGCCAGGCGCTCCTGCAGCTTCTCACGGTCGAAGTCCGAGTCGGTCGTCTCGATCTCCGCCTTGATCTGCTTGATGCGGCCCTTGATGTCCTCCGGGTCGCCGGCACCGTCGATGATGGTGGTCGCGTCCTTGGAGATCACCACCCGCCGGGCCTTCCCCAACTGGGTGATCTGGGTGTTCGCCAACTTCAGACCCATCTCCTCGGCGATCACCTCGCCACCGGTCAGGATCGCGATGTCCTCGAGCATCCGCTTACGCCGATCCCCGAAACCGGGGGCCTTCACCGCGATACCCGTGAACGTCCCACGCAGCTTGTTCACGATCAGGGTCGCCAACGCCTCACCCTCGACGTCCTCGGCGATGATCAGAAGCGGCCGGCCCTGGCCGATGACCTGCTCCAACAACGGCAGGATGTCCTGCACCGAGGAGATCTTCCCGCCATGGACCAGCAGGAACGGGTCGTCGAGGACGGCCTCCATCCGGTCCTGATCCGTGACCATGTACGGCGACATGTAGCCACGGTCGAACTGCATCCCCTCCGTGAACTCGAGGTCCATCCCGAAGGTCTGGCCCTCCTCCACGTTCACGACACCGTCCTTACCGACCTTCTCGATCGCGTCGGAGATGACATCGCCGATCTCACGGTCCCGGCTGGAGATCGCCGCGACACGGGCGATGTCCTCCTTACCCGACACCTCCTTCGACTGCTTGGCGATCTCCGCCACGACCCGCTCCACCGCAGCCTCGATACCGCGCTTCAACCCCATCGGGTTCGCACCCGCAGCGACGTTCTTCAGGCCCTCACGCACGATCGCCTGCGCCAACACCGTCGCCGTCGTGGTGCCGTCACCCGCCACATCGTTCGTGGCGGTCGCGACCTCACGCACAAGCTGGGCACCCTGGTTCTCGAAGACGTCCTCGACCTCGATCTCACGAGCGATCGTCACACCATCATTCGTGATCGTCGGGGCACCGAACTTCTTGTCGAGCACCACATACCGGCCCTTCGGACCGAGAGTCACCTTCACCGCATCAGCAAGGGTGTTCACACCACGCTCGAGGGCCCGACGGGCGTCCTCGTTGAACTTGAGCAGCTTTGCCATCTCTGGCGTTTCTCCTTAGCGTCGTTCCGAAATGTCGGTGGGTGCCGCGGGTTACTTCTTCTTCGCGGCGGGCTTGCGGGACGAGGCGCGCTTCGCGGGCGCCTTCGGCGTCGCGGCGACACGGGCGAGGATGTCGTGCTCGGAGAGGATCAGGACGTCCTCACCCTCGAGCTTCACCTCGGTGCCGCCGTACTTGGAGTAGATGACCTCATCGCCGTCGGACACCTCGAGCGCGACGCGCGCGCCGTCCACCCAACGACCCTCACCGACAGCGACGACGATGCCGCGCTGCGGCTTCTCCTTGGCCGTGTCCGGCAGCACCAGTCCGCTGGCGGTGACCTCTTCCTGCTCCACGGCCTTGACGATCACGCGATCGCCCAGGGGCTTCAGATTCATCGGCCCTCCCGGGGTCGAGTAGTGGCACTCTCATGCGCGGCTCCGGGACGACGGTGTCGCCGCGGGCGGTTCGCGCGTCTGGCACTCACGGGACAAGAGTGCCAGAGCAGGTTACCCGTATGCCGGCGGGCGTGCCAGTACCCGCCGCGTCACACGTCCCGCGGCCGCGCTCAGGCCGGTGGGGCGGCCCCGGTCAGGTGGGCGACGGCGGCGGCGGGGCCGCCGCGGGCGAAGACCCACCACAGGTAGAAGCCGTCGCGGCGGTCCGAGGTGATGGCGAGCGCCGGCGCCGGCGGGTCGCCGGGGTCGGTCTCGAACAGGCGGCGCGCGACGACGTCGGCGTCGCCCTCGACGCCCCAGTCGGCGAGCGCGCGGGCGACGGCCTCCGGCGGGGACGTCCCCCCGCCCGCGAACACGGCCCCGCAGCCGGGGCAGGTGCCGGGGGCGGGCTCGGCCGCGTCGGCGACCACCGTCCCGTCGAGCGGGCAGACGAGCGTCGCGCTCACGCCGGGCTAGAGGACGAGGGGCAGGATCAGCGACAACGCCGCGGCGACCACCACGCCGACGGCACCCACCGGGACGCCGCGGGCGCCGCGCAGGCGCCAGACCGCGAGGGCGACGAGCAGGCCCGCGGCGCCGGCGAGCACGATCAGCACCATCTGCGCCGGGCCCGCGAGGTCGCGCGACAGGCCGACGCCGGCGAGCACCGCCGTCAGGCCGCAGCCGAGCACGATCGACTCGATGCCGTCCGCCTCGCCGCGCCGCAGCCGCAGGGCCTCGTCGCCGAGCCAGAGGCCCACCAGCACGTTCCACACGGCGAGGATCAGGGTGGTCGTCGCCCGCGCGTCGCTGTCGGTGCCGAGCCAGTCGAGCCCGAGGTAGGCGCCCAGGCCGAGCGCCACCAGGGCCATCGCGCCGAGGGCCGGCCAGGCCAGGTTCAGCGCGTCCCGCTGGGCCGGCTCGAGCTGCGCCGGTCCGGGGATCTCGACGGGGCCGGGCGTGACGACGCGCCCCGCGGCCGCGAGACGGCGGACGGCGACGAGTCCGACGGCGAAGACCACCGCGCCCACGACGACGCCGATGCCGAGCGACGGCAACGCCGCGTCGGACGGGTTGGACCCCGTGATCCGCATGACGTTGTAGACGACGAGCCAGGCGACGACGACGCAGCCGACGAGCCACGACAGCACACGCGACAGGGGCGGCGCCGGGGGGTGCCCCACCGTCACGGCCTCACCAGTCGCCCGCCGTCCACCACCAGGGTGTGACCCGTCACGTAGTCCGCCTCCAGCAGGTAGCGGAGCGCGCCCGCCACGTCGTCGGGTGACCCTATCCGGTCGAGGACGCTCTTCTCCCGCGCCCGCCGCACCGCGTCCTCCGAGGAGCCGTCGGGCATCAGCACCGTCCCCGGCGCGATCGCGTTCACCGTGACGGCGGGCGCGAGGGCCTGGGCGAGGCTCTCGGTCAGCATCACGATCCCGGCCTTCGCCACCGAGTGGGCGGTGAAGCGCGGCCACGGCTCCAGCCCCGCGACGTCGGCCATGTTCACGATCCGGCCGAAGCCCCGCTCCGTCATCCCCGGCGCGACGGCCTGGGAGCAGAAGAACGGCGCCTTCAGGTTCACGGCCAGCGCCAGGTCGAAGTCGTCCTCGGTCGTCTCGGCGAACGGGGCCGACAGGAAGTTCGCGGCGGAGTTGACGAGCACGTCGATGCCGCCGCCGAGCGCACCCTCCGCGGCGGAGACCAGGTCGCGGCACCCGGCGGCGGTGACGAGGTCGCCCCCCACCGCGGCGGCGCGCACGCCGCGGGCGCGGCAGTCGGCGGCGGTCTCCTCGGCCGGCGCCTCCGACGAGCGGTAGTGCACGGCGACGTCGAGGCCCATCCCGGCGAGCTCGAGGCTGAGCGCGCGGCCGACGCGGATCGCGCCGCCCGTGACGAGGGCCCGCCGGCCCGCGAGGTGGCTGCTCACGCCGCGGGGAGCATCGCGGCCATCCGGCGCGCCGCCCGGCCGCGGTGCGAGATGACGGCCTTCTCGTCCTGGGTGAGCTCCGCCAGCGACCGGGGGTCGCCCGCGGGCAGGAAGACGGGGTCGTAGCCGAACCCGCCGCCGCCGCGCATCGCGGGGGCGATCGTGCCGGGGAGCGTCCCGCAGGACACCAGCATCATGTCGCAGGGGCCGAGCCCCACCAACACGCAGACGAACGCGGCGGAGCGGTCGTCGACCCCCTCCATCTCGTCGAGGAGCCGCCGGCAGTTGTCGGCGTACGTCGCGTCGGGACCGGCGTAGCGGGCGCTGAACACACCCGGCCGGCCGCCCAGCGCGTGGACGACGAGGCCGGAGTCGTCGGCGAGCACGATCGCGTCGTCGTCGACCGCGTCGCGCAGGGCGGCGGCCTTGATCCACGCGTTCTGCAGCAGCGTCACCCCGGTCTCCTCGGGGTCGAAGCCCTCCGGCGCGCCGTCGACCCGGCGGGGCGCGAGCAGTGGGCGCAGCTCCGCGACCTTGTCGCTGTTGCCGGTGGCGAGCACGATCCTCACGGCGCGACCGCCGCCTGCTGCGCCTCCGTGAGGCGCGTCACGCCGGCCTCGGCCAGGTCGAGCAGCACGTCGAGCTCGGGGCGCGAGAAGGTCTGGCCCTCCGCGGTCGCCTGCACCTCGACCAGGCGGCCCGACCCCGTCATGACGACGTTCATGTCCGACTCGGCGCGGGAGTCCTCGACGTAGGCGAGGTCGAGCAGCGGGACGCCGTCGACCATCCCGACGCTCACCGCGGCGAGGGAGTCGCGCAGCGGCAGCGCCTCGAGGGCGCCCTTCTCCACGAGGGCGCCGAGCGCGAGCCGCAACGCCACCCAGGCGCCGCAGATCGAGGCGCAGCGGGTGCCGCCGTCGGCCTGGAGGACGTCGCAGTCGAGCCAGACCGTCCGCTCCCCGAGGCCCTGCATGTCGACCACCGCGCGCACCGAGCGGCCGATGAGGCGCTGGATCTCGGTGGTGCGGCCGTCGAGGCGCCCCTTGCTGATGTCGCGCGCCTTGCGGTCGCCCGTCGACGCGGGGAGCATCCCGTACTCGGCGGTCACCCAGCCGCGGCCGCGGCCGCGCATCCAGGCGGGGACGTTCTCGTCGACCGAGGCGGTGCAGATGACGCGGGTGCGCCCCACGGAGATGAGGGCGCTGCCGTCCGCCGTCTCGACGAACCCCGGCAGGATCTCGATCGGGCGCAGCTGGTCCGCGCGTCGTCCGTCGGCTCGCATCGGGGGTCAGCTTAGTGGGCCGCCGCCCGGGTAGGGTGAGGTCGTGGCCGACACACCCGCCGACCTCGCCCGCCTGCTGATGGGCGCCGAGCACGCCGTGGTCCTCACCGGCGCCGGCATCTCCACCGAGAGCGGGATCCCCGACTTCCGCTCCGCGGGGGGCGTCTGGGAGGAGAACGACCCGATGGAGGTCGGCTCCATGGCGACGTTCGTGACCGAGCCGGAGCGCTTCTGGCGCTTCCACCGTCCCCGCATGGACATGGTCGACGGCATCGCGCCGAACCCCGCCCACGAGGCGGTCGCCGAGCTGGAGCGCCGCGGGCTGGTGAAGGCCGTCATCACCCAGAACATCGATCGCCTCCACGCCCGGGCCGGCACCCAGGAGCTGATCGAGGTGCACGGCTCCCTCGGGCACGGGGTGTGCCTGCGGTGCGACGCCCGCATCAGCGGCGACGAGCTGAAGGCCCGCGCCGACGACGCCGAGGACGGCGTGCCCCGCTGCTCGGCGTGCGGCTTCCAGATGAAGAGCGGCGTCGTCCTGTTCGGCGAGCCCCTCCCGGCGGAGGCGATCGAGGCGGCCCACGACCACGCGATCCGGGCCGACGTGATGCTCGTCGTCGGCAGCTCGCTCGTCGTCGCCCCCGTCAGCCAGCTCCCCGGGATCGTCGTGGACGGCGGGGGGAAGCTGGCGATCCTGACGCAGAGCGAGACCCCCTGGGACCACCGCGCCGACGTCCGCCTGCACGGCCTCGCCGGGGTGCAGCTCGTCGAGGTCATCGAGGCGATCGACGCCATGGAGGTCCACGGGTGAGGATCGACCTGCGCGGGCGCACGGCGCTCGTGACGGGGTCGACGTCGGGGATCGGGCTCGCGGTCGCCGCCGCCCTCGCGGAGGCGGGGACCTCGGTCGTCGTCAACGGACGCGACCCGGAGCGGGCGGAGGAGGTCGCGCGCGTCATCGGCCAGCGGCACGGCGTCGCGACGGACCTGCGCGGCGTCGGCGCCGACGTCGGGACCGCCGATGGGTGCGCGGCGCTGATCGAGGCCGTCCCCGACGTGGACGTCCTCGTGAACAACGCGGGCGTCTTCACGCCGCAGCCGGTGTTCGACATCCCCGACGAGGAGTGGACGCGCCACTTCGACGTCAACGTCATGTCGGGCGTCCGCCTCGCCCGCCACCACGTCCCGCGGATGGTGGAGCGGGGCTGGGGCCGGGTGGTCTTCGTGTCGAGCGAGTCGGCCCTGCAGATCCCCGTCGAGATGGTCCACTACGGCATGACCAAGACCGCCCAGCTCGCGGTGTCGCGCGGCATGGCGGAGGCGGTGCCCGGCAGCGGCGTGACGGTCAACAGCATCCTCCCGGGCCCGACCCTCACCGAGGGGCTGCGCGCGATGCTCGACCCGGACGGGACGATGGACGAGGCCGCGATGACCGACGCGGGGCGCGCCTTCGTCGCCGAGAACCGCCCGACGTCGCTGATCGGGCGCCTCGCGAGCCCCGACGAGGTCGCCGCGCTCGTCGTCTACCTCGCGTCGGAGCAGGCGTCCGCCACGACCGGCGCCGCCCTGCGCGTCGACGGGGGCCTCCTCCGCTCGATCGTGTGACGGCTCCGCGCACCCGTCCCGCGCGCCCCGGCGACGCCGCGGCGATCGCCGACCTGTACCGGCGCTCGGTGACGGTCCTCGGCCCGCGCGACTACGCAGCCGACCAGGTGGCGGCGTGGGCCGCGCGGGCCCCGTCGGCCGAGGCGGTCGCGGCCCGCAACGCCGACGGGCGCACCGTCGTCGTCGCCGTCGACGCCGACGACCGCCCCGTCGCGTTCGGCGACGTCGAGCCCGACGGCCACATCGACTTCCTGTACTGCGCCCCCGAGTTCGCGGGGCGCGGCGCCGCCGCGGCGGTCTACGACCGGCTGGAGGAGGCCGCCCGCGCCGCCGGCGTCGCGCGCCTGCACACCGAGGCGAGCGAGGCCGCCCGGCGCTTCTTCGCGCGGCGGGGCTTCCGCGAGCTGCACCGCCGCGACCTCGATATCGACGGGGTGGCGATCCACAACTTCGCCATGGAGAAGGACCTCGGGTGAGGGTGGCGGGGCCCCCCCGGTCGACGGGTGGGGCCC
The DNA here is from genome assembly GCF_018141545.1 of Miltoncostaea oceani. Taxonomy (GTDB): domain Bacteria; phylum Actinomycetota; class Thermoleophilia; order Miltoncostaeales; family Miltoncostaeaceae; genus Miltoncostaea; species Miltoncostaea oceani. The sequence continues at coordinate 1,031,116 of NZ_CP064356.1, read as the reverse complement.
GCGCGACTCCGTCCGCGCGTACTGACCGGGGGGATGGCGTCGTCGCGGTCCGCCGCCGGGAGGATCCCGGCATGAACAGACACCCCCGCCTCCTGCCCCTCCTCCTCCTCGTCGCGCTGCTCGGCGCGACGGCCACCGCCTGCGGCGGCGGCGACGACTCCGCCGGCGCGACGACGCCGGCCACGACCGCGGCCGATCCCCGCGCCGGCTACTTCGGGGAGGAGCAGTCCGCGGCCCTCAACCCCGCGCTCACCGCCCTCGTCGAGGCGGACCGCACGTGGGTCGCCGACGGCGACGCCTGCAACGACACGGCCACCCGCCTCTTCGAGGCGGGGGCGACGCCCCGGAAGGCGATCGCCTGCCACCTCCGGCTCACCACCGCCATGCGCGACGCGAGCCGCGACGTGCGGGTCGCCGCGCGCGGCGTCGAGGGCGACTTCCGCGCCGAGTGCGTCGCCGAGCTCGGGCGCTACCGCGCGACCGTCACCCGGATGGCGGCCGCCTGGCAGCGCACCCTCGACCTGTGGAACGCGTACGGACGCGGCGAGGCCGGGGCGGGCGACCGGATCACCGCCGCCGGCCAGCGCGCGCAGGACCTCACCCGCGCGTTCCTCGACGAGGGCGAGGCGGGGAAGGCGCTGACCGTCGCCTGCTACACCGCCGCGGACCGGGCCGAGGCCGACGCGGGCTGACCCGCGGCCCCGCGCGGCGCCGCTCAGGCCACGGGCGTCCAGAGGGCGTCCTGGCCGAGCGGCGTGCGGCGCGCCCGTCCGGCGGCGACCAGGTCGAGGAGCGCCCGCTCCGCGGTGGGGACGTCGATGTCGTCGTTGCCCTCCGTCATGAGGGCGGCGACCTCGCGGGTGACGAGCCCCTCGGGGTAGCGGTCGAGCAGGGGCGCCGGGTCGGCCGGCGGGGCGGCGCGGCGCAGGCCGGGGCCGAGGTTCGCGACGAGGACGTCGTACGCCTCGACCGTCTGCCAGCCCCCGGCGACCAGCCGGGTGCCGCCCGCCTCGAACACCACCGACGGCGCCGTGAAGCGCACGGGCCCGTCCGTCGCCGCCGTCTTGCCCTGCAGCTCGGCCGGGGACCCCGCGGCGGTGCGCGCCTCGGCGCGGTCGGCCTGGTAGGCGGCCTCGACCGCGGGGTCGGACAACCCGGCCCGGATCGCCTCCACGTCGACGCCCGCGACGCCGCGCAGCGCCTCCACCACCGAATCGTCGTCGTCGAGCAGCAGCGGGGTGGTGAAGTTGGCGAGCTGCAGGGCACGCAGCACGCGCCACTCGCTCCCCGGGTCGGCAAGGCGCGCCGCGACGATCGCGCGGCACCCGCGGCCGGTCGCCGCGATGCGCTCCTTCGCGGGCAGGCCGAACGGCATGCCGAAGCGGTCGCGGAACGCGAGGTTGCCCCGGAGGTTCCGGGCGACGGTGTACCCGCGGGCCGCGTACTGCGCGGCGTCCTCCGTCAACCCGATCACGACGAGGCGCCACGTGATCTGGGACCCGTACCGCCAGTCGATGACCCGCAGGGCGGGCAGCGCCGAGTACGCCCACGGGCAGCCCGGGTCGGTGTGGAGGGTGGCGGAGATCGGCGGCACGGGGCTCCTCGTCGTTCGATTCACGTCGACGTTAGGCGAGGGCGGCGGCCGCCGCCCCGCGGTGGCCTCCCCGCGGGACCCGTGGGTACGATCCGCCCATGCCCGCCACCGCCTTCGTCTACGGACCCCACCTCCAGGCCTACAACCCGAGCGACGACGCCGAACGGCCCCTGCGCCGCGAGCTCGGCATCGAGCTGCTGCGCGCCTACGGCCTGCTCGACCACCCGGACGTGACCTGCCACGACCCGCGCCTCGCGACCGAGGCGGAGCTGATCGAGGTGCACGCGCCGGCGTACGTGAACGCGGTGAAGCGGTACAGCGCGAACCCGGCGCTGGCGGCCGAGCCGGAGGCCCGCATGTGGGGCTTCCAGGACGGCGACACCCGCGCCCGCCCGGGCATGCACGAGGCCGCCGCCGCGGCGTGCGGCTCGGCCGTCACCGGGGCGATCGAGATCTGGGAGGGCCGCGCCGTCCAGGCGTTCTGCCCCGCGCCCGCCGGCCTGCACCACGCGATGGCGAACCGCGCGTCCGGGATGTGCATCTACAACGACGCCGCCGTCGCGATCCGGTCGCTGCTGGAGCGCGGCGCGGAGCGCATCGCCTACATCGACGTCGACGCGCACCACGGCAACGGCGTCCAGTGGATCTTCTACGAGGACCCGCGGGTCCTCACCGTCTCCGTGCACGAGACGGGACGCCACCTCTACCCCGGCACCGGCGGCATCGCCGAGCGCGGCGTCGGCGCGGGCGAGGGGACGTCGGTGAACGTGCCGCTGCCGCCGTACAGCGGCGACGGCCCGTACCTGCGGGCGATGGAGGAGGTCGTCGGGCCCGTCGTCCGCCGCTTCCGCCCCGACGTCGTCGTCACGATGACCGGCGTCGACCCGCACCACACCGATCCGATGGCGCACCTCCAGGTCACGACCGCCGCGTTCCCCCGCCTCTACGGGATCCTGCGGGACCTGGCCTTCGACGCCGCGCAGGGTCGCTGGCTGGTGGTCACCGGGGGCGGGTACAACATCGACCTGCTGGCGCGGCTGTGGGCGTACCAGCTCGCCGCGATGCTCGAGGTGACCCTGCCGGAGGAGCTGCCGCCCGCCTGGCTCGACATGGCGCGCGAGCGGGCGGGGATGGCGTTCACCCCGGTCCTGTCGGGGGACACGCCGTTCGTGGTCGACGAGGAGAGCCGCCGCCGCGGCGACGAGGAGGGCGACGCCGCCGTGGACGCGGCGAAGGCGGCCGCGGGGGTCTGATCAGCCGCCCGGCAGGCGCAGGTCGAGCCAGCCGACGACCGCGTCGATGAGCTCGGCGTCGAGGCCCGTGAAGACGTGGTCGGCGTCGGGGATGGTGGTGCGGTAGACGCTCGGGCAGTCGCCCTGGCGCGCCAGGGCCTCGAGCTCCGGGCCCTCCCCCTCCCGGACCAGCTCGTCCTCGCCCGCCTGGATGATCGCGAGGGGGACGGTGACGTGGCCGACCCGCAGGCGCGACTCGGCGTGCGGCGCCCGCGGCCCCCGGGCGTGCCACCAGGTGCGGTAGGTCCAGATCTCGCAGTCGAGGGGGCGGTCGCCGAACCCGCGGGCGCGGCGCACCAGGAAGATCCGGTCGCGGCTCGCGTCCTCGAAGTCGGGCGCGAGGCGGTTGTGGACGGTCTCGGCGACCTCCTGGTACCCGGGTTCCGCGCCGAAGTGGTCCCACCGCAGGCGCAGCGCCGCCGGCAGCGACGCGGGGTGCGCGAGCGTGCAGACCCCGACGACGTCGGGGGGGAGGCGCAGTGCCTGGTAGTGGGTCACGATCGTGGAGCCCATGCTGAACCCGAGCAGGACGATGCGGCGGAAGCCCCGGCGGCGGAGCACCTGCAGGGCGGCGTCCAGGTCGAGGGGCGTCCGGTGCATCAGGCCGCCGCCGAAGAAGACGCCGTAGTTCGCCATGCGGGTGTTGACGGACATCACCGAGAAGCCGGCGTTCGCGAGGCCGAAGGAAACCCGCCGCGGCACGCCGGTCAGGTAGTTGCCGACGGAGCCGTGGATGACGAGGACCGCGAGGCGGCGGCGGCGGGCGTCCTCGACGTCGGCGGGCCGGAAGAGCATGCCGTCCCAGTTCTGGCCGTCCTCGGTGTGCGTCATCACCAGGTCGATCGCGAGCCCGCGGTCGTCGCGTCCGAAGACGGGGACCCGCCGCCGGCCGCCGCGGTGGACGACGCGGGTCACGCGTGCTCCCGCAGCCACGAGGTGACCGCGTCGAGGGTGGGGATCTCGCCGCCCTTGAACGAATGCCCGATGCCGTCGATGCGGATCACCGTGACGTCGCGGTTGCCCGCGGCGCGCGCGACCGCGGCGAGGGCGACGGCCTCCTCGAACTGCACGACCTCGTCGTCGGTGCCCTGCACCAGCAGGATCGGCGCCCACACCTGCCCGATCTGGCGGAACGCCATCGCCGAGGTCGCCGCCGGCCCGCGCGAGTGCCACCACGTGCGGTACGTGTAGACCTCGCTGTCCGCCGGGCGCGACGACGGCCCGCGGCTGCTCTCGACCACGAACAGGCGGTCGTCCTCGGGGGCGTCGGGGTTGCCGCCGATCGCCCGCCGGACCATGCCGACGAGCTCCTGGTAGTCGGGCCGGGCGCCGAAGTGGTCGGCGCGGCGCTGCATCGACTGGGGAAGCCCCCACGGGTTGCCGAGGCAGACGAGGCCGCGCAGGTCGGGGACGTGCTGCGTCGCGGCGTACCGGGTCGCGAGGGTCGCGCCGCTCGAGTACCCCGACAGGACGATCGTGTCGTACCCCTGGTCGCGCAGCCAGCGCACCGCGGCGTCGACGTCGCGGATCGCCTCCTCGAAGATCGCCGAGCCGAAGAGCTGCCCCACGTTGCCCATGCGGGTCTCGAGCACCAGCACCGGGAACCCCGCCCGGGCGAGCGGGGCCGGGTAGAAGCGCAACGTCCCCACCAGGAAGTTGCCCATGATCCCGTGGATGTGGATGACGGCGGTCCGGCGGCCCGTCCCCCGGGCCCGGGTGCGGGCGGCGCGCTCGTCGATCTCGAAGAGGGCGTCGTGGACCTCGCCGTCCTCGGCGGTGAGGGTCACCAGTCGGCGGTCGACCGGCACCCGTCAGCGTCCCGGTGCGGCGGCGTCAGGGTGCGGCACGGCGGTACGATAGCCCGCGTGCCGCCGCCCGACCGGATCCGCGTCACGTACCTCTTCAGCCGGTCCTGCCCCTCGCACGAGGAGGGGCTGGCGCTGCTGCGCGACGCGGCGTCCGCCGCGGGCGTCGCCCTCGACGTCGCGGAGGTCGAGGTGACCACCGACGCGGAGGCCCGGGAGCGGGCGTTCACCGGCTCGCCGACGTACCTGCTGGACGGACGGGACCCCTTCCCCCAGGAGGGCCCCGGGCACGCCCCCGTGCACGACGCCTGCCGCGCCTACGCCCGCCCCGGCGGCCGCATCGGCCCCCTCCCCCACCTCGACGACCTCGTCGCGGCCGTGCGCGACGCGGTCGCCGGAAAGGCGCCCGCATGAGCCCCGCCATCGGCGACACCGCCCCCGGCTTCCGCCTGCCCACCACCGACGGCGGCGAGGTCGCGCTCGACGAGTTCGCCGGCGGCCCGGCGACGGTGGTGGCCTTCTGGTGCAACCACTGCCCCTACGTCCGCGCGTGGGAGGAGCGCTTCGACGACATCGCCCGGGTGTACTCCGACCGCGGCGTCGCGACGGTCGCGATCTGCGCGAACGACCCGGTGAGCCACCCCGGCGACTCCTTCGAGGCGATGGTCGCCCGCGCCGCCGAGCGGCGGTACGGGTTCGCCTACGCGCAGGACCTGACACAGGAGGTCGCGCGGGCCTACGGCGCGGAGCGCACACCCGAGGTCTTCGTGATCGACGGCGACGGCCGGGTCGCGTACCACGGCGCGATCGACGACGCGTCGGACCCCGACGCCGTGAGGACGCCGTACCTGCGCGACGCCCTCGACGCCGTGCTCGGCGGCCGCACCCCGGCCACGGCGGAGACGCCCGCGGTCGGCTGCACCATCAAGTGGTCCCGGGCGGGGACCGGGGGCTAGCGCGTCTCGAGCCGCCCGTACGCGCGGTTGCAGTAGAGCAGCGGGTCCGTCCCGGCCAGCTCGGCGCTGACGACGCGGCCGACGAGGATGGTGTGGTCGCCGCCGTCGAGCAGGGCGTGCCGCTCGCAGACGAGGCGGGCCACCCCGTAGGGCAGCAGCGGCACGTCGAACGGGCCGCGCGCGTCGGGGAAGCCGGCGAACTTGTCGGCCCCGGGCCGGGCGAAGAGCGAGGACATCTCCTGCTGCTCGCCGCCGAGGACGTGGACGGCGAAGCCCTCCGCACCCACGAGGCCGTCGTGGGAGTAGGCCGACCGCGCCACGCAGATCAGGATCAGCGGGGGGTCGAGCGACAGCGACGAGAACGACGCGGCCGTCATGCCGATCGGCTCGCCCGCGTGACGGGCGGTGACCACGGTGACGCCACTGGCCCACCGGGCCAGTGCGTCGCGGAACTCCCGCTCGGAGACGCTGTCCATGGCGGTGGAGGCTATCGGCCGGAGCGCCCGGCGGCCCCGGGGGGGACCTCCGGACGCCCGGCCGGCGGCATCAGACCGGGGTCCGGGTGCCGCGCTTGACGCGGTTCGTGCGGGGCGGGGCGGCCTCGGTGGTCGGCGCGACGCGGGGCGTGCGGGCCGGGCGGGACGGCGCGAACGCCGAGCCGCGGCGGCGCGAGCCGTAGACGACGCGCGGGGCGGCGACGCCGTAGCCCGTGGCCTCCCACCGCTCGGCCAGGCCGAGGTTCGCGGCGAGGCGGGACATCTGGTCGGCGTGCTCGGGCATGACCATCGTGACGGCGCGGCCGGTGCGGCCGGCGCGGGCGGTGCGCCCCACGCGGTGCGTGTAGGCGTCCTGGTCCTCCGGCGGGTCGAAGTTGACGACCAGGCCGATGTCGTCCAGGTCGATGCCGCGGGCCGCGACGTCGGTCGCCACGAGCACGCGGGCGCGGCCGCTGGAGAAGCGCTTGAGGGCCTTCTCGCGGGCGGCCTGCGTGAGGTCGCCGTGCATCGCGGTGGCGGTGATGCCCTGCTTGTCGAGGCGCTCCGCGAGGCGGCCGGCGCCACGGCGGGTGCGGCAGAAGACGAGGGTCAGCTCGTCCTCGTTGCGGATCAGCTCGAGCAGCTCGTCGGTGCGGGTGGAGGGGCTGCAGGCCAGGAAGACCTGGTCGAGCCGCTCCGACAGCTTCTCGCCCTCGGCGATGCTGCTGTCGCGCATCCGCAGGCGCTCGGCGCCCGTGGTGAACTCGGCGGCGAGGGAGCCGACGGCCCCGTCGAGCGTGGCCGAGAAGAACATGGTGTGGCGCTCGCGCGGGATCTGGCGGACGATCGCCTGGACCTGGGGCAGGAAGCCCATGTCCAACATGCGGTCGGCCTCGTCGAGGACGAGGGTCGTGATGCCCTTCAGCGAGACGCGCTTCTGGCGGGCGAGGTCGAGCAGGCGGCCCGGCGTCGCGATCAGGATGTCGGCCTTCTCGGCGCGCTTGGCCTGGGCCTCGAGGCCGACGCCGCCGTAGCAGACGGCCATCTTCAGGCCGCGGGCGTCGGCGAGGGGCGAGAGCTCCTCGTCGATCTGCGAGGCGAGCTCACGGGTCGGGGCGAGCACGAGGGCGACGGGGCGGCCGTTGCTGCGCTCGAGCCGCTCGAGGATCGGCAGGCCGAAGGCGAGGGTCTTGCCCGAGCCGGTCGGCGAGCTGACGAGCACGTCGCGGCCGGTGAGGGCGACGGGCAGGACCAGCGACTGGACCGGGAACGGGGACGTGATCCCCTTGGCGGCGAGCACCGCGGCCACGCGGTCGCTCACGCCGAGATCGGCGAAGGAAACGGACACTATTCGAGACTCCTTGCGGCATCGGGCCGCGGTTCGGACGGGAGACCACTCTCGACCGTCCAACCTGGATCTCGTGGTTGAGACGCTCTCCCACGGGCGACCGGATTGCCGCCCTGCTTCGACGAGGTTCGTCGACAGACTGGCGGCCAGCATAGCCGTCTTTCCGTGGGATGCACATCGGCCCCCGCCCGCGCCGCGTGAGCCGCGGGGCGTGCGGGGGCCCGCCGCGGCGCTAGAAGTCGCCGCCCCCGCCGCCGCCGAAGTCCCCTCCGCCGCCGAAGTCGCCACCCCCGCCGCCGCCGAAGTCCCCTCCGCCCCCGCCGTCGCCGAAGCCCCCGCCGATGTCGCCGAAGCCGCCGTCGCCGCCGTCCGCGCCCTGCGCGGCTCCGCCGCCGAACATGCCGCCGAGGATCACCCCGGCGAGCGCCCCGCCGAGCACCGGGCCGAACCCGCCGCCGCCCATCCCGCGGCCGCCCATGCCCATGCCACCGGTCTGCCAGTACGGCACCCGCCGTCCGCCCTGCTGCTCGACCTCGCGGAACTGCGGCTGCTCGCCGCGGGCCATCTGGGCGGCGCAGTCGGCGCAGGCCGGCAGCTCGGCGCGGTCGCCGGTCGGCGTGCGGATCTCGACCTCGGCCGTCGCGCGCCCGTGCTTGGGGTCGAACGCGCACATCCCCTCGAGGAGCGGCTCCTGGTCGGCCTCCGCCGGGGAGCGCCCCTCGAGCACGGCGCGGGTGCGGCGCGCCGCCCGCAGCCCCCGCTCCAGCGTCGTCCCGGCGGCCTCCACCTGGGCGGCGGTGGGCGACGGGGTGTCGAGCATCTGCCGGGCCTCGCCGTAGGACAGCACCGCGACGTCGTAGTGCTCGCGCACCGCCGCCGTGCGGTCGCCCGCCACCTGGACGTCGTCGTCGAGGTCGGCGATCTGGGCGGCGAGGGCGTCCACGAGGGGGTCGAGCGACCGGGCGTCCGCCGCGGCCGTGACCGCCCGCCGCGCGGTGGACCGGCGCCGCACGAACACGATCAGCAGCACCACGGCGCCGACGAGCACCAGCAGGATCACGAAGCCGCCGGCCGCGGAGCCGCCGTCGTCCTCGGCGGCCGGGGCGACGGGGGCGCCGGCGCCGGACGACCCGCCGGACGCGGGCCGCTCGGCCGCCAGGTCGCGGGCAACGGCGATCGTGCCGGCGACGGGGTCGGCGCGCAGGTCGGGCAGGCGCCCGTCGTAGATCCGCTGGACGTCGGCGGAGGAGAGCCCCGACGCGATCGACAGGTTCCGGGGTCGCGCGGACAGCACCAGCACGTCCCCTGCGAAGGACAGCCGCGAGCGCAGCGACCGGGCGTACCGGACGGGCTCCCCGGGGCGGGCGTCGAGGACGACGAACTTGACGGGCGTCCCCGCGGCGCGCAGGTCGCGTGCGGCCGTCGTGAACCGGTCGCGGCCGTTCGCGGTGAGCGGGGCGCCCGGCTCCACCGCGACGTCGGACGCCGCCACGTCGGCGAGGTCGACCAGCGCGACGGCCGGGGCCGCGCCGGCGAGGCAGGCCACGACGGCGAGGAGGGCGGTGAGCAGCGCGCGGGGTCGTCTCATCCGCCGAATGTCGCACGGGGGGAGGCGCCGTACAACACGACCGCTCCGGGCCGCGGCCGGGACCCTTCCCCCATCCCCTCCCCGGGGGGTACCGTCCGCAGCGGTACACACCGGAGACACAAGGGAGGCGCGGCGTGTCGTTCTTCAGCCGCCTGAAGGCCATCTTCCAGGCGAAGGCAAGCAAGGCGCTCGACGCGGCCGAGAAGCCGGACGAGATGCTCGACTACTCGTACGAGAAGCAGACGGAGCTGCTCACCCAGGTGCGGCGCGGCGTCGCGGACGTCGCGACGAGCAAGAAGCGGCTGGAGCTGCAGGCCGACAAGCTGCAGGCCAGCGCGACGAAGCTGGAGGGGCAGGCCGCCGAGGCGCTGCGCCAGGGCCGCGAGGACCTCGCGCGCACCGCCCTCGAGCGCAAGGCCGGCATCCAGGCCCAGCTCGAGAGCATCACCGCCCAGAAGGAGCAGCTGCAGGGCGAGCAGGACAAGCTCGTCGCCGCGGAGCAGAAGCTGTCGTCGAAGATCGAGTCGTTCCGGGTCCGCAAGGAGACGATCAAGGCGCAGTACACCGCCGCCGAGGCGCAGGCCAAGATCGGCGAGGCGTTCAGCGGCATCTCGGAGGACATGGCCGACGTCGGCATGGCGATGGAGCGCGCCGAGGGCAAGGTCGAGACGATGCGCGCCCGCGCCGGGGCGATCGACGAGCTGCTGGAGTCGGGCGCCCTCGACGACCTCAGCGCCGGCGGCGACGCGATCGACCGCGAGCTCTCCCAGATCGCCTCGCAGAGCGCCGTCGACGCCGACCTCGCCCGCCTGAAGGGCGAGATCGGCGCCGGTCCGTCCTCCTCCGGTCAGATCTCCTCGGGGGGTGCGTCGTGATCGTGCGGCTGCTGGGCCTCGGTCAGTACCGCCTCGAGGACGGCGACATCGCCCTGGTCGAGACGGCCGACGACGCCGTCGAGGCGGCGATCGCCGCGGGTGACGCGACGTCGTTCGCGTCGGCGCTGGCCGGCCTCATCGACAGGATCCGGGAGATCGGGGACCCCGTCTCCGACGACGAGTTCGTCACCTCCGACGTGATCGTGCCGGACGCCGACACCACGCTGGAGGAGGCCGTGGCGATGGGCGCCACCGGCGACGAGGGACTCATCCCCGGCTGACCCCGCCGGGCGGGGCGGGGCGCGACGCGCGCCCCGCCCCCCGGCTCAGCGCGCGATCGTGATGCCCGCCGCCTCGCGGTCGAAGGTGTCCGGCGTGACGCCCTCGTCGCGGAGCTTCACCTTCTGCACGCGCTCGGTCGGCGTCTTCGGCAACGCCGCGACGAACCGGATGTAGCGGGGGACCATGAAGTACGGCATCCGCTCCGCGAGCCAGTGCGTCAGGGCGACGGGGTCGGGCGTCGCACCGGCCTCGGCGACGCACACGATCATGATCTCGTCCTCCGAGGAGGCCCCTTCGCCGGCCTTCACGCCGATGGCCGCCGCCTCCTTCACCGACGGGTGGTCGGCGACCTGCTTCTCGACCTCCATCGACGAGACGTTCTCGCCGCGCCGGCGGATGTAGTCCTTCACGCGGTCCATGAAGTAGACGTAGCCGTCCTCGTCCATGCGGCCGAGGTCGCCGGTGTGGAGCTTCAGGTTGCGGAAGTCCTCGGCGGTCTTCTCCGGCATCCCGTAGTAGGCGCGCATCACGATGTTCGGGACCTTCATGTCCACGACGATCTCCCCCGGCGTGTCCGGCGGGAGCGGCCGGTCGGTGCCGGGCTCCACGATCGTCACCTCGTAGCCGGGGTTCGCGGTGCCGCACGAGCCGAGGCGCGGGGGCCGGGTGGGGTCCATCAGGGTCGCGACGCCGGTCTCCGTGAGGCCGTACCCCTCGGTGAGGCGCACCCCGAAGCGCTCCTCGAAGGCGTGGTAGATGTCCTTCGGGGCGGGGGCCGCCGAGATCGTGTGGACGCGGTGGGCGCGGTCGAGGGGCGACGGCGGCTGGTTCCAGAGGAAGTAGAGGATCGCGCCGATCCCGTTGAACGTCGTGGCGCCGGCGTCGATCACCTGCTGCCAGAAGCGCGTGCCGGAGAACCGCTCGGTGTACGCGACCCGCGCGCCCGCCAGCAGCGCCGGGTAGGCGCACAGCACCTGGGCGTTCGAGTGGAACAGGGGCAGGCACGAGAAGTAGGTCTCGTCGCGCAGGTCCCCGGGCGCCACGCCCCGCAGGACGGCCATCGACTCGATCGCGCTACGGGCCGAGAAGTAGTCGGCGGCGTGCTGCTTGACGACGCCCTTCGAGCGGCCCGTCGTGCCGGAGGTGAACATGATCCGCGCGTCGTCGGTCCAGGAGTGGTCGATCCCGTCCGGCGGGGTGGCGGGCCCGTCGGCGAGCGCGTCGAGGTCCTCCCACGGCAGGGACGGGTCGGGGCCGGCGTCGGCCCCGGTGCGCATCACGACGACCCGCTCCAGGCGCGGCAGGTCGGCCGCGACGAACGCGAGCCGGTCGAGGTAGACGTCGGCGATCACCAGCACGCGCGACTCGACCAGGTTGATCGTCCACGAGAGGAAGTCGCCCTTGTACGCCGTGTTGATCGGGCTCATGACGGCACCGGCGGCGAGGATCCCGTACCAGACGGGCACGAACCACTCGCAGTTCGGCAGCAGCACGCTCACCGATTCGCCGGGCCGCACCCCGCGGGCGATCAGCCCGTTGGCGACGCGGTTGGCGCGGGCGTCGACCTCGCCGTACGACACCCAGGGGCCGTCGGCGTACCGCAGGTACTCGCGGTCGGGGTGCTCCTCGGCGCGTGCCCGCAGGATCCGCGGGAGCACCCACTCCGTCGGGTCCTCCCGGGCGTACCAGTCGCTCCACTCGGCGGCGGGCATCAGCCGGCCTCGGGCTCGGGGCCCTGCCCGGCGCGGAAGCGCCGCCAGTCGACGGGTCGCTTCTCCTGGAACGCCAGGATGCCCTCGCGGGGCTCCTCGCCGTACACGTGGTTCAGCGCCATCAGCTCCATCCCGTGGTTCGTCGACGAGTAGAGCTGGTCGGTCTGCGTGTTCAGGGCGATCTTCGCGAGGCGCAGGCCCTGCGGGGAGCGCCGCAGGATCGTGTCGCACCAGCGGTCGACCTCGGCGTCGAGCGCGTCCGGCTCCACCACGAGGTTGACGAGGCCCATCTCCAGGGCCTCCTGCGCCGTGTACTGCCGGGTGAGGTAGAGGATCTCCCGGGCCTTCTTCTCCCCCACCACCGCCGGCAGGAGCTGGCAGCCCCACCAGAGCGGCGCGCTCCCGATCTTCGGCCCCGCCTGGCCGAAGCGGCCGGTGGTGTCGGTGATCGTGAGGTCCGAGATCATGTTGAGCTCGTTGCCCCCGCCGATGCAGTAGCCGCGGACGCGGCACAGGATCGGCTTGCCGTTGTTGCGCATCGCCGACGCGAGGCGCGGGCCGATGATGTGGCCCGCGCGCTTCTCCCGCATGGTCCGGGTCGGCTCCCGCACGTCGCCGCCGACGCAGAACGCGCGGTCGCCGGACCCGGTGAAGACGATCACCCCGACGGACTCGTCGTCGGCGGCCCGCTCGAACGCGTCGCACAGCTCGAGCATCGTCTGCCCGCGGAACGCGTTGAGGCGCTCCGGCCGGTCGATCGTGATGGTCGCCCGGCCCCCGCCGACCGCATAGATGACGTCCTCGTACGCCACCGGGCCGTCAGCCCTCGGCCGGCAGGAACTTGGTGGCGTCGATGCCGTGCTCCGCCATCAGCTTCTGGAACGTCTCCCGCATCTCGTCGGGGTAGTCCGGCAGGTCCTCCGTCGCGATGACGTGCTCGGCGTGCGCGCGCAGCCGGGGGCCGAGGTCCCAGTCGCCGTCGTCCATCAGGCGGCGGATCTCGCGGGCCGGGAAGTAGAGCATCCCGGGGTCGCGGCCGTGGCGCTCCGCGATGCCGATGATCTCCTCGAAGCGTCCCTCGAGCGGGGCCTGCTCCTGGATCAGGCCCTTCTCCCGCAGCATCTCCACGGTCGCCGGGTCGGACGGCAGCGGGGTCCCGAACGTGCCCTTGTGGAACAGCTTCTCGTACTTGAGGCGGGGGCGCTGGCCGCCGGCGTTCGGGTTCTCGAGGGGGTAGCCGATCGCGTGGCCCCACGTGAAGCGGTAGTGCGGGGGGAGCCCGAAGGCCTTCTCGACGCCGCCCGGCTTGCGGCCGAACGCGATCAGGATGTTGCCGACGTCGAGCGCCACGCCCGCCGCGATCGCGTTCGCCACGGCCTGCCCGGTCTCGAAGCGCAGCAGGTTCTCGGTGCGCTCGGTCGGGAAGCTCATCAGCCGCGGGATCGTCTGGGTCATCGAGAACTCGTAGTTCCACCCGTGGTACTTGGTCGTCGCGCCCGCCAGGCTGACCGTCGAGATGCCGTCCACCGCACGCCCATACCAGGCGTTCAGGTTCGTCAGCCAGATGACGAGGTGCGACGCCTGGTTGATGATCTGGACGTTGAACCCGCTGACGCACTCCTCGAGCTCGTCCCAGACGTCGTCGTCGCGCGTGACGACGATCGCCTCGGTGCAGTTGATGTTGCCCTGGCAGGAGGCGAAGCGCGCCGCCTGCAGCATCGTCTCGAGCTTCCAGTCCTCGACGGTGCGCGACTCGTCGAAGTACCGGATGCTGCGACGGTTGCCGAGGGCGCGGAGGAGCGGGACGTCCTCGATCTCGCTGGCGGGCGGGGGTCCTGCCGGGCTCTGGGACATCGACATCGCTCCTGCGTCGGCTTACTATGTAATCCTGCGGGCTCCGCAACGCTAGAAGGACGACCCGAGCCGTGTCAACTCCACCGCCCCCCCGCCAGCCGCTCACGCGCGAGCGGATCGTGCGGGCCGCGCTGGAGCTGATCGACGAGGAGGGGCTCGGCGCGTTGACGATGCGGCGGCTCGGGTCGGCCCTCGGCGTCGAGGCGATGTCCCTCTACAAGCACGTCGCGAACAAGGACGCGATCCTCGACGGGGTGCGCGAGCTGCTGCTCGCCGACTTCGCGGAGTCCCTGCCGTCCGACCCGGGCGCCGGCTGGCGCGACGACCTGACCCGGTTCGCGCGGGCCTACCGCGCCCTCGGCCGGGCCCACCCGGAGGCGTTCGGCCTGCTGGCGTCCGCCCCCGGCCGCGCCTACGTGGCCGGCGGCGACATCGCGGAGCCGGGACTGCAGCGACTGGTGGACGCGGGGCTCGACCGCGAGACGGCGATCCGCGCCCAGCGGAGCGTCATCCGCTACGTGCTCGGCACGAGCCTGCTGGAGCGCGCGGCCGAGGACGCCCCGCCGCCGGTGCCGCCCGAGGAGATGGAGGCGCTCGCGACGTCCCGTCCCCTCGTCGGCGCGCTGATGCGCTCCCTCGGCCCGGAGTCCGACGACCCCCAGTTCACGTTCGGCCTCGAGATGCTGCTCGCCGGCATCGGGCGGCTCATCGCGGAGGCGGATCCCCCCGCGGACGCCTGAGGCGGATCGGCCCGCGGGCGTCGAGGAGGCGGGCGAGGGCCCGCTCCATCCCGGTCAGGTCTGGCACACGGGGCACCAGTAGCAGGGGCGGGCGGCGAGCACGACGGCCTGGATCGGCGTGCCGCAGCGCTTGCAGAGGTCCTGCTTGTAGACGTAGGTCCGCTCGTGGCGGCGCATCCGGCTGACGGGCCGGCCCACCTCCGCCGGGTCGACCGTGACGATCCGTCCCCGCCGGACGCCGTCGCGCAGCATCCGCGCGGAGGTGTCCCAGATGGCGCGCAGGCGCTCGCGGGGGACCGTCCGCGCCTCCCGCCCGGGGGCGACGCCGCAGACGAAGAGGATCTCGGCGCGGTAGACGTTGCCGAGGCCCGCGATGATCCGCTGGTCGAGCAGGGCCGCGCCGATCGGCAGCCGGCGGCGGGCGAGGTCGTCGACGGCCCGCTCGGGGTCGGCGTCGGCGCGCAGCGGGTCCGGGCCGAGGCGGGCGAGGATGGCGGCGCGGCCCTCCTCCCCGACGAGGGCGCAGGCCGTCGGCCCGGCCAGGTCGACCGCGCCCGTCCCCCCCACCAGCCGCAGGCGGACGGCCCCGCGCGGTGCGGGGGGCGGCACCCCGGCGTGCTCGCGGAACCTCCCGAACAACCCGAGGTGCACGTGGAGCACCTCGTCGCCGCCGAAGCGGTAGAAGAGGTGCTTGCCGGCCGCCTCGACGCCGTGCAGTGTCAGGCCGTCGATGAGGGCGGCGCCCTCGGTGAAGCGGCCCTGCGGGGAGCTGGCGGACACCGGCCCGCCGGCGACGAGGGCGGTCTGGCGGCGGGCGGCGCGGTGGACGGTGTGGCCCTCGGGCAATCCCGTCAGACCCCCGCCCGGGCGGGCCGCACCCACGCCGAGAACGACGCGACGCTGCCCCCGTGCGGCCGCGTCAGCCATGGCCACGGGTGCCGGACGGCGACGTCGAGGCGGGCGGCGCGGCGCGCGAAGCCGGGCACCGGGGCGTGGGTCACGGCGAGCGGCGTGCCGGCGAGCTCGGCGACGGGGTCGCCGACCCGCACCCGCACGGTGCGGCGCGCCCCGAGGGCCGCGAGCGCCTCCGCGAGGAAGACCAGCCGGGGGGCGGCGAGCCCGAGCCGGCGGAGCATGGGGGCGTCCATCACGAAGAACACCGGCAGGTCGGGGTGGGCGGCGAGGGCGGGGTCGGCGTCGCCGAGGGACTCGGCCGTCAGCCACACGGCCCGCGGGTCGCCGGCGACCTCGGGGGACGCCGGACCCGCCGTGCGGCCGGGGTCGGGGTCGGCGCGCAGCAGGGCGGGCGGGGTGATGCGCACGGAGGCGTGCGACGGGGGCCAGCCGGCGATCGGGCAGTCGTGCTCGCGGGGGCAGGTGGCGCAGAGCCCGGGGGCGCGGCGGCGCACCTGCGACCGCGAGAAGCCGTAGGCGCGCCCGGTGGCCGTGCCGGACACCCACTGCCACCCGAGCTGGTTCGCCGCGGCGGAGCCGTCGAGGAGGTGCCGGAAGAAGCGGCGCTCGCCGTCGCGGGGGTCGAGGCCGTGACGCACGGACCACTGGCTCGCGAGCCACATGCGGGTCTGGTTCACCAGCCAGCCGTCGCGCTGGAGCTCGCCGGTGGTCAGGTCGATGCAGGCCATCCCGCGGTCCCAGGCGTCCTCGGGCGCGGAGCCGCGGCCGGGGGCGGGGGCGGCCCGCAGCGGCCGGCCGAGGCGGGCCCCGATCCGCGCGTAGAGGTGGCGTGCGTACTCCTGCCAGAGCAGCTCGTCGCGGAACCTGCGCGCGTCGCGGGCGGGGGCGTCATCGGCGGCGTCCCAGGCGCGGCGCAGCGTGATCAGGCCGTGGCGGATGTAGGGCGACAACGCGGTCGCGCCGCGGCGCTCCGGCGGCCAGACCTCGTTGCGGCGGGCGGCGTACCCCGCGAGCGGCGCGGCCGCGAGGGCGGCGTCGGCGGCGGGCTGGCCGCCGCGGAACCGTGGGGACGCGCGCAGCGCGCCGCCGTAGAGGCCGTCGAGGTGGGCGCCGACCCAGGCGACGGCGGCCTCGGGGTCACCGGGCGGGGGCGGGGCGATCTCCACCCCCCGAGCGTCGCAGACGGCCCGCGCCCCGCGCCGTGGATCCCGCCCCGGAACGGCGGAGGCCCCGCGCGATGCGGGGCCTCCGGGTCCCTCATGCCCTCCGGTGGGTCAGTTCTGGCCGGAGGTGGTGATCAGGGCCTCGCGCTCCGGGCTGTCGGGCGCGACGAGCTTCGCCACGAACGCGGTGTCGATGTCCGCGACGATGATGTCGCCGACCTCGTCCTGCGTGGTGGAGAAGATGCCGCGGTTCTTCATGCTCGCCGCCGCGCCGTGGTTGTCCTCGGTCGGGGTGAGGTAGTGGATCGCGTCGACCTTGTAGCGGTGGATCAGGAACAGGTGCAGCAGCGTCATCAGGCGCTTGCGGCGCAGGGACGTGTCGAACGTGTTCTGGTCGCGCACCGACAGGATCTGACGGCCACGCCGGTCCTGGATCGTGTTGAACACGATGTTGGCCAGCTTCTCGTCGCCGTCGCCCACGATCGCGAGCTCCAGCAGGTCGGTGCCGGCGGTGTGGGGACGCAGGCGGACCGTGAGGGTCTTGTCCACCTTGTTGTAGGCGGCCCACTCATCGAGCCAGCCGGCGAGCGTCTTCGGCGGGACCTCCGTCTGGACCAGGTGCTGGCTCTGCGTCGAGCCCTCGCCCATGGCCTTCGTGGTGGAGGTCTGGCCGGACACCGACATGAGGGCGGCGTCCGCGCGCGGGCCGCCGACCAGGGTCTGCGGCGTCCGGTACGGCGACTCCAGCAGGCGGAACTTCCGCTGCAGGCGCGCCAGGGCGAGCATGCCGTCCTCGCGCAGGGCCGTCGTGAACTCCTCGGCCGCGAGGCCGTCGATCTGGTGACCGCCGTACGTCATGAAGTTGAAGACGAAGCCCATCTTCCCCAGCTCGATCGGGAAGTTGCGCATCTCCTCGTCGCTCATGCCGGTCGTGTCCCAGTTGAAGGACGGCGACAGGTTGTAGGCGAGCATCTGGTCGGGGAAGACCTCGTGGATGGCGTCCGCGAACTCCTTCGCGTCCGCCAGGTCCGCGGTCTTCGTCTCCATCCAGAGCAGGTCGGCGTACGGCGCGGCCGCGAGCGACTTCGCGATCGCGTACGGGATGCCGCCCTGGATCTGGTAGTAGCCCTCGGGGGTCTGGGCGAGCTCCGCGTCCCAGACGACGTCCACGCCGAGCGACCGCGCCTTCGCGCGGATGTCCCACCAGGAGGCGCGGGACGCGAAGGCGTTCCACTCCTCGACGGAGATGTCGGGGGCCGACTCCTCGTCGCTGCGGAACGCGATCTGGTCGGCGACGGCCTGGCCGAGGGTCTTGAGCCCGGCGTCGGCCTGCCACGCGGCGAGGAAGCGGTCGCCGACGTGGTCGAGGACGTCCTCGGAGGTGCCGGCCTCGCCCTTGAGGTACGCGGCGGCGGCCTCGTCGGCGGCGGCGGCCACGCCCGAGCTGGCGAGCCAGGCGTCGGCGTGGGCGTACTCGTCGTCGGAGACGGCGTAGATCAGGTGGCCGTTGAGCTCCTCGACGCCCTTCGAGTGGAGGTGGCGGATGATCGCGAGGAACGCCGCCTTGTAGCTCGGCACCGAGGTCTTGGTGACGCCGAGGATGAACGGCTGGTCCCGCTCGTCGCCGGCGCTGTCGAGGAGGTTCGCCGCCTCGGCGTCGGTCCGGGCGACGATGATGCCGCCGACGCCCATGATGTCGAGCTGGAAGCGGGCCGCGACGAGGCGCTTGATCTGCTCGTCGGACGGCACGAGCACCTTGCCGCCCTGGTGGCCGCACTTCTTGGCGCCGGGCTTCTGGTCCTCGATGTGGTACCCGGGGACGCCGGCCTCGACGAAGCGGCGGATCAGGTTGCGGACGTGCGCGTCACCGCCGTGGCCGGTGTCGGCGTCGGCGATGATGAACGGCCGGAAGTCGACCTCGGGCGTCGCGGCGCGCTCCGCCTCGGTCATCCGGGCACGCGCGAAGCGCTGGTTCTTGTCGGCCGTGAGCAGGCCGCGGACCAGGCCGGCGGCCTCGTCGGGCACCTGGCTCAGGGGGTAGCTCGCCAGGTCGGGGCCCGGGTCCTCGTCGGTGGAGCCCTTCGCGGAGGTGGCCCAGCCGCCGAGGTAGATCCCCTCGATGCCCGCCCGCTTCATCTGCACGGCCTGCCCCGGCGAGTACGGCCCGAAGCTGGTGATCGACGCGCCGCGCGAGAACTTCTCCCGCAGCAGGTCGTAGAACGCGGCCGCGGCGTCGCGCGCCACGGTGTAGTCCTGCGGCACCGTCCCGCGCTGCTCGGCGACCTGACGCGCGCTGTAGACCCGGGTCACGGCGGAGAAACGGTCCCCGTCCATGAACTCCTGGATCTGTGCGATGTCCTCTTCGAAAGCCCCCATGTCCTGCCCCCCAGTCGACTTCGGCACAGGGGAGCATACGCGGCACCCGAGCCCCGATCCCTCGTGACGAACGGCACGAGGACCCGCGTGGCGAGCGGGGTTTCGGGCCGGGCGCGCCCGGATGCCCCCCGCCACGGGATTCGTGCCGATCGTCACGACCGGTGAGGTCGTCCGCACATCCGATCGCACCGGCGCGGGATACTGCCCCCACGACCCCCCGCGGGGGGCGCCGGACCGCGACGACGACCCCCGGGAGGGCCGCGTGAGGGCGATGGTGCTGCACCGTCCCGGACCCGCCGACGGGGCCGGCCCGCTGCGCGCCGAGGACCGCCCCGACCCGGTCCCGGGACCGGGTGAGCTGCTGATCGCGGTCGCGGCGTGCGCCGTCTGCCGGACCGACCTCCAGATCGCCGAGGGCGACCTCGGCGCCCACCTCCTGCCGGTCGTGCCGGGGCACCAGGCGGTCGGCACCGTCGTCGGGCTCGGGCCGGGCGTCACGGGGTGGCGGGAGGGCGACCGCGCCGGCGCCTACTGGCTGGCCGGGGCCTGCGGGCGGTGCCGCCGCTGCCGCGAGGGCCGCGAGAACCTGTGCGCCGACGCGACGTTCACCGGGTGGGACCGCGACGGCGGGTTCGCGGAGCTGATGACGGTGCGCGCCGACGTGGCGGCGCGGCTGCCCGCCGACGCCGACCCCGTGGCGGTGGCGCCGCTGCTCTGCGGCGGCGTGATCGGCCACCGGGCGCTGCGCCTGAGCGGCGCCGGTCGCGGCTCGCGTCTCGGGCTCTACGGCTTCGGCGCGTCGGCGCTCTGCGTGGCGCAGGTCGCCCGCCACCTGGGCTGCGAGGTGCACGTCTGCACCCGCTCGCCCCGCGAGCGGGAGCGGGCGCGCGACCTCGGCGCCGCGTGGACCGGCGGCTACGACGACGCGCCCCCGGTCCCGCTCGACGCGGCGATCACCTTCGCCCCCTCCGGCGACGTGGTGGTCGCCGCCCTGCGGGCCGTCGACCGGGGCGGCACCGTCGTCGTCAACGCGATCCACCTCGACCGCGTGCCCTCGTTCCCGTACGAGCTGCTGTGGGGGGAGCGGACCCTGCGGAGCGTCGCGAACGTCACCCGCGCCGACGCGGCGGGGTTCCTGGACCTCGCCACCCGCATCCCCGTCGTCACGCGGTCCGAGGTCCATCCGCTGGCCGACGCCAACCACGCCCTGGCCCGACTGCGCGCCGGCGAGGTCGACGGCGCGGCGGTCCTCGTCACCGGCGGCTGAGCGGCCGGCCGGGCAGGATGGGGCCGTGGCCCTCCCCCGCAACCTGGTCAACCTCGACGGCGTCGGCACCGGCTACGCGGGGCGCACGGTGCTCGCCGACGTCTCCCTCGGCGTCGCCGCCGGCGACCGCATCGGCGTCGTCGGCCGCAACGGTGACGGCAAGTCGACGCTGCTGCGCCTCATCGCGAAGCGGCAGGAGCCCGACGCCGGGCGGGTGACGCACGCCGGCGGGCTCGGCCTCGCGCTCATCGGGCAGGGCGACGACCTCGACCCGGCGCGGACGGTCCGCCAGGAGCTCGTCGGCGGACGGGCCGACCACGAGTGGGCGGGCGACCCCGCGTTCCGGGTCGTCCTCGACGGCCTGCTCGGGGGCGTGGGGCTGACGCGCTTCTCCCAGGGCCTCGACACC
Organism: Miltoncostaea oceani; assembly: GCF_018141545.1. Classification (GTDB taxonomy): domain Bacteria; phylum Actinomycetota; class Thermoleophilia; order Miltoncostaeales; family Miltoncostaeaceae; genus Miltoncostaea; species Miltoncostaea oceani. Next base: position 1,010,464 of record NZ_CP064356.1, on the reverse strand, counting down.
CCCGTCGGCGTCCTGTCGGGCGGCGAGCGGCGCCGGGTGGCGCTCGCCCGGCTGCTGATCGACGGGCCCGAGCTGCTCCTGCTGGACGAGCCGACCAACCACCTCGACCTGGAGGGCGTCGACTGGCTCGCCCGCCACCTCGCCGGGCGGCGGGGGTCGCTGGTGGTCGTGACCCACGACCGCTGGTTCCTCGACGCCGTCTGCACCGCCACGTGGGAGGTCGCCGACGGCGCCGTCCACCAGTACGAGGGCGGCTACGCCGCGTACGTGCTCGCGCGCGCCGAGCGGGAGCGCCTCGCGGCGGTCCACGAGGACCGGCGCCGCCAGCTCCTGCACAAGGAGCTGGCCTGGCTGCGCCGGGGGCCCCCGGCGCGGACGTCGAAGCCCCGGTTCCGCATCGAGGCCGCCAACGCCCTCATCGCGGACGAGCCGGAGGTGCGCGACCGCGCCGAGCTGCTGCGCTTCGCCACCGCCCGCCTGGGCTCCCGGGTCCTCGACGCCGAGGACGTCACCGTCACCCGCGGCGGGCGCCGACTGCTCGACCACGTCACGTGGCGCCTCGGCCCCGGCGACCGGGTCGCCGTCGTCGGCGTCAACGGGTCCGGCAAGACGACCCTCGTGCGCGTGCTGGAGGGCTCCGTCGCCCCCGACGAGGGCACGGTCACCCGCGGCGCCACGGTGCGGCTCGCCCACCTCTCCCAGGACACCGTCGAGCTCGACGAGGGCCTGCGCGTCATCGAGTCGCTCGAGCAGGTGCGCCTCCGCACCCGCCTCGGCGACGGGCGCGAGGTCACCGCGGGGCAGATGGCCGAGCGCTTCGGCTTCCGCGGGCCGCGCGGGCGCACCCTGGTGCGCGACCTGTCGGGCGGCGAGCGCCGCCGGCTGCAGCTCATGCGCCTGCTGATGGACGAGCCGAACGTGCTGCTGCTCGACGAGCCGACCAACGACCTGGACATCGACACGCTCACGGCGCTGGAGGACCTCCTCGACGGGTGGCCGGGGACGCTCGTCGTCGTCAGCCACGACCGCTGGTTCGTGGAGCGCGTCTGCGACGACGTCCACGGCCTGATGGGCGACGGCGGCCTGCGGCACCTGCCGGGCGGGGTCGACCAGTACATGGCGATCCGCCGGGCGGCGGAGGAGGCCGGGGCACCCGCCCGGCCCGCCCCCGGGGCCGGGGCGCCGCCGCCGGGCGCCGCGATCCGCGCCGCCCGCAAGGAGGTGCAGCGCCTCGAGCGCGAGATGGAGCGCCTCGACGCCCGTGAGGCGGCCCTCCACGCGCGGATGGCCGAGCACGCCACCGACCACGCGCGCCTGCGCGAGCTGACGGCCGAGGGGGCCGCGATCGCCGCCGACCGGGAACGCGCCGAGGCCGCGTGGCTCGCCGCGGCGGAGCTGCTCGAGGCGTGACCGGACCCGGCGCGGGAGACCCGCGCCGGGTGGCGTGGAAGTTTTCTCCGGGCGGCGTGTCGATCCGGGCGGTCCCCGTTCGTCGCGTGAGTGACGGCACCACACACACGAGGAGGCGACGATGCGTTTCATGGTCCTGGTGAAGGCCACCCCCGAGACCGAGGCCGGCCGGATGCCGACCGAGGCGGAGCTGGCCGAGATGGGCGCGTTCAACGAGGAGCTCGTCAAGGCCGGCGTGATGGTCGCGGGCGAGGGCCTGCACCCGAGCGCGAAGGGCGCCCGCGTGCACTTCGACGGCTCCGACCGGACGGTCGTGGACGGTCCGTTCACGGAGTCGAAGGAGCTGATCGCGGGCTTCTGGATCCTCCAGACGCGGTCGCTCGACGAGGCCGTCGAGTGGATCAAGCGGGCCCCGTTCCGTGAGGACCACGTGGAGATCCGCCAGGTCTTCGAGACCGAGGACTTCGGCGACGCGCTCACCCCCGAGCTCCGCGAGCAGGAGGAGCGCCTCCGCGCCCAGACCGAGGGCCTCGGCTAGCCGGGGGCGCGGCGTGTCCTCGGCGACACGCGCGATCGAGGCCGTCTGGAGGATCGAGTCGGCCCGGGTCATCGCCGCCGTCGCCCGCATGACGGGCGACGTCGGCGTGGCCGAGGACGTCGCGCAGGACGCGCTCGTCGCCGCGCTGGAGCGGTGGCCGCGGTCCGGCGTCCCGGACAACCCCGGCGCCTGGCTGACCGCCGTCGCGAAGAACCGGGCGATCGACCTGGCGCGCCGCGACCGCACCCTCCGGCGCGGCCGCGAGGAGATCGGCCGGTGGATGGACGAGGCCGAGGAGCCCGACCTCGCGGCGGCGATGGACGACGTGATCGGCGACGACCTGCTCGGCCTCATGTTCACGTGCTGCCACCCGGTGCTGTCGACCGACGCGCGGGTGGCGCTGACGCTGCGCCTGCTCGGCGGCCTGACGACGTCGGAGATCGCCCGCGCGTACCTCGTGCCCGAGGCGACGGTCGCCCAGCGCATCGTGCGCGCCAAGCGCACGCTCGCCGCGGCGGAGGTGCCGTTCGAGGTGCCGGGCGGGACCGAGCTCGGGGTGCGGCTCGGCTCCGTCCTCGCGGTGGTCTACCTGATCTTCAACGAGGGCTACTCGGCCACCGCCGGCGACGACTGGATCCGGCCCGCCCTCTGCGACGAGGCGCTCCGCCTCGGGCGGATCCTGACGGGGCTCGCGCCGCAGGAGCCCGAGGCCCACGGCCTGGTGTCGCTCATGGAGATCCAGGCGTCGCGGCTGCGGGCGCGGGTCGACCGTCGCGGCGAGCCGGTGCTGCTGCTGGACCAGGACCGCGGACGCTGGGACGGCCTGCTGATCCGCCGCGGCCTCGACGCCCTCGCCCGCGCCGAGGCCCTCGGCGGGGCGGGCGGCCCGTACGCGCTGCAGGCGGCGATCGCGGCCTGCCACGCCCGCGCGCCGACGGGCGCGGACACCGACTGGGCGCGCATCGCGTCGCTCTACGAGCGGCTCGCCGCGCTCACCCCCTCCCCGGTCGTGGAGCTGAACCGGGCGGTGGCGGTCGGCATGGCCGACGGACCGGCCGCCGGCCTGGAGATCGTCGACGCCCTCATCGCGGCGGGCTCGCTCGCCTCCTACCACCTGCTCCCCGCGGTGCGGGCCGACCTGCTCGCCCGCCTCGGCCGGCGCGACGCGGCCCGCGCCGAGCTGGAGCGGGCGGCGTCCCTCACCGCGAACACCCGCGAGCAGCGGCTGCTGCGCGACCGCGCCGACGCCCTCTGACATACCCCCATTGAGTATCCTGCCCGGTGCGGCATATACTCCCCCCGAGTATTCACGTCGTCGTCGGGAGGGACCATGCAGCACGCGCACGCGCACCCGGGCCACCGTGACCCGGCCGGACTGAACCGGCTGGCCGTCGTCGCCACCGCCCACTGCCTCACCGGCTGCGCGATCGGCGAGATCCTCGGGCTCGCGATCGGCACCGCCCTCGGCTGGGGGAACGTGCCGACCATCGCCCTGGCGGTCGGCCTCGCCTTCCTGTTCGGCTACTCGTTCACCGCGGTCCCGCTGCTGCGCTCCGGCCTGGCCCTCGGCACCGTCCTGCCGCTGGCGCTGGCCGCCGACACGTTCTCGATCGCCGTGATGGAGATCGTGGACAACGCCATGATGCTCGCCATCCCCGGCGCGATGGACGCCGGCCTGGGGGACGCCCGCTTCTGGCTGAGCCTCGCCGTCGCGCTCGCCGTGGCGTTCGCGGCGGCCGTCCCCGTGAACCGCTGGCTCATCGCCCGCGGTCGCGGCCACGCCGTGGTGCACGCGCACCACGGGTGACCCGGGGGCGGGTCACGGCTCCTCGAGGGGCGTGATCTCGATGCGCACCGGGCCGACGTGGACGACGCCGCCCATCCCGAGTCCCGCGGCCGCCTCGCGGACGACGTCGGCCAGGTCGCGCTCCCCCGGTCCGTCGATGTCGAGCACCAGGCGGCGCTCGGCGACCCGGACGGCGAGGTCGCCCTCGACGACGATCGCGCCGTCGGCGGCGGTCCGCACCGACGTCGCCGGCCGCGCTCGCGCGGACCTCCCGCGCATGCGGAAGAGCCCTCGCCGGTGACCGGCCACCACCCGCCCCCCTTCCGCGTCGCGGACCCGGGACACCCCGATGATCCCCCCCGGCGCGCATGTGCGTCCAGTCACGGCACACCGGGGGCGACCGGCGGCGCACGGCGGTCCGTCAGACTGGCCCGATGCCCGCACTCACCGAGGACCGCGCCCGGACCGCCGACGACGTCATCACCCGCATCGCCGGCGCCGGCGCGCACCTGCGCGACGACCAGCGGGCCGCGGTCGCGGCGCTCTGCGAGGCCGACGCCCGGGTGCTGGTCGTGCAGGCGACCGGCTGGGGGAAGTCGGCGGTCTACTGGGCCGCGACCGCCATCCGCCGGTCCGAGGGCGCCGGCCCGACGCTGGTGGTGTCGCCCCTCCTGTCGCTGATGCGCGACCAGGTCGCGGCGGCGGAGCGGGCCGGGCTGCGGGCCGCCACCCTGAACTCGTCGAACATCTCCGACTGGGAGCCGGTCGAGCGCGCCCTGCTCGACGGGGACCTCGACGTCCTGCTGGTGTCGCCCGAGCGCCTCGCCAACCCCGGCTTCGGGCGACGGGTGCTCGACGCCCTCGTCGGCCGCCTCGGGCTGCTCGTGATCGACGAGGCGCACGCGATCTCCGACTGGGGCCACGACTTCCGCCCCGACTACCGGCGCGTCGCCGACATGGTGCGGCGCCTGCACCCGGGCACGCCGATCCTGGCGACGACCGCGACGGCCAACGCCCGGGTCACCGACGACGTCGCGGCCCAGCTCGGCGCGTCCGCCCTCGTGCTGCGCGGCCCGCTCGCGCGGTCGAGCCTGCAGCTCGCGGTGCTCGGCGGGCTGTCGCCGCTCGAGCGGTTCGCGTGGGTGGTGGAGCACCTGCCGTCGCTACCGGGCTCGGGCATCGTCTACACCCTCACCGTCGCCGACGCGGACCGCCTGGCGGCGGCGATCGCCGACCACCACGGGGACGCCGTGCCCGTCGGCGCGTACACCGGCGCCCTCGACGCAGCCGAGCGGGAGCGCCTCGAGGACGCGCTGCGGCGCAACGAGCTGAAGGCCCTCGTCGCGACGTCGGCCCTCGGCATGGGGTACGACAAGCCCGACCTCGGCTTCTGCGTGCACGTCGGGTCGCCGCCGTCCCCCGTCGCCTACTACCAGCAGGTCGGCCGTGCCGGCCGGGCCATCGGCCACGCCCCCGTGGTGCTGCTGCACTCCGGCGCGGACGCCGGCATCTGGGACTACTTCGCGACGGCGACCATCCCCGACCCCGGTCAGGTGCAGCGCCTCATGGCGGCGCTGCCCCGCGACCGCGCCAACGCCGTCACCGTCCCCGCGCTCGAGGCGGGGACGGGGCTCCGGCGCACCCGGGTCGAGCTGATGCTGAAGCAGCTCGCCGTCGACGAGGTCGTGGAGCGCCTCGAGAAGGGCTGGATCGCCACGGGCGAGCCCTACGTGTTCCCCCGCGCCCACTACGACGCCGTGATCGCCACCCGGCGGCGGGAGGCGGAGATCATGCGCGCCTACACCCGGGGCGAGCGGTGCCTCATGCAGCTGCTGCAGGAGGCCCTCGACGACCCGACCGCGCAGCCGTGCGGGCGGTGCTCCGTGTGCCTCGACCGCCTGCCCGACGGGCTGTCGGCGACCGCATCGGACGACGTGGTGCGCGCCGTGGCAGCCGCCCTCCGCCGCGAGTCGCACGTCGTCGAGCCCCGGCGGATGTGGCCCGGGGGCGTCTACGGCTCGCGGGGCCGGATCCCGCCGGCGGCGCAGGCCGCGCCCGGCCGCGCCCTGGTGTTCGCCGACGCGCCGGAGTGGCGGGAGGTCGTCGCCGCCGCGTTCGCCGAGGACGCCCCGGCGCCCCCGGAGATGATCGACGGCTGCGTCGCGCTGCTGACCCGCTGGAGCCGGGAGTGGCTCGCGCGCCCCGGGGTCGTGATCGGCCTGGCGGCGGCGGGCCGCCCCCGGATGGTGCGGAGCGTCGTCGAGGCGATCGCCGGGGCGGGGCGCCTGCCCCACGCCGAGATGGGCGTCTCGGCCCTGCCCGGTCCCGACCTGGCGTCCGCCGACGAGGCCGTGCACTGGCGCGACGCGCTGACCCTGCCCCCCGACGGCGACGCCCCCCTCGTGCGGCGCGTCGTGCTGCTGGTGGTCGACGCCACCTCGACGCTCTGGCCGGTGACGCTCGCCGCCGCGATGCTGCGCGAGGCGGGCGCCGAGGCCGTGATGCCGCTGGTCCTGCACAAGCGCCCCTGACGTCCCCGCCCCGGCCCGTGCCGGGGCGGGGACGTCGCGCCGGGGTCACCCGAGGACGGCGACCGCCCGGCAGACCTCGCCGGTGCCGGCGGCGCGTGCGACGGCGGTGACGCGGGTGCGCGGGGAGCCGGGCGACACGACGTCGCGGACCTCGAACGACCCGCTCGGCGCGCGGGTGACGGCCGATCGCGACAGGACGCGCGTGCCGTTGCGCGTGAGCACCACGCCCCAGCGCTTGCCGTTGCGGTTCTGGTCGACCTCGAACTCGACCTCGACGCCCCCGTCCTCGGGGCTCAGCTTCAGCTTGGCCGTGCTGGTCGCGCTGCACGTGCCGCGCACGCGGACGTCGGTGCGGTCGCCACCGCGCCGGTCGCCGCGCGCGGTCGAGTCGTCGCCGCCGGGGCGCACCGAACCGCCGTCGTCCGAGCCGGGCCGGACCGGGTCGTCGGCGCCGTTGCGCGCGAGGGCCACGGGCGCCGTGGCGAGGACTCCGAGGGTGACGGCCGTGGCGGCCACGCGGGTGAGGGTGCTGGGCATCGCCTGCTCCTTGATCGCGACGCCCCTGTGGCGCCGTCCTCCATCACCGTGCCGGGGGGCGGGTCGCGGTCTCAATCCGACATGGGTCCTACGACCCGGCGACGGTCGCCGCCGCCGAGCACGTCTCGCCGCGGGGGGCGACGGCGCGGACGCCGACGGCGTCGGGCCCGGCGTAGTCCGGCAGCACGACGCGGTACTCGAAGCCCCGCGCCCCCCGGGTCGCCCGCACCCGGGCGCGGCGCACGAGACGGCGTTCGTGCAGCACCGACACCCGCCACGCCCCCGCCGACGGGGTGCGGACGGTCAGGTCGACGCGGATCCCACCATCCTCGGCGCGCAGGCGCAGCCGGGCGGTGCTGGACCGGCCGCAGGTGCCCGTGACGCGCACCTCCACGCGCTCGCCGTGATCGCCGCCGCTGTCGTCGCCGTCGCGGGCGTCGGCCGGGCCCGCCCACACGAGCGCCGACAGCAGCGCCGCCGCCAGGAGCGCGGCGGCGGTCCGGGGGCGTGGGGGTGCCGTGTCCACCGTGGGGAGACTGGTGCCCGGCGGCCCGCCGGGCAATCGGACATCGGTCCTAGGACCCCCCGGGCGGGGCCTCCGCGACGCCGTTGCGGACGGCCCACAACGCGGCCTGCGTGCGGTCGTCCACGCCGATCGCGCGGAAGACGCTGGTGAGGTGCGCCTTCACCGTCTTCTCGCTGATGCCGAGGCGGCGGGCGATGAGCTTGTTGGGCAGGCCCTCCGCGACGAGGGCGAGCACCTCGCGCTCGCGTCCCGACAGCTCCGCCGCCGGCGGGGCGGCCGGCGCGGGCGGGCGGGTCAGCAGCGCACGTGCCGCCCGCGGGTCGATCGGCGACTCGCCGCGCGCGGCGGCGCGGATGCCGCGCTCCACCTCGTCCGGCTCGGCGTCCTTCAGCAGGTAGCCGACGGCCCCCGCGTCGAGGGCGCGCAGGATGCGGGGACGGTCCGAGAACGACGTGAGGATCACGACGGCCACCCCGGGATGCGCCTCGTGGATCATGCGGGTCGCCTCGATGCCGTCGGGCGGCGGCATCTCGAGGTCCATCAGCACCACGTCCGCGCCCGTCGCGGCGAGCGCCTCCAGGGCCTCGGCCGTGCCGCCCGCCTGGGCGACGACCTCCACCCCGTCGAACGCGCCGATGAGCTGGCCGAGGCCGGCGCGCACCACGGCGTGGTCGTCGCACAGGATCACGCGGATCACGCCGGCACCTCCACCTCGAGCACGGTCCCCTCCCCCGGCGAGGATCGCACCTCGGCGTGGCCGCCGAGGTGCCGCGCCAGGTCCTCCAGCAGCTCCAGGCCGACGTGGCCGTCGGCGCGGCGGCGGGCGCGGGTGGCGGCGTCGAACCCGGAGCCGTCGTCCGCGACCCGCAGGCGGGCCCGTCCGTCGGCGACCGCGACCGCCACGTCGACGCGCTCCGCGCCGGAGTGGGCGCGCGCGTTGCGCAGCCCCTCCGCGGCGGCGCGGTAGAGCAGCTCCTCGGTCGCCGGGGAGAGCGCCGGCCCCGGCGCGACGTCGATCCCCACCGTGACCCCCCGGGCCCGCAGGGGGGCGGCGAGGTCCGCGAGCGCCGCCTCGAGCCCCTCGTCGTGGAGCCGCCCCGGGGTGATGTCGACGACGGCGGCGCGCAGGCGGCGGGTGCCCTCGCGCGCGGCGTCGGCGCCGTCGCGGAGGGCGGCGACCGTCGCGGGGTCGGTGCCCTCCGGCGCCGCCCGCGCGGCGCCGGCCAGGCCGAAGGCCAGCCCGGCGAGGTCCTGCAGAGGCCCGTCGTGGAGGTCGGCCGCGACGCGACGCCGCTCCAGGGCCGACGACGCGAGGGCCGTCTCGAGCAGCGCCTGGCGCTCGCGGCTCCCCTCGCCGAGCTTGCGCGCCATCGACCACGCGAGGGGGACCTGGACGAGCCACAGCAGCAGGAGGGCGCCGCCGATCACCGGCATGAACGCCGTGATGATCTCCCGGCCGCTCGCGTCGATGGCGCTCTGGCGGCGGTAGGTCTCGAACAGGGCGAGCTCGCCGCCGGGGCTGCGGATCGGCAGGTACACCTCGAGCAGGGACCCCTGGTCGCGCTCGAAGACGTTCTCCGGCTCGCCGAGGTCGCTGACCTCCGCCTCCGTCTCGCCGCTGCGCAGCACCCCCCGCTCGTCCTCGCCGAGCGTGTACCGGCGGCCGATCAGCCGGGGCTCGTCGGAGTAGGCGATGCGGCCCTCCGGCGTCCAGATCTTGACGCGGACGACGTCGTCGCCGAGCACCCGCTCCTGCACCACCGTGTCGAGCCGCGCGAGGGCCGCGGGGTCCCCGGCGAGGGCGGCGTCGGTGAGCGCCGGCTCGACGACGCCGCGCCCGGCGAGGGTCGCCAGGCGGCGGGCGTCGTCGACGGCCTCGCGCTCGCCGAGCGGCCGCAGCACCAGCAGGCCGCCGACGGCGAGGGCCGCCAGCGCGACGAGGCCGGCGATCATGAAGCGGGCGACGGCGCCCCGCACCGAGGGGCCCCGCCCCCCGCCGGCCGTCGTGTCGCTCATGCCGTCGAGGCTACACCGGGTCCGGAGGCCCGGCGACGGTCCTACGACCTATGTCCCGGTGGCGGCCCCGGGCCGACTCAGGCCCCCGCGTCCGCCGTCTCGCGCAGCGGCACGAAGTCGAGCACGGTGGTGATGTCGATGGCCGCGGCGACCGAGCGCGCGTTGGGGCAGTGGGCCGCGTGGTGCGTGTTCGCCCGCTCCGCCGCCTCCCGCTTGTCCTCGGGCGCCTGCAGGGTGTACCGCACCTCGATGGACCGCAGACGCAGCACCCCGTCCGGGTCGACGACGACCTCGCCGACGGCGTCCGCGACGAGGCGGTCGCCGGTGGAGTCGATGCCGCGCGCCTTGAGGGCGCCGCCGTACGTCCCGATCAGGCAGCCCGCGACGGACGCGACGAGGTAGTCGAGGGTGCCGGGGTGCTCGGGGACCGTGCCGGGGGCGAAGCCGTAGTGCTCGCCCTGCCAGCCGGGGGTGCCGAACACGACCTCCTCACCGGTCATCTCCAGGACGGCCTTCCGCACGGGGGGCCGCTCACGGGTGAGGTGCACCCGCACCTCGTGTGTCGTCTCGCTCATCTCGTCCTCGCGGGGTCGGGGGCGCTGGGCGACCCGCACGATACGTCCCCGGCGCGGCGCCCGTCGACCCGGCGGGTCAGGCCCCGGGGACCGTCACCGGAGGACGATCCCGTCGATCGTCGCGCGGAACGACTCCCCCAGGTCGCGTCCGTCCGCGGTGACCCATCCCGCCCGCATCACGGCGGGGACGGCGACGCCCCCCGTCCGGACCTCGCCCGCGAATCGGACGGCGAACGTGTGCAGCGCGGCGCCCGCGCCGTCGGGGTCCCCCCAGCGCTCCAGGTCGAGCCCCGTCATCCGGCCGCCCCGGGTGACGGCGATCGTCATGCGGTGCGGGTGGCCGAGGATCGCGGCCTCGGCGACGGCGTGGTCGTCGTCGTCGCACCCCCACCACCGGACCGACGGCGCGAGCGCCCCCGGCGGGCAGAGCACCATCTCGGCGGCGAGGCGCCCGGCGGCGCTGCGCGTCACGTCGGGGCCGGTCGCGGACATGACGGGCACGAGGCCCGCGAGGCGCCAGCGCATCTCCCCCACGCCGTCGATGAGCCGGTCGAACCCGCGGACGGCCAGGGGACCGCGGCCGGCCCGCGCCCACCACACGTACCCCCGGTCCGGCACGATCACCTGCCGCGCGCGGAACGGCCGCCAGCGGCCGATGCGGATCTCGCCGTGCGTCCACAGCTCGGCGTGGCGCAGCCCCTCGGCGCCGGGCGGCAGGACGTGGTCGAGCCACCGGCGCGCGGCGGGCGGCAGGTCGTCGCGCTCCGTCGTGGGCGGGGGCGGGTGCGTGACGGCGCCGAGGGCGTCCCAGTCGAGCTGGACCCGTGCGGGGAGGTCGCGCGGCGGGGGCCGGGGGGTCGCGGGCGCGGCGGGGGCCACGTGGATCGCGCACATGGGCGGATGCTCGCGACGGCGGCGGGCTGCGGCGACCGCGCGGCCCACACGGGGCCCTGCGGATTTCCCGCGGCGCGGCGGGCCCGGTCCCCGATGCCGCGTCCGCACGCGCGCGGGGACCCTGTGGGCGACGACCCCCGGACCGGGGGCGCGACCGGAGGGGGCGCGGATGACGGGGGACGCGGCGGCGGATGCGGCCGGCGGGGGCCACGCGGTCGTGGTCTGCGGGGTCGACGGTACGCGGGAGGGCTTCGAGGCGGCGCGCCAGGCCGCCCGCCTGGCGGGCGCCGGGGGCCACCTCGTGCTGGTGGCCGTCGCCGGGCTCTACGCCGCGCTCGCCGGCCGGTGGGGGTCCGAGGCCCCGCGGTGGCGGATGACCGGCGAGTCGGAGCGGACCGTCGACCAGTGCTTCGACGACCTGCGGGCCCGCGCGCGGGCGTCGCTCGAGGAGGCGGCGCGCCAGGCGGACGGCGTGGCCGGCCGGGTCACCACGCGGGTGGTCGACGGCGACCCCGACGAGCGCCTGCTCGAGGCCGTCGCCACGGAGGGCGCCACGCTGGTCGTCGTCGGCACCCACGGGCGGGGCCGCCTGAGCGGCGCCGCGCTGGGGGCGACGACGTCGATGGTGATCCACGACTCGCCGGTGTCGGTGCTGGTCGCCCGCCCGCCGATCGACCCCACCGGGTTCCCCGCGCGGATCGTGGTCGGCCTCGACGGCTCCGAGGGGTCGCGGGCCGCCCTGCGCGAGGCGGTCCGGCTGCGCACCGCGGCGGGTGGACGGCTCGTCGCCGTCACGGCGTCACCCGTCGTGGACGCGGCGGACGACCTGGCGGGCGTCGAGGGGCCCGTCGAGGTGGTCGCGAGCGCCGACCGCCCCGTCGAGGCGCTGGTCGAGGCGGCCCAGACCGCCGACCTGCTGGTGGTGGGCTCGCGCGGCCTGCACGGCGCTCGGGCGCTCGGCAGCGTCAGCGAGCGCGTCGCCCACCGCGCCCCCTCGTCCGTGCTCGTGGTGCGGCCCGCGGAGGCCGGGTGACGTGACCGGGCCCTTCGCGCGGGTCGCGGTGTGCATCGACCACTCCCCGGCGGACGACCGCGGCATCGCGGCGGTCACCCGCCTCGCGCCCCGGCGGATCGACCTGGTGCACGTCGCCCCGCCGGGGGCCGTCGCCGGCTACAGCCGGTGGGGCGTCGACCGCCAGCTCGCCCATCGCCGGGCGGAGGAGTGGCTCGACGGGCGCGCGGCCGCGGTGCCGGGCGCGGTGCCCGTCCTGCTGTGGGGGGACCCCGCGGACGCGTTGATCGCCTGGGCCGCCCGCGAGGAGCCGGACCTGATGGTGCTCGCGTCGCACCCGGGGCCCATCGACCGCCTGCTCGGCGGGGTCACCCGCCGGCTCGTCGTCGACGCGCCCTGCCCGGTGCTGGTCGTCCCGCCTGGCTGCCCGGACGGGGCGGGGTCCTGGGCCCGGCCCGGGGCCGGCTTCGCGCACATCGCGTGCTGCGTCGACCCGTCGGCGTCGTCGGTCCGCGCGGCGCGCCTCGCGCGGCGCGTCGCCGATGCGGGGGGGCCGTGCCGCATCTCCCTCGTCCACGCCGTGGACGACGGCACACCCGACGCCGAGATCCTGGCCTGGGCGGAGACGGCCGCGCCGGACCTGATCGTCGCCGCGGCCCACGACGGCCCGCTGGAGCGTGCACGGCACGGGAGCGTGGCCTGGCGGCTCGCGCGCCACGCCCGCTGCCCGGTGCTCGTGACCCGCTGAGGCCTACCCGCGGCGGCGGAGCACCTGACGCCCGACCCACCGCACCCAGGCGGCGAACGCCTCGTCGTCGGACGACCCGACGGCCATCACCGCGAGGCCGGGGCAGCGCGCCGCGACGGCCTCCACGGCGTCGCGGACGGCGTCGGCGCCGGCCTCGTCCGCGCGGGTGAGGACGACCGCCTGGGCGTCGCCGAGGCGCTCCGGCGTCAGGGACCCGGCGGCGTCGAGGCGCGTCACGGCGACCTGCACGTCCTCCCCGATGCCCCGTGCGAGATCGATGTCCTCGTCGCGGTCCTCCAGCAGGACGAGCTCGGCGTCGGCGAGTTCGCGCACGACGCGGGCGAGTCCCGCCCTCCAGTGGGCGGACGTGTCACGGACCTCGCGCACGTCCCCCGCGGCGGCGGACCCGGACGGGTTCGCCTGGACGACCACCGTCTCGTAACCGGACAGCGCGGCCGCGGTCCGCCGGATGAGCCTCGACTTGCCCGCCCCGGCGACGCCCGCGACCCGGACGACCGTCGGCCGCGGATGGCGGCGCCCGGCCCCCTGGGCCATCGCGGCGCGCACCATCGACATCACGTCGGTGCGGGTGATGACGCCGAGGGGCCCGGCGTCCCCGCGGACGACCACCACCTCGGCGCCCTCCAGCAGCATCCGCACCGGCTCCTCGGCGTCGGCGTCGGGCGCGACCTCCGCGACGCGGTCGGCGCCGATCCGCGCCACGCCGGCGTCGGGGTCGGCGATCCACGCCCCCGCGAGCCGGTCCCCGTCGAGGATCGGCAGGTGGCGGGTGCCGGCGTCGTCCATGAGACCCGCGATCGCCGCGGTGTCGACCTCGTCGGCCGTGACGGTGACGGGGTGGCCGCTCATGACGTCGCGCGCCCTCATCCGCCGGCCTCCGTCACCACGGTCCCGGTCTCCGCGCTCCGGCGGGACGCGTCGCGGACCACCATGACCGAGCAGGGCGCGTGGTCGACGAGGCGCCGCGTGGTGCTGCCGAGCACCGCCGTCGGCCAGCCGCCCCCGTGCGCGCCGGCGACGAGCAGGCCGACGCCCGCCTCGGCCGCCCAGCGGCAGATCTCGGGACCCGGAAGCCCCTCCAGGAAGACGGGGGTGGCGCCGGGGACGGCGGCGGCGCGCGCCTCGAGCCATTCGCGCTGGCGGACGTTGATGTCCGCGGGCGACGGAACGGGGGTGCCGTCGATGTAGTCGACGAGCAGGGCGTGCGGCGCGACGTGCACGAGCGACAGGCGGCCGTGCCCCGCCTCCTGGAGCTCCCGTGCGCGGGCCACCGCGGCGTCCGCCGACGGCGAGTCGTCGATGCAGCACGCGATGTGGCGGAACGTTGCGCTCATGCCGGCACCCCCCTCGTCGGACACGACCTCTCCCTCCCACCCTAGGACCGGTGCGGGGCCGCGTCACCGTTGGGGACCCCCCGCCGGGTGCGGGATTCCCGCACGGCCGGTGTCGGCGCCACCGATGGCCGCCGGCGGCGGCGGGCGGAGGGTCGGGGGGTGAGCGGCCGCGGACGCCGCCGTGGGACGAGGAGGTCACCGATGAGCAGCCCCTACGACCGGATCGCGTGCTGCGTCGACCGTGACGACGCGGCCGACGCCATCGTCGCGGAGGCGCTCGCGCTGGCCGGCGACGCACCCGGCCGCGTGACGCTCGTGCACGTGGTGGCGCCGCCGGCGGCGATGGTCGCCGGACCCTTCGCGTACGTCCCGCCGCAGTCCGAGACCCGCGACGCCGCCGCCGCCTGGCTGGGGGAGCTGGCGGAGGCCCACCCGGGGGTGAGGACGGCGCTGCTCGACGGCATGCCCGCCCGCGAGGTGTGCGCGTGGGCGGCCCGGGAGGGCGCCGGCCTGGTCGTCGCGGCGGCGCACCGCGGCCTCGTCGAGCGCGCGATGCTCGGCGGGTTCGCCTCGTACCTCGCGTACCGCGCGCCCTGCTCGGTGCTGCTCGTCCACCCCGCCCGCACCGCGGCCGCTGCCGGCTAGGGCCCCGGCGTCGCAGCGTCGGCCCCGCCCGTCAGCGACCGGCGACCCCGCCGGCGGGCGACGGCGCGGCGCCGCCGCGCACCCGCGGGCGGACGACGAGCACCGGGCAGGGGGCGTGCTCGAGCAGGTGGTGCACGAAGCCGCCGGGCACGAGGCCCGGCAGGCGACCCGACCCGGCCCCGACGACGATCAGGTCGGCCCCGGCCTCCTCCGCCCATGCGCACGCCGCCGGTCCCCGCTCGCCCTGCAGGAAGACCGGCTCGGCGCCGGGGATCTCGCCGGCGCGGCGGCGGAGCCAGTCGCGCGCGGCGGCGTTGAGGTCCTCGCGGACCGGCACCCGGCGGCCGTCGACCTCCTCGAAGGTCAGCGTGTACGGGCCGGCGTGGACCAGGCTCAACCGCCCGCCGACCGCGTCGCTCAGCCCCCGCGCCTCCTCGAGGGCGGCCCCCCCGGAGCGGGAGGCGTCGATGCAGCAGGCGACGTGGCGGAAGGCGCCCACGTCGTCAGTCCCCGTCGTGCAGCACCATGGCCGTGGCGATCACGGCGCCGATCGCGATGAGGCCCCACAGCAGGTACAGGAAGATCACGCCGACGAGCATCTCGCCCTCCCTCGGTCCACGGTGATGTCGCCCTCCACGCTCGCCCCGTGACCGGCCCGCGCCATCGGCGGGCCCCCGCAACGCCCGCCTCGGGTTTCCCACCCGCACGGGGGCGGGGGATCCCGCACGAGGGCGCCCGGTGAGGCGCACGCCGCGCCGGCCGCCGCCCGGGCGCGTCACCGCCCACCGCGCCCACCGCCTCCGCCTGGCGCGGCCCGCGGGGCTCGTGGGGGTGCTGGCCGTGCTCGGCCCCGGACTGCTCGCCGGCCTCTCCGACGACGACCCCGCCGGCATCACCACCTACTCGATCCTCGGCGCCGACCACGGGTACCGGCTGCTCTGGGTGCTGGTGCTCTCGACCGGCGCCCTCGTCGTCTTCCACGAGCTCGCGGCCCGCCTCGGGGTGGTGACGGGCAAGGGCCTGGTGCTGCTGGTGCGCGAGCGCCACGGCCGGTCGGCCGCGGGCCTGGCGGTGGGGGCGCTGGTCGTCGCGAACGTGGGGACGGTCTGCGCCGAGCTCGCGGGCATCGCGATCGGCGCCGACCTCCTGCTCGGGACGGCGCGGGCGGTGGCCGTCCCCGTCGCCGTCGTGGTCGTCGCCGCGCTGGTGCTGTCGAGCGGGTTCCACCGGGTCGAGCACGTGCTGCTCGCGCTGAGCCTGGTGTTCGTCTCCTACGTCGCGGCGGGCATCCTCGCGGCCCCCGACTGGGGGGCCGCCGGGCGGGGCCTCGTCGATCCGCGCCTCCCCGCCTCCCGGGACGCCCTGCTCATCGCCGTCGCCACGCTCGGCACCACCCTCGCCCCGTGGGGCCTCGCGTTCATGCAGAGCTACGCGGTCGACAAGAAGCTGACGGCGGGCGACCTGCGGTTCGAGCGGGTCGATGTCGCGGTCGGCGCGCTGCTGACCGGGGTGATCGGGTTCTTCGTGGTGGTCGCGTGCGCCGCGACGCTCCACCCGGCGGGGATCGCGATCGAGGACGGCGGCGACGCGGCGCGTGCCCTCGAGCCGCTCGCCGGGCCCGCGGCGTCGGTCCTCTTCGGCCTCGGCATCGTCGGCGCGGGCCTCCTGGCGCTCGCCGTGGTCCCGATCTCGACCGCGTACTCGGTGTGCGAGGCCGCCGGCCACCCCGCGGGCCTCGACCAGCGGCCCCGCCAGGCCCCGCTGTTCCACGGGACGTACCTGGGGGCCATGGTCGTGGGGGCCGGCATCGTGATGCTCCCCGGCGTCCCCCTGATCCCGGTGCTCTACCTCACGCAGGTGCTGAACGCCGTCCTGCTCCTCGCGATCCTCCCCGTGATGGTGCGCCTGGGGCGCGACCCCGCGGTGCTCGGCGCCCACCGCCTCACCCGCCCGGGCGTCGCCGTGTGCGTCGCGGTGATCCTCGCGGTCGCCGCGTCCTGCGGCCTGCTGCTCGCGCTCGGCCTCGCAGGCTAGGACCCGCGGGCTTCGATGCGCGCGAGCCACGGCACCCTCCGCACGGACGCGAGCAGCACGACGCCCACCACGAGGCACGCGGCGGTCAGCGCCCAGACGTCGGGGCCGGGGACCTCGAGCTCGAAGAAGTCGCGGAGCCACGGGACCTGCAGGCCCCCGACGAGGGCGAGCGCGAACCCGGCGACCATGCCCCACAACCACGGACGCACGCGCCGCCCCTCCAGCCCCCGCTCGACCTCCACGACGATCGCGAGCCCCATGCCGGTGGTGACGAGCACCGCCGCGGTGCGTCCCTCGACGACGCCGGCGTCGAGGGGGCCGCGCGCGAGGAGGTAGGCGGCGTCGATCGTGAGGGCGCTGAGGACCCCGGCCGGCACCACGAACGCCAGCAGGCTCGCGAAGAACCCCTCCCGGCGCACCGGCCCCTCCGACGGCGCGAGCGCCAGCACGAACGCGGGGATGCCGATGGTGAGGGTCGACGCGATCGTGATGTGCCGCGGCAGGAAGGGGTACGCGATCGGTGCGAGGCCGAGGGTGGCGAGGATGACGGCGGAGTACACCGTCTTCGCCACGAAGAGCTTCGCCACGCGGTGGGTGTTGCGCAGGATCCGCCGCCCCTCCTCGACGGCGCGCGGCACCGTGGCGAACGCGTTCGTCAGGAGCACCACGTCGGCGACGCCCTTCGCCATCTGGCTGCCGTTGCCCATCGCGATGCCGAGCCGGGCCTCCTTGAGGGCGAGGACGTCGTTCACGCCGTCGCCGGTCATGGCGACGTAGCGGCCGTTGCGCGTCATCGCGCGCACCAGGTCGCGCTTCTGCTCGGGGGTGATGCGGCCGTAGACGGCGGTGCGCTCGACGAGCTCCTCCAGCTCCGGCCCGTCGGCGGGGAGGTCCGGGCCCGCGACGAGGGCGCCGGCGTCCGGCACGCCGGTGGCGCGCGCGACGGCCGACACCGTCAGCGGGTCGTCCCCGGAGATGACGCGGGTGGTCACGCCCTCGCGGGTGAGGAACGCGAGGGTCTCGGCGGCGTCGGGCCGGATCGCCTCCGCCAGCAGGACGATGGCCCGCGCCGCCGCGCCCGCCGGCGCCGCGACGTCGTCGCCGCCGCCGAGCGGCTCCGCGGACCCCGCGAGGAGCACCACCCGCAGGCCCTCCGCCGCGTGCGCGGCGACGCGGTCGCGCGTCGCGGCGTCGACGGCGACCCCCGCCCGGGCGAGCATGTCCGGCGCCCCGAGCATCAGCGTCCCGCCGCCGGCCAGCGTCACCCCGCTCCACTTGCGCGCCGACGAGAACGGCACCTCGGAGCGCACCTCCCGGGGGTCGCCCGGGGCCCACTCCGCGATCGCCGTCATCGTGCCGTTGCGGCTCCCCGCGGACGCCGCGAGGACGGCGAGGTCGTCGTGGACCGCGTCGGCGGTGGCGTCGCCCACGGGGTGGACGGCGACCACCCGGATGCGGTTCTCGGTGAGGGTTCCGGTCTTGTCGACGCACAGCGTGTCGACGGACGCGAGGCTCTCGACGGCGTTGAGGCGCTGCGCCAGCGTCCCGAGGCGCGCGAGCCGCACCGCCGCGACCGCGAAGGTGAGGCTCGTGAGCAGCACCAGGCCCTCCGGGACGAGGGGGACCAGCGCCGCCACCACCGTGCGCGCCCCCTCGGTGAGGGGCACGTCGCGGGCCCACAGCGACACCACGAGGGCGGTGGCGAGCACCGGCATGACGGCGACGGTGAGGCGCAGGATGCGGTCGATGTCGGCCTGCAGGGGGCTCCGCACGGCGCGCGTGCCGCGGGCCTCCGCGGCGAGGCGCTCCGCGAAGCTCTCGGCGCCGACGGCGGTGACGAGCTGCTCCCCGGACCCGGCGACGCAGTACGCGCCCGACAGGAGCGTCTCCCCCGGCCCGCGGGCGACGGGGTCGCTCTCGCCGGTGAGGATCGCCTCGTCGAGCGTCAGCCCCTGGGACACGACGACGGTGCCGTCCGCGACGACCTGGTCGCCGGGCTCCAGCCGGACCACGTCGCCCGGCACGACGTCGTCGACGGCGAGGTCGGTGAGGGCGCCGTCGCGGCGGACCCGCGCCCGGGGCGCGACGAGCACGGCGAGGCGGTCGAGCACGCGCTTCGCGCGGACCTCCTGCACGATGCCGATCAGGGCGTTCGCGACGATCACGCCGCCGAAGAGGGCGTCGCGCAGGTCGCCGAGCGCGATCGTGAGCGCCAGCAGCACGCCCAGCACGGCGTTGAAGAGCGTCGCCGTGTTGCCCCAGACGATGGCGCCGTACGAGCGGCTCCCCGCCGCCCGGGGTCGCCGCGGGAGGGCGGCCCTCCGCCGCGCCGCCTCCGCAGAGGTGAGCCCCGCCGCGTCGCCTCCCGGCGCGGTCAGTCCTCCTCGGACAGCAGGCCCGCCTCCAGGGCGACGTGGACGAGGCCCGCGCGGGTCGTGACCCGGAGCTTCGTCATCACGTGGGCGCGGTGGCTCTCGACGGTGCGCACGCTCACGATCAGCTTCTCGGCGATCTCCTGGTTCGTGTGGCCGAGCGCGAGCAGGCGCAGCACCTCGCGCTCGCGGATCGTGAGCTCGTCGAGGGGGCCGTGGGGCGCGGGCGCCGCGAGCACCGCGCCGAGGGCGGGGTGCACGTAGCGATCGCCCGCGGCGACGGCGCGCACCGCCCGCACGAGGTCCTCGTCGGCCGCCGACTTCAGGAGGTAGCCGTCGGCGCCCGCGTCGAACGCGCGCCGCACGTCGCGGGCCTGGTCGTGCATGGAGAGGAAGAGGATCCGGGCGTCGGGGGCGCGCTGCCGGATCATCGCGGCGCCCTCGATGCCGCCCATGCCGGGCATCTCGATGTCGATGACGACGACGTCGGGCGTGAGCCGGGGCAGGGCGCGCAGCGCCTCCTCCGCCGTCCCCGCCTCGCCGACGGGCTCCAGGCCCTCCTCGCGCTCGAGCAGCAGGCGCAGGCCCGAGCGCAGGACGGCGTGGTCGTCCACCAGCAGGATGCGGATGGGATCGCTCACGGTGTCTCCAGGTCGACGACGACGGCGGTGCCCGCCCCGGGGGACGACTCGATGCGCAGGCCGCCACCCAGCAGCTCGATGCGCTCGCGGATGCCGGCGAGCCCGAGGCGGCTCGTCGGCTCCTGCGTGTCGAATCCGCAGCCGTCGTCCTCGACGACGAGGCGCAGGCGCCCGCCCGAGGCGGTGATGACGACGCTGGCCCGGGCGGCGCCGCTGTGGCGCGCGATGTTCGTCAGCGACTCCTGGACGACGCGGAAGAGGACGGTCTGGATCTCGCCCGAGAGGTGGTCGCCGAGCCCCCGCGTGTCGACGTCCACCTGCACCCCGGTGCGCCGCAGCCGGGCCGCCTGCTCGGCGATCGCGTCCTCCAGGCCGTGCTCCTCGACCGCGGCGGGACGCAGCCGGGTGGCGAGCTCGCGCAGGCTCGCCGACGCCCCCGTCAGCTGCCGCCGCATCTCGACGATGCGCTCCCGCGCCTCCGGGCCGACGTCGTCCTCGAGCGCCTTGAGGTGGACGGCCAAGGCGGTCAGCACCTGGCCCGACTCGTCGTGGAGCTCCCGGGCGATCCGGGCCCGCTCGGCCTCCTGCGCGCTGACCGCGCGGCGCAGGCCCTCCGCCGACGCCCGGGCGGCGGTCGCCTCCGTCTCGCGCCGCGCCGTCTCGCGGAGCTGGTCGCGTTCGCTGGCGACGCGCCGGGCGTTGGCGAGGGCGACGGCCACCTGGCTGGAGAACGCGTCGAGCAGCCGCCGCGCGCCCGCGTCGAAGGGCTGCCAGCTGACGGCGACGAGCGCCCCCGCCGTCCTCCCGTCCACCTCGAGCTCCGACGCGGCGACGACGGGGGCCCCGAGGGTCGCGCGCAGCGCCGCCGCGAGGTCCTCGACCGCGAGCGGCCCGCGGCTGCCCTCGAGGCCGAGGGCGTCGATGCCGTGGGCGTACCGGAACACGAGCTCGTCGCCGTCGCGCACCGCGACGCCGATCGTGTCGGCGCCGGTGAGGCGGCGGGCGCGGCGCGCGACGAGTGGCAGCAGGGCATCCACGTCGAGCGTCGTGAGGATGGCCCGGGCGACCTCGGTGACGCTCTCGATCTCGTCGGCGCGGCGGCGCTCGCTCTCGTAGCGCCGGACGTTGTCGACGGCGACGGCGGCCTGGGCGGCGAGGGTCATCGCGATCTGCTCGTCCTCCTCCGTGAAGGGGCCGCCGGCCTTGTCGGTGAGGTAGAGGTTGCCGAACGCCTGGCCGCGCAGGGCGACGGGCACCCCGAGGAACGACTGCATCGGCGGGTGGTTGGACGGGAAGCCGGAGGACCGCGGGTCGTCCGCGATGCGCTCGAGCCGCAGGGGGCGGGCGTCCCGGATGAGGACGCCGAGCAGGCCCCGGCCGCGCGGCAGGGGGCCGATCGCCTCGCGCTCCTCCTCCGTCAACCCCGCCGTCACGAAGCGGGCGAGCTCGGTGCCGGAGGCGTCGAGCACCCCGAGGGCGGCGTAGCGCGCCCCGAGCACGACGCGGGCCGACTGGACGATCCGGGTGAGCAGGTCGTCGAGCGCCAGCTCGCGGCCCAGCGACAGGCCGGCGTCGACGAGGCTCGCCATCCGCGCGCGGGCGTCCTCGGCGCGGCGGCGTGCGGCGTCGAGCCCGATCCGCGACGCCAGCAGGCCCGCGAACGCCTCCATCGCCCGGGCCGTCGCCTCGTCGGGGGGCGCCGCCCCCGGCCGGGACGTGCCGTGCAGGCCGACCTCCACGCCGTCGTCGACCGCCGCGCGGGCACCGACCAGCGGTCCCCCGGCACCGCCGACCTCCGCGAGGAGCGCCGCGAGCTCGTCGGGTCCCGGCAGGTCCGCCTCCCGCCCGGCGCGGTCCGCCGGCCACGACCCGCGCACCGCCGATCCCGCGGCGTCGGTGACCAGGAGGACGACCGCGTCGAGGTGGGCGACCTCGGCGACCACGCGCAGGAGCTCGGCGTCGATGTGCCGATCAGCGGGGCTCGGGGTCGCGGCGGCCCCGTGGTGTCCGTCGGCCACGGTGCGACTCTAGCCCGCCTCACCCCCCCTCGCGACCCGCGGCCGGCGGCGGCCAGCCCCTCACGTCGGGGTGGTCCTCCCCCGTGGCCCGCGTGTGGGCACGCAGGCGCAGGCGCTCGTCGACCATCCGCTGCCGCAGGCCCGCCGCGCGCTGCCCGAGGCCGGGCACGCGGTCGATGACGTCGATCACCAGGTGGTACCGGTCGAGGTCGTTGAGCATGAGCATGTCGAAGGGGGTGGTGGTCGTCCCCTCCTCGCGGTAGCCGCGCACGTGGACGTTCGCGTGGTTGGTCCGCCGGTAGATCAGGCGGTGGATGAGCCACGGATAGCCGTGGTACGCGAACACCACGGGCCGGTCGACGGTGAAGAGGGCGTCGAACTCCGCGTCGGGCAGGCCGTGGGGGTGCTCCGCCTCGGGCTGCAGGCGCATCAGGTCGACGACGTTCACGAGCCGCACGCGCAGGCCGGGGAGGTGCGTACGCAGCAGGCCGGCGGCGGCGACCGCCTCCAGCGTCGGCACGTCGCCGGCGCACGCGAGCACCACGTCGGGGTCGTGGCCCTCGTCGGTGCTCGCCCACTCCCAGACGCCGATGCCGCGGGTGCAGTGCAGCACCGCCTCGTCCATCGTCAGCCACTGCGGCGCCGCCTGCTTGCCGGCGACGATCACGTTGACGTAGTCGCGGGAGCGCAGGCAGTGGTCGGCCACCGACAGCAGGGTGTTCGCGTCGGGCGGCAGGTACACCCGCACGATCTCGGCCTTCTTGTTGACGACGTGGTCGATGAAGCCCGGGTCCTGGTGCGAGAAGCCGTTGTGGTCCTGGCGCCAGACGTGGGAGGTCAGCAGGTAGTTGAGCGACGCGACGGGGCGGCGCCACGGCAGGCCGCGCGTGACCTTCAGCCACTTGGCGTGCTGGTTGAACATCGAGTCGACGATGTGGATGAAGGCCTCGTAGCAGCTGAACAGGCCGTGCCGGCCGGTGAGCAGGTAGCCCTCCAGCCAGCCCTGGCACATGTGCTCGCTGAGCACCTCCATGACGCGGCCGTCGGTCGCCAGGTGGTCGTCGCCCGGCACGGTCGCGATCTCCCACGCGCGGTCCGTCGCGTCGAAGACGTCCCCGAGGCGGTTCGACGCGGTCTCGTCGGGGCCGAAGAGGCGGAAGTTGCGGTCGCCGGCGCTCGCGGCCATCACCTCGCGGACGTAGCCGCCGAGCACCCGTGTCGCCTCCGCCGTCGTCGCGCCGGGGGCCGGCACGTCGACGGCGTGGTCGTGGAAGTCGGGCAGCGACAGCGGCCGCAGCAGGGCGCCGCCGTTGGCGTGGGGGCTCGCGCTCATGCGGCGGTCGCCGCGCGGGGGCAGCGCCGCCAGCTCCGCGACGGGGGCGCCGTCGGCGTCGAACAGCTCCTCCGGCCGGTAGGAGCGCATCCACGACTCGAGCATGCGCAGGTGGTCCGGCCGGTCCGCGAGCCCGCTGAGGGGGACCTGGTGGGACCGGAAGGTGCCCTCCACCTGCACGCCGTCGACGACGGACGGGCCGGTCCAGCCCTTCGGCGTCCGCAGCACGATCATCGGCCACGCCGGACGGGAGCGGACCCCGCCGGAGCGCGCCGCGACGCGGATGCGGGCGATCTCGTCGAGGGCCCGGTCCATCGCGTCCGCCATCAGCCGGTGGACGGTGCCGGGGTCGTCCCCCTCCACGAGGATCGGCGCGTGGCCGTACCCCTCCATCAGACGGGTGAGCTGCTCCGGGGCGATCCGGGCGAGCACCGTGGGGTTGGCGATCTTGTAGCCGTTGAGGTGCAGGATCGGCAGCACGGCGCCGTCGTGGACGGGGTCGAGGAACGCGTTCGAGTGCCAGCTCGCGGCGAGCGGGCCGGTCTCGGCCTCGCCGTCACCGACGACGCACGCGACGACCAGGTCGGGGTTGTCGAAGGCGGCCCCGTAGGCGTGGGCGAGGGCGTACCCGAGCTCGCCGCCCTCGTGGATCGAGCCGGGCGTCTCGGGGGCGACGTGGCTGGGGATCCCCCCGGGGAACGAGAACTGGCGGAACAGCCGGCGCATGCCGTCCTCGTCGCGCCCGATCTCGGGGTACACCTCGCTGTAGGTCCCCTCGAGCCACGCGTTCGCGACGATCGCGGGCCCCCCGTGCCCCGGGCCGATGACGTACATCGCCTCGAGGTCGCGGGCGGTGATGGCCCGGTTCACGTGGGCGTACACGAGGTTCAGGCCGGAGGAGGTCCCCCAGTGGCCGAGCAGGCGCGGCTTGACGTGGGTGATGTCGAGCGGCTCGCGCAGCAGGGGGTTGTCGAGCAGGTAGATCTGCCCGACCGACAGGTAGTTGGCCGCCCTCCACCAGGCGTCGATCCTCCGGAGCTCGTCGTGCGTCATGCCCTCTCCCCTCCGTCGTGTCCGGTGACCCGCCGCACCGCGCGCGCGATCACCACGTCCTCCCGGGCGTGTACCACCAGCGTCCGCACCGCCGCCCCCGCCGCCGACACCTCGCCCTCGCCCCCGTGGGCGTTTCGCCCGGGGTCGATCGCCACGCCGAGGTGGGCGAGGCGGCCGGCGAGGGCGGCCCGGGTGCGCGACGACCCCTCGCCGGCGCCGCCGGTGAACACGACCAGGTCGAGGCCCCCGAGGGCCGCGGTCATGCCGGCGACGACCGCGGCGAGGCGGTGGTCGTGCACGTCGAGCGCCCCCCGCGCCCGCGCGTCGCCGGCGGCGCCGGCCGCCTCCACCTCCCGCATGTCGGCGGTGCCGGCCAGGGCGGTCATGCCGCTCGCGTGGTTCAGCACGTCCTCCACCTCGGCGGCGGGGACGCCGCGGCGCAGGATCATGTGGAGGGGGACGTCGGGGTCGATGGCGCCCGCGCGGGTCGCCATGACGAGGCCGTCGAGGGGGCTCATCCCCATGCTCGTGTCGACCGAGCGGCCGTCGCGGACCGCGGTGACGGAGGCGCCGCCGCCGAGGTGGCAGACGACGGTCCGGGACGGGAGCCCGCCGAGGACCGCGGCGGCGCGCTCGCACGCCCACTCCACCGAGAGGCCGTGGAAGCCGTAGCGCCGGACGCTCGCGCCGGTGACCCACGCGTCGGGGACGGCGTAGCGCGTCGCCTCGTCGGGCATCGTGGCGTGGAAGGCGGTGTCGAACACGGCGACGTGGGGGACGTCCGGCAGGGCGGCGCGCGCCTCGCGGGCGAGGCGCACGGCGGGGCCGTTGTGGAGCGGCGCGAGCGCCCCCACCTCGTCGAGGGCGGCGAGCACGTCGTCGTCGATCCGCACCGGGGCGGTGAACCGGCCCCCGCCATGGACGACGCGGTGGCCGACCCCGGCGAGTCCCCCGGGCGCGTCGGCGAGCGCGCGGAGCGTCCGGCTCCGCCCGCCCGCGTCGACGACGTCGAGCTTCACGCCGGTCGAGCCGGCGTTGACGACGAGGACGTCCGTGCCGGTCACGGTCACCCGGAGGACGCGGTGGCCGCCGCGGCGCGGGTCCCACCCGGTGCCGTCACGTGCCCGGGGATGTGGCGGTGGAGCAACGATGCGCCCCTCGTGTCGGGGGTGGACTCCGGGCGCGGGGCCTCGCCGGGAGCGATGTCCTGCGTGGCGCGAGCGTACTGCGCGGCGGCGGGGACGCGACCGGCGGGGGTCGCCGACGGGGTGCGGGGAATCCGCAGCATCGGCCGCGCCGACGCGGATGGGACGACGACCGCGCTGGCCGACCATCCCCGCATGACCGGACCGACCACCCCCACCCGCGTGCTGATCGCCGGCGCGGGGATCGCCGGCGTCGAGGCGGCGCTCGCGCTCCGCGCGTTCGCCGGGGACGCCGTGCGGACCCGCCTCATCGACCCGGGGCGCAGGTTCCGCATCCCCGCGACCGCGACGGGCCGCGCCTTCGGCGTCGGCTCCGTCGAGGACCATCCGCTGGCCGACGTCGCCGCGCGCGCCGGGGCGACCCTGACGCGGGGGACCGTCGCCGCGGTCGACGCGCCCCGCCACGTCGTGATGCTCGCGGGCGGCCGCCTGCTGACCTACGACGCCCTGATCGTCGCCGTCGGCGCATGGGCGGAGCCCGCGCTCCCGGGGGCGCTGCGCTTCGCCGGGCACGCCGACACCGAGGCCATCCGCTCCGCCGTCGAGGACATCGCGGCGTCGGTCGCCCGCGGGGCGTCGCCACGCCTCGCGATCGTCATCCCCTCCGGCTGCGCGTGGCCCCTCGCCGCGTACGAGCTCGCCCTGATGGCGCACGAGCACCTGACGGCGTCGGGCAACGTGGCGCGCATCGCCATCGTCACCGCCGAGGAGACGCCGCTCGCGGCGTTCGGCCCCGACGCCGGGGCGGCGGTGGAGCGGATGCTCGGCCGCTCCGGGATCGAGGTGCAGACGGGCCGCGAGGTGGAGGCGTGGCGCTGGGGCCGGCTGGAGCTCGTCGGTGGCGGGCTCCTCCCCGCGGACCGCGTCATCGCGATGCCGGTGCTGCGCGGGCCGGCGATCGAGGGGCTGCCGGCCGACGCCCGCGGGTTCGTGACCACCGGCGACGACGGCGCCGTGAGCGGCGCGCCGGACGTGTGGGCGGTGGGCGACGGCACCGCCCACCCTGTCAAGCAGGGGGCGGTGGCGTGCCGCCAGGCCGACGCCGTCGCCGCGACGATCTCGCGGCGCCTCGGCATCCCGGCCGAGGAGCTCGCGTACCGCCCGGCGCTGCGCGGCTGGGTCTACGACACCGGCCGCCAGCGGTTCGTGCGGGCCGGACGGGACGCGTCGGCCGACGGCGACGACCTGCCGCTGGGGTGGCCGGTCGCGAAGGTCGCCGGCCGGTTCCTCACCCCGTTCCTGCAGGCGTGGTCGGCGGACGCCCCCCGCGCCTCGGTGCCCCTGGCGCGCGCGGGCTGAGCGCCGCGGAGAGCGGTGCGCCGGCGCCGTCGGCGGGGACGGCGACGAGGTCGCCGCCGCGGCCCGTCAGCGGACCGGTGGCGAGCCACGCCAGCGCCACAAGGCCGACGACGAGCGAGCTGGCCAGCGCCGTCGCCTGGACCGCGAGGCTGAACGCCAACGCGTCGGCGGAGGTCATCCCGTAGGCCATGACGAGGGCGGGGACGAGCACCAGCTCCCGCGTCCCGGCCCCGCCGGGCGCCGCCGGCACGATGCCGGCGAGGACGATGACGCTGAACGCCACCGGGGCGGCCTGCGGCGGCGCGCCGAGGGCGGCGAGGAGCGCGCAGAGGCTGAGCACCCGCGCGAGGAGGGCGACCACGCCGAGGACCGTCGCCGTGCGGGCGGCGGGCCCGTGGCCGAGGACGCCGGCCCCCTCCCCGAGGCGGGCCAGGGCGCGGCGCACACGGCCGGGGCCCTCCGCGGGGCGGCGGGGGACGAGGCGCCACGCGACCGCGGCGAGCGCGACCACGGCGACGCTCCCGACGGCCGTCCAGCGCAGGCCGCCCGCCGGGCCGGGGAGCGGCACGGCGAGGGCGACGACCAGGACCGCCGCGCCGGTGACGGCGGCGTCGATCGCCTTGTAGCCCGCGATGCCGCCGGCGATGCGCCAGCCACCCGCCCGGGCTCCGGCCGGGTGGCGCCGCACGAGCGCCACCCGGACGGCCTCGCCGAGGCTCGCCGGCAGCAGCTCGCACGCGGCGCGGGACACCCAGTGCATGCCGAGCGCGGTCCCGAGCGGGAGCCGGTGGACGCCGCCGGCCCCCTGGCAGACGGCCCACATCGCCCCCGACACGGTCTGCCCCACGAGGTAGAGCGCGAGCGCCGCGGCCACGAGTCGTGGGTCCGCCCCGGTGAGAGCGGCGCCGGCGGCGGCCGCGTCGACCTGCGTCAGGCCCCACGCCGCGAGGCCCGCGACCGCGATGCCCGCGACGGCCGCGGCCATGATGCGGACGCCACGCCGGCGGGTGCCGGCCGGGTGTGAGGGATGCGGGAACAGGGTGCGGGCTCCCGTCGAGGGTAGCAAGCCGCCCGATGGGCCCCCTCCGTGGCACCACCCGCCGGTATGCGGGGGATCACGGATGCGCGCCGACCGGACGCGGCACAGGATCCGGGGATGCGCGCCGTCCGCCTCAACGGGATCAGCGGGCTGCGGCACGGGCGGCGCCGCGCCCGGACGTTCCCCGGGTGGTGGCCGCTCGCGCTGCAGGCGCTGCTCGTCGTGCTCGCCGCCCTCTGCTACTTCGGGGTCCGCGGGCTGACGCGCTCCCGCGCCGGACCCGCGGAGGACCACGCGCGCGGCATCCTGGCGCTCGAGCGTGACCTGCTGATCGACCGCGAGCGGTGGCTGCAGGAGACCGTGATCGGCCACGACACGCTCGTGGACGCGGCGAACGCCGTCTACATGTACGGCCACTGGCCGGTGATCGCGATCACCCTCGCGGTGCTCTTCGCCCGGGCCCCGGACCGCTACTGGCTGCTGAGGAACGCCATGTTCGCCTCGGGCGCCATCGGCCTCGTGATCTTCGCGCTGTACCCGGTTGCCCCGCCGCGGCTCGGGATCCTCGACATCGTCGACACCGTCACCCAGCGGACGGAGGTCTACCGGACGCTCCAGCCGCCCGGCCTCATCAACCGGTACGCGGCGATGCCGAGCCTGCACTTCGGCTGGAACCTGATCCTCGGGGTGGTCGTGTGGACGTCGACGCGGAACCTGTTCCTCCGCGTGTTCGCGGTGGCCATGCCGATCGCGATGGGCCTCGCCGTCGTCGCGACCGGCAACCACTACGTCGTCGACGTCGCCGGCGGGGCGGTCGTCGCCCTGACGGGCCTCGCCGTGGCCCGGGCGCTGCCCGCGGTGATCCCGGTGCCCCGCTGGGCGCGGCCTCCGGCGTCGCGGTGAGGGCGGTCGTCGTCGGGCACCGGGCGGGCAACACCGCCGAGGGCGTCCGCGCGGCGGTGGGCGTCGCCGACGTCGCCGAGGCCGACGTCCACCTGTTCCGCGGCCGCCTGGAGGTCCGGCACGGCAAGACCCTCGGTCCGCTGGCGCGCCAGTGGGAGCGCTGGCACCTGCTGGACCGCGACGCCCCCCGGCCGTCGCTCCACGAGATCGTCGCCGCCGCGGAGGGGCGCATCCCCCTCATGCTCGACCTGAAGGGACCCGACCCGCGACTCGGCCGACGGGCCCTCGACGCCGCGCGGCCCCTGCTCCCCTCCCCCGGGGTGTTCGTGTCGGCGCGGGTGTGGCGCACCGCCGACCGGCTGCGGGGGGCCCCGGGGGTGACCACGCTGCTCTCGGTGGGGAGCCGGCGGGGGCTGGGGGCGCTGCTGCGACGGCGGGCGGGGTCGGTGGAGGGGGTCGCGATCCACCGCGCGCTGCTCACCCCGCACGTCGCGGCGGAGCTCCGCGCGCGCGCCGGCCTGCTGTGGACGTGGCCCGTCGACGATCCCGACGACGCGCGCCGGATCTGCGCCTGGGGCGTGAACGGGTTGATCAGCGACGCGCCCGGGCGACTCGGGATGCGCTCCGGCGACGGCTGGTCCGGGGAGCGGTGACCCCGGGGCGCCGGGGCGGCCCCGCGGGGCCGGCGCGGACTCCCCGCAGCGACGGTGCGCGGCGGCGCGGATGGCGCACCCGGCGGCGGCGGCGATCCTGGACGCCCGGTGGATCGCGAGGGGGTGCGTGATGGACATCGCTGAGCTCTCGGCGCGCGCGGCGCGGCGCACGGGCGTCACCGCCGACGTGGCCGGGGAGGTCGCGCGGGAGCTGGTCGCCGAGATCGGGCGGGTCGTCCGGGACGGCGGGATCGTGGACCTCGGGGAGGTGGGGCGGCTCGGCCCGGGCGCCGCCTTCGCACCGGGACCGGCCGCCGCCGCGGGGACGGCCCGGGAGCGGCTCGCCGACGTGTCGGGGTACGACGAGGGCGTCGCGCCGCGCGACTCCTGAACGCCACGCCCGCCCTGCGGGAAACCCGGCGCGGGGTGGGCGGCATCCCCGATGGTCGCCGGAGGCCGACGGGGGATGCTGGGGTCTCCTCGGCGGACGGAGGTGGATGATGGGACACCACGACACGACGGGCGCGTGGACCGCCCACCTGTCGCCACGGGAGGCCGCGGCGGCGGGCCGCGCGGTCTTCACCTGGAGCCTGATCCCGGCGGCGGCGCGCCTGGCGCGCGAGGCGGCCGCGGGCCACGACTGCCATGACGCGGTCACGGACCTCCGCGACGCCGTCCGGCTGCTCGACGCCCTCGGCTGGCCCGACGAGGCGCACACCCCGACCGACCTCGGTCCGGAGGAGTCCGGCACCGTCCGCGACGCGGCGCGGATCCAGCTCGGCCACGGGCTCGACCCCGACCCCGTCGCCCGGGCGCGGGTGGCCCGCGGGCGCGCCGACGCGCCGTCCGCGCACGGGGGCACCCTGCGCGTCCTCCTGCGCCGGCTCGGGGAGGATCCACCGGACGCGGACGGGGACACCTGATGGGCTTCCCGTGGGACCCGCCACCGGCGGACGCCCGCGCCGCGGACATCGTCACGCTCACCCTGAACCCGGCGCTCGACGCGACGACCGACGTCCCCGAGCTGGTCGCGGGACCGAAGCTGAGGTGCGGCGCCGTCCGCCGCGAGGCGGGCGGCGGTGGCGTCAACGTCGCGCGCGCGGTCACGGGTCTCGGGGGACGCGCCCTCGCGGTGCTCGCCGCCGGCGGCTCGACGGGGGCCGAGATCGAACGGTGCCTCGTCGACGAGGGCGTTCCGCGGCGGGTGATCCCGATCGCCGGCACCAGCCGGGAGAACGTCGCGGTGCACGAACGCGCGAGCGGCGGCCTCTACCGGCTGGTGATGCCCGGGCCGGCGCTCACCGCCGCGGAGTGGCGCCGCTGCATCGACGTCGCCGCCGACGCCGCGGAGGGGGACCTGCTCGTGGCGAGCGGGAGCCTGCCGCCCGGCGTCCCGGCCGACGCGTACGCGCGCCTCGCCCGCACGGTCGCGTCGCGCGGGGTGCGGCTGCTGCTCGACACCGCCGGTCCGGGGCTGCGTGGGGGCCTCGGCGCCGGCGTCCACCTGATCAAGCCGAACGCCCGCGAGCTCGACGAGCTGGCGGGGCGGGCCCTCGACGACGCGGGGCGCGAGGAGTTCGCGGCGTCGATCGTGCGCGGCGGCGGCGCCGACGTCGTGATCGTCACCCTCGGCGCGGACGGTGCGCTGGTGGTGGACGGCGGCGGCCCCACCCGGATCCACCCCCCGCCCGTCGCGCACCCCGACAGCGCCGTCGGGGCGGGCGACAACTTCATGGCCGGCCTCGTCCTGGCCCTGGCCGCCGCACGCGACACCGCCGGGGCGTGCGCCGTCGGCGTCGCCGCGGCGGCCGCCGCCCTCCTCACGCCGGGCACCGCCCCGTGCCGGCGCGCCGACCTCGAGGCGATGCTGACCGCGATGGGGCGCGCCGACGACGTGGCGGTGCTCCCCCGCCGGGCGACCCGGGCGGCGGCGACGTGACGGGCCGCGACGCCCCCGCGGCGCTCGTGGAGACGCACATCTCGGTGATCACGATGATCGGCGGGTACGCATACAAGCTCCTCAAGCCGGTCGACACGGGCTTCCTCGACCACCGGCGGCGGGAGGACCGGAAGGCGTCGTGCGACCGGGAGACGGAGGTCAACCGGCGGTTCGCCCCCGACGTCTACCTGGGGGTGCTCGACGTCGTCGGCCCGACGGGCACGCCCGCCGACCACCTGGTCCACATGCGCCGGATGCCGGCCGACCGGTGCCTCGCGGCGCTGCTGGACGGACCCGCGGCCGGGGACCTCGTGCGTGAGGTCGCGCGCGCCGTCGCCCGCCTGCACGCCGCCGCGCCGACGTCCGCGGAGATCGCACACGCCGGGTCACCGGGATGCGTGCTCGGCCTCTGGGTCGAGGGGCTGGGCGCGCTGGCGGCCGGGGCGCCGGGGGTCGTCCCGGCCGCCGACCTCGCGCGGGCCGGGGACCTCGCGGAGACGTACCTCGCGGGCCGCGGCGACCTGCTCGACGCCCGCGTCCGCGACGGGTGGGTGCGCGACGGCCACGGGGACCTGCTCGCCGCCGACGTCTTCTGCCTGCCGGACGGACCGCGCATCCTCGACTGCCTCGCGTTCGCCGACCGGTTGCGGCACGGCGACGTGCTCGGCGACATCGCGTTCCTCGCGATGGACCTCGAGGACCGCGGCAACCCCGGTCTCGCGGGTGTGCTGCTCGACGAGTGGTGCACGGCCCTCGGCCAGGACCACCCGCCGTCGCTCGCGCACGCCTACGTCGCGTACCGCGCCCACGTCCGGGCGAAGGTCGCGGCGATCCGGGCGACGCAGGGGGACCCGTCGGCGGCGGCCCACGCACGGTCGCTGCACGCCCTCGCCCTCGACCACCTCGACCGCGCCCAGGTGCGGCTGACGCTCGTCGGGGGGCCTCCGGGGACCGGGAAGACGACGGTCGCGCGGGGACTCGCCGAGGCGGCGGGCTGGGTCGTGCTCGGCACGGACCCCATCCGCAAGGACCTGGCCGGGCGTCCCCACGTCCCCGCCGACCCCGGGGCGTTCGGCGCCGGCGCCTACGCGCCCGCCGCGGTGGGGGCCGTGTACGACGAGATGCTGCGGCGCGCCCGGGTGCTGCTGCGGATGGGCGAGTCCGTCGTGCTCGACGCGTCGTGGGGCGACGGGGGCCGCCGCGGCGCGGCGCGCGCGCTCGCGCGGTCGTGCGGCGCGCGGCTCACCGAGATCCGCTGCGCGCTCGACCCGGAGGTCGCCGCCGCGCGCATCCTCCGCCGCCGGGCCGCCCACGAGGGGGCCTCCGACGCGACGCCCGCCGTCGCCGCCCGCATGGCGGCGGCGGAGGACCCGTGGCCCGAGGCCCGGGACCTGCCGACGGGTGCGCCGCCCGACGAGGTGCTCGCCCGCGCGCGGCGCCTGGCCGCGGCGCCTCAGGAGCCGAGGTCGCGGCGGTCGATGGCGAGCACGGCGACGACGGCGACGACGAGCGGCAGGGCGATCAGCACGGCGAGGTGACCCGCCTCCAGGCCGTGTCGCAACGGGTCGGGCGCCTCGTAGTGGTGGAAGGGCGTGAGGGGGCGCAGCGGCTCGAGCCACGAGACGAGGCCGCCGAGCGAGTTCACGAGGTAGGCGGCGACGGCGAGGGCCGCCGCGGCGCCGATCGCGGTCGCCCGCCGCCCCGTCGCCGCGCCGGCGAGCATCGCGAGCGCGCCGAACGTCATCGCGAGCAGGGCCGCGGAGAACGCGGCGGCGGCGAGGTGCGCCACGGAGACGTCCATGTCGACGGCCCGGACGCCGACCGCGAGCGCGACCCACACGACGAGCCCGAGGAGCAGCACCTCGGCCGCCATCGCGACGAGCTTCTCCGCCACGACGCGGCCCCGGCTCACCGGCAGCGAGAGGAGCAGGTCGAGGGTCCCCCGCTCCTCCTCGCCGGCGATCCCCCCCGCCCCGGTGCCGACGGCGGCGATGATGAGCAGCAGCGGCACCATGAGCGAGAACAGCTCCGCGCCGAGGTACCCGGCGGCGCTGGTGTAGTCGAACCCCGCCTCCCCGAACCCGAACAGGTCCTTCAGGACCTCCGGGTACTGCTCGGTCAGGTCCGCGAACCCGCTGTCGTCGCGGACCGTCGGGTAGACCGACACCTGGACGGCGACGAGCGCGGCGAGGCCGATCGCCCACCACGTCAGGCTCCGCCGCAGACCCCGCAGCGTCGCGATCGCGACGTCAGGCCGCACGGGCGCCCGCGTCGCCGTAGAGGCCGAGGAAGACGTCCTCGAGGTCGGCCTCGTGGCTGTCGATCCGCACGACGTCGAACCGGGCGAGCCGCTTCACGAGCGGGTCGGCCGGGCCGTCGAGCGACATCAGCACGACGGCGCCGTCGCGGCGGACCTCCCGCACGCCGGGGACGTCGCCGAACGCGCCGGGCGGCGGGGGCTCCGCGAACGTGACCTCGACGTGCTGCGAGGCACGGGCGCGGAGGTCGTCGACCGACGCGACGAGCTCGAGGCGGCCCTCCCGCACCACGGCGACGCGGTCGGCGACGTGCTGCACCTCCGACAGGACGTGGGAGCTCAGGAAGACCGTCGCACCGCGTGCCGTCGCCGTGCCGACCATCGCCGCGAACTCCTGCTGCATCAACGGGTCGAGCCCGCTCGTCGGCTCGTCGAGCACGAGCAGGTCGGGGCGGGCCATGAACGCCAGCACGAGGCCGACCTTCTGGCGGTTGCCGCGCGAGAGGTCGCCGACGGGGCGGCCGAGGTCGAGCCGCAGGCGCTCGGCGAGGGCGGCGGCGTCGCCCGTCCCGGTCATCCGCCGCAGGCGGGCGGCCCACGCGACGATGGCGGCGCCGGTCATCCGCGGGTACAGCCGCAGGTCACCCGGCAGGTACCCCATGCGGGCGCGCACCTCCGGCCCGTCGCGCCGGGGGTCCCGGCCGAGCAGGCGCAGGGTGCCGGTCGTCGGCCGGATGAGGTCGAGCATCATCCGGATGGTGGTGGACTTGCCCGCGCCGTTCGGGCCGAGGAAGCCGAAGACCTCGCCCCGCTCGACCCGGAACGTCAGGTCGATGACGCCGCGCGCGCCACCCCGGTAGGTCTTGCCGAGGCCGTCGGCCTCGACGGCGTACGTCACGGAGCGCCGGGGACCGGGTACTCCGCCCCGCACCACTCGCAGTGCGTCTCCGTCGGCGTGTCAGCGCCCGCGGTGGACGTCGCGGGCGTGGTGGCGGCCGCGGGGATCGCCCCGCAGGACGCGCACCGGACCTCCGTCGCCGCACCCTCGGATCCCGGCTGCTGCTCGCCCATCGCCACCCTCCCGTGACTCGCCCGGCGGGTCGCTCCCGCCCTCCCCCGACGCTCGCGCGACGCCGGTCGCGGGCAATCGGGGCGCCGCCTGTCCCGGGCTTCGGATTCCCCGCACCGTTGACATATGTCGTAATCGTCATATGATTGTCGCCGTGCCCCCCACCCCCGCCACGACCGACGCGTTCGCCGCCCTCGCCGAGGGCGGCCGGCGCGACCTGCTCGCCGCCATCGGCGCCCGCGAGGTGACCGTCGGCGAGCTGGTCGAGCGGGTGGGGCTGACCCAGCCGCAGGTGTCCCGGCACCTCGGCGTGCTGCGCGCGGTCGACCTGGTCCACGTCCGTGCCGACGGCCGCCGCCGCTTCTACCGCGTCAACGGGACCGCCCTCAAGCCGGTCCACGACTGGGTGCGCTCGTTCGAGCGCACGTGGAACGCCCGACTCGACCGGCTCGACGACCTGCTCGCCGGCCTCGACGACCCCGAGGAGACACCATGACCCCCGCCACCCGCCACGGATCCGCCGTGGTGACCCTCTCCGGCGACCGCGAGATCGTGATCACGCGGTCCTTCGACGCCCCCGCCGCCGCGGTCTTCCGCGCGTGGACGACGCCCGACCTCGTCCGCCGCTGGTGGGGCTTCCCGACCTCCGAGTGGGTGGTGTGCGACATCGACCTGCGCGTCGGCGGCACGTGGCGGTACGTGACCCGCGAGGACGGCGTCGAGGTCGGCTTCCACGGCGAGTACCGCGAGATCGACGCGCCCGTCCGCCTCGTCTCGACCGAGGTCTTCGAGGGCTTCCCCGACGCGGAGGCCCTCGACACCCTGGTGCTCGAGGAGCGGGACGGCGTCACCACGCTCACGATCACGGTGCTCCACCAGCTCCCCGAGCACCGCGACGGCCACATCGCCTCGGGGATGGAGCACGGGATGCAGGTGTCGTTCGACCGCCTCGAGGACGCGATCGCGGGCGGCGACTGAGCGCGGGGCGGGACCGCCGGCCGGTTGACCGCCCCGCGCGGGCGGGCGGATGATGGCGCTCCCACGACCCGCGCGCATCGGAGGAGCCATGGCGTCTGCGGAGCACAAGGGGTTCGACGCGCCGGACGAGGTCCGGACGTTCGAGAAGGCCCGCCTCGAGCTCGTCGAGATCGGCGGGGGGCAGGTCGGGAGGATCACCGTCGAGCCCGGCTGGCGGTGGACCACGCACATGAGGGAGGTGGCGGGCACCGAGCTCTGCGAGGCGCCCCACTTCCAGTACGTGCTGTCGGGTGTCGTCCACGTGGTGATGGCCGACGGCGAGGAGTTCGACATCGGCCCGGGCGACGTCTCGGTGCTGCCACCCGGACACGACGCGTGGGTGGTCGGCGACGAGCCGGCCGTCGCGATCGACTGGGGTGGCGCCCACCGCTGGGGCGGCGAGGGCTGACGCACGGGGCCGGGGGCGCGCGCCACGCCGCGCGCGCCCGGCGGCCCGTCAGGTGTGAAGGTGCAGGCGCTCGCCCTGGGGGCCGAGGATCGCGATCAGCTCCACGGGACCCTCGACCGTCCCGAACCAGTGGGGTGTCCAGGTGCTGAACTCGACGGCCTCGCCGGGGGCGATGACGAGGTCCTCGTCGCCCAGCAGCAGCCGCATCCGGCCGTCGAGGACGTACATCCAGTCGTGCCCCTCGTGCACGCCGAGGGTCTCGGGCGGCGTGTCCCGCTCCGGGGCGATGCGGATCTTGAAGGCGTGCAGGCCCCCTGCCGGCCCTCGGTGGGTGAGCGGCCACATGGTGAGCCCGTCGACCGTCCGCGGCCGGGTCCGGACCCGCGGGTCCTGGGGCGGCGTGGCGCGCAGGAGCTCGTCGGCGCTGACGCCGAGGGCGCCGGCGAGCGCGGGGATGTGGTCGAGCGCGAGGCGCCGCTTGCCCGCCTCGAGGCGGCTGAGCGTGGAGACGTCGATGCGCGCGCGCTCCGCGACCTGCTGCAGGGTCAGCCCCCGCGCGGTGCGCAGCTCGCGCAGCCGGCGGCGCACCCGGAGGTCGAGCGGCTCCTCGGGGGTCTTTGCCGTCATGGCATGTGAGCTTGCCAGAACGGGGCGGGTCGCGCCACCATGGCCCCATGGACGACATCCGTGACTGCATCGTGGTGGGCGGTGGGGCGGCGGGCCTGAGCGCGGCGCTCGTGCTCGGCCGGGCCCGCCGTTCGACGCTCGTGATCGACGCGGGGGCGCCGAGCAACGCGCCCGCGCACGGCATCGGGGGGCTGCTCGGCAACGACGGGCGGCCCCCCGCCGACTTCTACGCCGCCGGCCGCCGCGAGCTCGCGGCCTACCCCTCGGTCGCCCTCCGGGCCGGCGAGGTCGTCGCGGGGGCCCGCGCCGGCGACCGGATCACCCTGACGCTGTCCGACGGCGACCGGGTGACCGCCCGGCGGGTGGTGCTCGCGACCGGGATGGACTACGTGCCCCCCACCCTGCCCGGCGTCGCCGAGCGCTGGGGGCGCACGGTGTTCCACTGCCCGTTCTGCCACGGGTGGGAGGTGCGCGACCGGCCCCTCGCGGTGCTCGACCGCGGCGCCTCGGGGGTGCACCGGGCGCTGCTGCTGCGGATGTGGAGCGACGACGTCACGCTCCTGGCCGACGGCCCCGCGGGACTCGACGACGGCGAGGCCGCGAGCCTGCGCGCGGCGGGGGTCCCCGTGGACGAGCGCCCGGTGGCGGGGCTCGAGGGCCCCGGCGCGACCCTGACGTCGGTGCGGATGGCCGACGGTACCGCACGCCCGTGCGGGGGCCTGCTCGTGCCCGTGACGCTGCGGCAGCGCTCGCCGCTGGCGGCCCAGCTGGGCGCGGTCGCCGCCGCGCCGGGGTTCGTCGCGACGGACGCCGTGGCGGTCGACGCGATGGCGCGGACGACCGCACCCGGCGTCTTCGCCGCCGGCGACCTCACCACCCAGATGCCGTCGGTCGCGAGCGCCGTCGCCGCGGGGTCACTGGCGGCGGCGATGGTGGTGCAGGCGATCGTCGCCGAGGGGCTCCCGGCGACGACCGCCCCCGCGGAGGGCGGCCCCTAGAAGGGGAGCGTCCCGCGGGCCGCGCGTCCCCAGCCGCGGACGGTGGCGACGGGCCGCTGCTGCTCACCCTGGAGGGCGGCGACCACGACGAGGGCGCCGGTGAGGGCGGGCGTGACCCACTGGAGCACCCGCTGGCGGTCCATGGCACGGCGGGTGTCCTCGGGCGTGGCGGCGCCGGGAACGGTGCCGCTCGCGGTGGGCACGCGACCCGCGGCCGCGATCTCGGCGCCGAGCCGTCCGCTGTAGGCGGTGCTCGCGAGGGCCGCGAGCGTCAGCGCGGTCTTCGCGGCCGACGACGCCGCCACGCCCGGCTGGTGGCGCACGCGGTCGCGGTTGACGGCGAGCAGGGCCAGCCCGCCCGCGAGGTGCAGGCCGATCGCGCCGGCGTTGACCGGGGTCCACCGTGCCCACCCGCTGCTCGCGATGCGCGCCCGCTCGGTCGGGTCGGACACGTCACCGGCGGCGCCGTTCAGGCCCACGGCCCCCATCAGGGAACCGCCGAACCAGGCGGCGAGGCCGATGTCGTGCAGTGCGCGGACGACCGTGTTCTTCTCGGACATGTGCTCTCCCGTCGAGGGTGGAGCGCCAACGCTTCCCGGTGCGCGCCATCGGCAACCCGGTGCGGGTCGGCGGCCGCCGGATCAGCCCGTCGCGGCGGATGGCGTGACCGAGGTCGCGTCGGGGTGCCGCACGAGGGTGACCATCCGGACGAGCGCGGGGTCGGGCGGGGCGGAGCCGAACCCGAACCGCACCGGCGGGTCGAGCCGGGCGAGGGCGCCCTGGTCGGCGCCATCCCACGTCACGACCGCCGCGACGATGCGGTGCAGGTCGAGCGCGGCGTAGTACTCGCGGCGGCCGCCGTGGGCGGACCCGTGGGTGCGCACCCCGGGCAGGACGCGGCGGGCGACGACGTCGGCGGCGCGGATCCACCCGACGCGGGTCGCGAGCGCGCGGGGGACGGCCCGCAGCGCGACGCCGAGCACCGGCCGGCGCCCCACCCCGAACCGCAGGGCGAGCGGCCCGGCGTCGACCCGCCACCGGACGCCGTCGACGGTGACCTCGACCGGGGTGACGCGCACCTCGTCGAAGCGGTACGTCGCGGCGACGTAGTCGGCGACGGCGGGCGTCGGGGCCAGGAGGACGCGGTGGCCGTCGGGCCGCTCGACCATCACGTCGGTGAACGCCCCGAGCGGCGACCGGCGCCAGTGGCCGACGACGACGCGGAGGCCGGACTCCGCGCCGACGCCGGCGATCCAGCCGTCGAAGCGGTCGGTGGGGGCCGCCCGCCGGCGCGTCAGCGCGTGCCCGCGATCGTCGCGAGGTCCTCGTCGGTCAGGTCGAGGCCCGCCGCGGCGACGATCGGGTCGACCTGCGCGGGGCGCCGGAAGCCGGTGATCGCGCCGTCGACCGCGGGGTTGCGGAGGGTCCAGGCGACGGCGACCGCCCCCGGCGTCACGTCGTGGCGGGCGGCCACCGTCGCGAGGCGGTCCACCAGCGCGAGGTGCTCCGACAGCCGGGGCTCGCGGAAGCGGGCGTCGCCGCGTCGCCAGTCGTCGTCCGGCAGGCCCGCGATCCGCTCGCGCGTCATGCCGCCGCTGAGCATCCCGGACCCCATCGGCGAGTAGACGATCACGCCGATGCCGTCGGCCGCCGCGGCGGGGAGGACCCCGTCCTCCACGTCGCGGGCGATCAGCGAGTACTGCGGCTGCAGCGTCTCGACGGGCGCGATCCCCTGGGCCCGGCGGATCTGGGAGACGTCGACGTTCGAGAGGCCGATGTGCCGCACGAGGCCCTCGTCGCGGACCTCGGCGAGCGTCGCCCAGCCCTCCTCGAGGTCCTCGTCGGGGATGGGGAAGTGGATCTGGTAGAGGTCGATCGCGTCCACCCCGAGGCGGGTGAGGCTCCCCTCCAGCTCCCGGCGGATCGAGTCGCGGCGAAGGCTGTGCGTGGTGGTGCGCCCCGGACCCTCCGGCTGCCCGCACTTGGTGAACACCCACGGGCGGTCGGGGCGGCCGGCGATGGCCCGGCCGACGACCTCCTCGGAGTGGCCGAACCCGTACTGGGCGGCGGTGTCGATCCAGTTGACGCCGAGGTCGAGGGCGCGGTGGATCGCGGCGATCGAGTCGTCGTCGTCCTGGCCGCCCCACCCCCAGTCCCAGCCGCCGCCGCCGATCGCCCACGCCCCGACGCCGACGCGCGTGATCTCCATCCCGGTGCCGCCGAGCGCGGTGGTCCTCAACGGTGTGCCGCCCATGGTCGTCCCCTCGTCGTCCGGAGGGCGGTCCCGCCCTCCCCGGACGAAGGATCCCCCCTCGGGCGCCATCCGAGCCACCGCGGGGCGGGCGACGGCACGGTCCGGCAGGATCGCGGCGTGTTCCTCGAGGAGTTCGACGGGCCCGGGCTCGACACGTCGGTGTGGCTGCCGCACTACCTCCCGGCGTGGAGCTCCCGCGCCGCGACCGCCGCGACGTACGCGGTCGCCGACTCGTGCCTGCGGCTGTGGATCCCGCCCGGCCAGGGGCTCTGGATGCCGGGTGAGCAGGACCCGCCGCTGCGCGTCTCGGGTGTCCAGTCCGGCAACCACTCCGGACCGGTCGGCGGCGGCGTCGGCCAGCAGCCGCTGCCCGGGGGGTCGGTGGTGCGCGAGGAGCAGCCCCGCTTCGAGGGGTTCCTCCCCCGCTTCGGCGAGCTGTCGATGCGGGCGCGCATGACGGTCTCCCCCCGGTCGATGGCCGCCTGGTGGATGGTGGGGTTCGAGGACCGCCCGGAGCGCAGCGCCGAGATCTGCGTGTTCGAGGTGTTCGGCGACGCCGTCGAGGCGGGCCGCTCCGCGGCGGTGGGGATGGGCCTGCACCCGTTCCGCGACCCCCGCGTCACCGACGACTTCGCCGCCGTCCCCCTGCCGATCGACGTCGCCGCGCCGCACGACTACGCCGTCCGGTGGACGGCGGAGGAGGCCGTGTTCTCCGTCGACGGCGCGGAGGTGCGGCGCTGCCCGCGCCCCCCGGACTACCCGATGCAGATGATGGTCGCCGTGTTCGACTTCCCCGGGCGCTCCACCGGGGACGACGACCACCTCGTGCCCGAGCTGGCGGTCGACCGCCTGCGGTGGATCCCCCCCGGCGAGGTCGCCGCGCCGCGGGGGTGAGCCCGGTTCAGCCGAGCTCGAGGGTCGTCACGCCGTAGATCTCGGTGACGGGGAGCGGTGGTGGCGGGCCGAGGTACATCCGCGCGCACTCGAAGACCTCGCGCATCCCGTGCCGGCGGGCGAGGTCGACGGCCACCGGGTTCGCCTCCGGGACGTCGAGGAACACCGGTTCCCCCGGGGCGTGTGCCGCGAGGCCGCGCAGGAGGGCGTCGGCGACGTCGACGTGGCCGGCGAACAGCGGACCGATCTTGACGCCGGTGCGGCAGGGGCGCGCGACGCCGTAGCCCCGCAGCCCGGCGCGTCCGGGCGCGGCGAGCGCGCGGGCGCCGGGTTGGTGGATCCACCGCTCCAGGAACGCGGCGCGCGGCGCCGGGAAGCGGACGGCGTCGTATGCCGCGAGCACGTCGAACGGGACCTCGCGCGCGTCGACCAGGCCCGGCGGCGTGGGACCCGGCGCCCCCGTCCCGGCGAAGCGCAGGTCGCGCCCGGCCGACGCGAAGCCGCCGCGCGCGTAGAAGGCCTGCATCGGGACCACGCCGTCCATGCCGATCGGCGCGCCCGGCGCGAGGCGGGCGCGCAGCGCGTCGCGGCGGTGCCGCCAGAGGCGCCCGCCGAGACCCCGCCCCCGGGCGTGGGGGGCCACGATGAAGAAGCCCATGAAGCCGAAGCGCCCGTCGTAGGACACGGTGGAGCCGCCGCCGACGAGCTCCCCGGCGGCCTCCGCCGCGATGAACCCGTCGGGGTCGGTCGCCCAGAAGACGCCGGCGTCGTTCAGGCCCGGGTTCCAGCCCTCCGCGGCGGCCCAGTCGACGAGGACGTCGAGCTCGTCCCGTCGCATGGGCCGCACCACGAGGTCGTCGGGCATCGCCGCAATGATGCCGCCCGACGCGCCGGTTCGTGGCGGTGCCGTGCCGTCCGGGCGGCGATCCCGCCCGGACGGCACGCCTGACCCCGCCGAGTCCTTCAGGCGGTACGCGACGATCTGCGGCACCTGGCCGGGCTCGGCCGGGTAGCTCGCCGCGGTCACGAGGGTGTTGAGCGTCCACTTCGTCGCGCCGGTGCGGGCGTCGAGGCCGACGACGAGGCCTCACCCGGCCCGCGTCATGGCCGCCGTGCAGGTTCAGGCCGTTCGGGCCGATGACCGGTTCGTCGTAGGCCTTCGTCCACTTCGAGGACGGTGCGCCGATCGGCGCCCCGGGCCGCCCGGGGGCTTGCGTCGCGCCGGGGACCGGGCAGATGATCCGTGCTCGGAGGGGGACCCGGCCAAGCGGCGTGGCGGCGACCATGGCGGTTCAACGGACAGGCGGGCGGGTGGCGCGGAACGCGGCGGTGGCCGCCGTCGCCCTCGCCCTGACGGCGGCCCCGGCCCTCGCGGCGCCGGGTGACCTCGACCCGTCGTTCGACGGCGACGGCCGCCTGCTGATCGACTTCGACGGGAGCGGCAACGACGCCGCCTGGGACGTCGCGGTGCAGCCCGACGGCCGCATCGTGCTCGCCGGCAGCGGCGGGAGCGGCGGCGACTTCACGGTGGCGCGGCTCCTCGGCAACGGCGCCGGCGACCCCGCCTTCGACGGCGACGGGAAGGCCGTCGTCGACCTCGGCGGCAACGAGCTCGCGTTCGGGGTGGGGCTGCGGCCGGGCGGCGGCGTCGCCCTCGCGGGCGTCACGCAGTCGGGCGGCGTCGACGACACCGCGGTCGCGGCGCTCACCGCCGGAGGGACGCCGGACGCCTCCTTCGACGGCGACGGCCGTCGCTCCCTCGACGCGGGCGGCGCCGACGAGGCCCGCGCCGTCCTCGTCCAGCCGGACGGGAAGATCGTCATCGCCGTCCAGTCGCCCGCGGGCAACGCCGACGTCGTCGTCATCCGCCTCCTGCCGGGCGGGGCGCCCGACCCCGGCTTCGACGGCGACGGGACCGCCGTCATCGGGTTCGGCGGGACGGACCGGCCGGAGGCCCTCGCCCTGCAGCCCGACGGCAGGATCCTCGTCGCCGGCTCGACGTCGAGCGGTGACGACATGGTCGTCGCGCGCCTCCGGGAGGACGGCGCCATCGACACGTCGTTCGACTTCGACGGCCGCAAGGAGATCGACGCCGGGGGCGCGGCGTTCGCGTCGGCGGTGGCGCTGCAACCCGACGGCAAGGTGGTGGTGGCGGGGACCGTCGACCCGGGGGACATGGTCGTCGCCCGCCTGCGGGCCGACGGGTCGTTCGATCCGGGCTTCGCGGGGGACGGGACGACGCGCATCGACGCGGGCGGCGACGAGTCGGGTGACGGAGTGGCGGTGCAGCAGAACGGCCGCATCGTCGTCGCGGGGTCGACGTCGGCGGACGACGACATCGTCGTCGCCCGGCTGAACGGCGACGGCACGCCGGACGGGTCGTTCGGCGGGGGCGACGGCCGCGCGTCGATCGACTTCGGCGGCGCGGAGCAGGCGACCGGCGTGGCGCTGCAGCCCGACGGGGGCATCGTGGTGTCGGGCCTGACCCTCGGGGTCGCCCGGATGCTCGTCGCGCGGGTGCAGGGCGATCCGCCGCCCGTCCCCGCCCCACCGCCCCCCGCGACGCCGGCGGCGGCCCCGCCCCCCGGTGGCCTCACCCTGACGGCGGCGCGGTTCGCCCCGAGGTGGCGGGTCAGCCGGCTGAGCGGGGTGCTGACCATCCAGGGGCGCGCCGAGCGCGCGGCGCGCCTGCAGGCCGAGGTGCTGCGCGCGAACGGCGCGGGCGGCGCCCTGCTGTCGCGGAGCGTGACGGTGACGAAGGCGGGCGCGTTCACCGCACGGGTGCCCCTGCCGCCGCGCCTGCTGCCGGGCCGCTACCTGGTCCGCGTGCGGGACGTCGGCCCGGCGGCGCCCCGCCTCGCCACCCGCGAGCGGCTCGCGACGCTCGTGGCGCCGCGGGAGGGCGTGGTGCTGCGGGCGGTGATGAGCACGACCCCGGGCGGGCGGCAGCGGGTGGCGGTGCCGCGGGGGCCGTCCCTGATCTTCGCGAGCTTCCGCTTCGCGACGCTGCCGCGCCGGGGTCAGCCGATCGTCGTGTCGTGGTACCAGTCGGGGAACCGGGTGGCGAAGGCGATCAAGGTGCGCGGCCGGTCGGTGGCGAGCTTCCTCGGCCGGGTCGGCAGCCCCCTCGGCACGGGGCGGTACCGGGCGGAGTTGACGGTCGGCGGCACGCTCGTCGCGGTGGCGCGCACCCGCATCCGCTGACCCGCCGCGCGGCCCCTCAGTCGCCCCGCCAGAGGCGGGGGAGAGGCCCGCCGGCACCGTGAACGGGGTCGGTGTCGGGGACGGGCACGGCGGCGATGTTGGCGAGCACCTCGTCGCGTTCGGCGGGGTCGCCGCGGCGGAGGTCCCACCCCATCCCGCCGGGGTAGGCGCCGACGACGACGAGGTCGGCGGAGGCCCCGGCGTTGCAGTGCCCGGTCCCCGCGGGCAGCACGAGCACGTCGCCCCGCCCGACGTCGAGGTGGATCCCGTCGGGTCCCCCGAGGATCACCGTCGCGGTCCCGGCGACGACGCCGAGCACCTCGTGGGCGGTGGAGTGGAAGTGGTGGAAGGGGTAGACGCCGTCCACCCACGCCCCCCGCCATCCGTGGGACGCGAACAGCGCGACGCACTCCCCCGCGTCCCGTGCCGCCGCGACGCCGCGGTGGCGGAGGACGGGGAGGCGGGAGTTGGGGATCCCCCCGGCGTCGTCGAGGTGGTGGACGTCCGGTTCCGTCATCGCGGGGACGCTACCGGCCGCCGCCACGTCCGATCTAGGATCGACGGGTCGGGCGTGACGAGCGGGAGGTCGGGGTCGTGGGCACGGACGGGCAGGCGTCGGGGGCGGCGGCGTCGGAGCTGATCGACGGACGGATCCGCGAGCTGGAGGGGTGGCGCGGGGAGACCCTCGCCCGCATGAGGTCCCTGGTCCTCGCTGCCGATCCGGCGATGGTGGAGTCGTGGAAGTGGAAGGGCACCCCCGTGTGGGAGTGCGACGGCATCGTCTGCACGGGCGAGTCGTACAAACAGGTCGTGAAGCTGACGTTCTTCCGCGGCGCGTCGCTCCCCGACCCGGCGGGCCTCTTCAACTCGAGCCTGACGGGCAACACGCGCCGGGCGATCGACATCCCCGAGGGCGTCGAGGTCGACGCCGACGCCTTCACGGAGCTCGTGCGGGCCGCCGTCGCGGAGAACCACTCCCGGTCGGGGGCGCG
This sequence comes from Miltoncostaea oceani, assembly GCF_018141545.1. Taxonomy (GTDB): domain Bacteria; phylum Actinomycetota; class Thermoleophilia; order Miltoncostaeales; family Miltoncostaeaceae; genus Miltoncostaea; species Miltoncostaea oceani. Next base: position 965,681 of record NZ_CP064356.1, on the reverse strand, counting down.
GAAGCGGTAGCCGCGGCGGCCGGCGCCGGCGCCCCGGCGGCGACCCTCCGGCGCAGCGCGCCGTCGAGCGCCTCGCGGAGGGCGAGGTCCCGCGGGTCGCCCTGGAGGGACGTCCCCATGCGGTTGGTGACGTAGCCGTACCCGACGCCGACGCGGGGGTCGGCGTAGCCCATGGAGCCGCCCGCCCCGGGCGCCCCGTACGCCCCGGGGTGACCGAAGAGGAAGGTGACGCTCGGCTTCATGAACCCGAGGGAGAACGCGGCGGGCCCCCCGAAGCACTCGTCGTGGAAGCCGTGGCGGGCGGGGGTCGCGGGCGCGGTGAGCGCCGCGATGGTGGCGGGTGTGAGCCCGAGGGCGGCGCCGCCGGTCGCGAACTCCCCGTACGCGGCGGCGAGGGCGCGGGCGGACGCGACGCCGCCGCCGGAGGGGACCTCGAGCTCGCGGACGACGACCCGGGCGGGGTCGAGGTAGAAGCCGGTCCCGGGGTTGGCGACGAGCGCCCGGTGGAGCGCGGATCGGGGGTCGAGGGCGGCGAGCGTGATGCGCGGCGGCATGCCGGTGAGGCGCCGCCAGAGGCGGGGCGGCTCGAGCGGGGCGATGCGCGCGTCGGGGATCGCGTCGGGGACGCGGATGTGGGCGTCGAGCCCGAGGGGCGCCGCGATGTCCTCGGCGAAGACCCGGCCGAGGGTGCGGTGGGCGGGGTCGACGCGACGGATCAGCTCCCCCTCGTAGAAGCCGAGGGTGATCGCGTGGTACGCCTGCCGCTCGCCGGGGGGCCACGCCGGCCGCTGGCGTTCCATCACCCCGGCGAGGCGGTCGAGGTCGGCGACGACGTCGCGGTCGACGGGCTCGTCGAACGCGTGGAGCCCCGCCTGGTGGGCGAGGAGCTGACGGATGGTGATGGCCTCCTTGCCGTTGCCGGCGAACTCCGGCCAGTAGGCGCTGACGCGTTCGTCGTGGTCGAGCCATCCCCGCGAGTGGGCGAGCGCCATCACCATCGCGGCGAGGCCCTTGGTGGTGGAGTGGATGACGGCCATGGTGTCGGGGCGCCACGGCGTCCCGCTGCGGCGGTCGCGCACCCCGCCCCACAGGTCGACGACCCGCTCGCCGTGGACGTGGATGCAGCAGGCCGCCCCGAGCTCGCCGCGGAGGGCGAAATTCTCGACGAACGCGTCCCGGACGCGCTCGAACCCGGGGTGGACGGTGCCGTCGATGAGCGGTCGCTTGCGGGCCTTCACCTGTCCTCCCCCACGGGACGTCCACGGGTCGGTGGCAGCATCCCCTGCGGCGTGGCGGCGCCGCATCCGGGGCGGGGCGCATCGGGGCGTTCGGCTTTCCACGGCCGCGCGGGGTGCCCCCGCCGGCCGCCGGAGGTCAGCCGATCCGCTCGGCGAGGCCGATGACGATGTCCTCGGGGCCGCGGAGGTAGCAGAGCCGGTAGACGTCCTCGTACCGCGCGATCTCGCCGACGAGCTCGGCCCCGTGGCCGCGGAGGCGGGCGACGACGTCGTCGATGTCGTCGACGGCGAACATGACGCGGCGGATGCCGAGGGTGTTGGCCGGCGCCGGCGTCGGCTGGGGCCGGACCGCCGCCGGCGTGTGGAACCGCGACAGCTCGACGCGGCCGTGGCCGTCGGGGGTCCGCATGACGGCGATGTCGGCGCGGACGCCCTCGAGGCCGATGACGGCGCCGACCCAGTCCCCCTCGACGGTCGTCTCGCTGTCGAGCTCCATGCCGAGTTCGGCGAAGAACGCCTTCACCGCCTCGAGGTCCTCGACGACGATGAGGACGTTGTCCATCCGCTGCAGGCCCATGGCCGGAGCATATGTCGCGGGTCCGGCGCATCGGCCGGGGTGGGTGCCGGCGTGACCGGCGGGCGCCTCGGAGGGTCCGCGCCGTGGGGCGCAGGAGGATCTCGTCGGGCGACACGCGGGACGGGCGGGGGACGGCGAACGCGATGACCTCGGCGATGTCGTCGGCGGAGATCGCCGTGGACGCGGAGCGCGCGGGGCGGGTCGTCGGCGGTGGACGCGACGGGAGGGTAGGGTGTCGCCCATGGCTGCCTACGACTACAAGTGTGAGACGGACGGCGTCTTCGAGCTGTCCTTCCCGATCGGAACCGCACCGACGGACGCCAAGTGCCCGGAGTGCGGCAAGGACTCCGCGCGAAGCTTCTCGGCGCCACTCATGACCCCCATCACGCTCGACAGGAGCGGCCCGGGCGGCATGACGCCGATCGCGGCGCCCCCCGGCCGTGGTGGCCCCCCGGGCGGGATGCCGGGCATGCCGCCGATGACCGCTCCGATGCGCGGGGGCGGCTTCCGCCCCTGAGGTCGGCGGTGCGGGCGCCCGGACGGCCGAGGCCGTCCGGGGGGACTCCTCGTGGACGAGGCGATCGAGCTGCTGCGTCCTGGACCCGGTCGACGAGGTCCGCTCGCTCGGGCGCACGCTCGCCCGCTGGCGCACCGGGATTCTCGCCCACCACGCCAACGGGGCTTCAACGGGCCCACCGAGACGCGGAAGCGACTGACCTGGCAGGTCGAGCGCGCCGGCCACGGCTTTCGTTCTTCGCCGGCCACCGGCGACGGATCCTGCCGCACGCCGGGGGCGCCAACGGGCCCGCTCAGCACCCCCGGCTCCGCGATCCGAACCCGCTCGCCCTACTGAGATGGGAAGGGCCGGTCTCCTCGCTTCGCCCGTCCCGGCTGGCGCCGGGCGGCGCTTCACGGGCCTCGCAGCGGCCCGAGCGACCGCGCCCGCGGTTCTCTAGGCTGGCGCCATGACGGAGACCGTCCGGGCAGCGGTCGTCCAGGCCGCGCCGATCGCATTCGACGGCGAGGCGACGCTCGCGGTCGTGCGCCGCCTGGCAGCGGATGCCGCCGGACGGGGGGCCCAGCTGGCGGTCTTCCCGGAGGCCTTCATCGGTGGGTACCCGAAGGGGGTCGACTTCGGCACGAAGGTGGGCGTGCGCGAGCCGAGCGGGCGGAAGCTCTTCGCCCGCTACTGGCGCGGTGCCATCGACGTCCCCGGGCCGGTGTGCGACGGCCTCGGGGAGATCGCCGCCGCCCACGGCCTGCATCTCGTCATCGGGGTCGTCGAGCGCGCCGGCTCGACCCTCTACTGCACCGCCCTGACCTTCGGGTCGGACGGGACGCTGCTCGGCCGACGGCGCAAGCTGATGCCGACGGCGTCCGAGCGCCTGATCTGGGGGTTCGGCGACGGATCGACCCTCGGCGTCGTCTCGAGCCCGATCGGGCGCATCGGAACGGTGATCTGCTGGGAGAACTACATGCCGCTGCTTCGCGCGGCCATGTTCGCCCAAGGGGTCGACATCTACTGTGCCCCCACCATCGATGATCGCGACACGTGGGCGTCGACGATGCGCCACATCGCGGTCGAGGGGCGCTGCTTCGTGCTGTCTGCGGTCCAGTTCTGCCACCGCAGCGACTACCCGGACGACTACGCCCCGGTCCAGGGCGACGATCCCACGACGATCATGATCCGAGGCGGGAGCTGCATCATCGGTCCGCTGGGCGAACTGCTCGCCGGCCCCGTGTTCGACGCACCGGCGGTCCTCGTCGCCGACCTCGACCTCGCGGCGATCCCGGCGGCTCGCTACGACCTCGACGTCGTCGGTCACTATGCGCGACCGGACATCTTCGAGCTCCACGTGAACACCGCACCTCAGGCGCCCGTGCGCTTCGACTGAGGCTCGTCGTCACAGGCGCGTTGACCGGTACCCGGTGCTCTCGAGTCCCCTCCGTCCTTGACACATGAACCGTGCGGCCTCCCGCACGGAGCGAGCTCCTGGCTTCGCGCTCTGACCCGCCGGGACCCTGGCCTCGGCCATCGTCGCCGCGGACCGCTTGCGTCACTTCCCGGTGGGGTCGGTAGGTCACGACGCATCGACCGCCGCGACGATGGATGCCGGGCACCGACGTCCGGACCAAGGGGGCGGCCACGAAGACGGTGTTCCCCCCTTCGTTCCCACCCGGCAAGCTGAGCCGGCCTACGGAGCGAACCGCTCGCATTGCCACCGCGCATACGTTCTGAACGAATGGGCGCGGTAGGACTCGAACCCAGGACCCAAGCCTCATGAGAGGCAGCCCGGGGCTTCGGTGTATCTCGGGCGAGCGGATCTCTTACCTGCAGATCAATGGTTTGCCACCCTGGGCTCCTGCGCGCCAGCGCCGGGTCCGGCGCAGCGCTCTTCCCCGAGGCCCTTGGGACCGTCGGCTGCGGGCCACCGTCCCCGGTGCCGGGCGAGCCCCAACGGAGTGCTCCCCGCCACCGGAACCACGGCCTCTCACTCCCTTCCCGTCACCCGCGGCATCTAGTGTCGCGACCGAGGCGCTGCACACGGCCTACCGAGGAGGATCGTGACCAACCACGGCCGGAACCGGCGAAGCACGCCGCCGAATCTGCTGGTCGCACTCTGGGCGGCCGTCCTTTCAGTCGCCGTCTTGGGTGGATCAGCCCTGTCGGCGCCCGTTCCACCCGCCACCTCGGGGAGCCCCCGAGATGACCGCATCACAGGGACCGCGAAAGGGGACATCCTCGGCGGCGGCCGCGGCGACGATCTCATCATCGGCGGCGCGGGCCGTGACTCTCTCGTCGGCGGCCCCGGTTACGACCGGCTCTTCGGCGGCCCGGGCGGCGACCTCATCAGCGACGCGAGCGACGGGTCGAACCTGCTCGACGGTGGACCGGGGGACGACACGATCGATTCGGGTCGGCGCGGTATGGACCGCGTTCGCTGCGGCCCCGGCCGCGACTCGGTGACGGCCGGCCTCTCCGACGTCGTCGCCGACGACGGCGAGGTCGTCGTCCGAGAGCCCGCCCCGACACCCGACGGCCCGCGGGAGCGCCGCGTGCGTTCGTTCCTGGGTGAGCCGCTCGGCTCGACGTTCCTCCGCACCGCCACCCCGGCGTCCGATCCGCTGCGTCTCCTGTGGGTGAACGAGGGGTTCCTGTACTTCTCGGCGCCCTTCCGCCGCACCGACGCGTGCTTCATCGCCGTCGAGCCCGGGGGCGGGATCCGTTCCGAGTGTGGGTTCGGGGGGCGCCCCCACCTGCGGCCCCGCCGGATCGAGGGTGACCGTTACCGGTGGTTTGCCTTCGTCCCCGGGTGGGCGACCCGCCTCGACGTCGGTGGGCGGACGGTCACGGTCCGTGGCGGCGTCGCCGTCTTCGCCGGTGGACCCGACCTCGGCAGGGTCGTCGCGCGCGGAGGGGGCCGTCAGGTGGACGTCCCGAGCCGCCGCCCGGGCTGAGACGAATGAACGGCGCCCGGATGGCCCCGGCGGCGGCACTCACCGCCCTCGCCGTCGTGGCGGGTGTCATGGTGGGGGCGTTCGCCTCCTGCACGACACGGACGTGCGGTGGCCACGACGGGACGACCCCACGGGGCGAAGTCATCTGGAGTAGCGGCGTCTACCTGGCAACGATGGCAGCGTGCCTAGCGGGAGCCTGCCTAGTGCTCCGTCCGTCGCCCGTAACGCGCCGGCTGGTCGCGGCGCTTGGAGGAGCGTCACTCTTCCCGGTGGCCTTCGCGCCTCTGGCGCCGAGCACGAGGTGGAACGCGGGCGTCGTCCTCGCGTTCGGCGCGGTGCTACTGCTTCTCGGATGGACGGCCGGCATCCTCACGACACGCCCACACCACGCCCCGGGGCGACGGCAGGGGACCACCGCAGATGAGACTCCGGACCGTCCGTCACGGTGGGGCCCGTGACCGGCTGGGCTGACCGCGGGCCCTTCAGGGGTGGTCACTGCGAGCCGATGCGACAGAGGTGACGGCGCGGGTCCACGCCGGGAGCATCCGCGAGTCGGGGCGACCGGGCACCTGCGGTTGGTCCCCGGTAGCAGCACTGCTGTTCCGATCGATGACTGACGCATTCGGCATCGGGAGCACGGCCGTCGCGACAACACGTTCCGTGATTGGTGCGGTTTGGTCGGTGGGGGCCCGAGAAGCCTGATCCGCTAGCCGGTGAGATCGCCGAGACGAAGCCGGTCCGGCGAAGTGGGCGCGGCAGGACTCGAACCTGCGACCCAGGGATTATGAGTCCCCTGCTCTGACCAGCTGAGCTACGCGCCCTCGGGGCGGATCATGCCGCGTGGACGGGGGCGGCGTCCCGGGGGGCGTCAGGGGGTGGCGTCGAACTCGACCTGCTCGGTGGCGGCGAGGAGGGCCCGGGCGGTGCGGCCGAGGCGGGTGTCCGGGCCGAGCTGCGCGGTGCGCTCGAAGGCCCCCTGGGCGACGTCGACCTGGCGGCGGTAGAGGGCGACCCAACCCTGGTTGAACGCGACGAGCTGGCTGTCCGGGTTCGCGGCGGCGAGGGCGTCGATGCGGCGCGCGACCGCGGGGAGGGCGTCGGGGCCGCCGGCGGTGCCGGCGACCATCACCAGGCCGAGGCGGGCGGCGAGGCTCCCCGGGTCCCGGTCGAGGGCCGACTGGTACGAGAACCGCGCGCTCTCCGCGTTGCCGAGCAACTGGAGGACCGACCCCAGCTCCACGAGGCGGTCCGGGTTCCCCGTCCCCATCGCGCTCTCCCGCAGCTTCACCGCCTGCTGCACCGGGTCGAGGCGGGCGATGTCGTCGGGGAGCGCCCGGCCGAGGACCATCGCGAACGCCGGCAGCGCCACCGCCTCGTCATCGCCCGCCGCCGCCCCGTCGCCCGCCGCCGGCGCCTCGCCCGCGGGGGCGTCGTCCGGGGTGGCCGCCGCGGCGGAGTCGGGGACGCCGACGCCCTCGGGGGCGACGGGCCGCGCCTCGTCGACCGCGCCCGCCCCGACGGGGGAGTCGAGGGCGCTCGCCAGGCCGATCGCCGCCCCCGTCGCCAGCAGCCACACGCCGAGGATCAACGCCAGGCGCCGCGGGGGGATCCGCAGACGGCGCCGCGGATCCGACTCCGGGCCGGCCAGCGGCGGCGACGACGCGGCGTCGCCGGCGGGCGGGGTCGTCGGGACCTCGTCAGCCACGGGCCCCCGACCGACCATCTGTCGGCCGTCCCCCGGCTGCGATAGAACACCCTTCGGTCCGGACGATCGATGCGTCGCGCGAGGAGTACCACTGCCCCAGCCCGACAGCGACACCGAGCTCTGCCTCCGGACACTCGGCGAGACGCTCCGCGGCCTCCGCACCGAACGGGGGCACTCGCTCGGCGACGTCTCCGCCGGCACCGACCTCTCCCCCTCCTTCCTCTCCCTCGTCGAGAACGGACGGAGCGACATCAGCACCGGCCGCCTCTACCGGCTCGCGCGCTTCTACGGGGTCGGCATCGACGAGCTGCTCGACACCGGGGCCGTGCGGGAGGCGACGATCCTGCGCGCCGAGGAGCGGATGGACGGCGGCCCACCACGGGACGGCATGCGCGCCCACCCCGTCGCCGACCGCCACGACGACCTCGCCATGGCCCCCGTGATCTACGAGTACGCCCCCGGCGCCCGCATCCCCCGCCCCGCGACCACCGACGGGACCCAGCACTTCCTGTTCGTCGTCCGCGGCACCGTGGAGATGGTCCTCGACGGCGGGGACGAGCCGCTGCGGCTCGGCGCCGGCGACTCCGCCTACTGCGGCGAGCAGCCCGTCACCGAGGTGCGCAACGCCGGCGACGGGCATGCGCTCGTCGTCTGGGTGTCGAGCCCGCCCACCGCGGGGCCCGGGCGCACCTGACGCCCGGGCCCGCGTGGAGGGCCCTACCGGAACGACAACCCCGCCGAGCTGGCCGCCGCCAGGCCCTTCGCCGGCAGCAGCGTGACGCGGTACCTCCCGGCGGCCTTCGGGACCGTGACGGTCGCCTTCCCGCGGCGGTTGATGGTGACCTTCTTCGCCTTCACCCAGCGGAACGTGTCCGTGTTCAACCGCTCGAGGTTGCCCTTCGCCGCCTTCGCGGGCGTCACGGTCACCGCGATCCCCCGCTTGCCGGAGCGCTTGATGACCACCTTCGGGGCCACCGGGATCGTCAGCGTCGGGCTGAGGCCCTCACCGACCCGGGCGCGCAGGGTCGCGCCGGCCGTCAGGGGCCGGGTGACCACGTGGTACGACCCGTCCGCCGCGACCGTCCCGCTCGCCACGGCCGTCCAGGCCCCGCCCGCGCCGAGCGCCTCGATCGCGACCGCCGTGCCGGGCGGCGTCCCCGGGGCGGCGCCGTGCACCGACGCCGTCTTCCCCGCCCGCACCTGCTTCGGGCCCATCAACGTGACCGTCGAGACGACCAGGCTGCCGCGCATGTAGGCGTGGAACGTGCAGTTGTACGTGTACGTCCCCGCCGCGGCCGGCGCCGTCAGCACGAACTTCGCCTTCGCGCCGAGCGTCCCCGAGTCGAAGATCCCCGGCACGTCCGAGGTGACCGTGTGGGGGTTGCTCCCCGAGTTCGTCCACGTCACCGACTGCCCCGGCGCGACGACCGTCTCACCGGGGCTGTACCCCGCGTCGTTGATGGTGACGGCGGTCGCGCCCGGCGCCATCGCCCCCCCACCGGGGTGGGTCATCTGCCCGAGTATCGGGGCGGCCCCGGCGAGCAGCGCCGCCGAGGAGATCGCCGTCAGGACCACGATGCGCTTCGTCATTTCGTCACCTTGAAGAGTCCGATCATTCCGTTCATCTGATGGGACTCGACGTGGCAGTGGTAGAACCACGTGCCCGGCGCGTCCTCCTTCCAGCGGATCCGGAACGAGCCACCGGGTCCGATCTCCTCCGTGTCCTTCGGGGTGCCGGCGTCGTTCAGCCAGCGGTGCCCATGGACGTGGAACGTGTGGAACGTGTCGCCCATCGCCAGCACGTTCCATTCCACGGTCTCGCCGACCTTCGCGCGGAACGTCGGCGTGTTGCCGATGAACGCGCGGCCGTTGATCGTGTCGAAGCCGTTGTGGCTGCTGAACGCCACGATGAAGCGGCGGTCCGGCGGCTTCTCCTTCCTCCCCATGATCACCACGGCGCCGTAGAGGCCACGCGGGATGCTGTCGTGCATCGTCGACGAGTGGTCGTGGTACGGCCACGCGCCGCGGCTCTGGGGCCCCGCGGTCAGCCGGTACGTGAACGACTGCCCCACCGGGACGTTGCCGCCCTTGCCGGTGATCTGCGGGATGAACGCCCCGTCGCTCGCCGGCTTGTAGGTGAACGCGTGGAAGTGCATCGAGTGCTTCTGCCGGAACGTGCGGTCCTCGTTCTTGAAGTGCACGAGCAGGCGGTCGCCCACCCGGGCCTCGATCACCGGCCCGGGGATGCCGTCGTTGTCGCCCGAGCGGGCGGTGTTCGGCAGCGGCTTGCGCCAGCCGCGGGTGTAGGCCCGGTAGACGACGGCGTCGAGGAAGCGCTGGTCGAGCGGGACCTGACGCCCCATGAGGGCGTCGAGGCCGTTCGGGGCCACGTCCACGCGGACGTTCACCGCCTTGATCCAGTACTGGCGGGTCGCGCCCTCGGCGCGTCCCGGCAGCACCACCGCCGCGAACGCGAGCGGCGCGAGGAGGGCGGCGAGACTTACGCGGCGGGCACGGAACATGGACGTCGGCATGGGCCTCCTGGGACTCGTGGCGGATGTCACGCGCGGTGCGGACGCCAGCATCGGGAGGCCGTCGGGCCCCGTCAACTGCGCGGCCAGAATATTCGTCACATCCGACCGTTGACCGCGTGGAAAGCGGGCTTTCGATCGGGTAACCCAGATGGATGCCCCCCTCCTGTCCATAAAAGTGGCCACCCCGAGGTAGCGTCGCGCCGTTCGTGACAACGATGACAAGTGGAGGGGGTGCACGTGGATCGGAGATGGGTCTCGCTGCTCGCCACGGCCTCGGTCCTCGCGGGGGGCGCGCTCGTGCTGAGCGCCACCTCCGACGAGTCCGTCGCCGCGAAGGGGCCGCCGGTGGACTACATCGAGGGGCAGGTCACCTCGGGCGCGAAGAAGCCCGAGGCCGGTGTGTGGGTGATCGCCGAGTCGAAGCCGGCCGGCACGCTCATGCGCAAGATCGTGGTCACGGACCGCAACGGCCGCTTCGTGCTGCCCGAGCTGCCGAAGGCCACCTGGAAGGTGTGGGTCCGCGGCTACGGCCTCGTCGACTCCGGGAAGACGGCCGCCAAGCTCGGCGCGGACCTCTCGCTCAAGGTGAAGCCGGCCCGCACCAAGGTGCAGGCCGCGAAGATCTACCCGGCCAACTACTGGCTGTCGATGCTGAACCTCCCGAACGCGAGCCCGGACTACGCATCGCAGTTCAAGCTCTCGTGCATGCTCTGCCACCAGATCGGGATCAAGTCGACCCGGCTCCCCACCCGTGACGCCTTCGACCACGGCACCAAGAAGGCCGGCACGATGTACGGGACCAGCCTCGGCCTCGGCCGCGAGGCGTTCCTCGACTCGCTCGCCGACTGGGGCGGGCGGATCGCGAAGGGCGAGACCCCGAAGAGCGCCCCGGCGCGTCCGAAGGGCCTCGAGCGCAACATCGTCATCACCCAGTGGAACTGGGGCGACAAGTGGGCCTACGCCCACGACGAGATCTCGACCGACAAGCGCAACCCGCGCGTCAACGCCGAGGGCCCCGTCTGGGGCGTCGACATCGGCAACGACCGCCTGCTGCGGGTCGACCCGAAGACCAACAAGTCGACGGCCATCAAGGTCCCGACGCGCAACGGCTACAACACCTCCTGGTGCGACGCGACCAGCGGTCCCGGACGCCCCGCCGGCTCGGGCGGCTTCCAGACCCTCGGTTGCCCCGCCACGGCGGTCGGTGGCGTGAGCGCCTACGTCGGGCGGTACCAGAACCCGGCGAACCCCCACAACCCGATGCTGGACGCGAAGGGCAACGTGTGGGTCACGACGCAGATCCGTCGTGAGTGGCAGGAGGACATCCCGGCGCAGTGCAAGACGGACCCCGCCATCGCCGGCAGGTCGCACCACCGCCAGCTCGGGTACTACGACCCGAAGGCGAAGAAGTGGTCGCTGATCGACACCTGCTACGGCACGCACCACCTCCAGTTCGACAAGAAGGGCGTGCTCTGGACGAGCGGCGACTCGTACGTCCTCGGGTGGTTCGACCCGAGCAAGTACGACCCGAAGCGCCCCGAGACCGAGGCGCAGGCCCAGGGCCACGCCGAGGTCAAGGTCGACACCAACGGTGACGGCGTCGCCGACAAGCCCGTCGTCGGCTTCAACTACGGCGTCATCCCGAACGACGTGGACAACAGCGTCTGGACCGCGCAGCCGAGCACCGGCCCGCGTGGGCTCCTGGTCCGCTACGACAAGGCGACCGGCAAGTTCGAGTCGTACATCCCGCCGCCCCCGGGCTCCGGCCCGCGTGGCGTGGACGTCGACTCGAAGGGCATGATCTGGGCGGCCATGGGCGGCTCCGGTCACCTCGGCCGCTTCGACCGCTCCAAGTGCACGCAGACGTGGGGCAACGGGGAGCAGTGCCCGCAGGGCTGGACGTTCTACAAGCCGCCCGGTCCCCTGCTGGCCCAGTCGACGCCCGCCGACCAGCGGACCGCCGACCTCCACTACTACCTCTTCGTCGACGTGCACGGCACGTTCGGCATGGGCAAGGACGTGGTCATCCTCAACGGGACGAACTCGGACTCGCTCCAGATCTTCCAGCCGAAGACGAAGAAGTGGACGACCCTCCGGGTGCCGTACCCGCTGAACGCATACCAGCGGGGCCTGGACGGCCGGATCGACGACCCGAAGGCCGGTTGGAAGGGTCGCGGTCTCTGGTTCAACGACGGCCTGGACCCCGTCATCCACAACGAGGTCCAGCACGGTTGGCTCGGCCACGCGCAGATGCGGCCGACGCCACTGGCACGGTGATCCACCTGCCCTCCCCCTCCTCCGGTGACGGAGGAGGGGGAGGGTGGTCCCGTTCCCGGCATCCCACGGCGGGAGGTGTCACGACATGACGATCGGTTTCGACGCGGGGCCGCAGACCACGCCGCGGCCCACGACCGACGCGGTGGTCACCGCGTTTCGCGCGCGGGCGGAGGACATCCGGCGCGCCGAGCTGACCCGGGCGGGGTCCCGCTGGGAGGGACGCTCCGCCGGCGACCTCCAGCGGCTCGAGGCCATGACGGCCGACCTGGTGGACGCGCTCGTCGCCGAGCTCACCGGCCGCCTCGGCCACACGTGGGCCGACGACCCGGCCCGGCTCGAGAGCGCCCGCTACCTGCTCGGGCTCGACGGGTAACGAGGCCGCAGGGCACAACCCGGGGGACACCCCCCACCCTCCCCCGGCATGGGCGGTGCCGCGGCCACGACCCACCGGCGATGAGTTCGACGCCCGGTGGCAGTCGTATCGTTCACCGACCACGTTCACAGAGGAGAGGAGCGAGGTGACGACCACAGACACCCTCGCGATCGAGGCCACCGGCCTCGGCAAGTCGTTCGGCTCCACCCGCGCCGTCGACGGGGTCGACCTCGAGGTCCGCAGCGGCGCCGTCTACGGCGTGCTGGGTCCCAACGGGGCCGGCAAGACGACAACCATCCGCATGCTCGCGACGTTGCTGCGCCCCGACGCGGGCACCGCGCGCGTGCTGGGCCACGACATCGTCACCGACGCCGGCGCGGTCCGCGCCCAGGTCAGCCTGACCGGGCAGCTCGCGTCCGTCGACGAGGACCTCACCGGGCGGGAGAACCTGGTGATGATCGCGCGCCTGCTCGGCCACTCGCGGGCCCACGCGAAGGCCCGCGCCGACGAGCTGCTCGGCGCGTTCGGCATCGAGGAGGCCGGCGGCCGCCTCGTGAAGACCTACTCGGGCGGCATGCGCCGCCGGCTGGACATCGCGGCGAGCATCGTCGTGACACCCCGCCTGATGTTCCTCGACGAGCCGACGACGGGCCTCGACCCGCGGTCGCGCAACCAGGTGTGGGACATCGTCCGCGCCCTGTCCGCCGAGGGCACCACCATCCTGCTCTGCACCCAGTACCTCGACGAGGCCGACCAGCTCGCCGACCGCATCGCGGTGATCGACCGCGGCCGCGTCATCGCGGAGGGGACGCCGGCGCGGCTCAAGTCGTCCGTCGGCGGCGGGACGCTGCACGTGCGGCTGCTCGACCCCGACGACCGCGACCGGGCGGAGGGGCTCCTCGCCGCCTCGCTCGGCGAGGCCCACCGCGAGTCCGACCCCTCGGCGCTGTCGGCGCCGTGCTCCGACGCCGACCGCGCGGCGGGCGTGCTCGCCCGCATGTCGCAGGAGGGGATCGGGATCGCCGACTTCTCGATGGGGCAGCCGAGCCTCGACGAGGTCTTCCTGGCGCTGACCGGCCACCACGCCGACGGCCCCGCCGGCGACGACGCCACCCGAGAGGAGGTCGCGGCATGAGCGACGCACCGGCGGCATCCGCACCCCCCGCGTCCGCGGCGGCCCCCGCCGTCGAGGACGCCGCCATCCGCACCGCCCTCGCGTCGAACCCCCCGGCGTCGGGCGCGAGCCCCCTGTCGGCGGTCCTCACGTTCGGCTGGCGCGGGATGCTGAAGATCAAGCACGTCCCCGAGCAGCTGATCGACGTCACCCTGACGCCGGTCCTGTTCACCCTGCTCTTCACGTACATGTACGGCGGGGCGATCTCCGGATCGACCGACGAGTACCTGCAGTTCCTGCTGCCGGGCACGCTCGTCATGTCGGTGCTGTTCACGACGGTCTACTCCGGGGTGTCCCTCAACACGGACATGACGAAGGGGGTCGTCGACCGCTTCCGCTCGCTGCCGACGTGGCGGCCCGCCCCGCTGGTCGGCGCGGTGCTCGGCGACGTCCTGCGCTACCTGCTCGCGGGCCTCGTCGTGATCGCCGTCGGGCTCGCGCTCGGCTACCGGCCGGAGTCGTGGGGCGGCATGGTCGTCGCCCTCCTCCTCCTGATCGTCTTCTCGGTCGCCCTGTCGTGGGTGTTCACGACGGTGGGGCTGCTGATGCGGGCGCCGAACGCCGTCATGAACACGGGCTTCATGGCGCTGTTCCCGCTGATCTTCATCAGCAACGGCTTCGTGCCGCAGGAGACGCTGCCGGACTGGCTCGAGACGATCGTGGAGATCAACCCGATCTCCCACGTCGTGACGGCCGTCCGGGGCCTGATGGACGGCACCGCGTCCGGTGGCGACATCGGCCTGGTGCTGATCGAGGCGGCGGTGCTCGCCGCCATCTTCGCCCCGCTCACGACCCGGCTCTACCGCACCCGCGGCTGAGCCGTCCGCGTCCCCGGGCCCGCCGGCCTACCCGGCGGGCCCGAACGCGGTGACCGCGACGGCGTCCAGGGCGAGCCCGCCGCTGGACGTCGCCCACGCCACGTCCGCGGCGTCACGGCCGGTCGCGATGCGCACCATCGTCGGCACCGGCGCGAGGCCGGTGACGTCGAGGAGCCGCCAGGCGGTGCCGTCGTGGGCCTCGAGCAGGGCGTGGAAGTCGGGCGGCTCGAGCAGCGGCGCGTAGGCGGCGACCACCCGCGCCGGCACCTCCAGGGCCCGCAGGAACGTCACCGCGAGGTGGGCCATGTCGCGGCAGACGCCCGCCCGCGCGAGGAGGGTCTCGTCGGCGGCGGTGAGGCCGTCGCTCGCACCCGACGTGTACGCGATGTTGTCCCGCACCCAGTCGGCGACGGCCGGGATGAGCGCACGGGTGCGCGGCAGCCCGCCGAAGAGCGCCTCCGTCGTCGGCCCGAGGGCGTCGGAGGGGCAGTACCGGCTCGGCAGGGTCCAGTCGATCAGGTCGAACGGCAGGTGCCCCCGCTCGGGCAGGGCGACGTCGTCCCTCGGGCAGGCGCGGTCGTCGCCGTCGACGCGCACCTGGGTGGAGTACCGCACCGTCACCGGTCCACCGGGGGCGTGGAGGCGCAGGGGGCGCACGCCGAGGGGCGTCGTCGGCCCGCGCTCGACGTCGGCGCCCGTCACCTCGAGCTCCTCGTCGGCGATGGTCTGCTGGTCGGCGGCCTCGCCGACGCGCAGGAGCAGCAGGGCGCTGCCCGGTCCGTCCGCCGTCCATGACATGACGGATCCGACCGTCACGGGAGCACCGGGCATCGCCTGACCTCCGACCTCGGGTGCCCCCACCGCGCGGCATCCTGGCACAGCGCGGCCGGCCGGGGCCCGCGGGGGCCGGGGACCCTCAGGCGAGCGGCTGGGGCTGTCCGATCGTCGCCGGGTCGCGCGACCCGGCGGCGGCCGGCGCCGCCGCGGGGGCGGGCTCCAGCGCGACGGCGAGGGCGGCGCACGCCACCTCGAGCTCCGCGGGGTCGGGGTGCCGCGTCGTGAGCCGCTGGGCCCACATGCCGGGCCACGAGAGGAAGCGGAGGCGGCCCTCGGCGCGCATCGCCGCCTGACGCTGCAGCTCGAATGCAACGGCGGTGACGATCGGCGCGCCGAGCAGGCGGGTCGCGATCAGGGCGGGGTAGGTGAAGACCCCGGTGATCGCAAGCACCGCGCCGTAGATCACGATCGAGACCATCGCGGACACGACGAGGAACGACGTGCCGCACCGGGGGTGGAACCGGCTGAAGCCGGCGGCCGCGGCGGCGGTGAGGGGGTGCCCGGCCTCGTGGGCGGCGATCGCCTGGTGCTCGGCGCCGTGGTACTTGAGGATCTTCCGGAAGGGCCGGAAGAGGCTGAGCACCATCAGCATCCCGAGCAGCAGCATCAGGCGGATGGCGGCGTCGGCGACGATGAACGCCGCGCCCTCGAGCCCCGCCTCCTTCGCGATGACGATGGGCCCGATCCGGAACGCGGCGATCTGGATCCCGGCCCCGAGGAGGGCGCCGAAGCCGACGGCGACCTTGCCCCAGAAGCCGAGGCCCTCGACCTCCTCCTCCCGCGGGCCGCCGGCGATGGTGGCCCCCTCCGGCGCGCCGGTGGCGGTCGCGAGGGCGGCCTCCTCGGCGGCGACGAGGGCGGAGGGGTGGGACGGCGCGGGGCGCGTCTCCTCCCAGCGGAGGCGCTCACCGATGCTCATGGCCTTCTGGCCGGTGCTGAGGGCGGTGCGGATCGCGACGACGCCGCGCATCAGCGGCAGGCGGGTCCAGCGTCCGCGGGGCGGCTCGACGTCGAAGGCCTCGGTCACGATGGCCCCGTCGTCCTCGCGGCGGACGGCGACGCCGACGCGGTTCCGGGTGCGCATCATCACGCCACCCGGCAGCGCGCTACCGCCGACGGTCTCGGGGACGGCCTCGTCGTGCCTGTCGCGCGGAATCGCAATCCTCCCGATGGGGCCGTGCGCCCACCTCATCGGCGCCCGATCGCAGAAGTGTAGGGGACGGTCCCGGGGCTCCCGCCCCGTCCGTCACGCGCCCCCGGACGCCCGCGCCGGGCGCTTCTCCATCGAGACGGCGAGCTCGACGAGCTGCGCGTCGCCCATCCCCGCGACCTTCAGCGCCTCCTTCGCGAGGCGGCTGCCGTCGCGGGCGGCGTCGGCCATCCCGAGCCGCACCTGGATCCAGAAGACCGCCGCGACGCGCCGGCGGCGGCGGTCCTGCGTCGACTCCTCGACGCCGTTCGCGCCCGGCATGCCGCCGAGTGCGGCCGACAGCAGGTCGGCGGCCCCGGCATCGAGCGGCCGGCTCGACGTGGCGGTGAAGCTGATGCGGTAGTCGGTCATGCCCCTCCCCCTCGGACGCCGACAGCCTACCCGGGCCACTCCCGTGCCCACCGCACCGCCGCGGGGAGGTCGGGGCACGCGTCGAGGCCGTCGAGCGCCGCGACCCGGTCGCCGGGCGACGCCTCCACCCGCGCGAGCCAGCCCCAGACCCCGGGGGCCCGCCGGGCGACGATCCCGAGCCGGTGGCCGGGCGAGGGCGCCCCGATCGCGACGTGGACGTCGCGGATGCCGGGGTGGGCCGCCACCACCAACGTGATGCGGCCGTCCCGGTCGAGGAGGTACGGCCCGGCGCCGTCGCTGAGGACCACGGGGAGGGTGATCTCGACGAGCGCCGTCTCCCACGCGGCGGCGTCCATCGCGGCGAGGGCCTCCGCCGCCGCGGCGCCCTCGGTCCGGGTCACCCCCGGGAACCGCGTCGCGCCGTCCGGCATCGCGAGCGCCCAGCGGCGGGTGGCGTCGGCCGACCCGGCGGGCGCGGAGGGGCTGGCGACGACCTCGACGGGCCCGGGTGCGGCGGCGCTCACCCCCCGAGGATAGGCGGGAGCGCCCGGGCCCGGTGGGGGAATCCGCGGCCGCCGCCGATGACAGTGGGAGCCGCGGGGCCCGACGCGGCTCCGCACCGCACCCCCGCGCCACGCGCGCCCGACGGAGGCACCGCCCGCATGCACGCACGCCGCCCCGCACGTCCCGCCGCCGCAACCGACCTCACCCGGGGCCTCCGCGCCCACGAACGCTGGCTGGCCGGCGCGCGCGGCGGGCGACGCGCCGGGCCGGGGCTCGCGCTCCGGCGGGCGACCTGGCGGGCGTCGACCTGTCGCGCGCCGACCTGCGCGACCGCGACCTGCGGGGCGCCGACCTGCGGGGGGCCACGCTGGAGCGCGCCGTGCTCACCGGCGCGGACCTCCGCGGCGCGGCGCTCGACGGCGCCGACCTGTCGCGGGCCGCGCTCGGCGGGGCGCGCCTCGACGGGGCGACGGTGCGCGACGCCCGTCTCGCCCACGCCGACCTCACCGGGGCGAGCCTGCGCGACACGGACCTCACCGGCGCGTGCCTCGCGGGCGCCGTCCTGGAGGGCGCCGACATGTGCGGCGCCGCGCTCGCCAGCACCGACTGGGGGAGCGACGGCGGCAGCCCCGTCGCCGCGCCTGCGGGGGCGCACCGCATGGACGGCGCGATGTTGCCCGGCGCCGACCTCGCCGGGTTCGCGCTCGCGGGGGCGGACCTGTCCGGGGCCGACCTGGCCGGCGCCGACCTGCGGGGCACCGACCTCACCGGGGCGTCCCTGTTCCGGGCCCGGCTCACGGGGGCGCTGCTCGCCCGGGCGGTGCTGCGCGGCGCAGACCTCACCGCGTGCACCCTCGACGGGGCGGACCTCGCCGGTGCCGACCTCACCGGCGCCGACGTCACCGACGCCGTCCTCGCCCGCGCCGACCTGCGCTCGGCCCGGTTCGACGACCTCACCGGCGCGCGCCTGCGGGACGCCCTGCTCGGCGGATTCAACCGCGGCCGCACGCACGGCCCGGCGAGCCTCGGCCGGGCCCCCGGCCTGCACGGCGCCGACCTGCGGGCCGCCGACCTCACCGGCTTCGACCTGCGCGGGGCCGACCTGCGCGGCGCCGACCTCACCCGTGCCCTGCTCGCCGGCGCCGACCTCGCCGGGGCCCGGCTCGACGGCGCGACCCTCGCGGGCGCCGACCTGACGGGCGCCGTCGCGACCGGCGCCTCGCTGACGGGGGCCCGCCTGCTGGCCGCCGTGCTGCGCGACGCCGACCTCACTGGCGCCGCGCTCGGCGGATGCGACCTGACGGGCGCCGACCGCACCGGCGCCCGCATCGACGCGTCGTCCGCGACCCGGCCCCGCGGCGCGGGGTTGCGGGTCGTGCGGGCGGCCTGAGCCTGGGTCACGACGGATCCAGGCCGAGGTCACAACCCGGCCGACGCCTTCTTGATCGCGTCGCCGATCGCCTTCTTCAGCGCGTCGCCGACGCCCGGCGCCCACCCCCTCGACGCGACGGCCACCGCGCCGATCAGCAACGTCACCATCACGACCACTCCGACGTACTCGACCGTCCCCTGACCCCGCTGCGCGCCCCGCGCCCGGTCGGTCAGGCCCAGCGCCGCCGCGTGCAGCCATGCCGCGATCACGTACCCCATCGTCCCGTCTCCCTCCGTCGTGGTGTGGACCACCCCGATCGTGCGCCCGGGGCCTGCGCGGTCGCGACACCGGTGTGTGCCGGACCCGCGCCGTCTCCGTCACGGCGCCGGTGCGTCACGGGGTGCGGGCGGCCGCGGCGCCGGACGCCGGGCGCCCTGCCCGACCCGGCGACGGGCGAGCGCCTGCAGGCCCTCGATCGTCGCGTCGGCGGCGGCCGTGCCCGCGTCCCGCAGGCCGGTCCGGGTGCGCTCCCCGGGCGGCATGCGGCGCAGCCGCTGCACGTAGTGGTAGGCGTCGCCGCCGCGCGCGAGCGCACGGCGGGCGAGCCCGCCAGGGGTGAGGACGTCGAGGCCGGGGACCGTCGGCGGGCCGAGCGGGTCGCGCACCAGGTCGCGCAGCCGCTCGACGAGGCGGCGGTTGTAGGCGCCCGAGAACTCGCGGCGGCCGGCCAGGTACGCCCGGGTCGCCGACCGCGCGCGGCTCCCCGCGCCGCGGAGGACGTCGCCGATCGGCTCGTCCGCGCCCTCCTCCCCGTACGGCACCGCGGGCAGGGCCCAGTACCGGATCCCGTCGGGGAACCCGAGCGGGCGGGACGCGTGACCGATGACGTCGGGCGGGTGGTCCGGCGCGGTCACGGCCCCCTGGAGCCAGACCGTCGTCGCCGCGATCGCGATGACCAGGGCGATCACGATGCCCACCATCTCCACCGCGGCCTGCCCGCCGACCCGTCGTGCGTCCATGGGGCCACGCTAGGCGCGACCCCCGCGACGACTCCGCACACGATCGCGCCGGAATGCGCACGTCACCGCACCGCCCGCCGGGGTAGAATCGACGGGCGACGCCACGCCGAGTGCCCGAGGAGGCGACGATGACGGTCCTGGACAGCATCGCCAAGCAGGCGAACCGCCTCGCGACCGACGTCCAGGCGTCGCTCAAGCGGGCCCGGGTCGAGGGGGAGCGGCGGCTGCTGCAGCGCCAGCACCGCGCGGCGCTCGAGGAGCTCGGCGAGCGGGCCTACGAGCTCGTGCGCTCCGGCGCCCTCCCCGAGGAGCCCCTCGCCACGGAGATCGGCGCGGTCGAGTCGAAGCTCATGGAGATCGAGGCGAAGGTCGCCGAGATCGACGCGCTCCGCACCGAGGAGGAGGGCGACGAGGCGACCCCCGCGGCCGCCGAGGACCCCTCCCGCACGGCGTTCCCGATGGTCGACACCCCGCCCCCCGCCTCCGGGCCCGGCCCCGGGTGGGAGGCCGCCGAGAAGTTCTTCGGGGACGGTCCGCCGCCGTCCTGAGCACCGCCGTGGGACGTGTCACACCGGGCTCGGAGGGCGTTGATCGTCCCGGGGCCGGGTGTATGCTGACCGCACGTCGTGCGCCTGCGTGCGGCGGGTACGGTCACGCAGTGCAGAGGGAGCCCCCGGCGTGAGAGCCGAGTCCGATCTCCAGGGACACCACCGCTCCGAGGCTCCCGGGTGCCACCGTTGCGGCCTGCCGCTCCTGGCGGACGCGCAGTTCTGCCCCTACTGCGAGCGCTGGCTGGACGAGGGCGGGCTCCCGCGCCTACTCGCCAAGCGCCGCACCGGATCGACCGGCGAGGGCCGCCGCATCGCCGGCGTCCCCGAGCGAGTACTCCTCGTGGTCGGGTTGACGGTCTTCACGCTGCTCGCCGCCGCGAGCATCGTGGCCGCACTCGCCACCTAGCCGCCGCACCGCCCCACGGGCCGTGCATCCCCCAGGGGTCCCGCCGCGCTGCGCGCGCGGACCCGCCGATCGCGCGACGGAGGTCGCTGAGTGCCGAGTCGAGAGACGACCGAGCTGTTCCACGTGGGTGACGAGGTCACGGGCGCGTTCCGCTGCGCCGAATGCGACCTGCTCGTCCACTCCCCCCGCGAGAACGACGGGGTGCTGGTGCTGCCGCCGTGCCCGCTGTGCGCGTCGGAGTCCTGGCGGGCGGCGGGGTGACCCGCCGCCCCGGGCCTCAGGGCTCGGGGGACTCCAGGGAGGCGAGGAACTCGTCGACCGGGATGGCGACCATCGTCTCGAACGTCGCGCTGCCGCGCGAGGCGAGCTCCGTCGTCACCCGGGAGATGACCCGCTCGTCGGGCGCCTCGACCTCGCTGAGGAAGTCGTAGGCGCCGAGCAGCGCCCACTGGCGGACGACGCGCCCGCCCAGCCGCTCGATCTCGCGGTTCACCTCGAAGAGGCGCTCGGGCGTCGCGGCGAGGGTCTGCAGCCCCTGGGGGCTGAGGGAGGCCAGCAGCAGGAAGGTCCGCACGCGCCGAGTCTACGCCCGTCGGCGGCGCGGGGCGTGACGGCACCGGTCCCGCGGCGGGGGCTACACTCCCCCCGCCAGGCCCCACGCCCCGAGGTGAGCATGCTGCGCGACGACGACGCCACTCCGAACGCCCTCCAGAAGGCGCTGCTGGAGTACGACCCGACCACGCTCGAGACCGCGCTGATCGAGTGGACCAAGGAGCACTGGCCGATGGCGGCCCGCGCGATGGTCTACAACCGCGCCGAGGCCGACAAGACCGTCGAGGGCGTCAGCGGCATCCGCAGCGACGACGCCCGCCTCGCGCTCGAGGTCGCCGCCCGGGTCGCCATCTCGGAGCGCGAGCTCCTGTGCCGCGGCATCGCCGCCGTGCTCCCCGAGTGGCTCGAGACGACCTACGGCCTGCGCCCGCGGGGCAGCGCCGAGTAGCTCCGCTCAGGCGGGTTTCGGCTCGACCGGGTAACCGGCGTCCTGCCAGGCGGACCAACCGCCGACCAGGACGCCGACCCGGGAGCGCCCGTTGTCGAACGACCACATGGCGATCTTGAGGCTCGTCGCCTCGCCCGGGCGGTCGCAGTAGAAGATCAGCTCCCGCCCGGTGGGCAGGTCGCCGATCTGGGACTCGAACTCCATCGGGTCGATGCGGATCGCGCCGCGGATCTGCTCCTCCGCGTCCCGGTAGCCGATGTCGCGGACGTCGACGGGCTGCACCGCGTCGCCCATCTTGAAGGCGGCGGCGAGGTCCACCGGCTGCCAGCGCGAAACGTCATCCCAGCCCATCCGACCCCCCGGTCCGCGTCGATGCGGCCAACGCTACCAGCCGCTCCGCCTCCTCCAGGGAGGTCGCGCCGGCGAGGTCCCGCACCCGCGCCGCGTACGCGTCGGTGAGGGGGGTGCGGACACCCGCCTCGATCGCGCCCCGCAGGTAGCCGATGCCGTTGCGCGGCCCGGTGCCGACGCTCGCGACGGCTCGCAGGGCGAGGGCGTCCGGGGTCATGTCGGGGGCCGGGAGGTTGCGGGGCAGGCCCGCGACGAGGACCAGCAGGTCACCCGGCATCTCGACCTGGAGCACCCCGCGTCCCGAGGGCAGCCCCTCGCGCTCGGCGAGGGCGTCGACGGCGGCGCCCAGCCCGACGCCGGCGCCGAGCACGAGCAGCGCCCCGTCCACGGGGGCGCCCCGCGGGTGGGGGACGAGCACCGGTCCCCCGCCCCACCGCCGCGACGCCCTCCCGTACTCGACGGGGAAGGGCGTGCGGCAGGGGCGCCGCTCCACGATCAGCGCCGCCAGCTCGGGACCCGGGGTGTGGAGCAGCGACCCGTAGGCGAGGATCCCGATGGGACGCTGCGGGACGGGGTCCGTGAGCACGTCAGGCGGTGGCCAGCTCCAGCACGGAGGCGGCGTGTCCCTTCGGCTTCACCTTGTAGAGCGCGTCCTTCAGGACCCCGTCGGGCCCGATCACGAACGTGCTGCGCTCGACGCCCATGTACGTCTTGCCGTACATCGACTTCTCCACCCACACGCCGTACGCCTCGGCGACGGCGTGGTCCGCGTCGCTGAGGAGCGTGAACGGCAGGTCGTGCTTGTCGCGGAACCTGACGTGGCTCGCGACGGGGTCGGGGCTGACGCCGATCACGCGGACGCCGGCGGCGTCGTAGTCGGCGCTCATGTCCCGCAGGCCGCAGGCCTGGGTGGTGCAGCCGGGGGTGTCGTCCTTCGGGTAGAAGTAGAGGACCACCGTCGTCCCGGCGAGGTCGGACAGGCTCACGGTGGAGCCGTCGTCGGCCGGCAGGGAGAAGTCGGGGGCCGGCTGTCCGGCCTCGAGTCGCGCCATGGTCACCTCCGTCGTGGGGGCACGCCCCCAGGCTAGCGAGCGACCGGGACCCGGCGGGCGCCTACCATCGGTCGTGATGCCCGCCGACCCGACCGTCCCCCTGGTGCGCCCCGCCCGTCCCGGCGACGCCGACGCCGTCGCCGCCCTGACCGCGGAGGCCCTCGCCGCGAAGTACCGGCCCGCCTTCGGGCGGCACGCGGAGCGCGGGATCGCGGCGCTGCTGCTGAGCGACGTGGACGGCGGCGGGACCTCGCACCACTGGGTCGCAGAGCTCGACGGGCGCGTCGCGGGCGCCGTCCACCTGGTGCTCGAGGAGGACGCGGGCCTCGACTACCTGCGGGCGGTGCGGTCGGCGATCGGCGCGTGGCGGGCGCTGCGCGCCGTGATGGTCCTGAGCTTCCTCGGCCACGGCCGCATCCAGCCGGAGGAGGCCTACATCGACGAGCTGGCCGTCGCCGCGTGGGCGCGCCGCCGCGGCGTGGCGCGTGCGCTGCTGCGCCGCTGCGAGGAGGAGGCCGCCGCCGCCGGGAGGACCCGGCTGACGTTGTGGGTCACCCTCGACAACGCCCCGGCCCTGCGGCTCTACGCGACCGCCGGCTTCATGGAGCGGCGGCGGCGGCGCTGGATCACGGGGCGGCTGGTGTTCGGCTCCCCGGGGGCGGCGTTCATGGCGCGGGAGCTGCCGCGGAGACCGTGACGCCGGTGTCCGCCGGCGCCACGCCCGGCGTGGCGAGGGCGGCGGGCAGCTCGAGGCGGGCGCGGCCGCCGGGTCCGGCGGCGAGCTCGAGGTTGCCCCCCAGCCGCTCGGCGAGCGCCGCGGCGACGCCCAGGCCGAGCCCGGCGCCGGGGAAGCCGCTGGAGCCGGTGCCCCGGGCGAAGCGCTCCGTGACCAGGTGCAGCTCGTCGCCGCGCATCCCCGGTCCCGTGTCGGAGACGGTGAGTGCGACGCGGCCGCCCGGCAGGGCGCGGCCCGCGAGTGTGATCGTGCCGCCGCGGGGCGTGAAGGTCGCGGCGTTGGCGATGAGCTCCGTGAGGATCTCGTGCGTGAGCGCCGCGTCGGTGCGCAGCGGCGGCAGGTCGGTCGGCAGGTCGGTCTCGAGGCGCAGGCCGCGGTCGCGGAGGCGCCGGTCGAAGGCGGCGCCGAGGCCGTAGGCGAGGCCCGCCACACCGACGGGGCGCATCTGCACGGGACGTGCGCGGGGGTCGTCGGCGGTGCCCCGCAGCATCCGCCCGACGAGGCGCTCCATCCGGTCGCCGGCCACCTGGATGCGCCGCACGGACGCCTGCGCCGTCGGTGGAACGTGGCCGGCGAGGTCGGAGGCGAGGGCCTGGATCTCGCTGACGGGGGCCTGCAGGTGGCGGGCCGCCGAGCCGGTGACCTGGCGGCGCAGCGCCGCGAGGCGCGCCTGCTCCGTCCGCTCGCCCACCGCCACGACGCGGCCGCCGGGGACCGACCACGCCTCGATCTCGAACGCGCGGCCGTCGGAGAGCGCCAGGCCGCGCGCGACGGGGCCGGACGCGCCGAGGCCGAGGCGGACGGCGTCGTCGACCTGCGCCGCGTCGGCGGGCGTGAGGCCGGCGACGAGGCGCTCGAGGGCGTCGTTGCGGATCAGCCCGCCGGAGGGGGTGCGGGCGGCGACGGGGTGCGCGAGCGGGGCGATCGCGGCGCCGAGCGCGTCCATGCGCGCCTCCGCGGCGGCGCGCAGGTCGAGCGCCCGCTCCGAGACGGCGGCGGTGGCGGCGCCGAGGCGCCCCCACCCACCGGTGCCTCCGGGCAGGTCACCGGGGGGGCGGCCGGCGGCGATCGACTCGAGCGCGACGGTCGCGTCGTGGAGGCGGCGGTTCGCCCGTGCCCCGAGCAGCCACGCCGCGAGGCCGGCGAGCAGGGCGAGGCCGCCGATCGCGATCCCGACCGGCAGCGCCGACGCCCCGATGGTGCCGGCGCCCGGGCGCAGGCCCTGCCGGAGCACGACGGCGCCGCCGCCGGCCAGCGGCCGGCGCGCCTCGACCGCGCCGTCGCGGAGCGTCCAGCCCGACGCCGTCGCCGTCGCGAGCGCCCCCGGCCAGGCGGCGCCCGCGGCGTCCCAGACGCCGGGGTCGTCGCCGGTCTGGATGCGCACGCGTCCCGCGGGACCGACGAGGCGCGCGTCGGCGCCCGACGCGGCGAGGGCGGCGCGGGTCGCGGCGGTGCGACCCGGGTCGATGGTGCGGGCGAGGTCGTCCGCCGTGCGGGCGAGGGGCGCCGCGGTGCGCGTCACCTCGCGGCGGAGGTCGAACCCGAGTGCGAGGCCGGCGACGATCCCGAGCGCCACGGCCGTCGCCGCGGCCGCCGCGATGGCGGCCCGCCACGGGCGGCGGGGGCGGGTTTCCTGATGCATCGTGTGGCAGGGCTTCGCCCCGCGCGGGCGAAAGCCTTCCCCGCCGCCCCCGCGGGGGACGGCACGAGGGACGACGCGACGGCGGAGGCCGCGGAGTGACCTGCGTGACCCGGAATGACTGACGACGACGGCTGGCCGAGGGCCCGCACGGCGCGGGCCGACCGCGACCGCGGACCACGGACGTTGACGGCGAGCGAGGCCGCCGCGCTGCTCGGCGTGAGCGTCGCGACGGTGCGCGGCTGGGCCGACCAGGGGCGCCTCCCGTCCCACCGCACCGTCGGCGGGCACCGCCGCTTCGAGCTCGAGCAGCTCCGCGAGTGGCTCGCCGGACGCGGGGCGCCCGCCCCGGAGCCGCGGCGCCTGCGGCGCACCCCCCAGGACATCCCCGCCTGCCCCCTCCTCGCGCGGGAGCTGAACGCCCGCACCGAGTCGATCGTCGAGCGGGTGCTCGCCGGCTACGACGCCGAGGTGCCGACGCCGCTGCCTCCCCCGAGCGAGCCGGCCATCCGCCGCATCGCCATCCGCTTCATCCGGGTCCTCGCCGCGTCGCTGGAGACGGGCCGGCCGGGCGCGACCACCGGGCGCGCGGAGCTCGCGGGCCTGCGCGGCGGCCTGCAGGGCGCCCCCGGCACGCGGGTGATCGTGGAGCACACCCGCATCGCGGCCGCGGCGATGATGGAGGCGGAGTCGGCGCGGCGCGAGGGAGTGCCGATCGAGCGCCTCGCCATCCCCGCCCTCGCGTCCGCGGTCGACCACGCCCAGGCCGCGATCGCCCGCGGCTTCGAGCAGGCCCAGGTGCTCCGCGCGAGCCCGCAGGGGACGCCGCCCGCCCGCTGAACGGCCCCGGAAATGCCTGACGCCCACCGAGGTGGGCGTCAGGGACAGCAGGCCGTAAGCCGGATTCTGTCGTGGGCAGCCATCCATCTGGGACGACCCTCGCGGGACGCCTCATGCGGCCTACCTGGGACTGGGCGAGCAACCCGTGGCGTCCCGGTTTGGCCTTGCACCGGGTGGGGTTTACCGAGCCGGCCTGTCACCAGACCGCTGGTGCGCTCTTACCGCACCTTTTCACCGTTGCCGCCGACGCGGACGCCGATGGCTGTGTCTTTTCTGTGGCACTTTCCCTGGGGTTTCCCCCGCTGGCCGTTAACCAGCACCCTGCTCTGCGGTGTCCGGACTTTCCTCGAACCGCCGGAGCGGCCCGCGGCTGCCTGGCCTGCCCCCGGAGGGTAGCGCGTAGCCTGGGGTGGTGCGGATCGTGTCGCTGCTCCCCTCGGCCACCGAGATCCTGTTCGCCCTCGGCGCCGGCGACGACGTCGTCGGCGTCACCTTCGAGTGCGACCACCCGCCGGAGGCGCGCACCCGGCGGATCGTGTCGGGCAGCTCGCTGCCGGAGGGCCTGACCCCCGCGGGCATCGACGCGGCGGTCCGTGCGCGGGTCGCGGCGGGCGAGGACCTCAACCACCTCGACGCCGGGGCGCTGTCGGGGCTCGACGCCGACCTGGTCGTGACCCAGGACCTGTGCGCGGTGTGCGCCATCGACGCCGCCGACGTGCAGGAGGCGCTCCACCATCTCGGCGGCACGGGACGCGTCCTGACGCTCGCCCCGCACGACCTGCCGACGGTCATGGCGTCGATCGCCGAGATCGGCCGGGCCGTCGGCGCGGGCGACGCCGCCGACCGCCTGGTCGCGGAACTGACCGCCCGCCTCGACGCGGTCGCCGCCCGGGTCGCCGGGGCACCCCCGGTCGCGACGCTGCTCCTGGAGTGGACCGACCCCCCGTACGCGCCCGGCCACTGGATCCCCGGGATGGTGGAGCGCGCGGGCGGGCGGTGCGTCCTCGGGGTCCCCGGCGGCCGGTCGTCGCGGGTCACCTGGGAGGACGTGGCCGCCGCCGGCCCCGAGGTGGTGGTCTGCGCCCCCTGCGGCTTCGGCCTCGACGCGGCCGAGGGCGCGGGGAGGGACCTCCTCGCGCGCGACCTGCTGCCGCCGGACGCCCCGGTCTGGGCGGTCGACGCCGACGGCGCGTGGGCGCGCCCGGGGCCGCGGCTCGTGGACGGCGTCGAGGACCTCGCGGCGATCCTGCACCCCGACCGCCGGGGGACGCCCGACCCGGCGCGGGCGCGGCGCCTGCGGTAGCCGCGGGGACCGCGGTACCCTCACCCGTCATGGGCGCCGTCCACGAGGAGATCGACGACCGCCTCGCCGGGTTCCTCGCCGCGCAGCCGGTGTTCTTCGTCGGCACCGCCCCCGCGGGGCACGACGGCCACGTCAACGTCTCGCCGAAGGGGCTCGCCGGGTCGTTCGCCGTCCTGGGTCCCCGCGAGGTGGCCTACCTCGACCTCACCGGCAGCGGCGCCGAGACGATCGCCCACCTCCGCGAGAACGGGCGGGTGTGCCTCATGTTCTGCGCCTTCACCGGCCCGCCCCGCATCATCCGCCTCCACGGGACGGGGGTGGTCGTCATGCCGGGGGACGACGACTTCGACGACCTCGCCGGGAGGTTCACCACCCGGCCCGGGGTCCGGTCGGTCATCCGCGTCGCGGTCGCGCGGATCGCCGACTCCTGCGGCTACGCCGTCCCGCGCATGGACCTCGTCGCCGAGCGGACGCAGCTCGAGCGGTGGGCGGCGCGGAAGGGACCGGACGGCCTCGCCGCCTACCGGCGCACCCGCAACGCGCGGAGCATCGACGGCCTGCCGGCCCTCGACCCGCCCTCCGGCTAGAGCTTGCGGAGGACCCCGACGACGACGCCGGCGAGCGTCAGCTCGTCGGGGACGATCGGCTCGAACGCGTCGTTCTCCGGCATCAGGTGGACGCGGCCGTCGATGCGGCGGAGCCGCTTGACGGTGGCCTCCTCGCCGATCATGCCGACCACGATCTCGCCGTCGCGGGCGGTGTCCGCACGGCGGACGACGACGAGGTCGCCGTCGAGGATGCCGGCGTTCATCATCGACTCGCCGGTGACCCGCAGCATGAAGTCGCCCTCGAACGGGGTGGTGACCCAGTCCTCGACGTCCTCCTCCGCGAGGCGCGGGACGCCGGCGGCGACCGAGCCGACGAGCGGGAGGGCCGTCGGGTGCGGGGCGGCCGCGACGGGCGCGGGCGCCTCGACGGCGTCCTGGCAGACGAACATCGCGCGCGGCTTCGTCGGGTCGCGGCGGATGTGCCCGCCCGACTCCAGCTTCGCCAGGTGCGCGTGGACCGTGGACGGCGACGCGAGCCCCACGCCCAGGCCGATCTCGCGGACGGTGGGCGGGTAGCCCGTGTCCCGGCAGTGGCGCGAGATGAAGCTCAGGATCGCGCTCTGGCGTTCGGTCAACTCGTCCATGCCGGGGTTCCCCCTCCGGGATGCGAACAGGTGTTCCGTGACGCTACCAGAGGTTCGGCCCCACGTGAACCCGCGACGGGTGGCGTGCCTGGGCCGCCCCGCGCCCCGCTATACTCCCGCGGCCCTCGTGCGCCGGTGGCGGAATTGGTAGACGCGCAAGGTTGAGGGCCTTGTGACCCGTTCGGGTCGTGGAGGTTCAAGTCCTCTCCGGCGCACCTCAGATGGATCCCGACGCCCCCGTCCCGCACATGCGGAGCGGGGGCGTCGTCGTCTTCGACGGGCACAACGACACGCTGACCCGCGACGACGCCGACCGGTTCGCCGTGGGCCGCGCGGCTGGCGACCTCGACCTGCCGCGGGCCCGCGCCGGCGGCCTCGCCGGCGGCGTCTTCGCCATCTTCACGCCGTCCCCGGGCGGCGCGGCGGAGCTGGTGACCCACGGGGACGGCGGGTGGGAGGTCCCCCTCGCCGACGCGGTCGGCGCGTCGGTCGCCGCCCCGTACGCGACCGCCGCCGCCGGGCGCCTGCTGCGGTGGGAGCGCGACGGCCACGTGCGGGTCGCCCGGTCGGCCGCCGACCTCGACGCCGCCCGCGGCGGCGGGCCGATGGCCGCCGTGATGCACCTTGAGGGGGCGGAGGCGATCGACCCGGGGCTCGAGGCGCTCGACCTCTGGCACGCCGCGGGGCTCCGCTCCCTCGGGCCGGTGTGGAGCCGCCCGACCGCGTTCGGCCACGGGGTCCCGTTCGCGCACCCCCGCTCGCCGGACACCGGACCGGGGCTTACCGACGCGGGCCGGCGCCTCGTGTCGCGGTGCGCCGACCTCGGCATCGCCGTCGACGTCAGCCACCTGAACGCCGCGGGGGTGCGCGACGTCGCCGGGCTCGACCGCGCGCCGCTGGTCGCCTCGCACTCCGGGGCGCACGCCCTCGCCCCCACGTCGCGGAACCTCACCGACGCGCAGCTCGACCTGATCGGCGGCTCCGGCGGCATCGTCGGCATCCCCTTCGCGGTGGAGCTCCTGCGCGCCGACGGACGGGCCGACCCGGACACGCCCCTCGCGTGGGTCGTCGCCCACGCGCGTCACGTCGCCGACCGCATCGGCGTGGCCCACGTGGTCCTCGGCTCCGACTTCGACGGCGCCACGATGCCCGCCGGCCTGGACGCCGCCGCCCTGCCACGCCTGCTGGACGCCCTGCGGGACGGGGGCTTCGACGCCACCGAGGTGGCCGCCGTCGCGTGGGGCAACTGGCGGCGCGTGCTCGCGGCCTGCTGGGGCGGCTGAGCCGGGGGGACGACCCGGCCGGCCGGGGAGGGGGCCACGGGGCCCCGGTCGTCACATGGCGCTCAGCGCCAGCAGGAGCGCTGCCAGAGGACGAGCACACCGGCGAGGTAGTTCAGCGCGTGTCTCATGTCCCTCCTATCGGCCCGGGCGCGCCGGGGCGTGAGCGGGATGGGACACTTCCCGCCCGGGGGCGCGGATCCTGCCACCGCGGGCCCGCGGGGACACCGCCACGGGCGCTGCGCTCGCCGGGCGCAGGTCCCCGACGCGGTCCCTCCCGCCACGACCGGCGTCCGCCGGCCGGGCGCCGCCGTCTAGAAGATGCGGCCGATGATCTCGACGACCCAGGCCAGGAGGTACACCTGGAAGACGGCGCCGAGGTAGATCCCGACGGCGAGCGCCAGGACGAAGATCGCGCTCCCGACCCATTTCGCGGCGACGTTCATCGGCGGGAACCCTACCCATCGCCACGGCCGACGGGAAGGGCCGGACGCGCAAAAGGGCACCTGACCCCGTTGCGGGGGCGCGAGGTCCCGACCCGGCGCGCCTAGACTGCGCCCTCCCGCATCCCGATCGAGCGAGGACGAGGCGATGAGCGACACCACCGACGCGGCCGGGCAGTGCCGCGAGGTCCTGCTGGAGGCCATCCGCGCCCAGGTCTCCCTGGCCCCGAACGCGACGACCCTCCTGCGACTCGCCGAGGCGTATGCGTGGGTCGTCGAGCCCGGTCAGGCCCACGGCGCGAGCGAGAGCGCCTGAGCCGCCCCGGCCAGGGCGCGCGTCGCGGGGTGGACGGGGGCGGCCAGCAGGTCCGCGGGCGGCCCCTCCTCCACGATCCGCCCCTCGTGCATCACCGCGACCCGGTCCGCCACGGCGGCCACCGTCGCGAGGTCGTGTGAGATGAGCAGGTAGGCGAGCCCCCGCGCGTCGCGCAGGTCGCCGAGCAGGGCGATCATGCGGGCGCCGGTGGCGGCGTCGAGGGCCGACACGGGCTCGTCGAGGACGAGCGCCCGGGGCTCCAGCGCCAGCGCACGGGCGAGCGCGACCCGCTGCCGCTGGCCCCCCGAGAGCTCCGCGGGCCGCCGGACGGCGATGCCGGGGTCGAGCCCCACGTCCGCGAGGAGCGTCGCGACGCGTTCGCGGCGGTGGGCGCGGCGCGCCGCACGGGTGGCGCCCCCGAGGCCGTGGATCGCCATGGGCTCGGCGATCGTAGTGCCGACACTCAGCCTCGGGTCGAGGCTGAGGTAGGGGTCCTGGAACACCATCTGGACCGTGCGGCGCGCCCTGCGCAGCGCGTCGCCCCCCGCCGTCCCGAGGTCGACGCCCCCGACCTCCACGGCGCCCTCCGTCGGGGCGTCGAGCCGCACCAGCAGCCGCGCCAGCGTCGTCTTGCCGCTGCCCGAGGCGCCGACCAGGCCGACGATCTCCCCCTCCCCCACCACCAGATCGACCCCGTCGAGCGCCCGGACCGCCCCCCGCCGCCCCGCGAACGTCCGCGCGACCCCGCGGGCGGCGACGACCGGATCCGCGCCGGGCGCCGGCGGGCGCGGGGCGGCCCGGTGCCCCACCCCCCGCAGGGCCCGCGCCCGGGGGCCCGGGGCCCGGAGGACCTCCGCGGTGGTGCCGGTCTCCACGATCCGGCCGCCCTCCATCACGGCGATCCGGTCGGCGATCCGCGCGACGGCGGCCAGGTCGTGCGACACCAGCAGCACCGCGAGGTCGTCGTCGCGGCGGCGGCGGTCGATCAGGTCGAGCACCCCGAGCCGGACGGGGGCGTCCAGGGAGGCGGTCGGTTCGTCGGCGATCAGCACCCCCGGCCCCGGCCCGAGGGCCATCGCGATCAGCGCCCGCTGGCGTTGCCCCCCCGACAGCCGGTGCGGGTGGTCGTCGCGGTCGACCCCCATCTCCGCGAGCAGCGCGCGCGCCCGGGCCTCCGCCTCCCGCCGGGACAGGGGCGCGTGGGCGCGGAGCGTCTCGGCGAGCTGGTCGACGACGCGGCGGACCGGGTCGAGCGCCGCCGCCGGGTCCTGGGGGACGAACCCGATCCGCCCGCCGCGGACCTCCCGGAGCCCCGCGGCGGTCGTCGGGAGGGGGGTCCCGCCGACCTCGACGACCCCACCCGCCGCGTGCGCCGGCGGGGGGACGAGCGCGATCAGGGAGAGGGCGGTGAGGCTCTTGCCCGCGCCGCTCGGCCCGACGAGGGCGAGCACCTCGCCCGCGCGCAGCTCCAGGTCGACGCCGTCGATCAGGGCCTCCCCGCCGGGTCCCTCGACCCGCAGGCCGCGGGCCGCGAGGGCCGGCGGGCTCACCACGGCCGCACCCCCCGCACGACGCGGGCGCGCGGCTCGCCGGCGCGGCGCACCGCGTCGCCGACGAGGCCGACCGCGATCACCGTCACGATGATCATCAGGCCGGGGAACACCGTCAGCCACGGGCGTTCCTCGATCGTGTCGGGCGCGCCGATCATCAACCCGCCCCACGAGAGCGTCTTCTCCGGGTCGAGCCCGAGCGACAGGAACGACAGGGCGCTCTCGGAGAGGATCGCCGTCCCCACGGCGAGGGCCGCGAACGCCGCGATCTCGGGCGTGGCGGCCGGCAGCAGGTGGCGGCCGACGATGCGCGCGCCACCCGCCCCGGCGACCCGGGCCGCCGCGACGTACGGCAGCTCGGCGGTCCGCAGGGCCGATGCCCGCGCGAGCCGGAAGAGCGGGGGCCAGGACAGCAACGACAGGATCAGGACCACCTGCGGCACGCCGACGCTCTCGAACGTGAGGCTGAGCACGATGAGCACGACGAACGCGGGGACGATCAGGAACATGTCGGTGATCCGCGAGAGGGCGGCGTCGACCGGCCCCCGGAACCACCCCGCCGTCAGGCCGAGGCCCGCCCCCACGAGCGTCGCGACCGCCGCCGTCGCGAGGCCGATGACGAGCGACACCCGGCCGGCGACCAGCACGCGGGTGAGGACGTCCTGACCGAGGTCGGCCGTGCCGAACGGGTGCGCGGCGCTCGGCCCCTGGTTGCGCGCCCCGAGGTCGATCTCCCCGGGGCCGTAGGGCGACACGACCGGGCCGATCACGCACGCCAGGGCGACGAGGGCGAGCACGACCAGCCCCGCGACCCCGGCCGGGCCGAGGCGGGCCGCGATCCCCCGGAGGCGGGTCACCGGCGTCCCCGTCCGAGCGTGACCCGCGGGTCGAGGGCGGCCTGCAGCAGGTCGGCCAGCAGGGTCGCGACCACCATCACGACGGCGCCGATCATCACGATCGCCATCGCCACGTTGATGTCGCGCGCCTCGGCAGAGTCGCGCAGCAGCAGCCCCATCCCCGGCCAGGAGAACACCGACTCCGTCACCACGGCCCCGCTGAGGACCGCCCCAAGGTCGAGGGCGACGAGGGTGGCCATCGGCGTCAGGGAGTTGCGCAGCGCGTGCCCGAGCACGACGCGTCGCTCGGAGAGGCCGCGGGCCCGGGCCGCGGCGACGTGGTCCGAGTCGAGCTCGGCCAGCAGCGCCGCCCGCTGGAAGCGGCTCCACACCGCGACGTTGACCAGCGCCAGCGTCAGGACCGGCAGCACCAGGTGCTGCAGGTGGTCGAGCGAGAGGACGTCGCCCTCGTTCTCGAACGAGAACCGCTGCGACGTGTGGAGCACCGTGGTGCCGTCGCCGCCGAGGCGGTCCCAGAGCAGCACCGACACCACCGCGAGGGCCACGCCGCCGGCGAGGGCGACGCGGGACGCGGTCCCGCCGCGGCGGACCCGCGCGAGCGCGGCGAGGGCCACCACGGTCCCGGCGGCGAAGGGGATGACGGCCCACCCGTGGTCGCGCATCCACACCGCGCCGAGCTGCAGCAGCACGCCCGCGACGAACGTCGGGGTGGCGAAGCCGACGTAGGCGAGGCCGCTCAGCACGTGGTCCGCGGGCCGGCCGGCGCGCGTCGCCGACACCACCCCGAGGGCGACGCCGAGGACGGCGGAGACGACGAGCGCGAGCAGCATCAGCTCGAGCGTCGCCGGCAGCGCGTCGCGGACCGGCTCGATCGCGTTGACCCCGGAGTTGGTCGCGCTGACGCCCCAGTCGCCCTGCACGAACCCGCTCAGCCAGCGCCAGTACCCGACGTACCACGGCTCGTCGAGCCCCTGCTGCTCGATCAGCCGGCGGAGGTCCTCCTCCCGGACGGTCGGGATGCTCCGGAGGCGTGCGACCGGGTCGGCCGCCCGGGACAGCAGCAGGTAGGTGACGACGCTGACGACCCCGAGCAGGGGGATCGCCGTCAGCAGGCGGCGCCCGGCCACCGCGGCCACGGTCCTCACGGCCGCGGCCCCGCGCTCAGCCCAGCGACCACTCCCCGCTGTTCCAGAAGACCTCCGCCTGGCTGGGGTTCTGGCGCACCCCCCTCAGCCCCGACGCGTAGGCGACGGTGTTGGGCTGCTGGTAGAGCGGGATCAGGGGGACCCCCTCGGCGACGATCTCCTGCACGCGCTCCAGGCTCGCGGCGCGGGCGGCGTCGTCGACCTGGCGGTCCGAGAGGCGCATGAGCCGGTCGGCCTCGGGATCGCTCCACCGGTACACGTTCTGGCCGGCGAAGCCGTTCTCCTCCGAGGGGATCTGATCCGACGCGAGCTGGCCGGTGACGCTCGGGTCGACCGGGCCGCCGCTCGCGATCATGACGGCGGAGAAGTCGTCGGAGCCGAGGACCTGGCCGAACACGCGGTCCGACGACAGGGGCTGCGGCCGCACGCGGATGCCGGCCGCGGCCGCCTGCTCGGCGATCAGCCGGGCGGTCGACGTCCGCAGCTCGCCCTCCGAGGTGGTGACGAGGGGGATCTCGAGGGGGCGGCCGTCCTTGGCGAAGATGCCGTCGTCCCCGCGCTCCCAGCCCGCCTGCTCGAGCAGGGCGGCCGCGGCGGCGGGGTCGTGGTCGTAGCGCGCGAACGCCGGCGTGAAGCCGAGCTGGAACGGCCGGAGGATGCTCTGCAGCACCGGCGCCGAGTCCTCGAGGAGGACGTCCACGATCTGCTGGCGGTCGATCGCGTGGGCGAGCGCGCGGCGCACGAGGGGGTCGTCGAGCGGCGGCTGCGCGGTGTTGAGGATGATGTACTCGAAGAAGGACGAGGGGACCGCCTGGACCTCGACGCCGTCGACGCCGCGGGCGCGCCGGATCAGGGCGGGGTCGGGCGGCGGGCTGGCGAGCTGGGCCTCCCCCTGGCGCAGCGCGGTGAGCGCGGCGCCGGACGAGTCGAGGAAGTCGACGACAATCCGGTCGAGGAACGGCCCGCCGCCGGTGTCGTCGGCGCCCCACCAGTCCGGGTCGGCGGCGAGCACGGCCCGCACCCGCGGGCGGTAGCTCTCGAGGGTGAACGGCCCCGACCCGACGATGCCCCCGTCGCTCCAGGCCGTGTCGAAGTCCCTCCCCCGCAGGACGTGCTCGGGGAGGACGTAGTTCGCGCCGGAGACGCTGAAGACCTCGCGCCAGGGGGCGTAGTCGCCGTCGAAGGCGACCGTCACGCACGTCGCCGGCGCGCACGCGGCGCCCGTGGCCGTCCGCCCCGGGGTGACCGCGGTGATGCGGTCCCAGCCGGTGCGGCTCGCGACCTCGTTGTCCGGGTCGGTCATCGTCCGCCAGGTGAACGCCACGTCGGCGGCCGTCACGGGCCGCCCGTCGGACCACCGCGCCTCGGAGCGGATGCGGAAGGTGACCCGCAGCGGGCCCTCGACGAGGTCGTCCCCCGACGGGACGCTCTCGGCGAGCTGCGGCACGTAGGCGCCGGTCTCGTCGACGGTCAGCAGGTTCTGCAGCACGTTGGTCGCGATGCGCTGGCCCGTGACGGAGACCCCGTCGGCGAGCAGCACGTTCAGGTTGGCGGGGGCCTGGTCCTCGGCGACGACGAGGGTGCCGCCGCGGGCGGCCTCGGCGTCGTCGGAGCCGCCGCAGCCCGCCGCGACCAGCGCGATGGCGGCCACGACCGCCGCCGCCGCCCCTCTCACCCTCTCCCTGTCGCGCACATGCACCCCGCGCTCGCGAACGCCACTACCGACTTACGTTATTGCAGCGAACGCAGCCTTACGCCGTCCGGCCGGTCCCTCAGAGGGTCTTGGCCAGGAAGAACGTGGTGACGAAGAAGAGGATGGCCGAGGCCACCGTGACGCGGTCCAGGTTCTTCTCGACGATCGCCGTGGAGCCCCCGTAGGAGCTCGAGGAGCCGCCGACGCCGAAGGCGCCGGACAGGCCCGCGTCCTTCCCGCTGTGCAGCAGCACGAGGAAGATCAGCAGGACGGCGTTGAGCGAGTGGAGTACGACCAGGAAGGCGGTCACGGGCGGGACGGTAGCATGGCGTCCCCCCGTGGACGACCTCCCGCTCCTCAACCCGGCCGAGTTCCCGCACTGCTTCGTGTGCGGCCCGGAGAACCCCGACGGCCTGGGGCTGCGCATCCACCGCGACGGCACCGACGCGCTCGCCCGGTACACGCCGCGCGCCACCCACGTCGGCTACCCCGACCGCGTCCACGGCGGCCTGGTGGGCATGCTCGTGGACGAGATGCTCGTCTACGCCGGGGCCCCCCACGGCCTGTGGGGCATGACCGCGAAGGTGCGCTACTGGCTCCGGCGGCCCATCCCCCTGGGGGAGGAGCTCGAGCTGCGCGGTCGCCTGGTGCAGCGGAGCGACCGCGGGTACCGCGCGGTGGTGACCATCCACCTCCCCGGCGCCGTGCTGGCGGCCGAGGGCGAGGGGATGTGCGTGATCCGGCACCGGGACGACGACGGGGGGTCATCCCCCGCCGCGCCCGTGCCGATGTCGACGGGGTGACGGGACGCCGCCACGGCATGTCGCTCGACGACCGGCTGCGCCGCCTGGAGGCGGCCGCGCGGGCGCACGTGCGCGGCGAGCGGCTGGTGCTGCCCGAGGCCCGCTCGCCCGAGTGCGAGGTCTGCCGCACCCCCGACGTGCGCTGGGGGGCGCTCTGCGCGGCGTGCCGCGACCGCCTGTCGTCGGGTCGCGACGGCGGGTAGCCTCCCCGCCATGGAGATCCGCGCACGCGACGAGGCCCGCCCCTTCGTGACGGACGACGGGAGCACGATCCGCTCCCTGCTCGACCTCTCGAACGCCCCCGTCGCCCACCAGAGCCTGGCGGAGGCGACCATCGAGGCCGGGGCCTCGACGGTGCGGCACCACCACCGGGTGAGCGAGGAGATCTACTACATCGTCGCGGGGGCCGGGCTGATGGAGATCGACGGCGAGGAGCGCCCCGTCGGCGTCGGCGACGCGATCCTGATCCCCCCGGGGGCCTGGCACACCATCACCGCGACGGGCGACGCGCCCCTGCGCCTGCTGTGCGCGTGCGCGCCCCCATGGGCGTCGGAGGACACCTACTTCTGACCCCGCCGGCGTGGCGGACGCGGGGACGTGCGTCACGGGGCGGCGGCGCGGGTGGACGGCCGGCGGCGGCGTAGGATGCATGGGTTCGCCCATCCGCCGGAGGAGCCTGCGTGCCCGACCGCCTGATCCGTCTGGGGCACAGCCCGGACCCCGATGACGCCTTCATGTTCCACGCCCTCGCCGACGAGCTGATCCCGACGGACGGCTTCCGGTTCGAGCACGTGCTGCGCGACATCGAGACGCTGAACGACTGGGCCCGCGAGGGGCGCCTCGAGGTCACGGCGGTGTCGGTCCACGCCTACGCGTACCTGTCGGAGCGGTACCGCCTCCTCCCCCACGGCGCGTCGATGGGCGAGCAGTACGGCCCGATGGTGGTCGTGCGGGAGGACGCCCGGATCGAGCCGGCCGAGCTGCCCCGCCTGCGCGTCGCGATCCCCGGGGTCCTGACCAGCGCCTTCCTCGAGCTGCAGCTCGCCGTCGGGCGCATCGCCGACCCGGTGATCGTGCCGTTCGACCGGATCCTCGACGTCGTCGAGGCGGGCGAGGTGGACGCGGGCCTCGTCATCCACGAGGGCCAGCTGACCTACCGGACCCAGGGCCTGCGCTCGATCATCGACCTCGGCGAGTGGTGGCACGAGCTGACCGGTGGCCTGCCGCTGCCGCTCGGCGCGAACGCCGTCCGCCGCGACCTGGACGAGGGCGACACCATGCCCCGCCTGTCGCGCATCCTGCGCGACTCCATCGCGTACGGGCTCGAGCACCGCCAGGCGGCGCTCGCCTACGCCGAGGGCTTCGGGCGCGGGCTCGACACCGGCCTCGCCGACCGCTTCGTCGGCATGTACGTCAACGAGCGGACCCTCGACTACGGCGAGGACGGCCGTGCGGCGGTCGCCGAGCTGCTGCGCCGCGGCCACGAGGCCGGGCTGATCGACCGCGCCCCCGTCGTCGACTTCGTCGAGGACTGACCGCCACGCCCCGCGACTGGCAGGCGGAGATCGACCGCTGGACCGAGCGCTTCCGGGGGGTCGACGACCCCCCGGAGCCGTTCGCGACGGCCCTCCGGGAGGGCTGGACCGACGAGGGCCGGGCCGCCCTCGCCGCCGAGGCGGCGGAGTGGGAGGAGCGCCACGTCTCGTGGCTCGCGCAGATCGGCGGCGCGGGGATGGACCTCGTGCGCCTCGACTGCAAGAACGGCTCGTGCGGCGTGTGCGCCAAGTACTGCGGCAAGGCCTTCACGCTGACCGGCGAGGCGGAGGGCCTCCCCGCGCCCCCGCCCCTCCCGATCTGCCCGGCGTGCCGTCACACGCTGAACCTGCTCACGCCGTTCTTCATGCAGAGCCTGGGCATGGACCTCGACGATCTCGTCGCCGAGGCCCAGCCCTTCGTCGACGGCTGATCCAGGCTGAGTTACTCGACCGTCAGCGTGCCCTTCATGCCGGCCTGCTCGTGGCCCGGCACCTCGCAGTAGTACTCGTACTCCCCCGGGGGCAGGTCCACGGTGAGCTCGGTGGTCTCGCCGCCCTGGATCGTCTCGGACGGCTCGGTGTCGACGCTGCCGCCGCGGACGGCGATGTTGTGCGGCACCGGTGACTCGTTCCTCAGCGTGATCGTGACGGGGCCGGCGGTCGTGCTGAGGGTGGTCTGGGTGAAGGCGAGCGCGCCGCTCGGGTCGGCGTCGACCTCGAGGGTGCTGCCGGCCGCGGGGGCCGGGGCGGTGGTCGCCGACGTCCCCGCCGCGGTCGTCGTCTGCTCGGTGGTGGTGTCCGGGGTCGCGGGTGCGTCGGACGAGTCGTCGTCCCCCCCGCAGGCGGACAGGCCGAGGCCGAGCGCGGCGATCGCCGCGGCGGTCATGATGAACCGGGTGATACGGGGCAACTGTGCTCCTCGTGTCGCGGCGTCGGCCGCGGGAGGGGCGACCGGTCACCACCCGGGAGTGTCCCACGCCCACCGGGGCCCGCACAGGGCCCCCGCGGTCCCGTGGACCTAGACCACGTGCACCGCGTTGGCCGCGGCCGGGGGGACCTCCACCACGCGGTCCCCGCCGACGCGCACCGAGATCGGGCCCCCGAACGGCGCGTGCTCCAGCACCTCCACCGCCGCGTCCGGCACCAGGTCCCGCTCGGCGAGGAACCGCAGGAGGGCGTCGTCGCGGTCGTCGACGCGGCCGACGACCGCCGTCGTGCCCTGCGGCAGCTCGGAGAGGCGGCGGGCCGGCGTGGTCGTCAGCTGACCCGCGCTCGTCGGGATGGGGTGACCGTGGGGGTCGCGCTCCGGGTGCCCGAGGACCTCGGCGATGCGGTCGGCGAGCGCGCCGGACACGTGGTGCTCCAGCACCTCGGCCTCGCGGTGCACCTCGTCCCACGGCATCCCGAGGCGGGTCGCGAGGTAGGTCTCGAGCAGCCGGTGGTGCCGGATCACCTCGAGCGCCGCCTGACGGCCCGTCTCGGTGAGCTCCACGCCCTGGCGCTTCACCTGGACCACGTAGCCGAGGCCGTCCAGCTTCTTGAGCATGTTGCTCGCGGAGGCCGTCGTCACGGCGAGCGCCTCCGCGACCTGGGTGGTGGTCACCGGACCGTCGCTCTCGGCCTGTTCGTCGAGCTGATAGATCGCCTTCAGGTAGTCCTGAACGGCGGGGCTGGGACGGTCCACCGGGTTGCGCTCCCTGGCCGGGACGGTCCCGGGATCGTATCCACACGTGCGGGCACGGGGGGTTGGAGATCCCCCAGACGGGCATCACACCTACATCTTGCATCCGTTCTTAGTGCTCCATAACAAACGAGTGCCACAGTCCCCGCAATGGCGACGGCCCTCTCAGAACTTCGCGAAAACGGCTTCAGGAGCTCGGGCGTGAGGGGCCCCGGACGCATCGGTTTGACCCGCATGGACCTGTTCGCCGGACTCCCCGAACGCGACCTCACCCTCCTCGACAGCCGTCTCCCCCTCGTGCGCTGGCCGCGTGGCGCGGCCATGCCGGAGCCCCTCGGGCGCTCCGACCACCTCTTCGTGGTGCGCGACGGCCGCCTCGCCATGTTCGAGAGCACCGCACCGGGTCACGAGATCATGATCTCGCTGCTCGACGCGGGCGCGATCTACTCGACGCTCGGCGACGCGCCGGCGGCGAGCGTCACCGCGCTCGAGGACTCGGCCGTGTCGCCCCTGTCGGGTCGCGCCGTGGAGGGCCTCATCGCCCGCTACCCGCGCCTCGGCCGGAACCTGGCGGAGCTCCTCTCCGACCGCGTCGCGATGCTCCGCGAGACCGTCGCCCTGGTCAGCGAGATGCGCGTGGAGGACCGCCTGCGGGCGCGCCTCTACCAGCTCGCCGAGCGCTTCGGCGTGGCGACGCGCGACGGCATCGAGCTGCGGCTCGAGCTGACCCACGCCCAGTGGGCGTCACTGGTCGGCGCCTCCCGCGAGGCCGTCACCACGGCCTTCAGCAAGCTGCGCGCCAGTGGCGCCGTCGAGATGGACGGCCGGTCGATCACCATCCCGTGGGAGGTCGTGCGGGCGCGCGAGGAGGCTCTCAGCCTCGCCGCCGCCGCCGACTGACCGGAGGCGCGCCGCGGCCGTCCTGACCGGGACGGCCGCCGCCCTCGTGCTGCTCGTCGCGACGCCCCCGGGCGGCGCCGCGCCCGCCCCGCCGGTCCACGACGCGGTGCTGGGGCGCTCCGCGGAGGGACGTCCCGTTCGCGTGTCGGTGATCGGCGACCGCTCCGCGCCGGTCCGCGTGCTGGTGGTCGGGTCGGTGCACGGGGATGAGGGCGCCGGCCGGGTGCTGGCGGCCGCGCTGCGGCGCCGCCCGCCGGCGCTGCGGGACGTGGCGCTCTGGGTCGTCCCCGACCTCAACCCCGACGGCGCCGCCGCCGGCACCCGGCAGAACGCCCGCGGAGTCGACCTGAACCGCAACTTCCCCGACGGGTGGCGGGCGCGGGGCCGCCCGTTCGACACGTACCACGCGGGGCCGCGTGCCCTGTCCGAGCCGGAGTCGCGCGTCGCGGCCCGCCTGATCCGGCGGCTGCGGCCGGACGTGACCGTCTGGTACCACCAGGCCCTCGCCCTCGTGGACACCGGCACCGCCCGCGACGGGGCCCTCCCCCGGACGTACGCGCGGGTGGCCGGCCTCCCCGCGCGACGGCTCGGGTACCTGCCGGGCGTCGCCACGCGCTGGCAGAACCGGGCGGGCGGCAGCGCGTTCGTAGTGGAGCTGCCGGGCGGCGCGCCGGCGCCCGCCGCGATCGCGCGGCACCGGCGCGCGCTGCTCGCGACCGCCCGCCTGGCGCGGGAGGATCCCCTGGTCCGGACCGCCCGCCCGCCCGTACCCTCGGGTGGATGACCGGTTCCCGCCCCCTCCCCCGGCTGCTCGCGGCCGTCGCGCTCACCGCCCTCGGCCTCGCCGCGGCGGGCTGCGCGGGCGACGACCCGCCCCCCGCCGCGTCGGGCGGGATCCCCGCGACGACCACGGCGACCACCCTGCCGGAGGGCTCCGCGCGCGGGGCGCCCGTCGTCCGCGGCCCGATCGAGCTCCTGACCGGCGGCACCCTCCCGGCCGCGCGCCTGCGCGGCCGCGTCGTGCTCGTCGTGAACACCGCGAGCAAGTGCGGGTTCACGCCGCAGTTCGAGGGGCTCGAGGCGCTCGACGAGGAGCGCGGCGACGAGGGGCTGACCGTGGTCGGGTTCCCGAGCGACGACTTCCGCCAGGAGCTGGACGACGCGGCCGAGATCGCGGCGTTCTGCGAGCTGAACTACGGGGTGGGATTCCCCATGGCGGCGCCCGGTCGCGTGACGGCGCCGCGGGCGCAGCCGGTGTTCGCGGCCATCGCCGCGCGCGGCGGGCCGGCCGGTGCGGAGCCCGACTGGAACTTCACGAAGTACCTGCTCGACCGGCGGGGGCGCCTCGTGGCGCGCTTCGCGTCGTCCGTCGAGCCGGACGACCCCGCGATCACCGGTGCGATCGACCGTCTTCTGGCCGAGCCCGGGGACCTCTGAGGCCCGGGGCGGTCAGCACCCGGACCTCGTGGGAGGCGTGGTGCGCTTAGCGGCGGATCCAGGTCGCGGCGACGGCCGCGTTGGCGGCGACGAGCGTGGCGACGGTGGCACCGGCGACGTAGACGGCGATAAGGTGACGGCGCATGTGGTGTAACCTCTCCGTGTAGAGGGGACGATCCGGTGTGAGGCCCGGCTTGCCCCCTCTATCGGTGTCCGGGTGCGATTCCTTACCGGCGGTGCAGGCCGTTCACGTGGGCAATGTCTCGACGCCTGTCTGACTCGCCGCTCTGCCGGACCCTCGGGATCCGCCACCCCGTGCTCCTCGCCGGGATGGCGGGCGGCCCGACGACGCCCGAGCTGGTGGCCGCGGTCTCGGAGGCCGGGGGCCTCGGCGCCTTCGGCATCACCGGCATGTCCATCGCCGCGGTCGACGCCGCCGTGCGCCGTGCGCGCGAGCTGACCGACGCGCCGATCGCGGTGAACGTCCTGGTCGCCCCGGCGACCGCCCCCGACCCCGACGGCGGCGACCCCCGGCCCGCGATCGCCGGGCTGCGGACCGGCATGGGGCTGCCGCCCGAGGCACCCACCCCGCCCGTCCCGGCGACCCCCCGCGAGCTCGTCGCCACCGCCCTCGCCGCCGGCGCGGCCGTCGTGAGCGTCGGCCTCGGCGACCCCGCGGAGGTGGCCGACCTCGCCGCCGCCGCCGGCGTCCCGCTCGTCGTCATGGCCTCGTCGGTGGCCGACGCCGAGCGGTCCGTCGCGTCCGGCGCCGACGTCATCGTCGCCCAGGGCTCCGAGGCCGGGGGGCACCGGTCGACGTTCGAGGTGCCCCGCGACGGCAGCGTGCCGCTCGTCGGCACGTTCGCGCTGGTCCCGCAGGTGGTCGCGGCGGTCGAGGTCCCGGTCGTGGCGGCCGGGGCCATCATGGACGGCCGCGGCCTCGCCGCCGCCCTCGCCCTCGGGGCGCAGGGCGTCCAGATGGGGACCCGCTTCCTGGTGGCGCTCGAGAGCGGCGCACCCGACGGCTACCGGCGGCGGGTCGCGAGCGCGCGGGACACCGACACCGTCATCACCCGGGCGATCTCGGGCCGGCCCGCGCGCGGCCTGCGCAACCGCCTGGTCGACACGCTCGAGGC
Organism: Miltoncostaea oceani; assembly: GCF_018141545.1. GTDB lineage: Bacteria > Actinomycetota > Thermoleophilia > Miltoncostaeales > Miltoncostaeaceae > Miltoncostaea > Miltoncostaea oceani. The sequence continues at coordinate 922,387 of NZ_CP064356.1, read as the reverse complement.
GGAGGGCCCGCCCGCCCTCGGCTACCCGCGGCAGGCCGCCGCGAGCGCCGACCTGCGGAGCGCGGCGGCCCGCGCCGACGAGCCGGAGCTGATCGCCCTCTGGGCGGGCCAGGCCGCCGGCCTCGCCGGGGCGCCCCGTCCCGCGGGGGAGATCCTGCGCGAGACGGTCGCCGAGGCGATCGCCGTGATCCGGGGCCTGCCGGACGACGCCGGATAGTCCTGCCCGGAGCCGGAGGGGGCCTGCCTCCCGAAGGCCCCCTCCGGTCCGGGCTCCCTCACCCGCGCGGCAGCTCGGGTGTGGGCTGGTCCGCCGCCCCCTCCGCGGGGGCGGCGATCTTGGGGAGCGCGACCAGGACGAGGGCGACCCCGCCGAGGACGCACGCGGCGGCCGTGAAGAGCCAGGCGTACCGCCCGGCGTCGCCCGCCAGCGTCATGACCGTGACGCGCACCAGCAGCGCCCCGCCGGCGAGGAGCAGCGCGAGCCCCGCCGGCGGGGCGATGCGACGTCGCATCACGGGCGCGCCACGGGGTCGGGCTCCGGCGCGGGGTCGCCCAGCCGGGCGTCCCAGGCGTCGAGGTCGCGGCGGGAGTGGACCCCCGACTTGCGCAGGATCGACTGGGCGTGGGTGCGGACGGTGTGCCACGAGACGCCGAGGCGCTGGGCGATCTCCTTGTAGGTCAGCCGCTGCCGCATGAGGCGGAGCACCACGCGCTCCTGCTCGGTCAGCAGCATCTGGCGGGGCGCCGTGCGCCGCGCGAGGTCGGCGAGGGGGCGGAGGGCATCGACGTCGAACCGCCCGACGCCCCGCAACGCGTCATGCAGCGCGTCGAGCACGGCGTCGCGGGTCCAGGTGGGCAGGAGGCACCCGGCCGCGCCCGCGGCGAGCGCCTCGAGCTGCGCCTCCGGCGACGCGTCGTCGACCGCGAACAGCATCCGCGCCGCGGGGTGCCGCGTGCGGATCTCGTCGGCGAGCTCGGCGCCGGGGGCGTCGGCCAGCACGCGGTCCAGCACGACCGCGTCGACCGGCGCCGCGGCCATGGCGGCGAGGGCGGCGTCGACGGTGAAGGCGGTCTCGACCTCGATCGGGGGGACCGCCAGGAAGCCGGCGATCCCGGCCGCCCATGCCGGGCTGCGGCTTGCGATGAGCACCCGAACCGGGGCCTGGGTCACCGACACCATCCTTGGCGCAACCGTCGTCGATCGGACCGGCCGCCCCACGGGGGCGGCGCACCCCGATCATCGGCACCGCCCGCGGATCCCTACACCCGCCCCCGGGTCAGGAGGCGGCGGGGAGCTTCCGCAATTCGCCGATCGCGGTCGAGAACTCCGTCGACGCCACCTCGGCCGCCTCCGGGTCGCCGGCCTCCGCCGCGTTGACGACGAGGGTCATCGCGTCCACCACGTCCGCCAGCAGGGGGGCGGCGCGGCCGCGCTGCGCCTCGAGGCGCCGGTCCTGGAGGCGGGCCGCCGCGAGCCGCTCGGAGATGGCGACGGTCGTGTCGAAGGGCTCCTGCAGCTCCCGCGCGACGCGGCGCAGCGTCGCCGGGCGGGCCGTCGCGCCCACGTCCGAGAGGGCGTCGGAGAAGGCGTTCACGGCGGCCGCGGCGGCGGCCGTGTCGGCGAGGTACCGCTGGGGCGACACCTCGGTCCCGTCCGTCAGGGGGGCCGTGGAGGGGGCGAGCGACGCGCCGCCGCCACCGCACCCGGCGGCGGCCACGACGGCGAGGGCGCTCAGCGCGAGGGCGACGAGGCGGCGGATGGGAGCTGTCTCAACGCGTCCAGGAACGGTCCGGCGGCGGCACGCAGGTCGGCGCGGGCGCCGACGGAGGCGAGGCCGTCGGCGATCGCCAGGCCCGACCCTCGGGTGGGGGCGAGGGCCTCGGCGACGGAGGCCATGCGGGGGATCAGGCGCGCGTACGCCCCGGCGAGGCGGTCGCGCTGGCGGCGCAGCGCGGGATCCGGCAGGCGCAGGGCGCGGAAGGAGGCGAGGCGCGACCGGGCCGTCGCCACCATCTCCCGGAGCCGCTCGCGGGTGGGGGCGGGGGCGTCGGTGCCGCGCGCGCGCTCCGAGATCGACGAGGCGATCTGCGCCGGCGGGTCGAGGAGGCCCTGGACCGCGGCGATGTACTCCGTCGGCGTCACGTCGGCCTCGGGGGCCGGCGCCTGACCGCAGCCGGACAGGGCGAGCACGAGCGCGGTGCCCACGGCGAGCGCGAGGGGCGGGCGGGGCGCCATCGGGCGATGCTACCTCACCGCCGCGGACGGTCGGCGCACGTGGGGGGTGGGCTATCCTCCGCCGGTGAATCACGCCTCCATCCCCCTCGCGCTCTCCTACGACGACGTCCTGCTCGTGCCGCGGCGCAGCGGCCTCGCGTCGCGGTCCGACGTCGACGTGGCGAGCCGGCTGACGCGCAACCTGCGCCTCGCCGCGCCGATCGTCTCGGCCAACATGGACACCGTCACCGAGTCCGAGATGGCGATCGCGATGGCGCGCGTCGGCGGGCTCGGCATCGTCCACCGGTTCCTCACCGTCGAGCAGCAGGTCGCCGAGGTCGCGCGGGTCAAGCGCGCCGAGGCCCTCGTCATCCCCGACCCGCACACCATCGCGCCCGACGCGACGCTCGCCGACGCCGCCGACGCCTCGCAGCGCCTCGGCGTCACCAGCCTCGTCGTCGTCGGCCCCGGCGACCGCCTCGAGGGGCTGCTCACCCGGCGCGACGTCATGCTGCGCACCGACCGGGCCCAGCCGGTGCGCGAGCTGATGACCCCGCGCGCGGAGCTCGTGGTCGGCGGGCCCGACACCTCCGCCGAGGAGGCCGCGCGCCTCCTCCGCGACGGACGGGTCGAGAAGCTGCCCCTCGTCGACGACGACGACCGCCTCGTCGGGCTCATCACCCTCCGCGACCTCCTTCAGCGCGCCGAGCGGCCGGAGGCCACCAAGGACTCCCGCGGGCGCCTCGCGGTGGGCGCGGCGATCGGCGTGCGCGGCGACTACGTCGAGCGCGCCCAGGCGCTGCAGGACGCCGGCGCCGACGTGGTCGTGCTCGACATCGCCCACGGGCACGCCGAGCACGCCGTCCGCGCGATCGCCACCATCCGCGACGCGCTCGGCGGCTCCACGGACATCATCGCCGGCAACGTCGCCACGCCCGAGGGCGCCCGCGACCTCGCGGAGGCCGGCGCCGACGGCGTCAAGGTCGGCGTGGGGCCCGGCTCGGTGTGCACCACCCGCGTCGTCGCGGGCGTCGGCGTGCCGCAGCTCAGCGCCGTCATGGACTGCGCCGAGGCGTGCGCCCCGTTCGGGGTGCCGGTGATCGCCGACGGCGGCATCCGCTTCGGCGGCGACGTCGCCAAGGCCATCGCCGCCGGCGCCGAGACCGTCATGGTCGGCAACCTCCTCGCCGGGACCCCCGAGAGCCCCGGGGTCGTCGTCTCCCGCAACGGCGGACGCGTCAAGGTCTTCCGGGGCATGGCGTCCAGCGCCGCCGCGGACGCCCGCCGCGCCCTCGAGGCCGAGGACGACACCGAGTTCACGCCGGTCGTGGCCGAGGGCGTCGAGGCGGTCGTGCCCCTGCGCGACGCCGTCGCCGTGGTGCTGCACGGCCTCGTCGGGGGCCTCCGCTCGGGCATGAGCTACTCCGACGCCCGTACCATCACCGAGTTCCACCGCAACGCCCGGTTCGTGAGGATCACCCCCGGGGGACTGCGCGAGAGCCACCCGCACGACGTCAGTTACTGACCCCGGAAGGAGCAGTACCGTGTCAACGACGCTCGCAGCGCCGGAGCTGGCCATCACGACCGTGCGCACCCTGGCGATCGACGGGGTGCAGCAGGCGAACAGCGGCCACCCCGGCGCGCCGATGGGGCTCGCCCCGGTCGGGTGGACGTTGTTCTCCCGGCACCTGCGCCACAACCCCGCCGACCCCGAGTGGCCGGAGCGCGACCGCTTCGTGCTGTCGGCCGGCCACGCGTCGATGCTGCTCTACGCGCTCCTCAACCTCAGCGGCTACGACCTCCCGATCTCCCAGCTCGAGCGGTTCCGCCAGCTCGGCTCCGAGACCCCCGGGCACCCGGAGAAGGGCGACACGCCCGGCGTGGAGATCACCACCGGGCCGCTCGGGCAGGGCTTCGGCAACGCCGTCGGCTTCGCGCTGGCCGAGGCGATGCTCGCCGCCCGCTACAACCGCCCCGGCCACGAGATCGTCGACCACCGGACCTGGTTCATCTGCTCCGACGGCGACCTCATGGAGGGCATCTCGCACGAGGCCGCCTCGATCGCGGGCTTCCTCGGGCTCGAGAAGCTGATCGGGATCTGGGACGACAACCGGATCAGCCTCGACGGCCCCACCAGCCTCGCGTTCAACGAGGACGTGCCGGCGCGCTTCGCCGCCTACGGGTGGCGGGTGCTGCGCGTCGACGACGGCAACGACGTCGCGGCGATCGACGCGGCGCTGGCCGAGGCGTCGGTGCCCGACGGGCGGCCGACGCTGATCGCCTGCCGCACCCACATCGGCTACGGCTCCCCGAACAAGCAGGACACCTCCTCCGCCCACGGCTCGCCGCTCGGCCCCGAGGAGGTCGCCCTCACGAAGAAGGCCTACGGCTGGCCCGAGGACTCGCACTTCCTCGTCCCCGACGAGGTCGCCGCGTGGGCCGGTGAGCTCCGCGCCCGCGGCGCCGCCGCGCAGCAGGACTGGGAGACGCGCCTCGCGGCCTACGCCGAGGAGTTCCCCGCCGAGGCCGCGGAGTTCGCGCGGGTGGGCGAGGGCCGCCTCCCCGACGGGTGGGAGGACGCCGCCCCGACGTTCCCCGAGGGGACGTCGATCGCGACGCGCGCCTCCGCCGGCACGGCCATGAACGCCTTCGCCGCCGCGGTCCCCGAGCTGGTGCAGGGCGCCGCCGACCTCTCGTCCTCGACGAGCACGACGCTGAAGGACATGGGCGTCGTCGGCCCCGGCGACTTCGCCGGCCGCAACCTCTACTACGGCGTCCGCGAGCACGCGATGGGGGCGATCACCAACGGCATCGCCGCCCACGCCGGCCTGCGGCCGGTCTGCTCGACGTTCTTCACCTTCTCGGACTACATGAAGAACACGATCCGGCTCGCGGCCCTCATGCGGCTGCCGTCGATCTTCGTATTCACCCACGACTCCGTGGCGCTGGGGGAGGACGGCCCGACGCACCAGCCCGTCGAGCACCTCGCCGCGCTGCGGGCCGTGCCCGACCTCGTCGTGCTGCGCCCCGCCGACGCGAGCGAGGCCGCGGCCTCCTGGCGGGTCGCGATCGGGCGGACCGACGCCCCGACGGCGCTCGTGCTGAGCCGCCAGGGCCTGCCGACGATGCCGGGGACGCCCCCCGTCGAGCGCGGCGCCTACGTCGTGGCGCCCGGCGACGACGTGGCGATCATCGCGACCGGCTCCGAGGTGCACACCGCCCTCGAGGCCCGCACCGCCCTCGCGGCGGAGGGCGTCGCCGCCCGGGTCGTCTCGATGCCCTCCTTCGAGCTGTTCCGCGAGCAGGACGCAGCCTACCGCGCCGAGGTGCTGCCGCCCGGGCTCACCGCGCGGGTCGCCGTCGAGGCCGCGAGCCCGTTCGGGTGGGCGGAGTGGACCGGCCTGACCGGCGCGATCGTCGCGATCGACCGGTTCGGGCTGTCGGCGCCGGGGGACGTCGCGCTCCGCGAGCTCGGCATCACCGCCGAGGCGGTCGCCGACGCCGCCCGCGCCCAGGTGGCGGCGGCGCGCGACTGACCATCACCCTCGACATGACGGTGAGACTGAGACCGTGCTGACGTCCGCGCGCGACCCGGCGCCCGCGGTCCGAGACGACCCCCGCCTCATGCGCACGCCGCCGCCCGCGGTCATCGTGATCTTCGGCGCCACGGGCGATCTCACCCAGCGCAAGCTGATGCCGGGCCTCTACTCCCTCGCCGCCCAGCAGCTGCTGCCACCCGAGACCGCGGTCATCGGCGTCGCCCGATCCGACCTCCCCGACGAGGAGTTCCGCGCCCGGATGCGGGCCGGGGTCGAGGCCCACGGAGCGATCCCCGTCGACGACGGCGTCTGGGAGGGCTTCGCCCGCCGCCTGCGCTACCTGTCGGCCCCGTTCGACCAGCCCGAGGGCTTCGCGCGGCTCCGGGAGATGATCGCGGAGAAGGACGCCCGCCACGGCACCCGCGGCAACCGCCTCTTCTACCTCGCCACCGCGCCGGAGTTCTTCCCCGTCATCGCCGAGAACCTCGGGCGCGCCGGCCTTGCGGACGAGGGCGACGGCACCGAGCGCTTCGCCCGGCTCGTGGTCGAGAAGCCCTTCGGCGAGGACCTCGCCTCCGCGCGGGAGCTGAACGCCCGCCTCAACGTCGTGTTCCGCGAACGGCAGGTCTACCGGATCGACCACTACCTGGGGAAGGAGACGGTCCAGAACCTGCTCGTGCTCCGTTTTGGCAACGCGATCTTCGAGCCGATCTGGAACCGGCGCTACATCGACCACGTCGAGATCACCGTCTCCGAGGACCTCGGCGTCGGCACCCGCGGCGGCTACTACGACCAGAGCGGCGCCCTCCGCGACATCGTCCAGAACCACATGCTCCAGGTTCTCTCGATCGTCGCGATGGAGCCGCCCGCCCGGTTCGAGAGCCGCGACGTGCGCGACGAGAAGGTCAAGGTGCTCCGCGCGATCCCCTGCTTCGACGCGGCGAGCGCCGCCCGCGACGCGGTGCGCGGCCAGTACGGGCCGGGGTGGATCGGCGGCGAGCGGGTGCCGGGGTACCGCCAGGAGCCCGGGGTGGACCCCGCGTCGAACACCGACACGTTCGTCGCGATGCGCCTGATGGTCGAGAACTGGCGCTGGTCGGGCACCCCGTTCTACCTGCGCACCGGCAAGCGCCTGCCGCGGCGGGCGACGGAGGTCTCGATCCACTTCAAGGCCGCCCCGCACCTGCCGTTCGCGACGACGGCGGTCGAGAGCGTCGCCCCGAACCTGCTCACCCTGCGCATCCAGCCCGACGAGGGCGCGTCGCTGCGCTTCCTCGCGAAGGTCCCCGGCCCGCAGATCGACCTGCGGCCCGTGAGCATGGACTTCGCCTACGGCAACGCCTTCCTGCGGACCTCCCCCGAGGCCTACGAGCGGCTGCTGCTCGACGCGCTGCTCGGCGACTCCACCCTCTTCGCCCGGTGGGACGAGGTCGAGCGGGCCTGGGAGATCATGGACGGGCTGATCCACCACTGGTCGGCGACGCCGGGCCCGTTCCCGAACTACGATGCGGGGTCGTGGGGCCCCGAGGCGGCGGACGCCCTGATGGCGCGGGACGGAAAGGTGTGGCGGCGACTGTGAGCTCACCGGGCGTACGCGAGGACTGGGACGGGACGGGGGTGAGCATCTCCCAGGTGATCGACCGGCTCGCCGTGCAGCGGCGCCCCCCGGACGGGGGCATGCCCTTCACGATGGCCGGTGTCCTGAACCTGGTGGCCTACGCGACGGACCCGTCGGAGCTCGACGAGATGTCGCGCGTGATCGAGCGGCTCGCCGACCACCAGCCCTCCCGGGCGGTGCTCCTGGCGACGGCCCCCGGCGGCAGCGGCATCGACGCCACCGTCAGCACCAGCTGCCGCCTCGGCGTCGACCACACCGGCGTCGCCGTCGAGATGGTCGTGCTCACGCTGCATGGCGACGCCGCGGGCGGCGCGGCGAGCGCCACCGTCCCCCTGCTGCGCGCCGACCTGCCGACGGTCCTGTGGTGGCCGGGGCCCCCGGACGCCTCCGGGGACGGCGTGCTCGACCGCCTCGCCGGCGTCGTGGACCGCGTGATCACCGAGTCGGGCCGCGCGCCCGGCGCCGAGGGCGTCCGCGCCCTCGCCTCCTGGGCGTCCGGCGCGTCCCCCTCCGTCACCGACCTGGCGTGGGCGCGCATCACCGCGTGGCGGCAGCTCATCGCCCAGATGGTCGACGAGCAGGCGATGGCGAGCCTGCGCGACGGATCCCCGGCCGTGCTCGTCGCCCACGGCGGCGCGGAGCCCGACGCCGGGACCCTGCTGCTCGCGGGCTGGCTGCGCGACGTCATCGGCGACGACCTGACGGTGCGCCTCGCGTCGCGACCCGCCGAGGACGGCGAGGACGGCCCCGTCGCCGTCGAGCTCGACGGCGGGGGCACCGGGCGCCGCCTCACGATCGAGCGCCTCCCCGGCCGGGCGGCGGCCGTGGTGTGCGTCACCGAGCCGGACGGGGCCACCCGCCGGCGCGTCCTGCCCCTCCCCGAGAGCGACCGGGCGCGGCTGCTGGCGGGGGAGCTCGAGATGCAGCGGCGCGACCGCCCGTTCGAGCGCGCCCTCGCCGGCGCGGCGCAGGTGGCGGCGTGAAGACGACCCCCGGCCCCGAGATCCGCATCGTCCGCGACCTCGCCGCCCTCGCCGACGAGGCCGCCGCCCGCATCGAGCGGGTCGCCCTCGACACGCCCGCCGGGACGCGGGCGAGCATCGCGCTCGCCGGTGGCAGCACCCCGCGGGCCGCGTACCAGCAGCTCGCCGGCCGCTGCCCCCCGTGGGGCCGCGCCGCCTTCTACTTCGGTGACGAGCGCTGCGTGCCGCCCGACGCCGAGGGGTCGAACTACGGCATGGCGCGGGAGGCCCTGCTCGACCGGATCCCCCTGCGCCCCGACCAGGTGCACCGCGTGCTCGGCGAGCTGCCGCCCCCCGAGGGCGCCGCGCGGGCCGAGGAGGACCTGCGGGCGACGGTCGCCGGGTCGCCGTGGCCCGTGCTCGACCTGGTGCTGCTCGGCATGGGCGCCGACGGCCACACCGCGTCCCTCTTCCCCGGCGGCCCCGAGCTCGACGAGACGGAACGGCTCTTCGTGCCGGTGCACCGCCCCGAGATGCCCCAGCCGTGGCGTGTCTCGCTGACGCTGCCGGTCATCAACGCCGCGCGGCGGATCCTGGTCGTCGTCGGCAGCGCCGAGAAGGCCGCGATGGTGGCCCGCGCGATCGCGGGCGACCGGGACATCCCCGCCGGGCGCCTGCGCCCCACCGCCGGCAGCCTCACGTGGCTGCTCACCGAGGAGGCCGCGGCCGACCTCGACCGGCGCCCCTGACCGCCTAGGAGCCGCCGACCACCCGGTCGCGCCCCCGGCGCTTCGCCTCGAACAGGGCGGCGTCGGCGCGACGGAACAGCGCCTCGGCGTCCGTGTCGTGCGGGGCGCGCGCCACGACGCCGATCGACGCGGTCAGCCCCAGCGGGCCGCCGACGGGTGCCGCGGCCACGGCGCGGCGCAGCCGCTCCGCCGCCTCACGGGCCCCCTCGGCGTCGGTCTCCGGCATGAGCCAGGCCAGCTCCTCGCCGCCGACGCGCCCGACGACGTCGGCGCGCCGGGCGTGCTGCCGCAGCAGGTCGCCGACGATCGCGAGGGCCGCGTCGCCGGCGCGGTGGCCGAACACGTCGTTGAGGACCTTGAAGCGGTCGAGGTCGATCATCGCGAGGCTGAGCGGGCGGCCGTAGCGGTCGGTGCGCGAGAACGCACGGCCGAGCGACGCGTGGAAGGTCGAGTGGTTCACCAGGCCGGTGAGGGCGTCCGTGGTGGCCTGCAGGGTCAGGCGCGTGCGGGCCTCCGCGTTCGCCACCGCCAGGCTCACGAGCTTCGCGAAGCGCTCCACGCGGTGCCCGGCGCCGGGCGGCACGTCGTCCGGGCCGCCGTACCCCGCGGCCACCGCGCCCCACACCACGCCGTTGACGCGCACCGGCGCGGCGATGCCGTAGCGCAGGTCGGCGCTCGCCGTGGCGGCGGGCGTCTCGGCGACCGCGGTGTGGCCCGTGGCGCGGGTCCGTGACACCGCCCACGCCGGGTCCATGTGGATCCGCTCCCCCGCGACGATCTGGGGCAGCCCGGGGCGGCGCCAGACGCCGAGCAGCTCCGCGCGCCCGTCGTCGAGGAAACGCACGACGCGGCCGCCGTCGGCCTCGAGGAGGCGCGCCATCTCGACCGCCACCAGCCCGTAGAGGGCGGCGTCGTCGACGCCCGCCGCGACCGCCTCGGAGACGCGGTGCAGCGCCGCGTGCTCCGCGTCGGCCAGCGCGCGCTCGCTGACGTCGCGTGTCGCGACGTGGATCTCGGCGATGACCCCGTCGCCGTCGCGCACGGCCCGGGCGGTCGACTCGAGCCGCACCCAGCCGCCGCCCTTGCGGCGGCCGCGGTACGTCACCGTCCGCACGTCGGGGCCGCGGTCGAGACGCTCGCGGACCGCCATCACCGTCGGCGCGTCGTCGGGGTGGGCGAACTCCCAGTCGGGGCGGCCCACCATCTCGTCGGGCGCGAAGCCCAGGATCTCCCGGGCCGCGGGCGAGACGTAGAGCATCTGGCCGTGGGGCGAGATGCGACAGATCATGTCGGTCGCGTTCTCGGCGAGCAGCCGGAAGTCGGCCTCCGGCGCCGCGCGGCGCCGTTCGGCCAGGACCCGCTCCGTCACGTCGCGCAGGGCGAGGGCGACGCCGTCCCCGAGTGGCGTCGCGCTGGCCCACCGCCACACCGGGGGCCCGTCCGGCGGGTCGTAGCGGAACTCGAGCTCCCCCGGCACGCCGGTCTCCACGACCTCCGCCCACCGCTCGATGTGCCCGGACCGGCGGGCGGTGGCGACAAGGTCGCCGAGCAGGCTCCCGCGGGCGGCCTCGACGGTGGTGCCGGCGACCCGGGCGGCGCGCAGGTTCAGGTCGGCCACGCGGAAGTCCCGGATGACGCCGGCCTCGTCGCGGACGGCGTCGAGGAGCCAGACGGCGTCCGGGAGGGCGTCGAGCGCCGCGCGCAGGCGTCCTCCGGACACCGGAGCGGTGCCCCGGGGGTCCCGGCGTGGCTCTGCGGCCTCGGATCTCATCTCCCCGTCACGTCGGCGCCCCCGCGGGCGTCTTGAGCCCAGGGGCGACCCGTGGCGGGGCGTCCGCCCCTACAGCTCGATCAGCTCGTCGTCGGGCTCGCCGGGGCGCCCGGCATAGGACAGCTTGGCGCCGCGGTCCAGGGCGCGCTGGCCGAGGAGGTACAGGGCGATCGCGGCGAGGAGGCCGCCGATCAGCCACGGGTTGCGGCCGGCGGCGATCGCCGGGGCGAACGCACGCGCCACGATCGTCGGGGCGTCCCTCTCCGGCGCGGGGGTGGACGCGCGACCGGACCGGGTCCCGTCGACGGGGGCCGTGGTGGGGGCGGGCGTCGCCGACGTCGCGGCCGGGGTGGCCGGGGCGGGGCCCGCCGGGGCCACGGTCGCCGCGGCGCGGGGGGCGCGGGCCGGGGCGGCGGCGGCGCGCCGGGCCGTCGCACGACGGGGGGTCGTTCCGCGGGCGGGCCGGGAGGGCTGCGCGGCGGGCGCCGCGGGCGACGGGGCCGGGCGTGCGGGGACGGCCGGCGTCGCCGGCGTGGCCGGGGTGCCCGGGGTGGCCGGGGTGGCCGGGGTGGCGGGGGTCGCCGCGACGGGGGGCGCGGGGGTGCCCGGAGCGGGAGCGGGGTCCGCACCACGCGACGGGGTGGTGCTCACGCCGGCGGTGACGGTCACCGGCAGGACCCCGCCGCCGCCCGTGCCGGACGTCGTCCCGAGGGCGACTCCCGCGGACACCTCGACGGGCTGGCCGGCGACCTCGGCGTCGAGGTCGATCGCGGCGCCCGAGGACAGGTCGACCGTGCCCCCGACGGAGATGCCGCCGATGCCGATGGTGGGGACGCGCAGCGCGAGGCTCCGCATGGCGGGCGGAGGGGCGGGGGCGACCGCGTCGCCGGACGGCGCGTCAGCGGGCGGCGCGTCGTCGGAGGGGGCGGGGGCGGGCGGCGGGGCGTCCTCGCCCGCGCCCCCGGGGACCGGGACGACCTCGCCGACGACCGGCTCGGGGGCGGGGACCGGGCCGCCGCCCGGCTCGCAGGAGCCCTCCCACTCGCAGCTGACGACCGCGGGTGCGACGTCGGGGACGAGGCCGGTGACCGGGTCGGGCGACCCGGGGTGGGCGGCCGAGGCGGCGGCGGGCGCCGACGCGAGCGCCGCGACCGCGAGGAGGGCGGCGAGGCGGACGGGGCGGCGGGGCCGGAGCGGGTGACGCGGTGTGGGAGTCATCGCGCCCACCCATTCGGCAGGTCCGCCCGAAACCTTTAGCCCCGCGCCGGGATCCGTCACCGAACGGCTAACGTGGGGGACCGGGATCCCCGACGACAGGCCGATGCCGAGCACCATCGACACCCCTCCCCCACCCCGCGTCGGCCACGCCCGCCGCCCGGTGTGGTTCCTGCAGGAGCGCAACGAGGCCATGCTCGTCGGCCGCGCCGTCGCGCTCGGCGTGATCGCCGTCGTCGGACTGTTCGTGCCGGAGGCCGCGACCGCCGAGGAGCACCTCCTGGCGGCGGCGGCGTGCGCCGTCGCCCTCGTCCTCCACGTCGCCCTGTGGGCGATGTCGCGGCGCTGGAGCCGTCGCCTGCTGCTCGCCGTCGACGCGGCGATCGTGATCGACGCCGCCCTCATCCTGGTGCTCGCCCACCTCGCGGGGGCGGGCAACGGCATCGGGTTGTGGCTGCTCCCCCTGCTCGCGGTGGCCGTGACGCTCGGGTACGACACGCTCGCCGGGGTGAAAGCGCTGATCCTCGGCGGGATCGTGCTCGCGGCGCTGCGGCTGCTCGGCGAGGACGGCGCGCCCCCGCTCGAGGAGGCCGCCGCGCCGCTGGTGATCGCCGTCGCCCTGGTCATCGTGGCCGGGTACTTCGCGCGGGTGAACGAGCGCGACCTCAACCGCCAGCTCACCCTCATCGAGGGCAAGTGGACGGCGAGCGCCGCGCTGACCGGCGCCTCGGAGGTGGACGAGGTCGTCGCCGCCGTGCGTCGCGCGCTCGCGACCGTGCTCCCCGGCTGGGACGTGGACGTCGTGCTCGACCGCCGGGCCGTGACGATGCGCTCGTGGCGGGAGCGCGACGCGGTGTTCCTCGAGACGCCCCTCGCCGGCGGGGACCCACCCCGGCCGGTCGGACGCGTCACGGCGTCGCGACCCGCGGGGCGCCTCGACCGGGTCACGGTGCGGGGCCGCCAGATGGCCGCGTTGCGGGAGGTCGCCGACGACGCGGGGTCGGCGCTGGTGCGGATCGAGGAGCGCGAGCGGTTCGAGCGCCAGGCCCTCGCCGACCCCCTCACCGGCCTCGGCAACCGGCGGGCCTTCGACGAGGCGATCGTCGCCGAGATGAGCCGCATCGAGCGGTCCGGCGACCCCCTCGGCCTCGTCATGATCGACGTCGACCACTTCAAGCGCTTCAACGACCGCCACGGCCACCAGGCGGGCGACGCGGCGCTCGTGGCGGTGGCGCGCGCCATCGAGCGGGGCGCGCGGGCCGGCGACCGGGCGTGCCGCGTCGGCGGCGAGGAGTTCGCCCTGCTGCTCCCCGGCGCCGACGAGCAGGCGGCCGCGATCGTGGCCGAGCGCGTGCGGGCCGGCATCGAGGCGTCCGCCGACGCCGCCGAGCCGATCACCGTCAGCCTCGGGGTGGCCGCCGCCCACGGGGGCGGCGACGTCCCCGCCCTGGTGCGCACCGCCGACGCCCGTCTCTACGCCGCGAAGGGCGCGGGACGCAACCGCGTGGTGTCCGAGACGGCCTGACCGCCGCCCGGGCGGGTCAGCGCGGGGGCGCTCCCGGCTCGATGACCGCGAACGACCGCCCGGCGCGGCGCACCACCCGGACGGGGGCGTCGAAGCACCGCGACAGGTGGGCGTCGACGAGCACCTCCTCCGCCGGCCCCGCGGCGACGACCCGCCCGTCGCGCAGCAGCAGGGCGTGGGTGACGGACGCGGCGAGCTCCTCGAGGTGGTGGCTGACCTGCACCGTCGCGAGGGCCGGGTCGGCGGCGAGCGCGTCGAGGCGGGCGAGGAACGCCTCGCGGCCCGGCAGGTCCAGCCCCGTGGTCGGCTCGTCGAGCAGCAGCAGCCGCGGCGCGGCCATCAGCGCCCGGGCGAGCAGGACGCGCTGCTGCTCGCCGCGCGACAGGCGGGCGAACCGGCCGTCGGCGTGGCGGGCGCAACCCGCCTCGTCGAGCAGGGCCCGCGCCCGCGCGGCCACCCGCGCGTCGCCGTCGCCGGGCGTCCCGAGCGGTGCGATCACGGCCGTGGCGCCGGTGAGGACCACGTCGAGGGCCGTCGCACGGGGGCGGAACGCCGTGGCCATCGTCCCGTCGACCTGCCCGATGGAGCGGCGCAGCGCGCGGGTGTCGACCGCCCCGAGGCGGGACCCGAGCACGTAGGCGGTGCCCTCGCTCGGGAAGCCCCGGGCCCCGGCGATCGTCATCAGGGTCGTCTTCCCGGCGCCGTTCGGGCCGATGACGGCCCACCGCTCCCCCGGCAGCACCGTCCAGTCGATGCCGGCGAGCAGGGTCGCGCGGCCACCGCCCGGCCGGGTGCGCCACACCCCGAGGCCGCGGGCCGCGATCGCGGGGACGGCGCTCAGCGCACGAAGAGGGAGCGCGCCTCGTCGACGACGCGGTCGCCCTCGATGTCGGCGCGCATCCGCTCGTCCTCCGGCACCTCGGGCTCCGGGTCGTCGGACATGCGCCGCGGCAGGGGCACCCCGAGGGACTCCTCGTTGCGCCGCCACCACTCCTCGGGGATCTCGTCGTCGAGCTCCGCGCCGATCATCTCGGCGAACAGCATCGTCCAGGCGCGCGGGACGACCTGGAAGGTGTACCCGCCGCCGCCGAGCGCGACCCAGCGCCCGTCGGCCGCCGCCACGGCGAGCTCGTGGAGGGCGCGGTACGCCCGCGGGAACGCCGGCATCGTCACCTGGAGGTGCGCGAGGGGGTCGGCGTGGTGGGGGTCGGCGCCGTCCTGCGTCACGATCACGTCGGGGTCGAAGGCCATCACCGCCGGGGCGATGACCTCCTCGATCGCCCGCAGGTAGGGGCGGTCCCCGGCGTAGGGCGGCAGCGGGACGTTGATGGCGGTGCCCTCCGCGGCCCCGACGCCGCGCTCGGCGATCGACCCGGTGCCCGGGAAGAGGTAGCGCCCGGTCTCGTGGACCGAGCACGTCATGACCCGCGGCTCCTCGAAGAAGATCCACTGGGTGCCGTCGCCGTGGTGCACGTCGATGTCGATGTAGGCGACGCGCTCGGCGCCCGCGTCGAGCAGGGCCTGGATGGCGACGGCCGTGTCGTTGTAGATGCAGAAGCCGGCGGCCTTGTTGGCGAACGCGTGGTGGAGGCCCCCGCCCGCGACGAACGCCTGGTCGGCGCGGCCCTCCCACACCTCGAGGGCGCCCGTCACCGACGCCCCGCAGACCGCCGCGGCGGCCTCGTGCATCCCGGCGAACGCGGGCGTGTCACCCCCCGCCGCGAGGCCCCACTGGCTCGCCTCCCACGCCGACGCGAGGGCCGGGCTGGCGCTGTAGCGGCGGACGGCGGCGACGAAGGCGGGCGCGTGGACGCGCTCGATCACGGCGTCGCTCGCGGGGGTCGGCGCGACCGGGATGACGCCGGGCCGGCGGTCGAGCCCGTACGCGCGGATCAGCTCCACGGCGAGCTGCCGCCGCAGGGGCGTCATCGGGTGGTCGTCCCCCAGGTTGTACGAGGGCCCGCCCTCGGTGTGCACGAACGCGGTGCGCGTCATGGCCGGAACCTAGCCCATCGGCGCCGGCGCGGACCGGCTCAGGCCGAGGCCACGACCGTCCACGGCGCGATCCGGTGCGCGGTGACGAGACCCGCGGCCCGGTAGGGGTCGCCGTCGGCGAACCGCGCGACCTCGGCCTCACCGACGTCGGCGAACACGAACAGTGCGCCGGTCGGCGGGTCGCCGGTCGCGCCGGCCATCAGCATCGCGCCGGTCCCGATCCACTCCGCGATCCACGCGAGGTGGGCCTCCCGGTGCGGCGCCCGCCGTTCCAGGATGTCGGGGACGTAGTCGTAGACGAGGGTCATGTGGGGTCCGGTCGCCATGCGCGGAGCGTACCTACCCGCCCCGCACGAGGCGTAGGGTGTAGGGCCCCGCCCCCCGCCGCGCGAAGACGTTCACGTAGTGGATGCCGGCGCGCTCGGCGCGGTAGACCGCGACGCCCGGCCGGCTCGAGCCGCGCTTGTAGCGCACCAGGTGGCGGGCGAGGTTGACGTCGCCCGTCGCGACGGTGCGCGTGCCGGTGTTCCAGACGTAGAGGTCGAACTGGCCGCGCCGGCGGGTCAGCGTGACGCGGAGGCGCTCGCCCCGGGCGAGGCGGACGGCGTAGACGTCGTCGGGGTCCTCGACGGAGTCGACCGCGGCGTCGATCTCGACGGGGCGGCCGGTCTCGCCGAGGCGCGTGACGCCCGCCAGCCACTTGACGTCGTCGTTGACCTCGCCGGGGTCGTCCTCAGGCGCGTTCAGGGTGACCGCGGCGCCCGGGTTGACGACGCCGTGGCCGCTCGTGTCGTCGCGACCGCGGCGGCCGATGTCGGTCGCGGTGTTGGTGATCTGGGTGAGCACCTGGAACGGGCTGAGGGCGTTGCCATTCGCGCCCTGCACGAGGGAGGCGACGCCCGCGACGTAGGGGGCCGCCATCGACGTGCCGTCCTTCAGCGCGTACCCGGGGGTGACGACCCGCTCGGTCACCCGGCGCGGGACGCTCGACAGCACCCGCACGCCGGGGGCGATCACGTCGACCGAGCGGTTGTACGTCGAGAAGGTCGCGACGCCGTAGGGGCGGGGGCAGTCGAAGCTGACCGCGCCGTCGCACTGGGCGCCGACGCCGAGCACCCGGCGGTACGCCGCCGGGTAGTTCAGCGTGTTGATGTCCTGGCCCTGGTTGCCGACCGACGCCACGATCAGCGCGCCGCGCTGGGTGGCCCACAGGATGGTGTCCTGGAAGGCGCGGGAGTAGCCGCGGCCGCCCGCCGAGATGTTGATGACCTTCGCGCCGTTGAGCACGGCGTGGCGGACGCCCCGGATCATCGTGGTGTCGGTGCTGTACCCCGCCCGGTTGGCGATCTGGACGGGGATGACCGGCGCGGTGCCGAAGCTGCCGGGCGCCACGCCGACGATCCCGACGCCGTTCGCGGGAGCGGCGGCGATGCCCGCGACGTGGGTGCCGTGCCCCGACTCGCCGTGGTCCGACGCGTCGTCGTCGCCGCGGAGGACGCTGCGCGGCGCGACGAGCGGGCCCTGGGGGCCGCCCCACTCCTCGTGGGTCGGGTCGACGCCCGAGTCGAGGATCGCGATCGGCGCGCGGGGGCCGGTGGTCGTCAGCGCGGGGCTCCAGCTGCCGCGCTCGAGCAGCCCCCACTGCGAGGCGGGGGTGAAGAGGGGGTCGGTGAGGACCGGCGCCGGGCCGGGCGCCGCGGGCGGCGGCGGGCGGTCGGCGGCGCGGCGGGCGAGCGACCACTCCGCGCCCGACACGCGGGCGCGGCCGAGGACGGCGGCGCGGGCGGAGGCGGGGCGGGAGGGCGCGAGGTCCCACACCCCGGCCTCGGGGACGAGCGGCGCGACCGCGCCGAGCCCGGAGAGCCGGCGGCGCGCCTCGGGGCCCGCGGGGCGGTCGGCGAAGGTCACCAGCAGGCTCCGCTCACCGGACGCCGTGGCGGCGAAGTCGCCGTGGGCGACGGCCACGCCCCCCGCGGTCGCCGGCTCGGCGGGCTTGCGGGCGGCGGCGGTGACGCCCGCCCCGCTCGCCACGCCCGCCGTCGCCAGCAGCAGCGCCAGGCCCGCGAGGGCCCCGCGCCGCAGCCGCCGGCGCTCAGACATGGCGGCTCGTGATGGGCATCCGCCGGTCGCGGCCGAAGGCACGCGGGGTGATCTTGATCCCGACGGGACCCTGGCGGCGCTTGTACTCGGCACGGTCCACCATCCGGACGACATCCGACACGACCTGCCGCGGGTGCCCGAGGCCGACGATCTCGTCCGGCTCGAGCCCGCGTTCGACGTATCCCTCGAGGATGGCGTCAAGCACGTCATAGGGAGGCAGGCTGTCCGTGTCGAGCTGCCCGGGTCGCAGCTCGGCCGTCGGCGGGCGGGCGATCGTCTCCTCCGGGATCACCTCGCGGCCCTCCGCGTCGTTGCGCCAGCGGCTCAGGCGGTAGACCCAGGTCTTCGACAGGTCCCGCAGCGGGGCGAAGCCGCCGACCATGTCGCCGTAGAGGGTGCTGTAGCCGACCGACATCTCGCTCTTGTTGCCGGTGGCGAGCACCAGCGGGCCCAGCTTGTTGGAGAGCCCCATCAGCAGGGTGCCGCGGGCCCGGGCCTGCAGGTTCTCCTCCGTGATGTCGCTCCCGAGGCCCGAGAACGCCTCGGCGAGCGCGTCCTCGAAGGCGTCGACGACGCCGGCGATCGGCACGGTGAGCAGGCGGATGCCGAGCGCCTCGGCGAGGGCCTCGGCGCCGCGGAGGCTCTCCGGCGAGGAGTGGGCCGACGGCAATGCGACGCCCGTCACGCGGTCCGGGCCGAGGGCGTCGGCCGCGAGGGCCGCGGTGAGCGCGGAGTCGATCCCCCCCGACAACCCGAGGATCACGCCGGGGAAGCCGTTCTTGGCGACGTAGTCGTGGATGCCGAGGCGCAGCGCCGCCCACACCTCCGCCTCGTCGCGCAGCGCCGGGGCGACCCCGGTCGGGGCGAGGGGGTCGCCGCCGCGGGGGGCGCGCGCCACGACGCGCACGTCGCGCAGGCCGGGGGCCCCCGGCAGGCGCCGGGCGAGCGGCTCGCGCAGCCGGCGCCGTGCGGACATCACGGGGTCGACGTCGGCGATCAGCAGGTGCTCCTCGAACTGGGGGGCGCGGGCGACGACCTCCCCCGACGCGTCGAACACCGCGGAGCGGCCGTCGAAGACCAGCTCGTCCTGGCCGCCGACCTGGTTGCAGAAGGCGAGCGCCGCCGCGCAGTCGTCGGCCCGGGTCGCGAGCATCGCCTCGCGGCGGTCGGCCTTCCCCCGGTGGAACGGCGACGCCGAGATGCAGCAGATCAGGTCGACCCGCGCGGCGGCCAGGTCGGCGGCGACCGGGTTCGGGTACCAGATGTCCTCGCAGACGGCGAGGCCGATGCGGAGCCCGTTGACCTCGACGACCATGTCCTCGTCGCCCGCGCGGAAGTAGCGCGCCTCGTCGAAGACGCCGTAGTTCGGGAGGAAGCGCTTGCGGTAGACGGCCTGCACCCGCCCGTCGGCGACGACCGCGGCGGCGTTGTGGCAGTCCCCGTTCCACTCCGGGAACCCGACGATCGCGATGCCGGTGCGCACCCCGTCGGCGAGCCGGTCGAGCGTGTCCCGCGCGGCGGCCGCGAACGCGGGCCGCAGCAGGAGGTCCTCCGGGGGGTAGCCGGTGATCGCGAGCTCGGGGACGAGGGTGACGTCGGCGCCGGCGGCGGCGGCGTCGTCGAGGGCCCGGGAGATCCGCGTCGCGTTGCCGTCGAGGTCGCCGACGACGGTGTTGATCTGGGCCAGCGCGACGCGGACGCGGATCGTGCTGCCTCCCGTGTTCCTGATGACCCCGCGCGCCTCGGCCCGGCGGGCCACGCGCGGTAGGATTGACGACGTCCAACGATACGCCTCGCGGGCGGGCGCGCGAACGCCCACCGCCACGGCGACCGACGCAGGGAGAGGGACGGATGAGCAGCCTGCCACCACAGCGACGTCAGTCGGGCGGTCCCGGCGGCGGGCCGGGCGGCCGCACGCAGGGCCGGACCCTCAGCGTGCGCGAGGGCGCCGAGGAGGCCGAGCGCCGCCTCAACAAGCCCTGCTTCCACGCCGGCCAGAAGGTCCCCGGCCTGTTCTCGTGCGTCGCGTGCCAGTTCCAGATCCGCAACCGCGGGGTGCTGCCGACGTGCCCCGACTGCGGCGAGATCGTGTGGGCGTACATGGAGGACGGCCCCCGGCCGGTCCCGGAGGGCGAGGAGCCGGGCGCCGCGCCGCAGGCGGCGCCGACGCCGAGCACCACGACCCAGGAGGGCGTGAAGCTCGACTCCCCCGCCCCCGTGGTCGTCCAGGAGAACGTGAAGCTGCAGCCCTGAGGGCGGGCGGCCCGGCGCGTCGCGCCGGGCCGCCGCTCACAGTTCCCGAACACGGTGACGCAAACCTCTAACCCCCAGCGCCCGCTTCCCTCATCCGGGCGATGGATATTCGCTCCGACAACGCCGCCGGTCCCGGACCGGCGGCGAACCGAATCGTCGGAGGTGGAGTGATCCGTCGCGCGCTGGCATGTGCCGTCGCCCTCGTGCTCGTCGTCCCGGTCCTGGCCCAGGCCGCGCCGTCCCCCGCGCAGCAGCGCGCGGACGCCCGCGTGCCCTCCGCCCAGCTCCAGGCGACCGGCAGCGGGGCGATGACCGTCGTCGGCCGGATGGTGGTCAACGGGACGATCCCCCAGCGTGGCCAGGTGGTGGTCATCGACCGGCGCGGCGACGCGACGGCGTACCTCGCCGGCGTGCCGCTGGAGTTCAACCGCCGCGGCCGTGCCGTCGCGCGGCGCGCCAGCGGGATCCTCTTCGTGACCGGCTCCAACGTCTCGGTGCAGGTGCTCGGCGTCGACCTGACCTTCTCCATCGCGGGGAACGGCCAGGCGCGGCTCCTGGGCTCCGGCACCTACCGGCTGAACTCCGGACCGGAGCGCAGCTGGGGACGGGGCGTGATCTACGTCTCACCTTCCTCCTCCGCGGAACGAAGGAGACAGGGAACGTGCGCACGTTGCTCCTCGCGGGCGGTATCGCCGCGCTGATCGCGGTGCCGTCCGCCGCGGTGGCGGACACCATCGAGCGGGTCCCCGAGACGGACCCCACCGCCGAGGAGGCGGCCCCGTCCGGCGTCACGACGACCTCGGCCCTGCACGCCGAGGGCCGCGGCACGTTCCGCTTCGAGGGCTCCGGCGGCCTGGTCGTGTCGGGCCGCGGCGTCGTCCGCGTGCGCGACGACTCCACGGGCGGCGACCTGGTGGTGACGCCCGGCGGCTTCGGGGCCGCGTCGGCTCCGGGGAGGAAGGGCGTGCAGCGGTTCACCGGCGAGGGGATGCTGGTGCTCGCCGGCTCCGCGTACACCGTCACGGTGGCCGGCCGCTTCACCGCGGACGCCGCCCCGACGGCGACCCACGCCTCGTCGGGCGTCGCCCGGGTGACCGGCAGCGGCTCCACGATCCTCCAGGGCGGGGTCCCCGTCCCGTTCTGGGCGAGCCAGCGCATCCTGCTCACGACCGGCCCGATGTCGGTCGACCTCGCGGGCCGCGGCGCCCGGGAGTGGTGGACCCGCCCCCACCGCGGCGGCGGAAAGCGCGTGACGGTGCGTCGCGTGGTCGTGACGAAGCGCGTCGAGGACGGGCGCACCGTCGCCCACCGGAGGACGGTCACGGTGAAGCGGTGGTGGAAGTGGGACGGCCGCGCGCCGGGCGCGACGTGGCGCCTCAACGGTCCCGCCGCCGGCACCGTCGCGCTCACGACGATCAGCGGGCGCGTGCGGGTGTGGGACCGCTCGACCGCGAAGGACCTCGCCGTGACGGTGCCCGCCGGCACGGCGACGACGACCCTGAAGGACGGGTCGGTCGTCTACTCGGGCCTGCGCGGGGCGTCGGTGACGATCGCGGGCACCGGCTTCCGGATGAAGGTCCGCGCCTTCGACGTGGAGGGGACGTTCACGCCGGTGCCGGGGTCGCTCGCGCGGTCCTTCGTGCGGGGCGGCGGCACGTTCGACGCGGGCGCCGCGACGGACGTCCGGGCCGGCGGCCACGGCGGCGTGCGTGTGCTGCTGCAGGCGGGGTCCCCGGCGTGAGCCTGTCCCCGCCCCCGGCACCGGCGCACCCGGTCCCGGGGGCGGGGCGTGGCGGGGCGGCGGTGGACCGTGCCCCCCGCGCCGACTACCATCGGCCGCCGATGGCACCGCCCGACGACCGCCAGCGGGTCCTGATCGTCGAGGACGAGCCGAACATCGCGTCGTTCGCGCGCATGTACCTCGAGGCCGCGGGGTTCGTGGTGACCGTCGCGACACGCGGCGACGACGGCCTCCGGCTCGCCGAGGCGGAGCCGCCGCACCTCGTGATCCTCGACCTGATGCTCCCCGGCATGGACGGCTACGAGGTCACGAAGCGCCTGCGCCAGAGCGGGCACACCCCGATCATCATGCTCACCGCCCGGGACGACGCCGTCGACAAGGTCGTCGGGCTGGAGCTGGGCGCCGACGACTACATCACCAAGCCGTTCAACCCGCGTGAGCTGGTGGCGCGGGTGCGCGCCGTCCTCCGCCGCGCGGAGGCGCGACCGGCCCGGGCGGGACGCCCGGAGGCGTCGACGATCGAGGCGGGGCCGCTGCGGATCGAGGTCGGCGGGCGCGAGGTGTTCGTCGACGGCGAGGGGGTGCAGCTCACGCCGAAGGAGTTCGACCTGCTCGTCACCCTCATCGAGAACCGGGGGCTGGTGCTGACGCGGGAGCAGCTCCTGGAACGGGTGTGGGGCTTCACGTTCCTGGGGGACAGCCGCACCATCGACGTCCACGTCCGCCAGCTGCGGCGCAAGCTGGGTGACGCCTGCCCGATCCAGACGGTCTGGGGCACCGGCTACAAGGTGCCCGCCAAACGGTGAGCCCGCGCCTGCCGCGGCCGTGGCGCACCCTCCGCGGGCGTCTCGTGCTGGCCGCCGCGGCTGGCCTGGTGACCGCGGCGGTGGTGTTCGCCGCCGTCGGCGGCGGCCTGATCCGGGCCCAGTCGCGCGTCGTCGCCCGTGCGGAGCTCGACCGGCAGGCCACGGCGCTCGCGGACATCGTGAGCGCCCAGGCGGAGCGCCAGGCGGCGAGCGGGCGGCCGTTCACGTTCTACCGGCCGAGCAACCTGGAGGCGCTCGTCGGGCCGAACACGAAGCTCTACTACTCGGGGCTGCAGCTCACCCCGGGCGCGGAGAAGCCCACCGACGAGATCCCGTCCGTCGCGGCGGAGGAGCTCGACTTCGCCCGCCTCGACAGCGACGGGGTGCAGCGCATCGACTTCCGCCTCGACGGGGGTCCGGAGACGGAGGCGTCGGCGGCGCCGGTGTTCCTCGGTCCGGAGATCGTGGGGGCGGTGCTGCTGTCGCGTCCCCCGGGTGAGCAGGCGTCGGCGTGGCCGGACGTGGCGTCGCGGGTGGCGGGGGCCGCCGGGATCGGGCTGGCGCTGGCCCTGCTGCTGTCGCTCCTGCTGACGAGCCGGGTGACGCGTCCCCTGACGGCGATGCAGGCGGCGACCCACCGCGTGGCGGGTGGTGACCTGCGGACGGAGCTGGGGCCGACGGGGACGCGGGAGCTCGACGAGCTGGCGTCGGACTTCAACCTGATGGTGCGGCGCCTCGCGGAGCGGGAGGGCGAGACCCGGGACTTCCTGATGCGGGTGACGCACGACCTGCGGACGCCGTTGACGGCGATCCGCGGTCACGCCGCCGCCCTCACCGACGGCGTCGTGCCGCCGGCGGACGTGCCGCGGTCCCTCGCGGCGATCGAGGGGGAGTCGGCGCGGCTGGAGCAGCTCGTCGCCGACCTCCTCGACCTGTCGCGCCTCGACGCCCAGCGCTTCGCCCTCGACCTCTCCGAGGTCCGGCCGGGCGAGGTCCTCGACCGGGCGTTCGACGCGATGCAGGCGGAGGCGGGGGCGCGGGGCCTGGGGTTCGAGCGGGGGATCGAGGACCTCCCCGTCGTCGTGACGGACGAGTCGCGTGTGCAGCGGATCGTGGGGAACCTGCTCGACAACGCGATCCACTGGACGCCGCCCGGTGGGGTGGTCCGCCTCGACGGGAGGCCCCGCCCCGGCGGTGGCTTCACGGCGACGGTGAGCGACACCGGTCCCGGGATCCCGGCGGGGGAGCGGGAGCGGATCTTCGAGGCGTTCCACTCGAACGAGAGCCCCGACGGCCGCCGCGGCAGCGGCCTCGGCCTCGCGATCAGCCGCCAGCTCGCCCGGGCCCTCGGCGGTGACGTCCGGGTGGAGGGCCGCGACGGCGGCGGCAGCCGCTTCATCCTCGACGTCCCCGGCATGAGGGTCCCCGACCGCTCCGGGGTCTGAGGGGCGGAACGGGGCGGGGCGGGGCCGCGGGAGGGCGGTGGGCGGGCGCGTCGGGGCGCCTGAGAGCGGGACTCCCGACGATACGACGACACCCCGCACGGTTCCCGCCGTATGCGTGTCGACTCCGCACCGTCCCCGAGCCGATCGCCGTCACGAGTCGCGGCGGGGCGATTCCGTCGCCGGCCAGGTCCCCGTGAGGCCCGATCGGCCGCGCCCTCGGGGTCCATTCGGCCGCCGCACCGAGGTCCATTCGGCCGAGAGCGGGTGGGTCCGGGTCCGGTCGCCGGGACGGCCATTTGGACGAGGCCCCGAGGTCCAATTGGCCGGCGGCGGGAGAGGCGCCCGCGTGGCCGGTTG
The DNA here is from genome assembly GCF_018141545.1 of Miltoncostaea oceani. GTDB lineage: Bacteria > Actinomycetota > Thermoleophilia > Miltoncostaeales > Miltoncostaeaceae > Miltoncostaea > Miltoncostaea oceani. The sequence continues at coordinate 898,096 of NZ_CP064356.1, read as the reverse complement.
GTTCCCGGGCCGACGAGGTCGCCGTCGGTCGATTGACCGGCGCCCCGAGGTCCACTTGGCCGGACCCCGGGGACGGGGCGAAGGTGGCCGGCCCACAACCGGGTTCGCTCGTTGACCAATCGGCCGACGGCCCGAGGTCCGATTGGTCGAGGACATCAGGGACCGGCAGCTGAGCTGATCCCTGGAACGAGGCGTCGTCGTCTTGGCCGATTGGCCGGCGTCCCGAGGTCCAATCGGCCGGAGCACCAGGGACGGATGATCGTGGCCGTGGCCGGGCCGGCGGAGTCGTTGGCCGATTGGCCGGCGACCCGAGGTCCAATTGGACCTTCCCCGCCGCACGGGGCCTCAAGGGCCTCAGAGGGGGCCGTCGACGGCCGATGCCGGCGGCCCCCTCTCGGGACCGCCGGCATCGGCGTGGAACGGACGGTGCGGGGAGGCGGCCTAGGCGGCGGTCTCCTCGGGGTGCGGGGCGAGCACGACGTCGCCGCGCTCCCCGGTCCGGACCCGGATGGACTCCTCGACGGCGAAGACGAAGATCTTGCCGTCCCCCGGCTCGCCCGTGTGGGCGAGCTCGAGGATGGCGTCGATCGCGCGATCGACGTCGGTGTCGTCCAGCACCATCTCCAGCTTGAGCTTCGGCCGGAGGAAGATGGTGGTCTTCGCTCCGCGGTAGCTCTCGGTGAAGCCCTTCTGGCGCCCCGAGCCCTTGACCTCCGTGACGCTCATGGAGGGGAGCCCCATGGTCGCCAGCTTGTCGTGGATGGCCTCGAGTGCCTCGTGGCGGATGAACGCCTCGATCTTCTTCACGTTCTGTGCCCTTCCCTTTACGAGGCGGTGGCGGGGTTGGAAGCCGTCGACGCGGCCCCCGCGGGAGCCGGCGCGGCGTGCGACGGGAGGTCCTCGGACTCTGCCCCGACGACGTCGATGAAGCGCTCGGGGTAGCCGAACATCCCGTGCTCCGAGATGTCGAGACCGCGGAGCTCGTCCTCCTCGCTGACGCGCAGGCCGACCGTGTACTTGATGGCCAGGAACGCGAGCAGCGACAGCGTGAAGGTGAAGCCGACCGTCGCGGCGACGCCGTAGAACTGGACCCACAGCTGGCTGGCGTTGCCCTCCGTGAGGAGGCCGCCCTCACCGACCGCGAGAGCGGTCGCGCGGTCGGCCGTCGCGAAGAGGCCACACGCCAGGGTGCCCCAGATGCCGGCGACACCGTGGACCGGCAGGGCGCCGACCGGGTCGTCGATCTTGAGCTTCTCGATGCCGAGCACCAGCGGCGGGACGATGAGACCGGCGATGAGGCCGATCACGACCGCGGCCCACGGGTCCACGAAGGCGCAGGGGGCCGTGATGGCCACCAGGCCGGCGAGGGCGCCGTTGCCCATCTGCGAGACGTCCAGGGTCTTGAACATCAGGACCGATGCGACGGTCGCGCCGATGATGCCGGCGGCCGCGGCGAGGTTCGTGTTGACCGCGACGTCGGCGAAGTTGTAGCCGACGGCGTTCAGGAACGAACCGGGGTTGAAGCCCATCCAGCCGACCCACAGGATGATGACGCCGAGGATCATGAGCGGCATCGAGTGGCCGGGGATCGGCACCGACTTGCCGTTGCGGAACTTGCCGATGCGCGGTCCGAGGACCAGGGCCCCCGCGGTCGCGGCGAGCGCGCCCTGGAGGTGGACGATCGACGAGCCGGCGAAGTCCTGGAAGCCGTCCTGCAGCAGCCAGCCGCCGCCCCACGTCCAGTGCGCGACGGTCGGGTAGATGAACCCGGTGAACACGATCGCGAACAGGATGTAGCCGATGAACTTCGTGCGGTCGAGCATCGCGCCGAACACGATCGCGAGCGACACGGCGCAGAAGACCACCTGGAAGAAGAAGGTGACCTCGAAGTTCGTCGCGCTGTACGCCAGCGACGCGAAGTCCGTCGCGGGGTCGTTGTTGTTCATGAACCAGCCGCTCGACCCGATGAAGTCGTTGCCGGTCCCGAAGGCGAACGAGAAACCGATCGCCCAGAACATCAGGAAGCTGATGGCGACGTTGATGAGGATCTTCCCCATCACCGCACCCGCGTTCTTCATGCGCGAGAGACCGACCTCGAGCATGGCGAAGCCCGCCTGCATGAACAGGACGAGAACAGCGGCGAAGAACACCAGCAGCGTGTTGATCGCGATGTCGGAGTCGCTGACGTCCTGAGCCGCGGCCAGGGCCGGGATGAGCAGCAGCATCAGTGCCGCGAGTACCGGCACCAGCCGGAATGACCTCAAACGCATCTACTCTCCTTGCGCGAAAGGGACGAAGGCCGCACGGGCCTCAGGTGTGCCGAGGCTAGGGGCACCCCCTCCGGGCGGGCTTTAGCCACAGGTATGAGAACGCGGCCCCCGTGTTCGCCCGATGCACAACCCCTCCCGCGACGTGCCCGCGGAACCCCCGCGCTTCGCGGGGCGGCGTCGGCGCGCAACGGTGCCGGGAGATGTCGAGTGCCGGAGACAGCCGTCCCCGGGCCACCTCCGACCTCTCCCCCCTCACGCTCGGCCTCGCCAGCCTGGGCTCCGTGGTCGCGACCGTCATGGTCTCGCGATTCGGCCTGGCCGGCACCGTCGCCGGAGCCGCGCTCGCCCCCGTGGTGATCGCGATCGTGCGCGAACTGGGGAGGAAGCCGGTGGAGAGGGTGGTCCGCCTGCCCACCGGGGCGCGTGCCGTCGTGCGCCGCCGCCCCGACGTGCGTCCACGCACCGTCGCCGTGACCGCCGCCCTCGCGTTCGCCGCCGCCGTCGCCGTCTTCACCGTCCCCGACATGCTCGCCGGCTCATCCGTCGTCAGCGAACGCCCCAGCACCTTCTTCAGCGGGGGGACCGGCGGCGGGGACGGCGGTGGCGGCGGGGGCACCACGACGACGCCGGCCACCACCGACGGGGACCCCACCGTCACCGCGCCCGCCGACCCCGCGGTCACCGCGCCCGGGCCGGAGACGACCGCACCCGTCACGACCGCGCCCGCCGACCCGCCGGCGACGACGACCGCGCCGGCGCCCGCCACCCCGGTCCCGGCGGCGACCGCACCGGCCCCCGTCCCCGCCCCGCCCGCCACGGCCGCCCCGGTTCAGCCCCCCGGCTGAGCGGGGGCCCGCAGGCGCCCGAGCAGGGTGCCGAGGGCGTCGAGGTCGTCGTCGCCGAGACCGGCGAGGGGGCCGAAGCCGCCGTCGGCGAGCAGCCCCGCCGCGCGGTCCACCACGGCGCGGCCCGCGTCGGTGATCGCGACGAGCGACACCCGCCGGTCCGCGGGGTCGTCCTCCCGCGCGACCCAGCCCGCCTCCGCGAGGCGGTCGACGAGGTACGTGACGCTCGAGCCGTGGACCATCAGGAGGTCGCGGATGCGCATCACCGGCAACGCCCCCGACCGCGTGAACGACAGCAGCAGCAGCAGCTCGAAGCGCGACATGTTCAGGCCGACGGGACGCAGCAGCCGGTCGACCTCGCGGGCCGTCGCCGCGTACCCGCGCACCAGGGACACCAGCGCGCGGAAGCCGCCGGCGCCCGGGTAGCTCTCCGCCCAGCGCGCCGCCGCCTCGTCGACCGCGTCACGCCGCTCCGTCCCCTCCGCCGCCATCCCACGCCCCGTCGTTGACAGATATCCTCGGACTTCCGAATAATAGACATCCGTCCGAATCGACCGGAGGCCGTCCCGGTGAGCCCGAGCGCCCAGCCCGACCTCGACCCGACGCAGCGCGAGATCCAGTCGCTGGTGCGCGACTTCGCCCGCGGGGAGATCGCCCCGCACTGCGACGCGTGGAACCGCGACCACCACGTCCCGGTGGAGGTCCTCCGCGCCATGGGGGAGCTGGGGATGCTCGGCGCGATCATCCCCGAGGAGTACGGCGGGGCGGGCCTCGACTACACCAGCCTCGCGCTGATCATCGAGGAGATCGCCGCGGTCGACGCCGGCACCTCCGTCGGCGTCGCGGCGCAGAACTCCCTCGGGGCGTCGCCGATCGTCCGGCACGGCACCGAGGAGCAGAAGCGCGCGCACCTCCCCGCCCTGGCGACCGGCGAGCGCTTCGTCGCCTACGCGCTGACCGAGCCCGACGCCGGATCGGACGCCGCGTCGCTGCGCACCTCCGCGACCGCCGACGGCGACGACTGGGTCGTCAGCGGCGCCAAGCAGTGGATCACCAACGGCGGCTTCGCCGACCTGTTCATCCTGTTCGCCCGCACCGGCGGACCCGGCGCCCGCGGCGTGTCGGCGTTCCTCGCCCCCCGCGGCGAGGGGTTCACCGTCGGCCGCGAGATCCCGAAGATGGGGCTCCACACCTCCAGCACCGTCGAGCTGGCGTTCCAGGACTACCGCGTCCCCGGCAGCGCCATGCTCGCCGCCGAGGGCGAGGGCATGAAGATCGCCTTCTCCACGCTCGACTCGGGGCGGGTGATCATCGCCGCGCAGGCGTGCGGAATCGCCCGCGGCGCGCTCGAGACGGCCGTCGCCTACGCGCAGGAGCGGACCGCCTTCGGGGGTCCGATCGCGCGTCTGCAGGGGGTGCAGTTCCCCCTCGCCGAGATCGCCGCCCGCCTCGACGCCGCGTGGCTGCTCACCCTCCACGCCGCGCGCCTGCGGGACGCCGGCGCGCCGCACACCGCCGCGGGCGCACGGGCGAAGCTCGTCGCCAGCCAGGTCGCCGTCGACGCCGCGAACGTCTGCGTCCAGACCCTCGGCGGCTACGGGTACTCGGCGGAGTTCCCCGCCGAGCGCTACTACCGCGACGCCAAGATCACCCAGATCTACGAGGGGACCAGCGAGATCCAGCGCCTCGTCATCGCCCGCGACCTGCTGGGCGACGCCGCCCGGGGCTGACCGGCCTCAGGGGGCGTCCAGGTCGCGGCGGGCGCGGTCGAGCAGCGGGGCGGCGTCGGCGTCCAAGCCCCGGGCGAGGTACCAGCCGGCCGCGTCGAGCGCGACGAGCGCCGTCCACGCCGCGACCCGCGGCGGCATCCCCGGGTCGCCGTAGCCGTCGAGCACCGCCGCGGCCGCCGGCGGGGGCAGGCCGTTCACGGCGATCAGGTAGGCGACGTCCTCGGCGGGGTCGCCCATCCTCCAGAACTCCCAGTCCACCAGCGCCGGCCCCGCGGGGCCCCAGACGATGTTCGCCGCGACGAGGTCCCCGTGGACCATGCGGAACGGCTCACGGTCGGTGACGGCGGGCAGCGGCCGCCGGAGCGCCCGCTCCACGAGTCCCGCGTGGGGGGTGCCCGCGAGGGACGCCGCGGCGTCCGCGGCGCGGCGGGCCCGGTGCGCGGCGGGGGAGCGCGCCGGCGCGTCCCACCACCACAGCCCCCCGCGGTCGGCGCGGTCGCGTCCGTGCAGGTCGGCGAGCACGCCGCCGAGCCTCCGCGCCCCGGCGTCGTCGACCCCCCGGGACAGGTCGCGGGGCTCACCCGGCAGGCGTCCGGAGACGATGCGACCGGGGCCCGCCTCGACGAGCGGGGGCGCCCACGCGACGCCCGCGAGGCGGCGCAGGGCCTCGGCCTCGCGGGCGAGCGCGGCGGGGTCGCCGGTCTTCACGATGCGGGGCTCCGGCCCGGGGCGATCGTGCAACACGAAGCGGCGGGTCACGTCGCGAGGGTAGACGGGGGGACGGCGGGGTGGCACGGTGTCGCGTCGTGGAGACCCGCCGCACCAAGATCCTCGCCACCCTCGGTCCGTCGACCGACCCGCCGGGGCGCCTCGACGAGCTCGTGGCGGCTGGCATGGACGGCGGGCGCATCAACTGCGCCCACGAGGGCCCCGACGAGTGGCGGCGGCGTGCCGACGAGCTTCGGGCCGCCGCCGAGCGGGCCGGGCGTCCCCTCGCGCTGCTCGTCGACCTCGCCGGCCCGAAGATGCGCCTCGGCAGCGCGGTCCGTCCCCGCCAGGTCACCGCCGGCGAGCACGTCGTCTTCTCGTGCAGCGAGCCGGTGCCGAGCGGCGCCGTCCCCGTCGCGTGGCCCGAGTTCGCGGACGCCGTCACCGACGGCCGCTCCGAGATCGTCATCGGCGACGGGACGCCGCGGCTGTCCGTGCTGGAGACCCTCGACGACGGCACCGTCCTCGCCCGCTGCGAGCGGCCCGGCACCATCGGCCCCCGCAAGGGCATCTTCGTCACCTACGTCCGGACGCCGGCGTCGAGCTTCGGGGAGAAGGACCTCGCCGACCTGACCGTCGCCGTCGAGATCGGCGCCGACCTCGTCGCCCTGTCGTTCGTGCGCTCCGGCCAGGACGTGCGGCGCCTCCGCGGCGCGCTCGAGTCGCTCGGCGGGCGCGCCCGGGTGATCGCGAAGATCGAGAAGGTCGAGGCGTTCGAGGCGCTCCCCGAGATCGTCGACGTGTCCGACGGCGTGATGGTCGCCCGCGGCGACCTCGGGGTCGAGGCCGGCGTCGCCCGGGTGCCGCTCATGCAGAAGGAGGTGATCCGGGCCGCCGAGACGGCCGGCAAGCTCGTGATCACCGCGACGCAGATGCTCGAGTCGATGATCACCCAGCCCGAGCCGACGCGCGCCGAGGCGGCCGACATCGCCAACGCCATCCTCGACGGGACGTCGGCCGTGATGCTCTCCGGCGAGACGACCGTGGGGAGCTACCCCGTCGAGGCCGTCCGGGCGATGGCCGAGATCGCGTTCGAGGCCGAGCGGGGGGCGCCGTTCTCGCTCGACGTCCGCGCCCCGGTCGCGAGCCGCCCCGAGGCCGTGATGCAGGCCGCGGTGCACCTGGCGCAGCAGGTGCAGGCCGTCGCGCTGATCGTCTCGACCGTCAGCGGCGGCGCGGCCCGCGCCGCCGCGAAGTACCGCCCGCGGCTCCGCGTGATCGCCCTCTCGGAGGACGAGGTGGTGCGCCGCCAGCTCGCGCTGGAGTGGGGCATCGTGCCGGCGTGGCTGCCGCCGCGGGCCTCCACCCTCGACATGCACCGCGCCTCGATGCTCGACCGCGCCCGCGAGGTCGGCGGCCTGTCGTCGGGCGACGTCGTGGTGCTGGCGTACGGCCCGGCCGAGGCCGGGCCGAGCGAGACGAGCTACCTGGCGGTCCGCGAGATCCCGTGATCGGGTGCGCGGCGGCCGCCCGGCCGGCGCGCGCCGGTGGGCGCCGGCGCGGACATGAACTCCCCGACGACCCGGAGGGGCACGTCGGCGAGGCGGGCGAGCTCGACGGCTCCGCCGGCGGGCATGCCGTGGCGCGCGAGGTGGGCGCGGAGGCGGCCGCGTGCGGCGGCCAGCAGGCGGCACCCCGGGCACTCGCGGCTGCCGAGGTTGCGGGGCGTGCCGCACCGGTCGCACCACTGCGCACGACGCGGCGCGGGGGTCATGATGTCGGTGTCGTCCCGGACCGCGGGCGGCGGGGCCAGGGTGGCGAGGAGGTCGAGGGCTGTCGCACCGCGCGAGGGGGTCACGGGGGTGGTGGTCGTCACGGCGCGCGAGCCTCTTGAGCGCCGGGGTCGTGGTGGTCCTGCTCGCCGCGGGCTGCGGCGGCGGGGGCGGCGGACCGCCGACCGGGGTGCCGCCAGACCGCCTGTCGGTGCGCGTCGACGGGGCCGGCTACCACGGGTTCCGGACCGACCTCGACTGCGGGGTCGCCGACCTCGACGCCTGCATCGCGGTGCTCGACGCGGTCGCCCGGATCGACCTCTCCGCGACCTGCACCCCCGTCGAGGACGACGGCGGCCGCATCGAGGTGTCCGGCACGATCGAGGGTGACCGCGTCTCGGCGGTCCTGCGGCGCCGCACGACCTGCGAGATCGAGGACCACGACCGGGTGCTGGCGGCGCTCGGGCTGTGACCGCCCCGCCGGCGGCCGTCAGCCGGCCCAGGTCTCCAGCACGTCGACGGCGGCGAGCAGCCCCGGCACGACGACGTCCGCGCCGGCGAGGTCCGACGGACCGTAGGAGCCGGTGGTGACGGCGACGCAGCGGGCCCCGGCGGCACGGGCGCACGCGATGTCGCGGGGCGTGTCCCCCACCACCACGGCGGGGAGCGGCGCCGGCTCGCGGGCGACGGCGATCGGGACGAGCGCGTCGCGGCGCTCGTGGTCCGAGCCGAACGCCCCCCGCCCCCGCGCGAAGTGCTCCCCGAGGCCGGCGCGACCCATCTTGGCGTGGGCGATCGGCTCGAGGTTCCCGGTCAGCAGGGCGACCGACACGGGCGCCGCCGCGACCCGCGCGAGGGCCTCGGCCGCGCCGGACGCGACCCGGGGACCGGGATGGGCGGCGTCGATGCCGGGGTACACCTCGGCGGCCCGCGCCATCCACTCCCCCAGGCCCGCCGTCACCCGGTCGTCCGGCACCCCGGCCCCGCGCAGCACGAGCCGCGCGATCTCCTGGTCGGTGCGGCCCGCGGGGCCCACCGCGACGACGTCGCCGACGTCACGGGGACGCCGTAGACGTCGCCGATCGCGACGGCGAGGGCCTCGGTGTGGGCGCGCGGCGTCCCCATCAGGAGGGTGCCGTCGATGTCGAAGAGGATGAGCACGACCGCCCACGAGGATAGGCGGTCGGCGAGTTTGGCAGACTCGGTGCCCGCGGGGCGTCCCGTCCCGCACACGGAGGCCTGTGACCCGACGACCCCAGAGCTGGCTCGTCATCGCGGCGCTCGCCGCGATGCTGATCGCGACGGGGCTGGCCGTCGTCGCCGCCGTGAACCGCGAGGGGGACGCCGCCCGTGACCGGCGTGCGCTGGTCGCGGGCCCCGCCATCCGGGCGCTCGCGGCCGAGGTCGCCGTGTCGACGGCGAGCCTCGACGACCTGCGCGCGTTCCACGAGTCCTCGGACCGCGTGACGGCCGAGGACTTCACGCGCTTCACCGCCGCCCCGCTGCAGCGGCAGACCTCCCTGATGTACCTCGCCTGGACCCCGGAGCCGTCGCCCGCCGACGCCGGCGGGGGCCTCGTGGCGGGTGAGGAGCCCACGCCCGGCGCGGCCCACGCCCTGCTGGCCGACGCGGCCACCGCAGACGTCCGGGCGGCCGCGCGCGACATGGGCCGGCCGCGGATGACGCCGCCCCTCGGCGGCCCCGACGGACCGACGGCGCTGCTCGTCGCGCCCGTCTACTCGCCGGGCGCCCCGCTGCGCACCGTCGAGCAGCGCCGCGCGGCCCTGCGCGGGTGGGTGAGCGGGATGCTCCGCCTGACGCGCCTCGGCGGGATCGCGCGCGAGGGGCTGCCCGAGGGCGTCGGGCTCGTCGTGCGCGACGGCGGGGCGACGGTGACGGGGGCCGGCGGCGCCGGGGACCCCGAGGGCACGATCGCGGTCGCCGGGCGCCTGTGGACCGTCTCCCTCCCCGGCCTCGGGGGACCGTCGCGGCTGCTGCCCGTCGGCGTCGGCGTGGCGGGGCTCGGCCTCACCGCCCTCGTCGCCCTGCTGTTCCGCGCCTCCGCCAACCGGGAGCGCACCGCCCGCCGCGAGCTGGAGGGCCTGCGGGTGCGGCACGACCTCATCCTCGGCTCCGCCGGCGACGGCATCGTCGGGCTCGACGACGACGTGCGCGTCACCTTCGTCAACCCGGCGGCGGCCGACGCCCTCGGGTGGGACATCGACGACCTCACCGGGGGACGCTTCGACGAGCTGGTGCTCCCCGCGCTCGGCGCCGCGGTGCGGGGCGGCCGGCCCCTGACCGGCGAGGGACCCGTCCGCCGCCGGGACGGCACCAGCTTCGTCGGCGAGTACGCCGCCACCCCCCTCAGCGAGGGGGACGTCGCGAGGGGGGCGGTCGTCGTGTTCCGCGACGTCACGGCGCGGGCCGAGGAGGCGCGCCGCACCCGCGAGAGCCTCGCCGCCGCCGAGGAGCTCGCCGCGATCGACGCGCTCACCGGCCTCGCGAACCACCGCACCTTCCACGACCGCCTGCGGATCGAGCTGGAGCGTGCCCGCCGCCACGGGCGGGGACTCTCCCTCGTGCTGATGGACCTCGACCACTTCAAGCAGGTGAACGACCGCTACGGCCACCAGGTCGGCGACCGGGTGCTGCGCCACGCCGCGCGCGTCTTCGAGGAGGAGACGCGCACCGGGGAGCTCGTCGCCCGGGTCGGCGGCGAGGAGTTCGCGATGATCCTGCCCGAGGCCGACGGGGAGGAGGCGTTCCGCGCGGCGGAGCGGGTGCGCCGGGCGGTCGGCGCCGCGACGTTCCCCGAGGTGGGGCACATGACGATGTCGGCGGGCGTCTGCGACCTCCCGCACGCCGGGGACGCCGACACCCTCTACCGCCTCGCCGACGGCGCCCTCTACTGGGCGAAGCACAGCGGGCGCGACATGGTGCTGCGCTACACCCCGGACATGGTGCGCTCCCGGCCGGCGCCGGCGCGCACCGACGACGACGTCACGGACGCCGCCGCGGAGCGCCGCCAGGCACTCGTGAGCATGCGCCTGCTGGCCCGCGTCGTGGACGCCAAGGACCCGTCGACGCGGCGCCACTCGGAGCGCGTCGCCGACCTGGCCGCCGAGATCGCCGTGAAGCTCGCGTGGCCGTCGGCCCGCGTCGCCGCGCTACGGGAGGCGGCGCTGTTGCACGACGTCGGCAAGATCGGCGTCCCCGAGGACCTGCTGACCGCCCCCCGCCCGCTCACCGACGCGGAGGAGGCGCAGATGCGCGAGCACGTCGACATCGGCACGCGGATCCTGGCGGAGGCCCTCTCGGCGGAGCAGGTGTCGTGGGTCCGCGGCCACCACGAACGGTGGGACGGCAACGGGTATCCTGACGGCCTGCTGGCGGAGGAATGCCCCGAGGGAGCCCGCATCCTGGCCCTCGCCGACGCCTGGGACGTCATGACCTCCGACCGAACGTACCCGCCGATGCCGCGCACCCCCGCCGACGCGATCGCCGAATGCCGGGCGCATGCCGGGACGCAGTTCTGGCCGGTCGCGGTCGAGGCCCTCGCGCGCCTCCGGGGCGGCGGGTGAGCCCAGCACCCGGGCGCGGGCCGCTGCTGGCCGCCTGCGCGATCGCGGGTGCCTCGATCGCGGGCCTGCTGGCCCTCGCGGTCGTGCTGGACGGCGACGGCGGCGGGGATGCGCGCGACCCGATCCGGGTGGTCGCCGACCACGCCGTCATCACGATCCCGTCCCCGGCCCGTCCCCCCGCACCGTCCCCGGACGCGGACCCGGCGCCGGGCGCGCCGTCGCCGTCCGCCCCCGGCCCGCGCGTCGGCCCGGCGCGCCCCGCCGTCGCGCAGGACACGACGCCCGCACCGCCCGCGGACACGCGCCCCGCCGGGGTGGCGCCGCGCATCGCGGTCCCCGGCGGCGTGCGGCCGCTTCCGGTGGGCGTCGTCCGCGGGGGGCCGCGCATCGTGCCCGTCGCCGTCCCCGTCGGACCGCTTCCCGGTCCGGTCCCGGTCGCCGGGACGCCCGGCCCGGCCCCCGTCGGCATCGTCCCCCCGGTGCCCGCGCCCCCGGTCGCCTCACCGCCGCCCGACGGCCCTCCCCCGCCACCGGCCGCGCCGGCACCGCCCGTCCCCGTGCCCCCCGTCGTCGGACCGCCCGGCACGCCGGCCGACGAGGACCCGGACGCCGGGGGCCCGGGGAAGCCCGACGGCGGGACCCCGGACGACGGGAAGCCCGACGAGGGGCCCCCCGACGGCGGGAAGCCGGACGAGGGGACGCCCGACGGCGGGAAGCCCGACGGCGGGACGCCCGACGGCGGGAAGCCGCCGAAGGGCGGGACGCCGACGACCGGGACGCCCCCCGGTCCCTGCGCCGTCGCGGCGACCACGGGCACGGCCCCGCCCGCCGCGCCGTGCGCGACCGGCGGGGACTGACCCGCCCCTCAGGAGCGCGAGAAGGGCAGCACCGTCGTGAGCCAGGCGATCAGGGCGCTGGGGTTCCGGCTCTGGACCATCACCTCGCCCGGTCCCCGGAAGTCGAAGACGAAGCCCTCGCCGCTCTTCAGCGTCTGCACCGTGCGGCCGCCGGCGGCGCGGCGCAGATCGAACGTCACCCCCTCCTCGAAGGCGACCATGTGACCGGAGTCCACGACCACGGTCTCCCCCTCGGCGAGGCGGATGCGGTCGAGCGCGCCGTAGCACGAGAGCAGCACCGTCCCCCGCCCGGACGCGCGCACCAGGAACCCGCCCTCGCCGCCGAACAGGTTCTTGAACCCACCCCACTTCGTGTCGATCTCGACGCCGGACTCCGAGGCGAGGTAGGAGCCGCGCTGGATGAAGAACGGCGTCGCGCCGACCTCCACCTCGGCCAGGTCGCCCGGGAGGTTCGCGGCGACGTCCACCCAGCCCCCGGCGGGCGGCGCCGTGTACGTCGTGATGAAGAAGGACTCGCCGCCGAGCACCCCGCGCTTCAGCGACTTCATGAGCCCGCCCTGCATCGCCGCCTGGATGTCGACGCCCTCCGAGGTCGACATCATCGCGCCGGACTCGGCGCGGACGACCTCACCGCCCCCCAGCGTGCAGCGCGCGACGGCGAAGCTCGGCGCATGGCGGATCGCGATGTCCATCACACCCTCCCGTGTCGGATGACCCGGGGCAGTGAAGCACGGGTCCACGGGACCGGGTGGCGCCGCTCCGCTAACGTCGGGCGCCGATGACCGATGAGACGACCGGGGGCGACCTCCGCCTGCGGCCGCCCGCGGAGGCGCTCGACCCGCGGGTGCGGCGCCTGTGGCGGGCGTGGATCGCCATCAGCACCGTCGTGGCCGTCGCGATCGCCGTCGTGGGCGTCGTGATCGCCGCCGCCGTCGCCGACCCCCCCGCCGGGCTCCTCGCCGCGGTGGTCGCCGTCGTCGCCGTCGGCGGCGTCGTGGTCGCGGTGGTCGCGCCCCCCATCGCGTACCGCGTCATCCGCTTCGAGGTGACGCCGCTCGGCCTGTTCGTCCGCACCGGGTGGATCACGGAGACGCTCACCGTCGTCCCCCACAGCCGCATCCAGTCGGTCCGAACCACCACCGACCCGCTGCAGCGCTCCCTCGGGCTCGCCACCGTCGAGGTGCGGACCGCCGGCAGCGCCGTCGCGCGGATCCCCGGGCTCGACGCCGGGCGCGTGGCGGCCCTGCGCTCCGAGCTCGCGGCGATGGCCGGGACGGGCACCGCCACGTGACCGTCGAGGGCCGCCTGCACCCGCTGGCGATCCTCGTCCACGCCTGGCGCGGCGTCCGGGTGCTCGGACTCGTCGGCATCGTCAGCCTCCTCACGTCGCGGTCGCCGGTCACGCTCGGCCTGATCGCGGCGGCGCTGCTGCTGGTGGTGCTCCCCGGCGCGGTGCTCGCGTGGATGCGCTTCACCTACCGCGTCGCCGACGGGGCGCTCGAGGTCCGGTCGGGCGTGCTGACCCGCTCCACCCGCACCATCCCGCTCGACCGGGTCCGCGGCGTCGACGTCACGGTGCCGCCCCTGCACCGCCTCGCGGGGCTCGTGCAGGCGCGGGTCGAGGACGCGAGCGGCGGGGCCGGCGACTCCGGGCTCACCCTCGCCGCGATCCGCCGCGCCGACGCCGACGCACTGCGCGACGCGGTGCTGCGGGTCGCGCCCGCCGACCCCGCCGACCCCGCCGCGCCCGCGGCCGCCGGGGACGGGCCGCCGCCGCTGGCGCGCGCCCGCGCCGCGACCCTCGCCCGCGCCGGCGCGACCAGCGGCCGCTACCTGCTGGTGCCCGTCGCCGCCGTCGCCGGGCTGCTGAACGCCGTCGGGGACGACCTGCCCGCCGTCCGCGACGGCGTCGAGGACGCCGTCGCGATGACCCCGACCGGCGCCACGGGCGCCGCGCTCGTCGTCGCCGCGGCCATCGCCCTCGCCGTCCTCGTCGCCGCCGCCGGGAGCCTGCTGGTGGACGGCGGGTTCACCCTCCGCGAGGCAGGCGACCGGCTCGTCGCGCGCCGGGGCCTCCTCGCCCGCCGCACCGTCTCCCTCGTCCGCCCGCGGGTGCTGGAGGTGCGCACCTCCCCGCCGTGGCGGGCCCAGCGGCTCGCGGAGCTCCGCGGCCTCGTCGGCGGCGTCGCGACGACCGAGCGGGAGGGGCGCGGCCGGAGCACCCTCATGCCGGCCGACCGCGAGGACCGCGTCTGGGCACTCGCCCGCCGCATCGACCCCGCCGTGCACGACGGCCTCGACCCCCACCCCGCGCGCGGCCTCCCCCGCCGGCTGCTGCGCGCCTGCGGCCCGCCCGCCGTGGTCGCCGTCGTCGCCGGCCTCGCCGCCGGGCCCGTGCCGGCCCTCGTCGCGGCCGGCGCGACCCTCGTCATGGCGGCGGTCGCCGTCGACCGCCACCGCGCGCTCGGGAGCCGCCTCGCCGGCGGCAGGCTCGGCCTGCGGGAGGGGAGCCTGTCGCGCCGCCACACCGTCATCGCCCCCGACGAGGTCGTCGCCTACCGGGTGCGGCGCTCCCCCGGGCAACGCCGCGCCGGGCTCTGCACGCTCACCGTCGACCTCGGCCAGGGCGCCGGGTCACGGCGCGCCCTCGACGCCGACGCCGGCGGCGCGACCGGCCTGCTGCGGGACCTGGCGCCGGACCTGATGGCGCCCCTCGTGACCGGTGACCCCCGCCCCAGGGAGTAACCGGACCACGCAGACACTGGACGGGCGGCCAAGGAACGGGGCGGGCCGGGAGTCGAGACTGCGGGTGCGAGCGGGGTGGAGTGCACTGCCTACCGGGTCAGCTCCGTTCGTCACGGCGAGCGGCTCGGATCGAGAAGTCAGCCCCCTTCTTCTCGATCCGCGCCCCGTCGCCGGCCCTCGCGGGCCGCCGTCACCAGCGCACCGATCACCGGGCTGCGGGGGTCCGCCTCGGGGTGCCACTGCACGCCCAGCACCCACGCCGGCCCGTCGCCCTCGACGGCCTCCGGCACGCCGTCGCCGACGGCGCGACCGCTGACCCGCAGGCCGCGGCCGACGTCGCCGATCGCCTGGTGGTGGTGGGACGCCACCCGGTGCACCCGCGTGCCGACGGCCCCGTGGACGCGCGAGCCCTCGACCAGCTCCACGTCGTGCTCGTTGCCGTCGAAGCGGCCGATCTCCCGGCGGTGCTCCTCGGTGCCGAGCTCCTCCGGGATGTGCTGGCGCAGCGTCCCGCCGGCGGCGACGTTGATGACCTGGGCGCCGCGGCAGATGCCGAGCACCGGCATCCCGCGCGCCATCGCCTCGCGCACCAGCGCGGTCTCGACGGCGTCGCGCAGGGGGATCGGTGCGTCGTTCAGCGGGTGGGGCTCCGCGCCGTACTCCTCCGCGGCGATGTCCACCCCGCCGACGAGCATCAGCCCGTCGAGGCGGTCGAGGACCCGGCCCGGGTCGGCGGCGACGGCCTCGTCGGGCGGGATCAGCAGCGCGATCGCGCCGGCCCGCTGCACCTGCTCGAGGTAGTTGACGGGCACCAGGGCGGCGGGCAGGTCCCAGACCGACCAGCGCGCCCGCTCCATCGCGGCGCAGACGCCGATGACGGGGATGTCGGCGGTGGTGGCGATGCGCGAAGGCTACGTGGAACGCCGCGCGGGGGGGGGGGGGGGGGGGGGGGGGGGGGGGGGGGGGGGGGGGGGGGGGGGGGACACCCGCGGGCGTCCCGGGGTCTCAGGCCCGCCACTCCCGGGTGTGCAGGGGGCGCATCTCGTACGGCAGCGCGCGCCCGGCGTCCTGCGCGCGGACCACGCCCGTGCTCCCGTAGCGGGCGACGGGCGTGGCCTGCGTGGCGACGACACCCTCGATGAGCGTCTCGAAGGCCTCCCGACCGGTGGCGAACCGCCATGCCGCCCCTGCGTCACCGGGACAGCGGTCGGGGTGGTGCTCGCGGGCGAAGCGCCGCCAGGCCCCGACCAGCGCGTCGCGCTCGACGCGGGCGGTGGGGAGTCCGAGGACGTTCGCTGCGGTCGTCACGTTCATGGGACGGACCGTAGGCCCCGCGCCGCGGGCCGCGGCCACCCGGCCGGGCGGTTCGCCCCTCGACGCGCGGCCAGGTCACGGCACCCCGGCGGGCGGGGCGCTAGGGTCCGTCGCGTGATGGCGCTCGGCTACACCATCGTGGGACTGATGCTCGGCCTCGGGGTCGTCCTGGCCGGCGGGATCGTCGGGGGACTCTGGTTCGCCGTCTCGGCGATGCGCCCCGAGCTGCTCGAGAGGCGCCGCCGCCGCGAGCCGTGAGGGGCGGCGGCGGTCGTCCGCGCCCGGGGGTAGCGTGACCCGCCACCGTGCTGCGCGAGGATCCACACGCCCGCTTCGAGGACGCCTTCCTGCGACGCCGCTTCGTCAGCGGACGCCGTGAGTTCGCGTTCATCTCGACGCGGGCGCACCGCGCGATCGTGCGCGACCAGGAGGACGTCCCCGTCGCCGTCGCGGAGGACGCCCCCCGCACGTGGTGGATGTTCCGGGGCCGCTTCTTCTGGGAGGACGACGGCCTGGGACCCGACGAGGTGAGGGCCCTGCTGCACGAACGCGAGCGCCGGCGGCGGCGCCGCATCGACCGGGCCGTGGACATGATGCACGCCGACGCCGCCGGTGACGCGCCGCGCCGGGAGTCCCTCCCCGAGGACGTGCGGCGCGAGGTGTTCCGCCGCGACGGTGGCCGCTGCGTCCGCTGCGGCAGCGACGAGCTGCTGCAGTTCGACCACGTCATCCCCGTCGCGCTCGGCGGCTCCTCCACGGAGGCGAACCTGCAGCTGCTCTGCGCACCCTGCAACCGGGAGAAGGGGGCCGACCTGTGACCGCCGCCCAGGAGGCCCTCGGCTGGATGCGCACCCACGGCGACGTGCTGCGCGGGCTCCTCGCCGACGGGCAGGGCGACGACCCCGACCACTCCCCCGGCGGCGACCCCTCGGTGCGGGCCCACCTGCGCTTCGCCGCGACGGCGCTCGCCGCGACCGGTCCGCCGTCGCTGCGGCCGGCGCTCGCGTCGTTCGCCGAGGACCTGCCGGAGTGGTTCGCCGAGGGCCGCGACCTCTACGAGGACCACCTCGACACCGGCCACGGCGCGATCGCCCTGGAGGAGCACCTGCAGTTCGGCACCTCCCCCGGGCACGACCCCTCCCTCGACGCCGGGCTGCACCGGCGCCTGCGCATCGGGGGGTGGATCCGCGTCTTCCTGCACGGCCTGGAGCTGCGGCTCGGGCCCGCCGCCGACGGTCTCGCGCAGCAGGTCCTCGACGGCGTCGGCGCCCGCCACCGCGAGCTGTCGCGGCTGATCCTCGCCCTCGACCGGGAGGCGAAGGCCGCGGCCCGCCGCACCGGGGGGGACCTTGCGTCGGACCTCGCGACGCAGGACGAGATCGGTCAGGTGGCCACCGTCCAGGGCCACGTGCGTCTGCTCGTCGAGGAGCTCGCCCCGGCGCTGGAGTCCGCCGCCGGCTGACGCCCGTCACGATTACGTCACGGGGGAGGATCTACCCGGTGGCCGCCGAGGGGGTCGAGGACCGCCGCAGGGTGCCGATGGTCCACGTGTGCGCCGGGATCCCGGCGCGGCCACGGACGACCGCAGGAGGGAACCGCCGCATGCTCGACACCGCCACCTCGTTCCGCCTGTCGGAGGTGATCGGGGCGCTCTCCCACGCGCTGGACCTGACGGAGGGCCAGCCCGTCGGCCACTCCCAGCGGAGCTGCATGATCGGCATGGAGCTCGGCGCGCGCCTCGGCCTGCCGGGCGAGGTGCTGCGGGACCTCTTCTACGCCATCCTCCTGAAGGACGCGGGCTGCTCCAGCAGCGCCGCCCGCATGTGCGAGCTGTTCGCCACCGACGACCGCGCCCTGAAGCGCGACTTCGCCTTCGTCGACTGGACGAGCACCGCCGACTTCGTGCGGTACGCGGCGCGCAACGTCGCCCCCGGCCAGTCGGCCTTCTCACGGGCCGGGAGCCTCCTGCGGGCGCTCCGCGGCATCGCCCGCGAGGCCGACGACCTCAACAACGCCCGCTGCGACCGGGGCGCCCGGATCGTCGCGATGCTCGGGTTCCCGCCGGCGGCGTCGGAGGCCGTCCGCGCCCTCGACGAGCACTGGGACGGCAGCGGCCGCCCCGACGGCCTCGTGGGCGATGCGATCCCCCTCATCTCCCGCATCGCCTGCCTGTCGCAGACCGCGGAGATCTTCATGTCGGCCGACGGCCCCCGGGCCGCGCTCGACGTCGTGCGGGAGCGCCGCGGCCGCTGGTTCGACCCGGAGATCAGCGACCTGTTCCTCGCGATCGGCCCGGACGACCCCCTCTGGACCCGGCTCGCGGGCGACTCGGTGGCCGAGGCGCTGCGCGACCTGGAGCCCCGCGACGGGATCGCCATGGCCGACGAGGAGGGCCTCGACCGGGTCGCGGAGGCGTTCGCGAGCGTCATCGACACGAAGTCGCCCTACACCGCGCGCCACTCCACCGGCGTCGCGACGTACGCCGTCGCCATCGGCGCGGAGATGGGCTTCGACGCGCTGCGGCTGCGGAGCCTGCGCCGGGCCGGCCTGCTGCACGACATCGGCAAGCTCGGCGTGTCGAACCTGATCCTCGACAAGCAGGGGAAGCTGACCGACGAGGAGTTCCGGGAGGTCCGCAACCACCCCCTCTACACCCACCAGATCCTGTCGCGGATGGACGCGTTCGCCGACATCGCCGAGGCCGCCGCGTCCCACCACGAGCGCATCGACGGGCGCGGCTACCACCGCGGCATCGGCGGGGACCGGCTGGGGACCGAGGCCCGCATCCTCGCCGTCGCCGACGTCTACGAGGCCCTCACCGCCGACCGCCCCTACCGCGGCCCGATGCCGCGCGAGACGGCCCTCGGCATCCTCTGGAAGGACGCCGGGACGGCGTTCGACCCGGAGTGCGTCGCGGCCCTCCAGGTCGCCTCCGCGGAGCTCGACGGCCAGGTCTGACGGGCCGGGGGCGGGCGGCGCCGGGGGAACCGGCGGCCCGTGCGCGAACCACACGTGTGCGGCGCGGACCTCCCGCCGCGGGCGGCGCCGTGTGATCATCCGCCCGACACCGCGCGACCACGACCAGGACGGCTCCCCGTTGCAGACGATCTACGTGACCGGCCACCGCAACCCCGACATGGACTCCATCGCCTCGGCGATGGGCTACGCCGAGCTGAAGGGCCGGCTCGACGGGGGGGCGCGGTACGTCGCGGTGCGGCTCGGTGAGATCAACGCCCAGGCGCGCTGGGCGCTCGAGCGCAGCGGGGCCACCCCGCCCGAGTTCCTCGACCACGTGATGCTCCGGGCACGCGACGTGATGCGCGACGAGTTCCCCGTCGCGAACCACAACGACTCCCTGCGCGACGTCGGCCGCGCCATGGCGCAGAGCGACCTCGACCTCATCCCGATCGTCGACGACGACGGCGCCATCGCCGGGCTGCTCACCGCCCGCGACCTCGCCCGCCGCTACGTCAAGGAGTCGGGCGAGCCGTCGAGCTTCGCCGACCGCCCCGCCTCGGTCGACCTGATCGTCGACGTCCTCGGCGGCTCGCTCCTGGTCGCCCCGCAGCGGCGCCTCAACGGCCGCCTCTGGGCCGTCACCGTCGACGCCGACCAGATGGGCCAGACGATGGGCCCGAACGACATCGTCGTGATCGGCAACCGCACCGACGCCCAGCGGCGGGCCGTCGAGATCGGCGTGGCCCTGCTGGTCTCCCCCTACGACTCGCAGCCCGACCCCGAGGTCATCGCCCTCGCCGAGGCCGCCGGGACGGGCATCGTCATGTCGCCCCTCGACTCGTACGTCACCGGCCGCCTCGTGTCGCTGTCGGTGCCGGTCCGCGAGGTGATGAGCCGCGGCCCCCTCACCGTCGAGCCCGACGACCTCCTGTCCGACATCGCCGACCGCATCTCGGAGGTCCACTACAGCGCCGCGATCGCCGTCGACGAGAAGCAGAACCCCGTCGGCCTCATCACCCGCGGCGAGCTCGTCAACCCGCGTCCCCGCGAGGTGATCCTCGTCGACCACGCCGAGGAGGCGCAGAGCGTCGCCGGCGTCGGCGAGGCCCACATCGTGGAGATCCTCGACCACCACCACATCGGGTCGATCGAGACCCGCTTCCCGGTGGCCGCGACGTTCGACCCGGTGGGGAGCACCGCCACCCTCGTGGTGGAGCGCTTCCGCTCCCACGGGCGCGAGCCCCAGCGCCCCACGGCGATGATGCTGCTCTCCGCGATCCTCTCCGACACCGTCATCCTCAGCTCCCCGACGACCACGGACCGCGACCACCAGGTGGTCTCGTACCTCGAGGAGCTGCTCGGCTTCGACGCCCGCGAGTACGGGACCGAGATGTTCGAGGCATCCTCCGACGTCGGCGACGTCGCGGCGTCCGAGATCATCCGGCGCGACGCGAAGGAGTACGAGGTCAGCCACGGCCGGCGGCTCTGCGTCGCCCAGATCGAGACGGTCGGCCGGGGCCTGCTCAGCCGGCGCGCCGAGCTGCTCGGGGCGATGGAGGAGGTCCGCGACCGCCAGGACTACGCGCTCTACGCGCTGATGGTCACCGACATCGTCGAGAAGGGCACCGAGCTGCTCGTGACGGGCGACAGCAGCCCCGTGGAGCGCGCCTTCGGCGTCCCCGCCACCGACAACGTCCTCGACCTGCCGGGCGTGATGAGCCGCAAGAAGCAGGTCGCGCCGGCCCTCCTCAGCGCCTTCTGACCCGGGGGCGCCGCCGACAGGCGGCCCTCACCGGCTTCACAGCCGGCTCTCAGGATGGGTGTCTACTGTGAGCCCACGGAGCGACGAGGAGGCGGCGTGATCGGGACCGGGGGACGCGAGGCCGCGGGCGCCGAGGCGCGGGTGCTGGTGGTGGACGACGAGGAGAGCATCGTCCAGCTCCTCTGCACCGCCCTGCGGTACGAAGGGTTCGCCACGGCGTCCGCCGCGAGCGGGCGCGAGGCGCTGACGCAGGCCGCCGAGTTCCGCCCCGACCTCGTGCTGCTCGACGTGATGCTCCCCGACATCGACGGCTTCGAGGTGCACCGCCGACTGTCCGGCGCGACCGCCGGCCGGCTGCCCGTCGTCTTCCTCACCGCCCGGCGCGAGACCGACGACCGCGTCCGCGGCCTGACGATCGGCGCCGACGACTACGTCGTGAAGCCGTTCAGCCTCGAGGAGCTGATCGCGCGGGTGCGGGCCGTGCTGCGGCGCACCCGCGGGGAGCACGACGCCGCCCGCCGCCTGGCGTTCGAGGACCTGGAGCTCGACGAGGAGACGCGCGAGGTGCGCCGCGGCGGCCGCCTCGTCGAGCTGACCCCCACCGAGTTCAGCCTCCTCCGCTACCTGATGGTCAACGCGGGCCGGGTGCTGAGCAAGGCGCAGATCCTCGACCACGTCTGGAACTACGACTTCGGCGGCGACTCGAACGTCGTCGAGACGTACATCAGCTACCTCCGCAAGAAGATCGACCGCGACGGGGAGCCCCTCATCCACACGGTCCGCGGGTTCGGGTACGCGTTGCGCGTCAAGCGGGACTAGCGGACCCGTGTCGCTGCGGGCGCGCCTGCTGGCGGTCGTGCTCGCCCTGATGGTCGTGGCCCTCGTCGCGGCCGGGTGGGCGACGCACGTGGCGCTGCGCTCGTTCCTGATCGACCGCGTCGACCGCGACCTGCGCGAGGCGCCGTTCCCCGCGGCCGTGGGCTTCGGCCCGGGACCGGCCGGCCCCGGGCCGGGATCGCGGGTCGACCCGGGCCTGCCGCCGGGCGCGATCGTCGAGATCCGCGCCGCCGACGGCACCGTCCTCGTCCGCCGCGACGTCCGCGAGTCGGGCCAGTCGGCGCGGACGCTGCCCGCCGCGGTGCCCTCCGGCTACTCGACCGTGGAGGTCGCCGGGGGCGGCGAGTACCGGGTGCTCTCGCGGGGCGAGGGCGACGGCGGGGGCTTCCCGCGGCGGGACGCCCTCCTGCCGACCGGCGGGGCGCTGCTCGTCGGCATCCCGCTGTCCGACGTGAACGACACCCTCCGCCGGCTCCTCCTCATCGAGATCGCCGTCGGCGTCGTGACGCTCGCCGGCCTGACGCTGCTCGCGCTCTGGCTGGTGCGCCTCGGCCTGCGCCCGCTGGAGCGGATGGGGACGACCGCCGACGCCATCGCCGCGGGCGACCTGTCGCGGCGCGTCGACGACGACGACCCGCGCACCGAGGTCGGGCGCCTCGGGCGGACGCTCAACGCGATGCTCGGCCGCATCGAGGAGTCGTTCGACGAGCGGCGCGCCAGCGAGGAGCGGCTGCGCCGCTTCGTCGCCGACGCGTCGCACGAGCTGCAGACCCCGCTGACCTCCGTCCGCGGCTACGCGGAGCTGTTCCGCCGCGGCGGCGCCGACGACCCCGAGGACCTCCAGACGATCATGCGCCGCATCGAGGCCGAGGCCGCGCGGATGGGCGTCCTCGTCGACGACCTGCTGCTGCTGGCGCGCCTCGACCAGGGCCGCCCCCTCGACCTCCGCCCGCTCGACCTCGCGGAGATCGCGGGCGAGCTCGCCGCCGACGCCCGCGTCGTGGAGCCGGGGAGGCCGATCACGGTGCGGGACGACGGGCCGGTGATGGTGCGGGGCGACGACCTGCGGCTGCGCCAGGTGGTGGGCAACCTGCTGAGCAACGCCCGGGCCCACACGCCCCCCGGCGCCGCCGTCACGGTCACGACGACCGCCCGCGACGGCGAGGCCGTGGTGGAGGTCGCCGACACCGGGCCCGGGCTCGCGCCCGAGCACGCCGCCCGGGTGTTCGAGCGGTTCTTCCGCGCCGACCCGTCGCGGGCGCGCACGAGCGGGGGCAGCGGGCTCGGCCTCTCGATCGTCGCGGCGATCGCCGAGGCCCACGGGGGACGTGCCGAGGTCACCTCCGCGCCGGGAGAGGGCGCCGCCTTCCGGCTGGTGCTGCCGCTCGCGGACGCCGCGGAGGACGGGGACCCGGTCCCGGCGCCACCCCCTCCCCCGTCCCCCTGACGACGGCCGTCAGGGTCGCGGCGGCCCCGTGGTCCCGCGGATGACGAGGGAGGTGGGCAGGGGCGGCGACGACTCCGGGGTGGCGCCGTCGACCAGGGCCGAGAGCGCCGCGCCGGCGAGCTCGCCGAGCGGGCCGTAGGGCACGAAGACGGCGGTGAGGCCGAGGGCGTCGCTGCCCGGCAGGTCGTCGACGCCGGCGATCGACAGGTCGCCGGGGACGTCGCGGCCCGTCCACCGGGCGGTGTCGAGGGCGACGCGCGCCAGCAGGTCGTTGAGCCCGAGGACGGCGCGGGGGCGCGGCGTGCGGCCGAGCGCGACGCGCGCGGCGATCTCGGCGTCGGCGCGGGTCGGGCCGACCGCCCGGCGCCCCGCGGCCGGGCCCGCCTCGTGGGCGTGCCGGCCCTCCGGCGCACCGGCCATGTAGATCGTGAGCGGCCCGGCGTCGCCCCAGCCGGCGCGCACGCCGTCGAGGCGCTCCCCGCAGCCCGGCCACGCGAGCACCACCAGGTCGTCGTGGCCGAGGTCGCGCAGGTGCCGGGCCGCCGCGGCTGCCGCCCCGGCGACGTCGGCCCGCAGCACGACCACGCCGTCGGTGGGCGGGACGTCGACGACGACGACCGGGTGGGGCGCGGGAGCCGCCGGGAGCGTGCGGAACAGCACGGCCCCGTCGACCGCCGCGGGCCCGGTCGCGCCGCTCAGCAGCAGCGAGACCCCGGCGCGGTCGCAGGCCCGCACGAGGCCCCGGGCGACGAGCGCGGCGGCGGGGTCGGAGAGCAGCGACTCCGCCGTCCCGTCGGCGAGCAGCGCCACGATGCGGGTGCGGCCCGTCGCGAGGGACCGGGCGATCGGGTCGGGGCCCGCGTAGCCCACGGACGCCGCCGTCGCGAGCACGCGCTCCCGGGTCGCGCTCGCGACGCGGTCGGGGTGGCTGTAGGCGTTCGAGGCGGTCCACACCGAGACGCCGGCGGCGCGGGCCACGTCGCGCAGGGTGGCGCGGCGGGGGGGCGGGGACCCCGGTGTCGGCTTGCCGGTCATCGATCTAAGCGGTTAGGGTAGCGGCGCGCCGCTTCGCCGGCGACCCGCAACCGCGTCCTCCCGGAGGTCCCGTGTCCCCGTCATCCCTGCTCCCGCCCCAGATGGTCGTGGGCAGCCGCATGCTCTACTTCGGCTGGGTCCCCGCCGATCCCGACGCCGTGGCCGCCATGGTACCCGGCGCCCTCCAGGCGAACGGCAACGTGTTCATGAACCAGTACGTCGTCGACCGCCCCGAGCAGACCTCGGGCTTCGGCGCCTACTCCCTCACCTACATCGGGTCGGACCTCGTCGGCCACGACGCCGACGAGAACACCCCCGGCCGCTGGTGGACGCACTACTTCAACGACAACCCGCCCATGCGCGAGTACGTGCAGGCCCGCGGCGTCCCCGCCGTGCAGGGCGAGACGGTGATCGAGATCGACGACGGCGTCCTCACGGCCACCACCTCCGACGACGGCACGCCCGTCATCCGCACCCGCGTGCGGGTCGGCGAGCCGGGCGACGTGACCGCGACCGGCCAGCTCGTCTACATCACGGACATCGACGGCTCGTACGTGTCGGGGCGCTACCCGTACGTCGCGCGGCTCGTCGACCCGTGGGAGGTGCTGTCGCTCGAGTTCCTCGCGCCCGACCACTCCGTGTACGCGCTGCGTCCCGCGGACCCGCTCCAGATCCTCTGGGGCTTCTACTCGCCGCACGCGAGCTTCTGCTACCCCGGCGGCGAGACGACGCTCGACCTGTAGCGCGACCTGCCGGACGCCCGCGGTGCGCGGGCGTCCGGCAGACTCCCGCCGAAACGACCCGAATCCCCGGAGGGAGTCGATGGAGCTCGCAGACGCCATCCGCAAGCGCCGCGCGGTGCGCACGTACACCGACCGCCCGGTCGACGACGAGACGCTCGACCGCCTGCTGCGGCTCGCGCTCCGCGCGCCGAGCGGCGGCGGCCAGCAGGCGTGGAGCCTGCTCGTGGTGCGCGACGCCGAGAAGCGCCGCGCCGTCGCGGACCTGATCATCGCCGGTGGCGCCCAGTACTTCGCCCTGATGCGCCCGCAGAAGGACGCGACCGACGAGGAGCACGCCGCCTGGGCGTCCGAGTACGCCGAGGGCGTCATGTCGACGTACCGCCAGGTCCCGGCCTTCGTCGTCGGGCTGCTCGTGCCGCGCGGGTACCCCGAGGGCTTCCCCGGCGGCTACGAGGACGACCTCATCTCGCTGGCGTTCGCCTTCGAGAACCTGATGCTCGTCGCCCGCGAGGCCGGCCTCGGCAGCGTCCCGATCACCGCCTTCCAGCGGTGGGAGAAGGACCGCCTGCGCGAGATCATCGGCGTCCCCCCGGAGGTCGATCCGGCCATCGTGAGCCCGATCGGCTACCCCGAGTCGTTCCCGACGGGCCTCGCCCCGGCGCTGAAGCGCAACTTCCGCCCGTGGCGCGCGCTGGTCCACGACGACACGTACGGCAACACGCGGGCCTGAACCACCGGGCGCGCCGCCCCCGCGGGGGCGGCGCGCCGCACGGCCGGTCAGCCGGGTGGCTCCTCGATCACGCGGAACGCCAGCCGCCGGCGGCGGCCGTCCCGCATCGCCAGCGCGAACCAGAGGCGGGTCGCGCCGTCGAGCAGTCCGTCGGCCTCCGGCCCCCCGACCCGCACCGGGCGCAGGCCCGTCGCCGCGATGACCGTGCGGGCCGTCGCGTCGGGCGGGCCGTCCGGGCCGCTGTAGGGGAGGTCCGCGCGTTCGCCGGCGACCACCGGTCGCGCCATCGTGTCCCATCCCAGCGTGTTGAACGCGCGGAAGACGTGGGCACCCGGCGCGTGCTCGTCCCACGCGGACCGGTGGTGGAGCGGGCCGGTCGCGCCACCGGACATGTCGTTGCTGGCGTCGAGCACCACCCGGCCGGAGAGACGCACGCCGTGTTCGGCGGCGAACGCGGGCACGGCGGTGCCCGGTACCGCGACGACGACCACGTCCGCCGCGTCGAGCGCTGCGGCGACCTCGGACGTCCTCCCCGTCCAGCCGTCGGGCGTCCGCGCGGGGTCGCGCACCGCGAGGGTCACGTCGAGGCCGGCGCCGGCGAGTCTCCCGGCGAGCGCGCGGCCCACCGCGCCGGCGCCCACCGTCGCGACCCGCGTCGCGGCGCCCATCAGACCCCCAGCGCGGCGACGAGCAGCTCGGCGACCCTCGTGCCGGAGTACTGCTGCTGACCGGTGACCAGGTTGCCGTCGCGGACCGCGAAGGCCCGGAACAGCCCCGCCTGAACGTAGTTCGCCCCGCGGGCGCGGAGCTCGTCCTCGACCCGGTACGGCATGATCCTCGTGCCGACGGCCGCGTCCCCGAAGTCCTCCTCGACGTTGGCGAAGCCCGTGACCGTGCGCCCGGCGACGAGGTACGAGCCGTCGGCGAGCCGCACGTCGATCAGCGCGGCCACGCCGTGGCAGAGGGCGGCGGTCATGCGGCCCGACTCGTAGACCTCGGCGATGGCGGCCATCAGGCCCTCGTGCCCGCGGAACTGGAACATCGGTCCCTGCCCGCCGCACACGACCAGGGCGTCGGCGGCCCCGAGGTCGACGTCGCCGATCGCCGGGGTGTCGTCGAGGAGCGCCGTGATCGCGGGCGTGTGGAGAGCGCCCATGGAGAGGAGGTCGTCCTCGGACCATCGGCTCGGGTCGCGGGGGTCCGACAACGCGTCGACCTCGACGCGGCCACCGTCCGGCGACGCGATGACGACCTCGTACCGCGCGGCGGTGAAGGCGTGCAGGGGGTGGAACAGCTCGGCCGCCCAGAACCCGACGGGCCAGCCCGTGGTGGTGGAGACGCCGGGGTTCGCGACGACCATCACCACCCGCGGACGCCGCCCCGGGCGGACGGGCACCGACTCGTGGTGTGCCTGGGCGCCTGCGGTGATCACGCTCGACATCTCGATCCTCCCCGGTGGTCGTCCTCTATCCCTCGCATTCTTAGCTTGATCTCAAGGTATATGTCAAAGGGGTCCGCGGGTTAGGATGGCCGCATGACGCCGCGTACCCCGGACCCCGATCCCATGGCCGACTCGGTCGACCGCCTGATCGCCCAGTGGTCCCGGGCGCGGCCCGACCTGGACGTGTCCCCGGTGGGCGTCGTCGCCCGCCTCGCCCGCGTCCGGTCGCACATCGACGCGGAGCTCGAGGTGCTGTTCGCCCAGCACGGGATCGGCGGACCCACGTTCGCGGTGCTCGCGACGCTCGTCCGCCTCGACGACGACGCGGGGGTCCCGCAGCGGCGCCTGATGGACGAGCTGGGACTGACCTCCGGCACCGTCAGCGTCCGCATCGACCGCCTGGTGCGCGACGGCCTCGTCGAGCGACGTCCCGATGTGGAGGACCGCCGCAACACTCGCGTGGTGCTCACGCCCCGTGGTGCCGACCTCGTCGAGCGCGTGATCCCCGCCCACCTCGACAACGAGCGCCGGATGCTCGCCGCCCTCGACGACGGCGAACGCGACGTCCTCGCGGGACTGCTCCGCCGGCTGCTGATCGAGTTCGAGGGCGACGGGGGACGGGACGCGGGTGCCGGGCGCCTCGGCATGGCCCTCGCCCCCGCCCACGTCACCCTCGCGATGCGTCGCGCCGTCGGGCTGCCCCCCGAGCCGGGGCTGCTCGTGCGGGCGGTGGAGGACGGCGGTCCCGCCGACCGGGCCGGCCTCGCCGAGGGCGACGTCCTCGTGGCCGCCGCGGGTGTCCCCCTGCGTGCCCTGGGGCGGCTGCACGCCGCGGTCGCCGCCGCGGGGGCGGGGGGCCGCCTCGACCTCGAGGTGGTCCGTGGCGTGGACCGGCGCGCGACCACGCTGGAGCTGCCCCCGCGACCCGCCGGATGACCGCTCCTCAGTCGCGCACCAGGGCGACCTCGACGAGGCGGCGCCCCGCGGCGCCGGGCGGGTCGGGCAGCGTGCCGACGACCTCCCAGCCGCGCGGCGCGGACCCGGTGAACGCCCCCTGGTAGGGGCCGGGCGCCTCCCGCGTGAACTCGTGCCAGGCGCCGAGGGCGAGGATCGCGTCGTCGAGCAGCGGGCCCTCGCCCTCGCCGTAGGCGGCGCTGACGGCCTCCGGGCGCCCGCCCTCGCCCGACACCAG
Organism: Miltoncostaea oceani; assembly: GCF_018141545.1. Lineage (GTDB taxonomy): Bacteria > Actinomycetota > Thermoleophilia > Miltoncostaeales > Miltoncostaeaceae > Miltoncostaea > Miltoncostaea oceani. The sequence goes on along the minus strand of NZ_CP064356.1, from coordinate 870,126 downwards.
CACGTCGAGGGCGCCGGGCACGGCCTCCGGCCCCGTCACGGTCACCTCGTCGCCGGCGGCGTCGGGCGCGCCGGCCCAGCGCGCCACCTCGTCCATGCCGGCGCCGCCGGCCAGCAGCCCGGCCGCCGCGTGCACCCAGTCGAGCGTCGCCTCGTCCCCGCCCACCCCGGCCTCCCGGTCGTCGGCCGCCGCCCGGCGGGCGGCGCGCACGCGGAGGATAGGAGCCCCGGCACGACCGGGGTACGATCGCGCCCCGCACGACGACAGCGAGGGAGGGCCCGATGGCCGAGGCACTGAACGACGCGACGGTCGACGCGCGCCTGGCCGGGGCGCTGGCCGCGTGGTCGCGCGACGGCGACACCATCGTCCGCACCTACCGCACCGGTGGCTGGAAGGGGTCGCTGATGGTGGCGATGGCCGTCGGCCACCTGGCGGAGGCGGCCTGGCACCACCCCGACCTGCTCGTCACGTACCCCGGGGTCGAGGTGCGCCTGACCTCGCACGACGCGGGCGGCGTGACCGAACGCGACCTGGCGATGGCCGCGCGCATCGAGGGCGTGGTCGCGTGGCGTCCCGGCGCCGGCGACGGGCCGTTCACCGGGACCCCCGACGACCCGCGCTTCGCCTACGTGCTCGACGACGACTGAGCCCGGGGCGCCGGGCCGAGGAACGACCGCAGCAGGTCGTGGCCGCGGTCGGTGAGGACCGACTCGGGGTGGAACTGGACGCCCGCGACGGGGTGGTCGCGGTGGCGGAGCGCCATGATCTCGCCCTCGGCGCTGCGGGCCGTGACGACGAGCTCGGCGGGGAGGGTCTCGGACTCCACCACCAGCGAGTGGTAGCGGGTGGCGCGGAGCGGGTCGGGCAGCCCCGCGAAGATCCCCTCGCCGTCGTGCGCGATGAGCGACGCCTTGCCGTGCATCGGCCGCCGGGCGCGGACCACCCGCCCGCCGAAGGCCCGGCCGATGCACTGGTGGCCGAGGCACACGCCGAGCAGGGGCACGCGGGGCCCGAGGCGCCGCACCACCTCCACCGAGACGCCCGCCTCGTCGGGGGTGCAGGGCCCCGGGGAGACGACGATGTGGGAGGGGTCCATGCCGGCGACCTCCTCCACCGTGACGGCGTCGCAGCGGACGACCGCCGTCTCCCACCCCAGCTCCCGCACGTACCGGGCGAGGTTGTGGACGAAGGAGTCGTGGTTGTCGATCAGGACGATCACGGGGAGAGGGCCGCCACCATCGCGCGCGCCTTGGCGAGCGTCTCCTCGTACTCCGCGGCGGGGTCGGAGTCGGCGACGACGCCGCCGCCGGCGCCGAACGTCACGGTGCCGTCCCGCACCACGAGGGTGCGGATGGCGATGCCGGTGTCGAGCGACCCGTCCCAGCCGGCGTGGCCGATCGCCCCGCAGTAGGGGCCGCGGCGCACGGGCTCCAGCTCGGCGATGATCTCCATCGCCCGGATCTTCGGGGCGCCGGTGATCGACCCGCCGGGGAAGCACGCCTCGAGCAGGTCGACCGCGCCGAGGCCGTCCCGCATCCGCCCGGTCACCGACGAGACCAGGTGCATCACCGTCGCGAACCGCTCCACCGCGCAGAGCTGGGGCACGTCGACGGTGCCGTCGCGGCACACCCGTGACAGGTCGTTGCGCATCAGGTCCACGATCATCACGTTCTCGGCGCGGTCCTTCTCGCTGGCCTCCAGCTCGGCGGCCAGCGCCGCGTCCCCGTCGGGCGTCGTGCCGCGCGGCCGGGTCCCCTTGATCGGGCGCGTCTCGACCCGCCCGTCCCCGAGCCGCAGGAAGCGCTCGGGCGACGACGAGGCGACGACGGTGTCCCCCAGCGCGAGGTAGGCGCCGAAGGGGGCGGGGTTGGCGCGCTGGAGCCGCCGGAAGAGGTCGTAGGGGGAGAGCCCCGCCGGCAGGGCCGTCGTGAAGCGCTGCGACAGGTTCACCTGGAAGACGTCGCCGGCGAGGATGTAGTCGATCACCCGGCGCACCGCGTCCTCGTAGGACGCCCGGGTGAAGCCCGACGCGATGACCGGTGCCGCGGCGGGGGCGGGGGGCGGCGGCAGCGGCCGGGCGGCGGCGAGGCGCGCCTCCACGTGGTCGAGCCGGGCGGCGGCGCGGGCGGCGCGGGCCGCGGGGTCGGCCTCGGGCAGGCCGCTCGAGACGATCCAGGCGCGGCGGGCCCGGTTGTCGAGGCACACGACGACGTCGCAGAGCAGCAGGCCCGCCTCGGGTGCGTCGTCCGGCGCGGCCGGGGCGAGCGGGACCCGCTCCAGGTGACGGCCGAGCTCGTAGCCGAGGACGCCGACCGCCCCGCCCTGCAGGGGCGGCAGGCCGGGAACGCGCGGGGTGGCGTGCCGCGCGAGCGCGGCGCGCAGGGCGTCGAAGGGCGACCCCGGCACCCGCCTCCCGTCGACCTCTGTGGCGCCGTCGCGGCCGGTGATGACGCCGAACGGCTCGAGGGCGATCAGCGAGTGGCGGCCGCGTCCGTCGTCGGCGGCGCTGTGCAGCAGGGCGGCGTGCCGGTCGCCCGCGACGACCGCGAACAGCTCCAGCGGATCCCGCCAGGGGATCTCCCGGTGCAGCGGCGCGGGCGGGTGGGGTGGCGGCACCGCCCCATCATGGCGTCGCCGCGGACCCGGTTGGGGATCGCCCGCTCCGATCGCGCCGCCGGATGCCGATGAGGATGTGGGGATCGCACTTCCCACGCGCGTCGGCGCGCCGGGGCGGTCCACGCGGGACGAGGCATGGAGGCGACGTGGACGCAGGGCGACGGGGACCGCGACGGAGGGTGCTGGCGCTGGGCGGCGTGGCGGCGGCGATGGCCGCGGCGGTCGCCGTGACGCCGATGGTGTCGGGCAGCGAGAACGCACCGCTGACCACGCCCGTCACCGGCTACGTCGAGGGCTCCGGTTTCGACCACAACCTCGCCCACCTCGGCGCGAGCCCGGCCGTGAAGCGGCGGGCCGCCGCCCGGGCGCGCCTCTGCGACGACGCGGGCTGGCGCGCGGAGAACCCCGCGTCCTGCCCCGCCCCCGCCCCGACCCGGGCGCAGGCGCGCACCGCCGCCGTCGCCGGTGCGGATGTCGCGGCCGCCGACCTCGGCCCGCTCGACTCGACGCAGCCGGCGGGCCTGTGGGGCCCGCTGCTGCAGGTGCCGAGCACGGCGATCCACGCGGTGGTGCTGCCGACGAACAAGGTCCTGTGGTTCTCGCAGCCGAAGTACCCGGCCGAGGTCCTCACCGACGGGGGCAACGCCCACCTCTTCGACCCCGCGACCGGCCAGTCCACGGAGGTCCCGCCGCCCGTCGTGTCGTACCCGGCGGACCCCGTCGCGGGGATCCCGGCGTACGACGCCCCCGCGAACCTGTGGTGCGGCGGCCAGACCCTGCTCGCCGACGGCCGCGTGCTGGTGGTCGGCGGCAACCTCGCCTACCCCGTGGGTGGCAACGGCGCCGGCGCCGGCGCCGGGTCGGGCTTCAAGGGCGGCGCGTGGGTGATGACCTTCGACCCGTGGACCGAGGAGTGGACGCGCTACGAGGACATGGACCACGGACGCTGGTATCCGACGCTGACGGAGATGCCCGACGGACGGGTGCTGATCGTCGGCGGCTGGGACGAGACCGGTGGGGTCCAGACCGGCGGCGACCCGAACGCCGCGCCGACGATGCTGAACAACCAGGACGTCGAGGTCTTCGACCCCTCGGCGGCCCCGGGGACGGTGGCGACGGAGGTCGTGAGCCGGCTGCCGCCGAACGGGCCGGGGCAGCCGACCCCGTGGCCGAACCACGAGGGGGTCGGCCTCTACCCGCACATGTTCGTGCTGCCGAGCACCACGGCCCTCGGCGCCGGCGGGGACAAGATCCTCGTCGCCGGCCCGAACGCCTACGACTCGGCGGTCATCGACACCGACACGTGGGTGTGGACCGACATCGGCGAGCAGCCGCTCGGCGGCGACCCCCGCCTCAGCCAGGACCGCTCGTGGGCGACCGCGTGGCTCGCGCCGTCCGACGCCGACGGCTCGACCCGGGTGGTGCTGATGGGCGGCACGAACGCCGGCGGCGCGGCCCCCGGACCCGGCACGGCGCCGCCGCCGAGCACGACGGCCGAGGTGCTCGACCTCGACGACCCCGACGCCGGCTGGCAGCTCGGCGCGGCCCCCCCGCTCACGACCGGACGGGCGCACTTCAACACGGTGCTGCTGCCCGACGGCTCGATCTTCACGAACGGCGGCGGCTACGGCCGCAAGAACGACACGCTCTACGCGGAGCCCGTCTACGGGGCGGAGCTCCTCGCCGCCGGCGCGACGTCGTGGACGCCGGTGGGCAACGAGGCGGACGCCCGCACCTACCACTCGACGTCCGTCCTGCTTCCCGACGGCCGGGTGCTGAGCGCCGGCGACGACCGCGACATCCCGAGCGCCGCGTCGGCGGACCACCTCGCCCTGGCGAACCGGACCGCCCAGATCTGGAGCCCGCCCTACCTGTTCGACGGCCCCCGGCCCGTCGTGACGTTCGCGCCGACGTCGGTGCGCTACGACGCCCCGTTCCGCCTCGCGGTGCAGGGCGACCCGGCCGCCGTGACCCGCGCCGTGCTGGTGCGACCCGGCGCCGTCACCCACTCCGTCGACATGTCGCAGCAGGTGATCGCCCTCGACGTGACGACGCAGGCCGACGGCATCACCGCCACGACCCCGCTCGACGCGACCGTCGCCCCACCCGGCTACTACATGCTCCACGTCCTGAACGCGGACGGCGTCCCGTCGGTGGCCTCGTGGGTGCGGCTCGACCCGGCGGCCCCGGACGCGCCGGCCCTGCCGGCGGTGCCCGTCGCCCCGCCCCCCTCCACCCCCGCGACCCCGGCGCCCGCCCCGGCGCCGACGCCGGTCACGCCGCCGCGCCCGGCACTCCGGATGACGGTCCCCACCCCCCGCGTGGTCGCGGTGGGGCCGTCGCTGCGGATGACCGTCCGCCTGCGGGCGACGGTGCGGGCCACGGCGACGATCCGCCTGACCCGCCCGAACGGGCGTCTCGTGACGTCGCGGCGCGTCGCGCTCCGGGCGGGCCGCACGCTCTCCCCGCGCATCACCTTCCGGCGCGCCCGCCTCGGCGGCGCGACCCGGGTGCGGATGCGGGTCACGGTGCGGGACACCACCGGCCGCACGACCGCGCTCACCCGCGTCGCGAGGGTGCCCGCCCGCCGCTGAGCCCGTCCCGGCGCCCGGCGGCGGCGTCAGTCGTCGTCGTCGCCCCCGCGGCCCCGGCCGCGGCCCCGGCCCCGGCCGCTGTCGTCGTCGGAGTCGCCGGAGGGACCCGCGGCGTCGTCGTCATCGTCGTCGGTGACGACGGTGGCCGGCGGCGCGACCGGGGCGGACGCCGTCGTGGTCCCGGTGGTGGTGCGCGCCGGGGCGGTCGTCGCGCCGGCGGCCGGTGCGGTGCGACCGAGGGCCGGGTCGACGGGGCGCAGCCGCCCGAGCCGGTCCTCGCCCGCCGAGTCGAGCAGCGCCATGTTCGCCGCCGCCGCCGCGGCGGCGACGAGCAGCACGGCGACCGCGACGAGCAGCGGGCGCCGCCAGCGCCCCCGGCCGGTCACGTCGCGTCACCGGGGTGGGTGGCGGTCGTGCGCATGCACCGATCATGCCCCCTCGGCGCGGATCGTGCCGCCGCGGGCATCAGGAGCCGCCGCTGCTCACGACGGGCGCCGGGGCCGGCGCCGGCGCCGGGGACGCGACCGCGACGGGGGCCGGGGCCGCGACGGGGGCCGGCGCCGCCGCGCGCGCGGGCGGCGAGGGCGCGCAGACGGCGCTCGGCCAGGGCGAGACGGGCCACCGCGCGGGCCTCGCGCGCCGCGAGCGACGCGCCCGGGTCGGCCGGCTGCGCCGCCGGCGCCGTCGCGACCGGCGGCGGGGAGGGCGGCGGCGTCGCGGCCGGCGGATGGATCGCGAAGGCCGCGGCGACGCCCGCCGTCAGCGCGACGGCGCCGGCCGTCGCGGCGGCCCGTGCCCGGCGGGGGTCCATCAGTCGTCGTCCCCGCCGCGCCCGCGACCCCGCCCGCGCCCGCCGTCGTCGTCGTGGTCGTCGCGGTCGCCGGACCGGTCGCCGTGGTCGTCACGGTCGTCCGCGCGGTCGTCGGAACCGGACCGGTCGTCGTCGAGGTCCTCGACGTGGCGGCCCGCCTGGGTGTCGTCGATCGTGCCGTCACCACGGCGCTCCAGGGGTGCGACCGGGGCCGCGACCGCACCACCCGGCGCCGTCGTCGTGGTCGTCGTCGTCCCGGCGGTCCGCGCGAGGGCGGCGTCCGCGGCACGCTCGGCGCGTGCCAGCCGGGCGAGGCGCGACGCGAGCGCGTCATCCGAGGTGGTCGTGTCGGTCACCGTCACGGGACCGGCCGCCGCCGTGGGCTGCGTGCCGTCCTCCTGCATCGCCGCGCTCAGCCCGACGACCCCCACCACCGCCGCGACGGTCGCCACCGCGGCCACGATCATCCCGCGCATCCCCGCTACCCCCTGTCGTTGATCCGTCGCTGGCCACGCTAGGAGCGGCGGGCTTCGGGGTGGGTCACGGCGGGCCAGGAGTGTCCCCGCGTCGGGTAAGGAAACGGTAGGACGCCGACGCGGAGGGGCCCGGGACGCCATGATCCGCCCATGAGACTGCTGGTGGTGGAGGACGACGACGGCATCGCCGCGCCGCTGGTCACCGGGCTGCGGCGCGAGGGTTTCGAGGTGGAGCGCGCCGCCACGGGGGCGGAGGCGCTCGCGGCGCCCGAGCCCGACCTGGTGCTGCTCGACCTGCGGCTGCCCGACATGGACGGCTACGACGTCGCCCGCGGCATGCGGGCCCGCTCGCGGGTGCCGATCATCATGGTCACCGCCCGGGGCGAGGAGGTCGACCGCGTCGTCGGCCTGGAGCTCGGCGCCGACGACTACGTGGTCAAGCCCTTCGGCCTGCGGGAGCTGATCGCCCGCATCAACGCGGTGATGCGCCGGGTCTCCGAGCCCCCCGTCGGCGCCGCGGAGCCCGAGCCCGTCGTCGAGGTCGACGGCCTCGCGATCGACCGGCGCCGCCACGAGGTCACCCTCGACGGCGCCCCCGTCGCGCTGACCCCCAAGGAGTTCGCGCTGCTGGCGCTGCTCGCCGGCGACCCCGGCGCGGCGCTCGACCGCCGCCGGATCCTCGAGGAGGTCTGGGGCACCCGGTGGTACGGCCCGTCGAAGACGATCGACGTCCACATCTCGTCGCTGCGGCGCAAGCTCGGCGACCCGGGGTGGATCGAGACCGTCCGCGGGGTCGGCTTCCGCCTGCGCGCCCCATGACCCGGCGGCTCGTCGCCACCTACCTGATCCTGGCGGCGGTGGTGCTCGTTGCGCTGGAGGTGCCGCTCGGGGTCGTCAACGAGCGCAACCAGCGCCGCGACCTCCAGCAGCGGGTCGAGCGCGACGCGGTCGCGCTGGCGGCCCTCGTCGAGGACACCCTGCAGGCCGGGGCGCAGCCGGGCGACCCGACGTTGCGGGGCATCGTGCGCGGCTACGGGGCGTCGACGGGGGCACGGGTGGTGGTCGTCGGTCCCGGCGGCCGGGCGCTCGCCGACTCCGACGACGAGCGCGAGCTGGGGCGCGACTTCTCGACGCGTCCCGAGATCGCCACGGCCCTCGACGGGGCGGTCGCGACCGGCATCCGTCGCTCGGACACCCTCGGCACCGACCTGCTCTACGTCGCGGTGCCGGTCGCCTCCGGCGGCACCGTCCACGGAGCGGTGCGGGCCAGCGTGCCCACCTCGCGCCTCGACGCCCTCGTCCAGCGGTACTGGCTCATCCTCGGCGGGGTCGCGCTGGTCGTGCTCGCCTCCGTCGCGGTGGCGGGGCTCTGGGTGGCGCGGTGGGTGAGTCGCCCGCTGACCGACCTGCGCGACGCGACCCGCCGGGCGGGGGGCGGCGACCTGTCGGCGCGCGCCGACGCCGAGGTGGGTCCCGACGAGGTGCGGGAGGTCGCGCACGCCCTGAACGACATGATCGGGCGCCTCGACGGTCTCGTCGGCACGCAGGAGAAGTTCGTCGCCGACGCCTCGCACCAGCTCCGCAGCCCCCTCACCGCCCTCCGCCTGCGGATCGAGAACCTCCAGCACGACGCGGACGCCGCCACCCGCGACGACCTGGACGGGGCCCTCGGCGAGGTGGAGCGCCTGTCGCGGCTCGTCGATGGGCTGCTCGCCCTGGCGCGGGCCGAGCGCCGCGCCCACGAGCGGGCACCCCAGGACGTGGGGGCCCTGGTGCGCGAGCGCGCCGACGCCTGGCGCGCCGCGGCCGCCGAGCGCGACGTGGAGCTCGCGGCGCGCGCACCCTCCGGGCTCGTGGCCGCACTCGCGCCGGGCGCCCTGGAGCAGGTGCTCGACAACCTCGTCGCGAACGCCGTCGCCGTCGCGCCCCCGGGGTCGGAGGTGCGCCTGTCGGCCGCGCGGGAGGACGGCGCGATCGTGGTGGCCGTCTCCGACGCGGGACCGGGGATGCCCGCCGCCGACCGCGACCGCGCGTTCGACCGCTTCTGGAGGGGCCGGGAGGACCGCGCCGGCTCCGGCCTCGGGCTCGCGATCGTCCGGAGCCTGGTCGAGGCGGACGAGGGCACGGTGCGCCTCGAGGAGGCGGACGGCGGCGGTCTGCGCGCGGTGGTGCGCCTGCCGGCGCGCGACCGTCCTTGACGTTCCTCACCGAATCCGGGTGGAGCCCTCACCGGGCCCGGACCATCGTGGGGGCCCGTCCCGCGTCAGGAGCCCCGATGGATCTCAGCCAGGCGTTCGGCCTCCCCTCCCACCCCCTGATCGTCCACATCCCGATCGTGGTGATCCCGCTGACGCTGCTCGCCGCGATCGCGCGGTCGCGTGGCCCCGGGGCCGGCGGGTGCCGAGCCTGGTCACCGCCGGCGCCGCGTTCGTGGGGCGACCTGCCCGCGTCCGCCGAGGGCGGGGACCGGCCCACACCCGGATCCCCTCGCTTATCGGAACGATTCCAGGAAACGGGTAGGGTGGGCGGGTGCCCGAGCCCCTCCGCGACGTCGCCGACCTGCTCCGCTCCCGCGGGCTGCGGGTCACGGCGCCGCGGATCGCCGTCCTCGACGCGATCGAGGGGATGGGCCACCCCGACGCGGACGCCGTCCGCGTCGAGGTCACCCGGCGCATCGGCAGCGTCTCGACGCAGGCGGTCTACGACACGCTGCACGCGCTGACCCGCGCCGGGTTGCTCCGCCGGATCGAGCCGGCGGGGCACCCCGCGCGGTACGAGACCCGGGTGGACGACAACCACCACCACCTGATCTGCCGCGCCTGCGGGGCGACCCGCGACGTCGACTGCGCGACGGGCCACGCCCCCTGCCTCGACCCGGCGGAGCGCGGCGGCTTCGTCATCGACGAGGCCGAGATCGTCTTCTGGGGCCTGTGCGGCGACTGCGCCGGCGCGGGGCACCCGACCACCACGAGCGAAGGGACGCGATGAGCGACTCCTCCGAGCACCTCACCACCCGTCAGGGACACCCGGTGTCCGACAACCAGAGCCAGCGGACGGTCGGTGACCGCGGTCCGGCGACCCTCGAGAACTACCAGTTCCTCGAGAAGATCTCGCACTTCGACCGCGAGCGCGTGCCGGAGCGCGTCGTCCACGCGCGCGGCTTCGTGGCGCACGGGTACTTCGAGGCCTACGGGATGATCGGCGACGCGACCGCCGCGACGTACACCCGCGCGAAGCTGTTCCAGGAGAAGGGGAAGCGCACCCCCGTGACCGTCCGCTTCTCGACGGTGATCGGCGGCCGCGACTCGTCCGAGGTGGCGCGCGACCCCCGGGGCTTCGCGGTGAAGTTCCGCACCGAGGACGGCAACTGGGACCTCGTCGGCAACAACCTGCCGGTGTTCTTCATCCGCGACGCGATCAAGTTCCCCGACGTGATCCACTCGCTGAAGCCGGACCCGGTCACGTTCCGCCAGGAGCCGAACCGGATCTTCGACTTCATGAGCATGACCCCCGAGTCGATGCACATGCTGACCTGGCTGTTCAGCCCCCGCGGCATCCCGGCGAACTACCGCCAGATGCAGGGCTTCGGCGTGAACACCTACAAGATGGTGAACGCCGCCGGTGACGCCGTGCTGGTGAAGTACCACTGGGAGCCGAAGGACGGCCTCGCCTCGCTGACGCAGGCGCAGGCCGACGCGATCCAGGCCACCGAGCTGGGCTCCGCCTCCCTCGACGCCTACGAGGCCATCGCGCGCGGCGACTTCCCGGAGTGGGAGCTGCGCGTGCAGGTGATGAGCGACGACGAGCACCCCGAGCTCGACTTCGACCCCCTCGACGACACGAAGGTGTGGCCGGAGGACGCGTTCCCGCTGCTGCCGGTGGGTCGCATGGTCCTCGACCGCAACGTCGAGAACCACTTCGCCGAGAACGAGCAGGTCGCGTTCGGCACCGGCGTCCTTGTCGACGGCCTCGACTTCAGCGACGACAAGATGCTGGTCGGCCGGACGTTCTCGTACTCGGACACGCAGCGGTACCGCGTCGGCCCGAACTACCTGCAGCTCCCGGTGAACGCGCCCGTCGTGCCCGTCGGGACGAACCAGCGCGACGGGGCGATGACGTTCCGCGTGGACGGCGGGCCGAACCCGCACGTCAACTACGAGCCGTCGAGCACGGGTGGCCTCGCGGAGGCCCCCGCCGGTGGCCCGGAGCACCGCCCGCAGGTCTCGGGGCGCGTCGGCCGTCAGAAGCTGGAGCGCACGAACGACTACGCCCAGGCCGGCGAGCGGTACCGCACGATGCCGGACGGGGAGCGCGAGGACCTCGTCCTCAACCTCGTCGACCTGATCGGCCAGTGCGAGCGGCAGATCCAGGAGCGCATGGTCGGGCACTTCGCCCGGTGCGACGAGGAGTTCGGCCGCCGGGTCGCGGAGGGCGTCGGCGTCCCGGTGCCGGAGGCCGCGCCCGCGGGCTGACCCGCCGGGTCCACCCCGGGGAGGGCGTGCGCCCTCCCCGGGGGCGGCTCAGATGCGGCGCAGGCGGGTGACGACCAGCCCGCCGGAGGCGTCGGGGTCGAAGGTGACCTCCGCCCGGCCGGCGAGGAAGTCGACGAGCAGCGGGGAACCGGCGGCGCCGATCACCTCGAGCCCGTCACCCGGGGCCATCGCCGCGACCGCGCGTGCCGTCGCGACGAGGGGCAGCGGCTGCGGCAGGCCGCGGACGTCGAGCCGGTCGATGCCGGCGTCGTCCGGCACGTCCGGGGGGGCGGGCCAGACGAGGGTCTCGTGGTCGTCGGCCGCGAAGTCGCACGCGACGCGGCGCAACGTCCCGCCCGCGGGCGACCCGTCGGGCCACGGCCGGGCGGAGCGCACCGCGAGGAGCTCACCGGGGCCGAGGCCGGCGGCGAGGCGCGCCACCCGGGCGAGGGCGTCGGCGTCGGGCGTGGCGACGGCGACGCGCACCACGACGAGGGCGTGCCGGGACCACGGGGTGGCGGCGGGTGTGGGTGGTGCGTCCCCACCGGGTGTGGCGGCGTGGGCGGGTGGGGTGGTGTCGGCGCTCAGGCGACCCACGGTAGCCGGTCGCGGGGGCGAAGTCGCCCCGCTACGACCGGCGGGCGCCGACCTGCCGGGGGACGGGCGCCGGCGCCCGGTGGGCGACCCAGCGGCGGGGGGCGACGAACGCCGCCGTCACCGCGCCGGCGACGGCGGCGGCCGCGCCGATCCAGAACGCCGTGACGTAGCCCGATTCGGCGGGGACCGAGCCCCCGGCGACGGCGCTGGCGGTGAGCACCGCGGCGCCGACCTGGGCGCCGACGACGCCGCCCACGGTCCGGATGACGGTGTTCATGCCGTTCGCGACGCCGGTCTCCGACGGGGAGACGGCGTCGGAGACGAGCCGCGGCATCGCGGCGAAGGAGAAGCCGATGCCGACGCCGCAGATCGCGAAGCAGGCGGACACCTGGAGGGGGGTGTCGTGGAAGAGGGCGATCATCGCGGAGCCGACGGCGAGGAGCACCATCCCGGCGACGAGGGGCGGGCGGGAGCCGTACCGGCGTCCGATGAGCCCGGCGACCGGTCCCGACACGACGATCACCGCCGACGTCGGGAGGATCCAGAGGCCGGCGACGGTGACGGTGGTGCCGAAGCCGTAGTCCCCGAGCGCCGCGAGGTCGTCGGGGAGGCCGCGGGGCAGCTGGAAGAAGCCGGGGAGGATCACCCAGGTCATGTAGAGCGCGAAGCCCGAGAGCGCCGCGGTGATGTTGGTGAACAGGACGGGGCGGCGGGCGAGCATCCGCATGTCCACCATCGGGTCGGCCACCCCCAGCTCGTACCGTCCCCAGACGAGGAAGAGGGCGAGGGACCCGGCGAGCAGGCCGACGATGGCGGGGGAGCCCCACCCCCACCGCTCCCCCTCCGTCACGCCGAGCAGCAGCGCGACCAGTCCCGCGGAGAGGAGGAGGGCGCCGGTGATGTCGGGGCGTGACGGGGCCCGGACGGGGGACTCGGGGACGAACCGCCAGACCATGACGAGGGCCGCGGCGACGAGGACGGCGCTGACGACGAACAGCCACCGCCACGAGAGGTGGTCGACGATGACGCCGCTGAGGGCGATGCCGACGCCGCCGCCGACGCCGAGGACGGCGGAGACGGTGCCCATCGCGGTGGGGATGCGGCCGGGGGGGAACTCGTCGCGGATGATCGCGAAGCTCAGCGGGAACGACGCGCCGCCGACGCCCTGCACGACCCGGAACGCGATGAGCACCCCGACGTTGGGGGCGAAGATCGCGCCGACGGAGCCGAGCAGGAAGACGCCGAGGGTGATCATCATGAGGCGCTTCTTGCCGTACTGGTCACCGAGGCGGCCGACGATGGGGGTGCTGACCGCGCCGCTCAGGAGGTAGGCGGTGACGGTCCACGTGACCCACGTGGTGGTGGTGCCGAGCTCGCGTTCGAGCTCGCCGAGCGCCGGGATGAGGAACGTCTGCATGAGGGCGTAGGCCCCGGACGCGACGATGAGCCCGGCGAGGGTGAGGCGCAGCGACTGGGTCGGGACGGGGTCGCCGTGCCCGGGCCGGGGACGGGGGGCCGGGGCCGGGGCCGGGGTGCTCACGCGTCCCCTCCGGCGGCCGGGTCGGCGGGCTCGGCGGGGTCGGCGGGGTCGGCGAGCTCGGTGAGGACGCGGCCGAGGAGGGCGGCGAGGGTCCGGCGCTCGTCGGGGCTGAGGCCGCGGAAGACGGCGTCGTCGATGGCGGCGGCGGTGGCGGCGCCCGCGGCGGCGGCGTCCCGGCCGGCGTCGGTGAGGTGCACGGCGACTGCGCGGCGGTCGCCGGGGCGGGGCCGGCGCTCGACGAGGCCGTCGCGTTCGAGGCGGTCGACCATCCGGCACATCGACGGCGGCTCGACCCGCTGGAGGCGGGCGAGGTCGGTCTGGGTGGTCCCGTCCCGCTCGGCGAGGCGCATCAGGACGCCGATCCCCTGGGCCGTCGTCGGCGCGACCCCGGCGAGGACCTGGTCGGCCCGTGACCGCATCAACCTCCCCGCGACCGAGAGGCGCCACCCGAGGAGGTCCTCGAGGGGGATGTCCACGGCGACCGGCACCCGGCAACTATATGACAGAAGCCAAACGTTCGTGGGCTAATGGTGTCCCGGGGTGACCGCGCAGACGCCGGCGGTCGATCGCCCGAAGGGTCGCCGACCACTCGGCCGGCGCTCCCAGGTCCACTTGGCCGGATGAGCTCCGGCCACTTGGCCGTGACACCGAGGTCCACTGGCCGGAGGGTTGCCGGCCACTTGTCCATGACACCCGAGTCCACTTGGCCGGAGGGTCGCCGGCCACTTGTCCATGACACCCGAGTCCACTTGGCCGGAGGGTCGCCGGCCACTTGTCCGTGAGACCGAGGTCCACTTGGTCGGACGGTCGAGCGGCCACGTGACCCACGCTCCAAGGTCCATTTGGCCGTGACACCGAGGTCCATTCGGCCGGATGAGCTCCGGCCACTTGGCCGTGACACCGAGGTCCATTTGGCCGGACGGTCGCCGGCCACTTGACCGACGCTCCGAGGTCCACTTGGCCGCCGGGCGTCCGGCCACTTGGCGACACACCGAGGTCCACTTGGCCGCCGGGCATCCGGCCACTCGGCCGCAACACCGAGGTCCATTTGGCCGGGGGGCGCCGGCCGATCGACCGACGCTCCGGGGTCCGATCGGACCCCGACCCCCGGGGACCCCGGACCCGCCCCCTCAGATCAGGCCGCGCTCCGTGGCGACGGCGAGGGCCTGGACGCGGTTGTGGGCGGCGAGCTTCGAGAAGAGGGAGCGGGAGTGGCTCTTCACGGTGTTCGGGGACAGCCCGATCTCGTCGGCGATCTCCTGGGTGGTGAGCCCCCGGGCGATGAGGAGGAGCACCTCGTGCTCACGGCCGGTGAGGGCGCCGTCCGCGCCGTTCGCCCCGCGGCGGGGGAGCATCGCCCCGGCGATCCGCGGGTCGATCACCGCCCGGCCGTGGACGACCTGCATCAGGGCGGCGAGGAGGCTCTGCTCGTTCACGTCCTTGAAGAGGCACGCCGCCGCACCCGCCTTCAGGCACCCGCGCACCGCCATCTCCTCCGCGTGGGCGGTGAGGATGACGATCGCGATCCCCGGGTGGCGCTCCTTGATCCGCGTGCAGATCGTCGCCGCCGGGAGGTCGGGGAGGCGCAGGTCGAGGAGGAGGGCGTCGGGGCGGTACTGCTCGCACCGGAGGATCGCCTCCGCCCCCGTCCGCGCCTCCCCCACCAGCTCGAAGAAACGGGACCCCGACAGCAGCAGGCGCATCCCGGCGATCACGATCGGGTGGTCGTCCGCCACGACGACGGTGTGGGGCTTGCGGCTCACCCCAGCGGCAGCCGCGTCCGGAGGGTGCAGCCCGCGTCCTCGTTCCGCGCGAGGCGCGCGTCGCCGCCGAGGCGGCCGACCTCCTCCCGCAACATCCCGAGCCCCACGCCGTTGCCGCCGATCCCCGGCGACAACCCGGCGCCGTCGTCCTGCACCACCAGCTCCACCGTCCCCCGCCCGAACGCCAGGGTCACCACCACCTCGTGGGCGCGGGCGTGGCGCTCCACGTTGCGGAGCCCCTCCTGCACGACCCGCACCAGGAGGTCCTCGCGCGCCTCGTCGATCGGCGCCGGCTCCCCCAGCACCAGCAGGTGCGACGCCACCCCCGTCCGCGCCGAGAACGCGGCGGCGTCCTCGCGGAGCTTCACCGCCAACGCCCCCGCCGGGGCCGACGGGCGGTCGAGGGCCCGCAACGTCGCCCGCAGCGCCGCCGACGCCCCCGCGATCTGCCGCTCCAGGCCCGCGAGGTGCGCCACCAGGTCCGGCCGTCCCGCCGCCGCGCTCTCCCGCGCGAGGCCACCCGTCACCCCGATCCCGAACAGCCGCTGGCCGAACTCGTCGTGCAGGGCCCGCGCCAGCCGCCGCCGCTCCCGGAGGGCCGCGACCTCCTCCACCCGCGCCCGGTCGCGCGCCGCCGCCATCGCCGCCCCCGCGTACGTGCAGAGGCGCGACAACGCCTCCACCGCGGCGGGGCCCACCCCACCCCCGTGGCGCAACCCCGCATGGAGCACGCCGCGCACCTCGCCGCCGAACGAGACGGGGACGCCGACGACCGAGCGGATGCCCTCCTCCTCCGTGACCAGGGCCACGAGGTCCGGGTCGAACGGCGCCATCCCGTAGGCGCGCACCGCCACCGGGGCGCCCGTGCGCAGCACCCGGCCGCCGACGCCCTCCCCGTCCGCGAGGCGCAGCCCCGGCAGCCGCGGCCCCCGGTTGCCGAGGACGGCCCGCACCTCCAGGTGGTCGTGGCAGTGGTGCAGGTGGCACGGCTGCGGGTGGTCGCACCCCGCCACCCGGACCGAGAAGGCGACGACGTCGACCGCCACCAGGCGGCTCGCCTCCGACACCGCCGACCACGCGATCCGGGAGACGACGAGCTCGCGGAACAGGCGTTGGCCCGCGGCGTCGGCGCGGCGCAGCAGACCCGGCTCGGCGCCCCGCGCCCCGGGCGCCACCACCGCCACCTGTGCGCTCCCACGCCCCACCGCGACCCCTCTCGTCACGATCCACACTATGCGCCGCCGGGGGCCCGGGAGGCAACGACTCACCCGAACGGGTGAGCGACCGCCCGGGCGGGCGGGCGGGTCCGGCGGGCGGGCGGTTCCCGCACGACCACCGGGATCCCGTGGGGGCCGGGTCGCCCGCGGGGCGGCCCGGGGGACCGTGGCGCCCGTTGCCCCCGTCGCGGCCCGGGGGGAGGGTCGGGAGGACCGGCCGCCACGCGGACAGGGGGAACGCCATGCCGGACACCATGAGGGCCGCCGTCTTCAAGGACGTGCGCGACATCCACATCGAGGAGGTCCCGATCCCGCGGTGCGGGCCGACCGACGCGATCGTGAAGGTCACGACCACCACCATCTGCGGCACCGACTCGCACATCTGGCGCGGGGAGTACCCCGTCGCCCCGGGACGCGTCGTCGGCCACGAGCCGGCCGGCGTCATCCACGAGCTCGGCGACGCCGTCACCGGATACGAGATCGGCGAGCGCGTCGTCGTCGGTGCGATCACCCCGTGCGGCGCCTGCTACTTCTGCCAGTCGGGCGACCTGTCGCAGTGCGCCGGCTACGAGGACCAGTGGGGGATCATCGGCGGCTGGCGGCTCGGCAACTCCATGGACGGCGTGCAGGCCGAGTACTTCCGGGTGCCGTACGCCCAGGCGAACCTCGCCCGCATCCCCGAGGGGCTCTCCGACGAGGAGGTCCTGTTCGTCACCGACATCGCCACCACCGGCATCTCCGCCGTCGAGACGGCCGACGTCCAGCTCGGCGACTCCGTCGTCGTGTTCGCCCAGGGCCCCATCGGGCTCTGCGCGACGGCGGGCGCGCGCCTCCGCGGCGCCGGCCTGGTGATCGCCGTCGACTCGAACGCCAAGCGCCTGGAGATGGCCCGCACCATGGGCGCCGACGTCGTCATCGACTACACCCAGGAGGACCCGGTCGCGAAGATCAAGGCCCTCACCGAGGGGCGTGGCGCGGACGTCGCGATCGAGGCGCTCGGCATCCAGGAGACGTTCGAGAACTGCCTCAAGTCGGTGCGGCCGGCCGGCATGGTCAGCTCGCTCGGCGTCTACGGCGACAAGGTGACGATCCCGCTGGAGCCGTTCATCTACGGCATCGGCGACATCGACATCCGCACCACCCTCTGCCCGGGCGGCAAGAAGCGCCTGAGCTCCCTCATGAACCTCGTGAAGATCGGCCGCCTCGACCTGAAGCAGCTCATCACGCACCGGTTCAGCCTCGACGAGATCGAGGAGGCCTACCCCCTGTTCTCCAACCAGGAGGACGGCGTGGTGAAGGTGACGATCACCCCTTGAGGTCCCGCATGGGGCGAGGCGCCGCCCGCGGTCGGCGGCGCCTCATCCCCCCGCGGGGTCACAACCCCGGCGGCCCCGCGCTCCAGCCGCAGCCGTGGCGCATCGCCAGGTCGACGTCGGCGGCGGCGGCGACGCCCTCCGCCACGCACCGGCGCGCCTCGTCGAGCGCACCCGCGTAGTACGCCTCCGCCGCTGCCCGGCCGTCGGCGTCGGCCTCGCCGTCGGGTGGCCCGCCGTCGTAGAACCCCGCCCCCGTCTTCGCGCCCAGGCGACCCGCCGCGACCTGCGCGTCCACGGCGCCGCCGTCGTCGAAGCGGGACCCGTAGGCCGCCTCCAGGTCCCGGCGGATGTGGCCCATCGTGTCGAGGCCGATCAGGTCGCCGAGGGCGTAGGGCCCCATGGGCGCCGGCCCGCCGTCGACCACCGCCCGGTCGACCGCCGGCGCCGTCGCGCCCGACGCGCCGGCCGCCCGGTACGCCTCGGACATGGCGCGCACCAGGATGCGGTTCACCAGGAACCCGGGGCACTCGCGCACGAGCACCGGCACCTTGCCGAGGGCCGTCGCCAGGGCCTCCCCCGCCGCGACGGTCGCGTCGCTGGTGGTCTCGCCGCGCACCACCTCCACGAGCCGCATCACGCTCGCCGGGTTGAAGAAGTGCAGCCCCAGCACGCGGTCGGGCCGCCCCGTCCCGCGCGCCATCTCCGAGATCGACAGGCCCGACGTGTTCGAGGCGATCAGGGCCCCCGGGGGGAGCGCCGCGTCGAGGCGCCCCATCACGTCGTGCTTGATCGACAGCACCTCCGGCACCGCCTCGATCGCCAGGTCGCAGCCGGCGAGGGCGTCGTCGCCGGTGGCGGTGACGACGCGCGCGACGACCGCGTCGACCTCCCCGGCCTCCATCCGGCCCTTCGCGACGCGCCGGGCGCCGATCGCGGCGATGTGCGCCGTCCCGCGCTCCAGGGCGGCCGGGTCGGCGTCGAGCAGCACCACGTCGAGGCCGGCGGCGGCGGCCGTCCAGGCGATCTCGCTGCCCATCACCCCCGCCCCGACGACGGCGACCCGTGTGATCGGTGAGGCGTCCATGGCGGGTAGTCTGCACGGGGACGGCGCGCCGTGCGCGGCGCCGCCGGCGCGACCGAACCACACCCCCCGGAGGTCCCCGTGCCCATCGACCTGGAGCGACGCGGCCCGGTCGCGATCCTCACGCTCAACCGCCCCGAGGCGCTGAACGCCCTCTCCCCCGCCCTCCTCGACGAGCTGGAGGAGCGGCTCGACGGCATCGAGCGCAGCGCCGACACCCAGGTGGTCGTGCTGACCGGCGCGGGCGCGAAGGCGTTCAGCGCCGGAGCGGACATCGGGCACATGCAGACCGCGAGCGCCCTCGAGGCGCGCTCGTACGCCCGCCGCGGCCACGAGCTGACGGGGCGCATCGAGGAGTTCCCGAAGCCCGTCATCGCGGCCGTCAACGGCTACGCCCTCGGCGGCGGCTGCGAGCTCGCCCTCGCGTGCGACATCCGGCTCGCCGCCGAGGGCGCGCGGTTCGGTCAGCCCGAGGTCAACCTCGGCATCGTCCCCGGCTGGGGCGGCACCCAGCGCCTCGCGCGGCTCACCTCCCCCGGCTTCGCGAAGGAGATGATCCTCACCGGCCGCCCCGTCGACGCGACCGAGGCCCTCCGCGTCGGCCTCGTCAACCACGTCCACCCGGCGGAGGAGCTCATCGACCGGGCCGTCGCGATGGGCGACCAGATCGCGGCGAAGCCGCCGTGGACGATCGCGTCGGCGAAGGCCCTCTGCAACCTCGCGCTCGACGGCGACCTGAAGGGCCACCTCGCCCGCGAGATCGACGCCTTCGCGCTCGCCTTCACCACCCCCGAGCAGCGGGAGGGGATGACCGCGTTCTTCGAGAAGCGGACGCCCGACTTCTCGGGGATGTGATGGGCGACGCCCTCGTCGTCGGGGCCGTCCGCAGCGCCGTCGGGCGGCGGGGCGGCGCCCTGGCGGGACGGCACCCCGCGGACCTGCTCGGCGAGGTGCTCGCCGCCCTCGCCGAGCGCACCGGCATCGACCCGGCGGAGATCGACGACGTGATCGTCGGCTGCGTCGACCAGGTCGGCGAGCAGGGCGTCAACGTCGGCCGCAGCGCCGTGCTCGCCGCGGGGTTCCCCGACACCGTCCCCGCGACCACCATCGACCGGCAGTGCGGCAGCTCGCAGCAGGCCGCCCACTTCGCCGCCCAGGGGGTGATGGCCGGCGCCTACGACCTCGTCGTCGCGGCGGGCGTCGAGTCGATGACCCGGGTGCCGATGTGGGCGAACGTCCCCGACCGGTCCGCGGCGTACGGCACGCGGATGCGCGCCCGCTACGACCTCGGCGACGACGGGTTCATCGAGCAGGGGGAGTCGGGGGAGATCGTCGCCGACCGGTGGGGCCTGACGCGCGAGGAGCTCGACGCGTTCGCCCTGCGGTCCCACCGGCGCGCCGCCGCCGCCCGCGACGCCGGGCGCTTCGACGACGAGATCGTGCCGCTCCGGGTGGTCCGCGACGACGGGGAGTCGGTGTTCGCCGCCGACGAGGGCATCCGCGACGCCACCACCGCGGAGGCGCTCGCCGGCCTGCGCCCCGTGTTCCGCGCCGACGGGCGCCTGACGGCCGGCAGCTCGTCGCAGATCAGCGACGGCGCGGCGGCGCTGCTGATCGCCTCGGAGGGCGCCGCGGCGCGCCTCGGTCTGCGGCCCCGGGCCCGGTTCCACTCCTTCGCCGTCGCCGGCGTGGACCCCGTGGAGATGCTGACGGGGCCGATCCCCGCGACCCGGCGCCTGCTGGAGCGCTCGGGGGTGTCGCTCGACGAGATCGGCCTCGTGGAGGTCAACGAGGCGTTCGCCTCGATCCCGCTGGCGTGGGCGCGGGAGCTGGGGGCCGACATGGACCGGGTCAACGTGAACGGCGGCGCGATCGCCCTCGGACACCCGCTCGGCGCGACCGGTGCCCGCCTGATGGTCTCGCTCGTGCACGAGATGGAGCGCGCCGGCACCCGGTACGGGCTGCAGGCGATGTGCGAGGGCGGCGGCATGGCCAACGCGACCCTGCTGGAGCGCATCCCCGCCTGACCGCGTCGCCCGGGGCCACGGCGGCCCCGGCGATCGGGTCCGCCGCGCGCGCGACGGCGGCGGCGGCGGGCGGTCAGACGATCTTGCGGACGATCAGGTAGTCCTCCTCCTGATCGACGACGCGCTCCACCGCCGGGACCTCGTGCCCGGGGAGGAGGATGAACTGGTCGGGGTCCTCGTGGATCGCCGTGAGGCGCGAGGGGCGCACGTGCATGCGCTCGCGGCACGACAGGTCCGAGCACTCGCAGAAGAACCGGAAGTGGGCGTCCGGGTCCTCGCCGGCCTCGTCACGGACCTCGAGGAGCGACGCCTTGAGGCGCTCGTTGATCGACTCGAGGAACTGCTCGTTCTCGAGTGCGCGGCGGGGTGAGAGGCCGGGGTCGGACGGCGAGGGCACTACGTCTCCCTGGTGCAAGGACATGGTGGGCGCGACCCACGCACGCTACCTCCCCCACACGGTGGTCGCCACGCCGTCCGGCGCGCCCGCGGCGCGGGGGCTCCCGGCTCGCTACTCGCCCTGGACGGCGTCGAGCACGTCGAGCCGAGCGGCACGGCGCGCCGGCAGGATCGCGGCGACCACCCCGAAGGCGGCCGCGACCACCAGGAACACGATCATCGACGGCCACGGGATCGCGACGGCGGTGAACTCGGGGATCGCCGACACGCTCACGACGCCGAGGAAGACGCCGACGACGAGGCCGACGAGGGCGCCGATGAGGGACACGATCACCGCCTCCCAGCGGATCATCGCCCGGACGGCGCGCCGGGACAGACCCACCGCGCGCAGCAGGCCGATCTCGCGGGTCCGCTCGTACACCGACAGGGCGAGGGTCAGGACGATCCCCACGACGGCGATCACCACCGCCATCGCCAGGAGCACGTAGAAGAGCCGCAGGAACGTGTCGATCTGCCCGCTCACCCACGCCCGGTACTCGGCCCGGGTGCGGACGTCGAGGTTGGGGAACGCCGGCCCCAGCGCCGCCGCGGCCGCGTCGGCGGCGGCGTCGGGCGACACGCCGGGCGCGGCGCGCGCCAGGATGATCGTGTCCTGCTGGGTGGCGAACCGCCGCTCGTACTCGGCGAGCGAGATGTAGAAGCGGTCGAAGCCGGAGTCCTCGAAGATCGCGGCGACGCGCATCCGGCTCCAGCCGGTGCGGGCGAAGAGCACCCGCATCGTCGACCCGACGCGCAAGCCCTCGTCCCGGGCGTAGTCCTGCTGCACCGCGATCGTCGCGGGTGCGGCGAGGTCGGCCATCGCCCCGTCGCGGACGTCGGGGTCGTAGACGTCGTCGAGGGCCGCCGGGTCGACGGCCCCGAGCCCCTGGACCGACCCGGAGGCGTCCTTGAACTCCCCGTCGCGCCACGCGGTGACGCCGGCGAGCTCCGGGACGTCACCCAGCTCCCCGGCGGCGGCCGGGCTGAACGGCTGCTGGTTCGAGGAGAGGATCAGGAGGTCGGCGCGGACGCTGCGGTCGATGGTGCCGAGGAACGTCGCGCTGAGCGACGCCGCGATCACCGTGACGCCCGTGACGAGGGCGACCCCGATCGTGAGCGCCGCCGCCGTCTGGGCCGTCCGGGCCGGGTTGCGCATCGCGTTCTCCTGGCCGAGGCGCCCCGCGAGGCCCGTCCGCGCCATCGGGGCCCCGATGACGCGCGCCATCGGGTGCGCGACGTACCGGGTCAGCATCGCCACGCCGAGGAACAGGATCACGGCCCCCGCGCCGATGAAGGTGAACCGCTGCGCGAGGCCGTCGAGCGGCAGCAGCAGACCCGCCATCACGAGGCCGACGCCCGCGACGGCGAGCACGATCGAGACCACCATGCGCGCCCGCGGGGCGTCCGCCACCCGCGTGTCGCGCAGGGCGGCCATCGGCGGCACGCGACTGGTCCGCCACGCCGGGAGGATCGCCGACGTGACGGTGACGACGAGTCCGACGACGAGCCCGGCCACGACGGACCGCGGCGCGACCTGCAGCGACGTCGCCGGCAGCGACGCGCCGATGGCGTTGAACCCCGCCCGCAGGATGTACGCGAACGCGATCCCGAAGGCGATCCCGATCGCCGACGCCACCAGGCCCGTCACGAGCGCCTCGAGCAGCACCGACCGCACCACCTGGCTCCCCGACGCCCCGATCGCCCGGAGCAGCCCGATCTGCCGCGTTCGCTGCGCGACCGTGATCGTGAAGGCGTTGAAGATGATGAACGCGCCGACGAACAGGGCGACGACGGCGAAGGCCAGCAGGAAGTTGCGGAAGATGTCGACGAACGCCTTGAACTGGTCGCTGGCCTCCTGCGCGGCGGTCTCGCCGGTGATCGCCTCGTAGCCGGCGGGCAGGGCGGCGTCGATGCGGCGGGCGAGCTCGGCGTCGCCGACGCCGGGGTCGGCGGTGACGCCGACGGTGCTGAACCGCCCCGCCGAGTCGAGCGTCCGCTGCGCCGTCGCGCGCGTGAACGCCGCGAGCGTCGCCCCCGCCAGGTTGTTCTCGGCGCCGAAGGCGACGATCCCGACGAGCCGGTACGTCGCCGACCCCGACGACGTCACGATCCGGACGCGGTCCCCGATGGCGAAGTCCTCGGCCTCGGCGGTGGTGCGGTCGATGACCACGTCGCCGTGGGCGCGCGGGGGCGCCCCCTCCGTGATGCGCAGGGGGTTGAGGTCGGGGTCGTCCGACCAGCCGAAACCGAGCGCGGGCGGCCCCTGCAGGCCGGCGGGCTCCCCGTCGGCCCCGATGATCTGCGCGGTGCCGAACACCGTCCCCTCCGCCGTCCGCACGCCCTCCACCCCGCGGATGACGGGGACGAGGGTCGCGGGCACCGGCTGCCGGTCGGCGGCGGAGACCGTCTCGACGCCGCGGACCTCCACGGCGACGCCGCGGTTCGCGGTGTCGAACACGTCGTCGAACGCGCGGTTGATCGTGTCGCCGAGGACGAAGGCGCCGACGACGAACCCGACGCCCAGCACGATCGCGAGCGAGGTCAGCAGCAGCCGCAGCGGGCTCGCCAGGAGGTTGCGGATGGCGCTCCGGACGATCACGTGCGCGCGCCCGGCCCCAGGGTCTTCATGTGGTCGAGGATCGAGTCGGCCGTCGGGCCCTCCATCCGGTCCACGATGCGACCGTCCGCCAGGAAGATCACGCGGTCGGCCCGGCTCGCCGCCGTCGGCTCGTGGGTGACCATCACGATCGTCTGGCCGAAGTCGTCGGCGGCGCGGCGCATCACGTCGAGCAGCTCGCCGGACGACTGGGAGTCGAGCTGCCCCGTCGGCTCGTCCGCGAACACGATGTCCGGCCGGGACACGAGGGCCCGGGCCGCCGCCACCCGCTGCTGCTGCCCGCCCGACAGCTCCGACGGCCGGTGGCCGAGGCGCGCCCGCAGGTTGAGCGCGTCGATCACCTCGTCGAGCCACGCGCCCTCGGGTTCGCGCCCCGCGATGTCGAGGGGCAGGCGGATGTTCTCCAGTGCGGTCAGCGTCGGCACCAGGTTGAAGGCCTGGAAGATGAAGCCGACGTGGTCGCGGCGCACCTGGGTGATGCGCTTCTCGGAGAGGCCGGACAGCTCGATGTCGCCGATCCACGACCGGCCCGAGGTGAGGCGGTCGAGCCCCGCCATGCACTGCATCAACGTCGACTTGCCGGACCCCGACGGGCCCATGATCGCGGTGAAGTCACCCGCCGGGAACTCCACGTGGACCCCGTCGAGCGCCCGGACCTGCGCGTCGCCCTCCCCGTAGATCCGGGTCGCGCCCTCCGCCCGCGCCGCGATCCGCCGCGTCCCGCCGTCCTGCGCCGCCGTCCCCGTCACACGTGCCTCCCCTCGGTCCCGGGCACTGGACCACGCCCCCGGCCCCGCCGGCGTCCGCGACGCGCCCGTCGCCGCTGCGGTCTTCCCGCACGCGGCACCGTGGGGGCACCGCTGCCCCCGCCCCCCGCGGCGCCGATGATCGGCCCATGCCGTCCGTCCCCGGGGAGACGACGCGCTGACGCGCGCGGCGGCCCTCGCGGCCGGGCAGGCGGGTGCGCTCGCGGCCGGCGGCCTGCTCCACGCCGCCGGGGCCGGCGCCGCGGGCGACGCCACGTGGGCCGTCTCCTCGGCGGTCGCCCTGGTGCCGCTCGCGGTGTCGGCGGTCCGGACGCTCGCCGCCCGGCGCCTCGGCGTCGACCTGATCGCGCTGCTCGCGATCGTCGCGGCCCTCGCCTTCGGCGAGTACCTGGCGGGCGCGATCGTGGCGCTCATGCTGGCGGGGGGGAACGCCCTGGAGGCCGCCGCGGGGAGCCGCGCGCGGCGGGAGCTCGCCGCCCTCGTGGCCCGGGCCCCGGTGACCGCCCACCTGCGCCGCGACGGCGACATCGTGGACGTCCCCGTCGGGGAGGTCGTCGCCGGCGACGTCGTGATGGTCCGCGCCGGTGAGGTCCTGCCGGTCGACGGGACGGTGGAGGTCGCCGAGGCGGTGCTCGACGAGTCGGCCCTCACGGGGGAGCCCCTGCCCGTCGTCCACCCGCGGGGCGACACCGTCCGCAGCGGCACCGCGAACGCGGGTCCCGCGATCGACGTGCGCGCCACCCGCCCCGCGTCCGAGGGCGCCTACGCCGCCCTCGTGCGCCTCGTCCGCCAGGCGGAGTCGGAGCAGGCGCCGTTCGTGCGGATGGCCGACCGGTACGCCGCGTTCTTCCTGCCGCTGACCCTCGCCCTCGCGATCGGCGCGGGGGCGCTCTCCGGGGACCCGGTGCGCGCCCTGGCGGTCCTCGTGGTCGCGACGCCGTGCCCGTTGATCCTCGCCGCCCCCGTCGCCCTGCTGTCGGGGGTGTCGCGGGCCGCCCGCCAGGGCGTGGTCACGAAGGGGTCGGGACCGATCGAGCAGCTCGGGCGGGCCCGGACGGTGCTGCTCGACAAGACGGGCACCCTGACGCTCGGCACGCCCGGCGTCGCGGAGGTGACCGCGGGGGACGGCCTCGCCCCCGACGAGATGCTGCGCCTCGTCGGCTCCCTCGAGCAGCTCTCGCCGAACGTCGTGGGGCGGGCGATCGTGCAGGAGGCGCGGACCCGCGGGCTGGCGCTCACCGAGCCGACCGACGTGGTCGAGGGCGCCGGGATGGGCATCGAGGGCCGCGTCGACGGCCGCCTCGTGAGCGCGGGCAACCCGCGGTGGCTCGCCCGCCACGGCATCACCGCGACGGGCGACGCCGCGCCCGCCGGCGGTCTCGTCCTGGTCGGGGTCGACGGACGCCTCGCCGGGCGGGTCGTGCTGCACGACACCGTCCGCGCCGACGCGGCGGGCTCCATCGCGCGGCTGCGGGCCGCGGGCGTGGGGACGGTGGCGATCGTCACCGGCGACTCCGTCGGGGGCGCCGGCGCCGTCGCCCGCGAGCTCGGCATCGACCGCGTGCACGCCGACCTCACCCCGGCGGGCAAGGTCGACGCGGTCCGGGCCGCCCAGCGGGCACCGGGAGGTGGCCCCGTGGTCATGGTCGGCGACGGGATCAACGACGCCCCCGCCCTCGCCGCGGCCGACGTGGGCATCGCGATGGCGGCCGGCGGCGCGACGGTGTCCTCCGAGGCGGCCGACGTCGTCATCGCCGTCGACCGCATCGACCGGGTCGTCGACGCGGTGGAGATCGGCCGGCGGTCCCTCGCGATCGCCCGGCAGAGCGTCATCGCCGGGATGGGCCTCAGCCTGGTCGCGATGGTCGCCGCCGCCCTCGGCCACATCCCCCCGGTCGCCGGCGCCGTGCTGCAGGAGGGGATCGACGTCGCGGTGATCCTCAACGCCCTGCGGGCCCTGCGCGCCTGACGGTGAGGCGGGGGCGGGTCGCGGGCTTCCTCCGCGGGGCGCGATGGGATATCACGGACGCACGGCCCGGAGACCGAAGGAGCCTGTGATGGACATGCACCGCGTCATGGACATGGGCGCCGAGCGCGCCCGTCACATCCTCGACGACGTCGCGCCGCC
This sequence comes from Miltoncostaea oceani, assembly GCF_018141545.1. Lineage (GTDB taxonomy): Bacteria > Actinomycetota > Thermoleophilia > Miltoncostaeales > Miltoncostaeaceae > Miltoncostaea > Miltoncostaea oceani. The sequence goes on along the minus strand of NZ_CP064356.1, from coordinate 843,669 downwards.
GGCGCTCATGCCGCTGCCCCGCATCCCCGTCAGCGCGGAGGTGTGGGAGGGCGAGCGGCACGTGCGGCTGCACGGCGAGGCGATCTACGCCGTCCACCGCGGCGCGGAGGCCTGGTGGATGGTCGTCGTCCAGGAGTCGAACACCCTCGCCGCCGGGTGCCTGCGCCTGACGCGCACGTCCGAGATCTCCTGCGAGTCGGCCTCCGGCCGCCGGGGCGGCTGAGCCCGACCCCGTCCCAGCCCGACGCGGCCGCCGCGGAGGCCGACGACGAGTCGTCGCCGGCCAACGCGTCCACGACGGCGCACGCGAGGATCACGTCGCCGTCGCGGAGGGCGTCGCGCGACCTCCGGAGGCCGTCGCCCCGGAGGCTCAGCCGGCGGTCGCGCGACAGTGCGATCCCGGTCACGCCCGGAGCGTGCGGACCGCGGTCAGGCGGCGTCCGGGGGCACGAACCTGCTCGCCGTCACCACGGTGCCCTGCGGGTCGCGCAGCACCGTCGTCCGGACCCACGGCATGTCGGTCGGGGGCACGAGCACCGTGCCGCCGAGGGACTCGGCGCGCGCCGCGGCGGCGTCGGCGTCGTCGACGGCGAAGGTGACGTCCCAGTGGGGCGCGTCGCCGTCGGCGACGGGGGTGATCCACGCGACGGCGTCCGCGAAGCCCTCGGGGGCGCCCATGTCGGCCGCGCCCTGGATGATCCCGGGCTGCAGCGTCTCGAGGTGCTCGCCGTACCCCGGCCGCCGCAGCAGCATCGTCCCGCCCATCTCGGGGTCGGGGGGGTTGGCCTCCCACCCGAACAGGCCGCCGTAGAACGCGAGTGCCGCCTCCGGGTCGCGTGCGTGCAGGCCGCTGAAGTTCCAGGTCCCCGGTTCGTTGACGGCCTGCGCGCCACGGTGGCGGCCGGCCTGCCAGACGGCGAACACCGCGCCCTCGGGGTCGGCGAGCACGGCGCTGCGCCCGGCGTCGAAGACGTCCGTGGCCGGCATGACGACCGACCCGCCGAGCTCCACGGCCCGCGCGACCGCCGCGTCGGCGTCGTCGACCCAGACGTAGGTCGTCCAGCCGGTCCCGGCGGGCATCCCCTCCGGGCGGGACCCGATGCCGGCGACGAGCCGGCCGCCGATGGTGGCGGTGAAGTAGTGGCCGGGGACGTCGGCCGGCATGCCGTCCTCGACGTCCCAGCCGAAGAGCCCCGCGTAGAAGGCGGCCGCGCCCTCCGGGTCGTCCACGGCGATGTCCACCCAGCACGGCACGCCCGCCGGGTACCCGTCGCGATCCCTCATGTCCGCTCCCTCCCGTGTGTGGTCGCGGGACGACCCTACGAGGGGTTCCGGTCAGGAACTGTCCGCGTCATGGGCGATGATGGGGGCGTGACCGGGACCGCCAGCCGCCTGCTCGAGCTGCTCTCCCTGATGCAGGCGCGGCGCGACTGGCCGGGGCCGGAGCTCGCACGCCGCCTGGGGGTGTCGGAGCGCACCGTGCGGCGCGACGTCGACCGCCTCCGCCGGCTCGGGTACCCCGTGGAGTCGTCGACCGGGCCCGCGGGCCGCTACCGCCTCGCCGCAGGCGCGGCGATGCCGCCGCTGCTGCTCGACGAGGACGAGGCCGTGGCGATCGCCGTCGGGCTGCGCACCGCGGCGTGGTCGGCGGTGGACGGCATCGAGGAGACGTCGCTGCGGGCGCTGGTGAAGCTGGAGCAGGTGCTGCCCGCCCACCTGCGCGCCCGGGTCCGGGCCGTGGGGGCGACGGCGATGCCCTCGCCGTCGGGGGGCCCGACCGTCGACGCCCACCACCTCGCGCTGCTCGGCGCGGCCCGCCGCGACGGCGAGCGGGTGCGGTTCACGTATCGCCGCCGGGACGGGGAGAGCGGCCGCCGGGAGGTCGAGCCGCACGCCCTCGTCGCGATCAGCCGCCGCTGGTACCTCGTGGGCTGGGACGTCAGGCGCGGCGGCTGGCGCACGTTCCGGATCGACCGGATCGCCGACCCGGTCGCCGCCTCCGTCCGGTTCGCGCCGCGCGAGGTGCCGGGCGGGGACCCGGTCGCCTTCGTCGTGGCGGGCCGCCGCGCCGGGATGAACCGGTACGAGGCGCGACTGACCGTCCACGCGCCCGCCGAGGTCGTGCGGCGCCGCCTCCCGGGGGCGTGGGGGGAGGTGACGCCGATCGACGCGGGCACCTGCGAGCTGCGGACGGGGGACGACGACCTCGGCTGGCTGGCCCATCGCGTGGCGCTCCTCGGCGTGGACATCGACGTCCACGAGCCCCCGGAGCTGCGGGAGCGCCTCGCCGAGGTCGGCGCCCGGCTCCTGCGCGCCGCGGGGGCCTGAGCCCGGCGCCCGGGCCGTCCCCTCACGGGATGAGGCGCGTCCCCTCCACGAGGGCCGGTCGGCGGGCGCCGAGGAAGAAGATGCCGGGGAGCCCGGCGGTCTCGAAGCCGAGGCTGCGGTTGGCGCGCAGGGTGGAGGCCGCGATGCGCGCCGTCCCGGTGCGGTCGTTGCTGACGAAGAAGATCGCGCCGCCGCCCTCGCGGGCGGTGTTCCCGGTGAGCGTCGATCGGCGGAGGTCGAGGGTGAACCGGTCGCCGTCCAGGTAGATCGCACCGCCGCTCCCGCCGCCGGGGGCGCCCGTCCGCGCCGGGTTCGCGCCCCGGCCGACGGCGCGGTTGCCGGTGAACGTGGAGCCGGTGATCGCCCACGACACGCCGATGCTGCTGATCGCGCCGCCGTTCGCGCACCGGCCGCCGGTGAAGGTGCTCCCGACGACGCGGACGGGGCGGTCGCGGTGCTGGTCGAGCACCCGCACCGCGGCGCCGCCCACGTCGGGACCCGTGCGGTCGCAACGGTTGCCGGTGAAGCGGGCCCGGACGATCTCGAGGCGCCCGCCGCGCGCGAAGATCGCGCCGCCGCCACCGCCGTCGACCGCCTCCCCCGTCGCGTCACCGGCCGCGAACGTGATGTCGCGCACCACGAGGCGCGGCGTCGCCTGGTCCTGGCAGTGGCTGGTGGTCCAGACCTGCGCCCGGTCGCAGGTGTTCTGGTAGAGGATCCGCCGGCGGCCCGCCCCGCTGAGCGTCACGAGGCCGCCCCCGTCGATGACGACGGTGCGGCTCGTGTTGCGGACCTTCGCGGTGCGGCGCATCACGATGGTCACGGGCGCCGGACCGCAGTCGAAGGTGACGGTCCCGCCGCGGGCGACGGCGCCCTCGACGGCGGCCGACGTGCAGCTCGCGGGGGTCCCCCGGCCGACCTGCGCCGCGGTGGCCGCGTCGGCGGCGGCGCCGGCGGCGAGGGCCGCGAGCGCCGCCGCCACGCACGCCCGTCTGCGGGGACCGTCCATCCACCCTCCCATCGGCATCCCGGGACGGCCGCCGCACGTCCGCCCCGTGGTGGTCGGGCACCGTAGCGGGATCGCGTGCCCCCGTGCACCCCGCGGGCGCGGAGGACGGCGGCCCCCACGCCCCCCGAGGGGCGACGTCCGGGGGTATCGTGACGCGTCATGGACGCACCGCGCGGGCGCGAAGGACCCCTCGGGCTCGGAGGTCGCTCCGGCCGTGCCACGCGGACCCTGGCGGCGCTCGTCGCGGCGCCCCGCTGGCCCTCGGGGGATCCGCGGGCCGTCGGCCTCGCCGCCGCATGCATGGTCGTGGCCCTCAGCCCGCTGGCGCTGCCCGGCGACGGCGACTTCGAGGGCGCCCACCTGGTGCTGCTGCTGCTCCTCGGCCTGGCGGGCGTACGCCTCCGCCTCCCACTGGCCATGGCCACCGCGATCGCCGCCGAGGCGCTGCTCGCCGCCCAGCGGGTCGCGGCGGCCGAGGCGACCCGCGAGACCGTGATGGCGATCGCCTGGACGATCCTCGGGCCGGCCGTCGTCGCCGGGGCCTTCACCATCTCGGAGGCCCCCCGCCGGCGGGTGCGTGCCGCAGCGGACGCCGCCGTCCACTCGATGCTGCGGGCGCTCGCCGCGAAGGACGGGGCGACCGGTGAGCACTCGGACACCGTCGCCGACCTCGCCGTCGCCGTCGGGCGGGGCCTCGGGATCGCGGGCGACCGGCTCAGCGACCTGAGGGCGGTCGCCTGCATGCACGACGTGGGCAAGCTGGCGGTCCCCCAGGAGGTCCTCGACAGGCCGGGGCCCCTCACCCCCCGCGAGTGGGAGCTGATGCGGCGCCATCCCGAGGCGGGGGCGGAGATCGCGGCCGAGATCCCCAGCCTGGCGCATCTCGCCCCCGTCCTGGTGGCCGTGCACGAACGCTGGGACGGCGACGGCTACCCGCACGGCATCGCGGGCGAGCGGATCCCCCTGCTCGCCCGCATCGTCTTCTGCTGCGACGCGTTCGAGGCCATGACCGCCGACCGCCCCTATGACGTCGCGCGGACCCCTGAGGAGGCGGTCGTGGAACTGCGGGACGGCGCCGGCACGCAGTTCGACCCCACCGTCGTCGCCGCGTTCCTCACGGTGCTCGCGGCGCGTGGGCTGCACACCCCGGCCGGCCCGTCACCGCCCGCGGTGGGGATCGCGGGCACGACCGACCCGCCCCTGGCCTCCGGGGCGTAGGAGCGGGTCGGGCGTCACGTCCACCCGCGCGGGACCGCGCGGCGGTCAGGTCGCGGGGCGGATGTTCGGGTTGAGGCGGAAGAGGTTGCCGGGGTCGTACTCCGCCTTGATGCGCGCCAGCCGCGCGTGGTTCGCGCCGTGGCTCGCCCGCACGGCGGCGTCGCCCTCCTCGAGCAGCCCGGGGAAGTTGAAGTAGGTCTTGCCGTCCCGGGAGTGACGGTGGGCGTCGTCCCAGTAGTCGCGTGCCCAGGCGATGTTGCGCGCGTCGTCGGCCGGGTCGTCCCACGTCGCGTCGATGCTCAGCATCCACTCGGAGGAGCGGTCGCCGAACGCCGTCTCGTGGGCGGCGACGCGCGACATGGCGCCCCCGCAGTGGCGGATCACCACGAGCGTGCGGTCGGAGGGGCGCCGCGCGCTCCACGACACCGTCTGCGCGACCGCCGCGTCGGTGAGGTCGTCGAGGTAGAGCGCCTTCCAGTAGTACCGGAGCCCGGCGGGGAAGTACGGGTCGAGGGAGCGCTGCTTGTCGAGGTAGGAGACGGGGCCGCTCATGTCGACGAGGGGCGTCGCGAGAGCGCGCAACGGCCGGAGGGCCCGCTCGCCCTCCGCGACCGGCCCGGCGTACATGGCGGTGACGCCCACGTAGGGCACTCCGCGCAGGTGCTCCGGCAGGTCGGGCACGACGGGGAACGTCCAGACGAAGGCGGCGCTCGTGATCTCGTCGGGCGCCCCGGCGACGGCGTCGCGCCAGCCCGCGATCACCCGCGCGGCGTCCTCGACGGGGTAGAAGACGTTGACGTCGAACACCTCCGGGCCGAGCGGGTGCAGGCGCAGCTCGAACGACGTGACGACGCCGAAGTTGCCGCCGCCGCCCCGGATCGCCCAGTGCAGGTCGGCGTGCTCGGCGGCGCTCGCGTGGACCTGCCGGCCGTCGGCGAGGACGACGTCGGCGGACACGAGGTTGTCGATCGTCATTCCGTGGAGGCGTCGCTGGGACGACACGCCGCCGCTGAGGGCGAGGCCGGCGACGCCGGTCTCCGAGACGACGCCGCCGGGGGTGGCGAGGCCGAGGGGCGCGGTGACGCGGTCGACGTCGGCCCAGGTGGCGCCGCCCTCCACGTGCACCGTCCCCGCGTCCGCGTCGACGCGGACGGCCCGCATCGCGGAGAGGTCGATCACGACGCCGTCGTCGACGGACGCGGTGCCCGCCACGTTGTGGCCGCCGCCGCGCACCGCGAGCGGCAGGCCCCGGGCGGCGGCGAAGCGGACGACGGCGCTCACGTCGTCGGCGTCGGCGCAGCGGACGATCAGCGCCGGGTGCTTGTCGATCATCCCGTTCCAGAGCCGGCGGGCCTCGTCGTAGCGGGGGTCGCCGGGGGCGATCAGGTCGCCGGCGACCTGCTCGGCGAGCTCGTCGGCGCCGGCGGGGCGGGCGGTGGTCGGAGCGGACATGGCGGTCCTCCTCGTGGGGGGGTTGACCCGTCCAGGCTCGCCGGCGCCCGCAACGCCACCGTCAGTGCCGCGTGAGTCCTCCGTGCACGGCCGTCACCGGTAGAGGTCGCCCGGCAGGGTCGCCCCGCCGACGCCGGCCGCGGCCCGGCGGAGCCCCTCCGCCCGGGCGGGGTCGTCGACGCGGGCGGCGAGCGCCCGCCGCGCGGCCGCCGCGAGGGCGACCGCGCCGAACGCGTCGTTGCGCCGCACCGCCTCCTCGAGGTGCGCGACCGCGCCGGCCGCGTCGCCGAGCGTCGCCGCGACCAGCCCGAGGCTCAGCGCCGCGGACCCGGTGCTGAAGCACCCCCGTCCCACGGTCACGACGCGATGGGCGTGGGGTGCGAGGAGGGGGTGGACGACCTCCGCCGCGGCGACGTCGCCGAGCCGCGCGGCGACCGCGCCGAGCGCCTGGACGGCGTACAACCAGTTCACGTCGACCGTCGCCGCCGGGAGGTCCGCGATGCCGGCCCGGAGCTCGCGGCGGGCCGCCGCGAGGTCGCCCGCGGCGACGGCCGCGATGCCGAGGCCCGCCACCCACGCGAGCCGCGCGGGGGAGCCCTCGATCCGCGCCCGGATGGCGGCGTGCGCGCCGGGGGTCAGGTCGCCGCGGCAGGCGTCGATCGCGAGGCGCTGGGCGGCGAACAGCAGCTCCGCGTTCGTGTCGTGGGCGGCCCGGCCGATCCGGGCGCCCTGGTCCGACAGGGCGGCGGCCGCGTCGAGGCGGTCGTCGAGCAGGGCGAGGGCCGCGCGCCACATCGGCCCGTACCAGCGGTAGGCGGGCAGGCGCAGGGCGTCCGAGAGGCCCTCGTGCTCCGCGATCGCCGCGGTCAGGGCGTCGCGCTCACCGAGCTCGAAGAGGTCCGCGACGCGCCAGTTGACCCCTTGGAGCTCGGCCTCGCGGTCCCCCGCCGCCCGCGCCGCCGCCACCATCTCGTCGGCGATGGCGAGGCGCTCCTCGGCGTGGTCGGGGCTCCAGAGGGCGACGTGGCGGGCGCCGAGCGCCTCCCGCAGCGCGCGTCCCCCCGCGCGGCGGCCCGCGGCGAGGGCCTCGGCGCTGAGCTCCTCCCGCCGTGCGGGGGGCGGGGCGTAGTAGAGCTCGATCGCGAGCCGCCCGAGGAGGGCGGGCCGCAGCTCCGACGACGCGTCGACGACGCCGAGGGCCTCCTCGAGCAGGGCGCGGACCGGCGGGCGCACCGGGCCGATCGCCACGCCGAGGCCGGCGCGGCCGAGCGCCGCCCGCGCGAGCGCCACCGGGTCGCCGAGGTCGCGCGCCACGGCGGCCGCGTCGTCGAAGCAGGCGTCCGCCACGGGCGCGTCGCCGAGGCGCAGGTGGGCGTCGCCGAGGGCCAGCAGCACCTCGGCGCGGAGCGGGTCGCGCCCGCCGAGGTCGCCGTCCAGGGTCCGCGCGAGCAGCGCGACGGCGTCCTCGTAGGCGAGCCGGCGGGTGGCCTGGCCGGCGGCGCGCAGGGCGGCCGCGGCGACCCGGGGGGCCTCGACGAGCGGCCGCGCGTCGAGGAGGTGCCGGGCGATCTCCCCGGCACGCCGGTCCGGGGCGTCGCCGGGGAGGGCCTCGAGCGCGTCGGCGACGGTGCGGTGCAGCAGCGCCCGGCGGGTGCCGGTGAGGCCGGCGAGCACGGCGGCGCGCACCAGCGCGTGGGCGAAGCCGTACCGGCCGGGGACCGCCGTCTCGTGCACGAGCCCCGCGGCGACGGCCGCGTCGAGGAGGCCGACGAGCGCGTCGTCGCCGGTCGCGGACGCGGCGGCGAGGTCGGCGAGGTCGAACTCGTCGCCGAGGACGGCCGCGACCCGGACGGCCCGGACGGTGGGGTCGCCGAGGTGCACGAGCCGCCGGTCGATCACCGACCGCACGCCCTGCGGAACGGCGTCCCCGGCGGTGACGGCCAGCGCCGCCGGCGCCGCGCCGGGGTGGGCCTCGGCGAGGTGGCGGGCGAGCTCCTCCACGAACAGGGGGTTGCCGCCGGTGCGGGCGTGCACCGCGGCGGTCAGCTCCGGCGGGGACGCCGCCCCGAGCCACGCGCCCGTCAGCGCCCCGACCTCGGCCTCCGTGAGCCCGTCGAGCGCGACGCGGCCGAGGCGCCGCTCGCGGCGCAGGTCGCCGAGCAGGGCGTGGAGGGCGGGGACCGCGGCGGCGTCCTCGTGGCGCGTGGAGCCGAGGACGAGCAGGGGCGCCCATCCGACGGAGCGCACCACGTGGGCGAGCATCTGGAGGGTGGCGGCGTCCGCCCAGTGGAGGTCCTCCACGACGAGCAGCACCGGCCGGGCCGCCGCCGCCGCGCCGACGGTCGCGGCGACCGCCTCGAAGAGCCGGTGGCGGGCGCCCTCGGGCGCGCCGTCGGGGGCGGGGCCGGCGGCGAGCTCCGGCAGGAGGCGGGCGAGCTCGCCCGTTACCCACCCGGGCAGCGTGTCGCCGGCGGCGGCGGCGTAGGGCCGCAGCGCCTCCGCGAAGGCGGCGAACGCGACGACGCCGTCCTCCGTGCAGCGCCCGGCGAGCACGGTCGCGCCGTCGCGGCGCGCGACCTGGGCCATCTCGGTGAGGAGGCGCGTCTTGCCGCTCCCGGCCTCGCCGGCGACGACGACGACGCCGGCGGTGCCCGCGCGGGCGTGCGCCCACGCCGACCGGAGGGCGGCGAGCTCCTCGCGGCGGCCGACGAGCGGCGTGGCCTCGGGGCGGGCGAGGGCCGCGGGGAGGGGGACGGCGCCGGCGTCGCCGGAGCGCGGTCCGGCGCGCAGGTCGCTCGCGAGGGCACGGGTCCGGGCCGACGGGGTCATGCCGAGGTCGCGCCGCAGGGCGGCGCGGAACGCCTCGTACACGGCGACGGCGGCGGCGGCGTCGCCGGACGCCGCGAGGCGGTCCATCAGCACCCGCGCCGCGTCCTCGGACACCGGCTCGAGGTCCCGCCGGCGCCGGGCGTGCGCGATCGCGGTCGCGAGGTCGCCCGCCTCCTCGGCCCGCCGCCCCAGGTCGGCGAGCAGCGCCACGACGCGGTCGCGGTGGGCGTCGCGGGCCTCGAGCACCCAGTCGTCGTCGAGGTCCGTGAGGAGGTCGTCGGTGCAGAGCGCGAGCGCCGCGTCCCCCTGCCCGGCGGCGGCGAGCCGGTCGATCTCGCGGACGTCGACCACGACGCCGGGGCCGTCCTCGATCCCGATGCGGTCGCGCCCGGCGGCGATCGCGGCGCCGGCGCCGTCCCCCAGGTCGCGCCGCAGCAGCGCGAGGGTGGTCCGGAGGCTCGCGCGGGCGCTGGCGTCCAGCACGTCGGGCCAGAAGACCGACGCGACCCGCGTGCGGGGGTGGAGGCCCGGGTGGTACGCGAGCCAGGCGAGGAGCGACCGCGCGCGTCGGCTGGCGAGGGCGGGCAGTCCTCGCCCGTCGAGTTCCACGCGGAGCTCACCGACGAGGCGGATGCGGAGCATCGCCGGAAGCCTAGGACACGCCCGCGACGACGCGGACGGCGGTGCCCGCCGCCGCCGGGGATCCCGGGGCCGGGCGATGGAGGATGACGGGATCGAACCGACGACCTCCGCCGTGCGAAGGCGGGTGGAGGTTCTCCTTCAGCAGGGTGTTCGTCGGGGTGGTCCCCAACGTGACCACCACGTGACCACCACTGCTCCGTGACTGCACCGTGCTGAGACTCTTGCCCGCGACCATGAGGGCCCAACTGCACAGAGCGACGGATAGTCCTGCCCACAGGTGGGGAGCGAGATCATGGCTGCCAGGCGGGAGAGAAGGGCGAGTTGGAGCGACCAGCAACCGGATCCGCGATGACTGCCGGATTTCGAACAAGCCATCTCACGCCGTTGCGCGAGCGAGGTCTCACGTAGAGGCCCTCGAGCGCGGCGACCGCGATCTGGGAGCCGTCCGGGGAGAACGAACCGGCCATCTCAGCAGTCTGGCTGGGGCCTCTGAAATGAGTGAACCGCCGGCGAACGGTGTCGTACGCGCACAGGTCACGCCACCGTGAGGCTGCAGCGCCCTCGCAGTTGTAGAGAACTTCACCCGAAGGTGACCACGAGAGCGGAAGCGGGTCCGCGCTTCGTCGTGGCACCCGAATCGTCTGCTCCCGACCGTCGCGGGTCGAAACGATGTGGAGCCAGAAGGGCGCGTCGCAAATGTTCTCGTACCCGGGCTGCTGAGGGGGCGGGCAGGGCCCACCACCGAAGTGCGCCATCTGGGAGCCGTCGTGCGAGCGCGCCGTCGTTACGAACTTCGTCCGGCGAATCTTGCCCGTCTTCACGTTGACCGCAAGGACCACTCCGGCCGTTCGATCAAGGTTTCTGGGCAGGTAGTAGACCTCTCGGCCGTCGAGGCTCCAGGCGGGGGTGTGCCCTCGCGCGACCTTGCGCCGCAGGCGTCCGTCAGCCCGAACCACGTGCACCGTCGTCGAGGAGGTGATGTTGCCGAACTTGTCGGGCCGATACTCGAACGCGACCCACTTGCCGTCCCTCGACCAGCTCGGGCTTCGAGCCCCTCGCTGGTTGACGAGCATGCGGCGCTGTGAGCCGTCGGGCCGGACGAGGTGGATCCCCAGCGTCGTGTCATACGCGATCCACCTCCCGGTCGGCGGCTTAGGGACCCGGATCGTCCGGCCGCCAAGCCGGGCGAGGCCGCCACCCTTGAAACGATTCACCGCATACACACGAACCGTGTGGCTCCCCGGAGACACCTTGTCGATGGTGCGGTCGAAGCCGTGTCGGTTGCCGACCCCGGGGAACTTCTTCCTGAAGGCTCGCTCGACGTCCCCCCTCTTGAGGGTGGCGTAGCCGAGATCCACTCGCCGGGCGCCTTTCTGCCCGGGCCTCCCATCGATCCACGCCACGACCTTGACAGGCTTCGCGGCGTTGTCCGGATCGAATGCCCAACCCTGGACGCGGATGCGGTTGCCCTGCAGCCCCCGGACCCGGTCGAGCTTGCCCCGAGGCGAGCTTCCGGCGCTTCCCGGCTTCCGGGCCCGAAGGAATGCGATCGGCTCGACTAAGCCGTACGCGTCGTACGTCGCGCACAAGGTTCGTCCACGAAGAGCAACCGCGGAACCGCGCTCGCCGCCGCGGAGTGGTCGAATACCGAGATGCAGATGCTGGGCTGGCTCGTAGCCCGGCGTCGCAGGGTCAGCGTCGTACTCGTGGATCTTGGCGATGACCTGGCCCCGCCTGACGCGGTCTCCTGGCTTCACCCGGGGAACCACATGGCCATAGAGCGCCACGAAGCGGCTCGCATCGGACGCCCGATGCTCGATCCCGACCGCGGCGCCGTGGTCCCAAGGATTGACGACCTGCGCGACGGTGCCATCCGCGATGGCGTGCACAGGGTCCCCGACATTGTTGGACTGGGAGTCAGTGCCCAGGTGCGCGATACCGCCGAAATAGTGTCCGGTCCCGCAACCAACTCGACCGAAGTCCCAGCTGTGGAAGGCTTTGTTGCCCGATGGGTTCGCCCAACCGTTGCCCATGGGAAAGGTCGACCAAGGGTCTGCGCTGGCTTGGCCAGCGACGAAAGCGCTGCCAACGACGGCTGCCAGGAGGCCGAAAGTGACGGGCCTCGGCCAGACCGAACTCGACTCGTGACGCTTCGGAGTCAATCCAGCACGCTCCTCTCCAAGGCGCATAACGAGCCTCACCGCGGGCGAAGCGATCCTCCGCGACCACGCCACGGATGTCAGCTCGACGAACGTATAGGAGGCGGCTTCGCGCGCCGAGAGCCCCCGGGCCGGGCGGCCGCACCGGCCGGCGGCCCGAGGTTGGCTCGCACCATGCGGGGGTTAGGAGCCGCGTCAGCGCCGCGCGCGGAACGAGGAGCCGCCCACCGATGCGCACCGCAGGCACTTCGCTGCGCGGATGGCCGGGTGGCAGCTATTCCGCACGATGCCGAGAGCGGACGCGGCGTCCTTCACGCTCATTGTCTCGATGCGCGGCCTCCCCACCCCCTGCCCCCCTGCCGAGCTCAGGGCGGCGCCCCCCGGCGAACGAGGGTGGCCACCACGTGGCCACCACCTGCTGGTGGATGTCGTCGTCTGCGCGCCTCCGCCGTGTGGCGCGCGCGGACATGTGAAAGGCCCGCCGGAGCGGGGCTCTCACCGTCGCCGTGGTAGTGGAGGATGACGGGATCGAACCGACGACCTCCGCCTTGCAAAGGCGGCGCTCTCCCAGCTGAGCTAATCCCCCGCGATCGTGGCCTACGGTAGCATCGCCGCGGCGCGTCCCCGACCGCGAGGCACCCATGGGCACCCACTCCTCCGGTGATCCGTTCGCCCCCCTCTACCGCCTCCTGGACCAGATCCAGAACGCGCACTTCGAGATGGGCCAGATCGTCGAGGAGTACAAGGCGCTCGTCGAGCGCCTCGAGGAGCGCCCGGGGGAGGACGACCTGAAGCTCGCCCGCGTGCTGCCCGGCGCCCGCTACACCGTCGGCACCACCTTCGTCCGCGAGAGCTGGCTGAAGGTCGACGCGGAGATCCGCACCCTGTTCCCCGACGAGGAGGCGCCATGAGCACGGCCGCCATCGACCCGACGGTGCCCCCGAGCGGGACCGGCTGCGCCGACTGCCTCGCCGGCGACGGTCCCGGCTGGTGGTTCCACCTGCGCCGCTGCGCGGCGTGCGGCCACGTCGGGTGCTGCGACTCGTCGCCGAGCGGGCACGCCCGTGCCCATGCCGCCGCGAGCGGCCACCCCGTGGTGCAGAGCTTCGAGCCGGGCGAGGACTGGTTCTGGTCGTTCCCCGACGAGGCCTACGCCTACGGCCCCCGGCTGGCGCCGCCCGAGGCGCACCCGCCCGACCAGCCGGTGCCGGGCCCCGCCGGCGCCGTCCCGCCCGACTGGCAGGCCCGGCTGCGCTGAACCGGGGCCCGCGCGGGGGCCCGCGCGGTCAGCGGTAGACGTCCTCCAGCGCGGCGCGGACGTCGGTGTGCACGAAGGGGTACCCCGCCGCGAGGGCGGCGCGGGGGACGGCGCGCTGCCCGTCGAGGGCGAGGGTGGACATCTCGCCCATCGCCAGGCGCAGCGGAAGAGCCGGGGTCGGCAGGATCGCAGGGCGGCCGAGGGCGGCGGCGATCGCCTTCACCAGGTCGCGCTGGCGGGCCGGGTCGGGCGCGGTCGCGTTGAGGGGGCCGTCGACCTCGGCGTGGTCGAGGGCGAACAGGATCAGCCCGACCTCGTCGTCGATGTGGATCCACGGGACCCACTGGCGTCCACCGCCGATCGGGCCGCCCGCGAAGAGCTTCACCGGCAGGGCCATCTGCGGCAGGGCGCCGCCGTCGCGGGCCAGGACGATGCCGGTCCGGACCAGCACCACCCGCACGCCGTGGTCGCGGGCGCGCAGCGCCTCGCGCTCCCACGCCACGCAGGTGTCGGCCAGGAAGTCGGACCCGGGCGGCGAGGACTCGTCGACCTCGGCCTCCGTCGGGCCGTAGTAGCCGACCGCGCTCGCGTTGACGAGCACCCGGGGGGCGCCGTCGGCGGAGAGGGCGTCGACGATCATGCGGGTGGGGACGGTGCGGCTCTCGCGGATGACGCGCTTGCGCTCCGCCGTCCAGCGCTTCCCGCCGATCGGCGCGCCCGCCAGGTTGACGACGGCGTCGACGCCGTCGGTCAGCGCCGCGGGCGGGGGGCCCTCGCCCGGGTCCCAGCGCACGTCGGGCACGCCGTCGATGCCGGCCGAGCCCGACCGGGACACCGCGATCGCGGTGTCGCCGCGCGCCGCCAGCGCCGCGCACAGCCGCCTGCCGATGAGGCCGGTCGCACCGACCACCGCGACCCTCACGCGGCGCTCACTCGGGCCGGTGCGGGCGGGAGACGATGCGGCGGTCGCCGCGGGCGAGCTCGAGCAGGTCGTCGGCGCCGATCCCGGGCGCCGGGGACGCGCGGCCCATCAGCGTGGTGCCGAACCCCTCGCGTCGCAGCCGCAGGCGCAGGCGCGCCAGCGCGGGTTCGCAGTTGGGTCCGTCGACGTCGGTGAGCACGAGGACAAGGCTACCGGGACCGTCCCGCCACAGGCCGTCGGTGTCGCGCACCGTGCTCCGGACGAGCTCCGCGACGCGGGCGAGCACCGCCTCGTCGGACCCCTCGGGGGCGTCCATCGCGACCAGCGTCAGCGGTCGGCGCGACCGGCGGGCCGTCTCCAGGGCGAGGGCGAGGGACCGCGCGACGCCGTCGGGGTCCGGCGGCCCGATCCCGCCCGGCGTGGGCCCGAACGCGGGCCCCTGGGTAGTGCGGGCGTCGGAGCTGCGCCGACGTGGTCCGGCGATCGCCATGGCTCACCCTACCCCGCGGACGGATCCGACGGGTCGGGGGGCTCGCCGTGGCCGTAGGGCCGCGACGCGGCCGGGTAGCGGGCGAGGATCGCCTCGATCTCCCGTTCCTCGTCGGCCGAGAGGGGCGCCCCGGCGAGCGCGGCGTTCGCCTCGGCCTGCGCCGCGGAGCGCGCGCCGACGATCGCGGCGGTGACCTCGGGGCGGCGGAGCACCCACACGACGGCGAGCTCCGCCACGCCGCCGGGACGGCCCGACTCACGGGCCAGCGCCGTCAGCTCGTCGACGACGGCGAGGCGCTCGGGGAACGCCTCGTCCGCGAAGAACTCGCTCGTCGCGCGCCAGTCGTTCTCGGCGAAGCGCGTCGCGGCGCCCATCTTGCCGGTGAGCAGGCCGTGCCCGAGGGGGCCGTACGCGATGACGCCGACGCCGTTCGCCGCGCACCACGGCAGCTCGCCGTCCTCGATGTCGCGGCGCATCAGGTGGTACCCCGGCTGGTACGAGTCGATCGCGGCAACCGCCCCGGCCGCCTCCAGGTCGGCCAGGTGGTAGTTCGACACGCCGATCGCGCGGATCTTGCCCTCGGCGCGCAGGTCGACGAGCGCGCCGATGGACTCCTCCGCGGGGACGCCGCCGACCGGCCAGTGCACCTGGTAGAGGTCGACGGCCTCCATGCCGAGGGCGGTGAGGCTCCGCTCCAGCGACATCCGCAGGTACTCGGCGGAGGCCTCCCGCCAGATGCGCAGGCCGGCGTCGCCGACCTCCCACGCGACCCCGCCCTTCGTGGCGACGACGACGTCGTCGCCCCGGTCCCGGACGACCTTCCCGACGATCCGCTCGGCGCGCCCCTGGCCGTAGATGTCGGCGGTGTCGATCCAGTTGATCCCCGCGTCGAGGGCGGCGTGGCAGGCCGCCTCGGAGTCGGCGTCCTCGGCCCCGCCCCAGCGCCCTCCGAAGACCCAGGTGCCGAGCCCGATCACCGACAGCTCGAGGTCGGTCCCGCCCAGTCGCCGCCGCTCCATGCCCACTCCCTCGTCGCGCCCCCGCCGGGAGGAATGCCCTAGGACGCCGCGGGGGCCTTCGGCGTCACGGCCACCAGCAGTCCGCCGTCGTCGTCGTAGGCGGGGAAGAAGTCCGCCACCGCCGGGATGTCGTCGGGCGACCCGTTGAACCGGTAGGTGCAGGGCACGTCCAGCACGCGCACGCCCCACTCCAGGCTGCGCGCCGCCGGGTCGCCGTCGGGGAAGCCCGACAGGCCCAGCCGCTCCGCGAACTCGTGCCCGAGCAGCTCGCCCTCGTCGTAGCCGGTGACGGCGAACGCGGCGTGCCCCGCGACCAGGATGCGGCGGTCGCGGTCGCACACGATCAGCGCCGTCTTCGGGCTCGCGTAGTAGTCCTCGAGCAGCTCGAACGCGAAGCCGAAGCCGCACCGCGAGCAGCCGCGCGGCTGGTGGCGCACGTTCCGCTCGCTGCCGCTCTCGCGGTAGGCGCACCGGGGGCACAGGAACACGGGCATCCGCCAATCGTAGCGGGGGGCCCGACCCGCGCGACGGCGCCGGCCCGCCCCGGTCAAGACGGCCCCCGGCGATGCCGACACAAGGGCTGCACGAAACGATCCGACGGAATGGATTCGAGTGATCTCGGGCAGGACCAGCCCGAGGGGCCGGCACGGACGCCGCGTTGTCAGGGCCCTCGTCGCAACCGCAGTCGCCGCCGTCGCCGCGGTCGCGGCCCCGAGCGCCCTCGCGGGCACCACGCCGGGCCTCGACGCCCGCCTCGCGGACGCCGGCGCCGGCGACCGCATCGCCGTCGTCGCGACCCTCGGCCCCCAGGTCGACGGCGGGGCCTACGAGGGCCGTCCCGAGGTGCTGCTGCGCGCGCTGCGGCGCACCGCCGCCCGCACCCAGGCCGACGTCGCCGACGCCGTGGACGGTCCCGTCCGCTCGTTCTGGCTCGTCAACGCGATCGCGTTTCACGGCACCCCCGGGGAGATCGCCGCCGTGGCGGCCGACCCCGCCGTGGACGTCGTGGACGTCGACGCCCCCGTCCGCATCGCCGACGCCGCGGCCACCGCCGCCACGCCGTTCCCCGACGCCGGCAGCGGCGACTGGGGTCTCGCGGCGACGCGCGTCCCGGCGGCCTGGGCGGCGTTCGGCGTGCGCGGCGGCGGGGTGCGCGTCGGTACGATCGACACCGGCGTCGACCCCGCGGCGCGCGCCCTGGCGGGCAAGGTCGTCGCGTGGCGCGACTTCGTCGGCGGCGGGGCGACGCCGTACGACGACAACGGGCACGGCACCCACACCGCCGGCACGATCGCCGGAGGCGCGGAGGGCGGCGCCCCGATCGGCGTGGCACCCGAGGCGCGCCTCGTCGTGGCGCGCGCCATGGGCGCCGACGGCGTCGGGGCCGGCAGCGCCCTGCTCGCCGCGGCCCAGTGGATGACCGACCCCGACGGCGACCCGGCCACGGCCGACCAGCCCGCCGTGGTCAACAACTCGTGGGCGGCGACCGACCCGAACGACACCTGGTTCCGCCCGATGATCCGCCGGTGGCTGGAGCTCGGCATCGTGCCGGTCTTCGCCGCGGGCAACACGGGCCCCGGGGCCGGCACGATCGGCAGCCCCGCCGGCTACCCCGAGGCGCTCGCCGTCGGGGCGCTCGACCAGTCCGACGCCGTCCCCTCCTTCTCGGGCCGCGGCCCCATCACGTGGGACGACCGCGACGGCCTCGGCCCGGCGCGCGGCACCCTGCTGCCGAAGCCCGACGTCGCCGCGCCCGGCGTGGGGATCACGTCGAGCGTCGGCTCCGGTTACCTCGCGTACTCGGGCACGTCGATGGCCGCCCCCCACGTCGCCGGGCTCGCCGCCCTCGTGCGCCAGGCCGCCCCGGCCCTCACGCCGCAGGCCGTGGCCGACGCGATCCGCGCGGGCGCCGTCGACGTCGGCACCCCCGGCGTCGACCCCGCCAGCGGCGCCGGCCGCATCGACGCCGTCCGCACCATCGAGTCGGTCCTCGGACCGGCCCCCGACACGACCTGGACCCGCACCCCGGCGGCGACGACCAACGCCCGCGTCCTCGAGTACGCCGTCGCGCTGACCGGCGGCGTCGCCGTGCGCACCCGCGTCGACGGCGGGGCGTGGTCGGAGGCCTCGCCGCAGACGACGATCGCCCTCACGCTCCCCGAGGGCCGCCACGTCGTCGAGGCCCAGGCGATCGACGCGGCCGGCGTCGCCGACCGCTCCCCCGCCCGGCACACCGTCCTCGTCGACCGCACCCGCCCCCGGCCGGTCATCACCATCACCGGCCACGGCACGGCCGCGACCTTCCGCGCCCGCGTCGCCGACGCGCGCACCGGCACGCTGCGCTGGAGCTTCGGCGACGGCGAGACCGCCCGCGGTTCACGGGTCACCCGGCGCTTCGGCGAGGCCCGCGCCCGCCGGATCGTGCTGAGCGTCCG
Organism: Miltoncostaea oceani; assembly: GCF_018141545.1. Taxonomy (GTDB): domain Bacteria; phylum Actinomycetota; class Thermoleophilia; order Miltoncostaeales; family Miltoncostaeaceae; genus Miltoncostaea; species Miltoncostaea oceani. The sequence continues at coordinate 825,908 of NZ_CP064356.1, read as the reverse complement.
CGACGCCGCGGGCAACGAGGGCTTCGCCGTCCGCGCCTACCGCCCGCGCGCCGCGACGGCGGTCCGGTCCCTGCGGGTCACCCCCACCGCGTCGCGCCGCGGTGGCAGCGTCCGCGTCTCGGGACGCCTGGTGCGCCCCGCCCGCCTCCAGGCGACCCTGCGTCCCGTGCGGACGCCCGCGGCGGCCGCCGCGATCCGCGGCCTCGCCGCCTCCTTCACGCCCGCCCGCATCGGCGCGCCCGTGCGACGCGCGTCGCGGCCCGCGTCCGGCGGGGGCTTCCGCATCACCGTGTCCGCCCGCGGCCTGCGGCCCGGCGCCTACGTCCTCGAGCTGCGCGCCCCCGAGCGGGGCACCGACCTCGGAGCCCTACGACTGACCCGGCGCGTACAGGTCGAATAGGTAGGTACGCCGGGCCCGCGGATGCGTATGGTCCCGCTTCGTGTCCTGGTTCGAAGCGATCGTCCTCGGCATCACGCAGGGGCTCACCGAGTTCCTGCCGATCTCGAGCACGGGCCATCTGCGCATCGTCCCCGCCTTCGCCGGCTGGGAGGACCCCGGGGCTCTGTTCACCGCCGTCATCCAGCTCGGCACGATGCTGGCGGTGGTCATCTACTTCTGGCGCGACCTCATCCGGATCACCGGGGTCTGGCTGCGGAGCCTGCGCCGGCCGGAGCTCCGCGGCGAGCTCGACGCCCGGATGGGCTGGTACATCATCCTCGCGACGATCCCGATCGGGGTCTTCGGGCTGGCGTTCAACGACCAGATCGAGAACGGCGCCCGCAACCTGTACCTGATCGGCGTCGTGCTGATCGTCCTCGGCCTGATCCTGATGGTCGCCGAGAAGGTCGGCCGCAAGACGCGCGGCCTCGAGGAGGTCACGCGCACCGACGCGATCTGGGTCGGCCTGGCGCAGGCGATGGCCCTCGTGCCGGGGACCTCGCGGTCGGGCGCGACGATCACGGCCGGCCTGTTCCTCGGCATGGAGCGCGAGGCCGCCGCGCGGTTCTCGTTCCTGCTGTCGATCCCCGCGATCGTGCTGAGCGGCCTCTACGGGCTGACGGAGCTGATCTCGGGTGAGGACGACGTGGCGTTCGGCGCGCTCGCCATCGCGACCATCGCCGCGTTCGTCGTCGGCTACGTGTCGATCGCGTTCCTGCTCCGCTACCTCGCGCGCCACTCCACGTACATCTTCGTGGTCTACCGCGTGGTGCTCGGCGCCGTCGTCCTGATCCTCACGGCGACGGGGACGATCAGCTAGGCCGCGCCGCCGTCCGTGGGCGTGGGCGGGGCGTCGACGACGTCGAACTCCCCGGACAGGTCCACCAGCTCGAGCACCCGGGTCACCGCGACCGAGGGCCGGGCGATGGCGAAGGGACGGCCGGCGTCGATGCACGACTGCCGCGCCTCGAGCAGGGACCGCAGGCCCGACGAGTCCATGAACTGGACGCCGCCGAGGTCGAGGACCACCGGGGTGGAGCCCTCACCGGGCATCGCCTGGAGCAGCCGCGGGGCGCCCACGAGGTCGAGCTCGCCGTTCGCCACGACGACGACGGAGTCGTCGGCCTCGTGGGACGAGGCGCGGAACGTGGCTATCGATTCGTCGTGCACGGATCTGAGGGTATCAGCACGGCTCCGGGGCGACGGGTGTTTCACGGTGCCACCATCGGGCACCATGTGTCCGGCGACGCCCGTCCAGCGTCCTGTCCACGAGGTCCGTCGATGCCCCCCGCCCGAACATTGAGCGCCTCCGAGCGCGAGCGAATGATCGTGGAGCACCTGCCCCTCGTGAGGGGTCTGGCGCGGCGCTACGCCGACCGCGGAGAGCCCCTCGACGACCTCGTCCAGGTCGGGACGATCGGGCTGATCAAGGCGATCGACCGGTTCGAGCCGGAGCGCGGCTTCAAGCTCGCCAGCTTCGCGACCCCCACCATCCTCGGGGAGATCCGCCGCCACTTCCGCGACCGCTCCTGGACCGTCCGCGTGCCGCGCGGCATCCAGGAGGCCCGGGCCCAGATCTCCCACGCGGTCTCCGAGCTGTCCGCCGAGAACGGCCGCAGCCCGTCGGTCCGCGAGATCGCCGAGTCGACGGGCCTGAGCATGGAGGACGTCCTCGACGCCCTCGCCGCGGGCAGCGCCCAGCGCCCCGCCCCGCTCGCCTCCCCCGGCGGCGCGGACGGCGACGACGAGGTCGGGATCTCCGTCGGCATCGAGGACGCCGGCTACGCCCAGGCCGAGGCGCGCGCCACGCTCGACTCCGGCCTCTCCGCCCTCCCCGCGCGGGAGCGGGTCATCCTGCACCTCCGGTTCGAGGAGGGGATGACGCAGTCGCAGATCGCGGAGCGCATCGGCGTGTCGCAGATGCACGTGTCGCGCCTCATCCGCCGGGCCCTCGAGGCCCTGCGCGAATCCGCCGGCGACGTGGACCCGGACGCGGCCGTGGGGGCGGAGCCGTGGTGAGCACGCGCGACGTTTCGCCCCCCGAACGTGGGGGAACGGCCCGGGCAGTACTCGCCGGGCGGCGGGGTACGGGGTCCGACCGGCGGGAGATAGAGTGCGCAGCCAGGATGCCAGGAACGTCCACGCCCAGCGCCGGGGAGCGCTCACGCTCGTGAGCGACGAACTCGCCGACGTCGAGCTGGTCCTCCCGGCCGAGCCCGAGAGCGTGGCGCTCGCGCGCCAGATGGTGCGCGGCGTGCTCGACTCCCTCGGATGGGGCGAGGAGAGCCGCACCGACATCTCCATCGCGGTCACCGAGGCCTGCACCAACTCCGTCCTCCACGCCTACCCCGACGGGGACGGTGGCGAGTACGAGGTCCACGCCTGGGTCGAGCCCGAGAAGCTCGTCGTCGCCGTGCGCGACCGCGGCCGGGGCATCACGCCCCGCGTGCCCTCCCCCGCCGCGGGCCTCGGCCTCGGCGTCCCGCTCATGCTGGCCATCGGGGACGACGTCTCCTTCCACACGGAGGACGGCGTGACCGAGGTCCGCATGACCTTCTCCCGCTCCTCGCGTCAGGCGGGGTCGTGAACGGCGGCACCCTGGTCGAGGGCGCGCGCGCCGGTCGCCTGCGGGTGCGCCGTGCGTCCCTCGGCGAGCCGGTGCTCGAGCGCGTCGTCGCGGCACTCGCGGCGCGCGCCGACCTGCCCATCGACCGCCTCGCCGACGCCCAGCTCGTCGCCTCCGCGCTCGCGGTGGGCGCCTCGCTGCACTCGCCCGACGGCGACCTCTGCGTCGGCCTCGACGTCGACGGCGGCAGCCTCGGCCTCGTGGTCGGGCCGCTCAACCGCGGCGCCGGCGCCCGCGTCATCTCCGACAGCCGGCTCCCCGGCGTCGGCGTCGTGCTGGAGCGTCTCGTCGATGACTGGAGCGTCGAGAGCGACGACCCGGCCGGCGACACGCTGCTCCTGACGATCGGGGCCGGCGGCACCACCACCTCCTGAGGGGGACCGCATGAGACGGCGCACGCTCGTCGGCATCGGGCTCGCGGCGGCACTGGTCGCGCTCCCCGACCGGCGCAGGGCCCGTGACGGCGCGGACCCCGGCACGGGGGACGCGGCCGCACCGGCCCCACGCAGCGCCCCGATCGCGCCCCACGTGGCCGCCGACCTCGGCGGCGCGCCGGCGCAGGCCGCGTCGACCCCGGCGTGGCGGACCGCGATCGACGTCGTCGTCACGGCCGTCAAGACGGGCCTCGCCCGCAACATCACCGACGTCGCCGCGTCCCTCGCCTACTACGGGTTCCTCGCGATCCCCGCCACCCTTCTCGTCGCCGTCGGCGCGTTCGGCGTCTTCGCCGGGCCCGACACCATCGCGAGCCTGCTCGACCGGATGGAGGGCGTCGTGCCCGACGAGGCGCTGACCCTCATCGGCGACTCCCTCACCCGGGTCACCGAGAGCGCCGGCGGGGGCCTCGGCCTGGCCCTCGTCGGCCTCGTGCTCGCCGTCTGGACGGCGAGCGGGGCCATGTCCGCGCTGATGCGCGGCATGAACGCCGTCCACGGGCGGAAGGAGGACCGGCCGTTCGCGCGGCAGCGCCTCACCGCCGTCGCCCTCCTCGGCTGGGTGCTGCTCGCCGTGATCGTCTCGTTCGGCCTGCTGGTGCTCGGCGCGCCCCTGTCGCAGGCGGTCGGCGAGGCCTTCGACGCCGAGACCCTCGTCGGCTGGCTCTGGTGGGTCGCCCAGTGGCCGATCCTCGGCGCCGCCCTCCTCGTGGCGCTCGCGGGGATCCTGCGCTCCGGCCCGGCGGGGAGCCCCGGCAGCCCCCGCGCGGTGCTGGCGGGCGCGGCGGTCGCCGTGCTGATCTTCGTCGTCGCGTCCGGCCTGTTCGGCGTCTACGTCTCGCGCTTCGGGTCGTACGGCGCGGCGTGGGGGTCGCTGTCGGCCGTGATCGTGATGCTCACCTGGCTGTGGCTCACGAGCCTCGCGATCCTGATCGGGTCGGAGGTCGAGGTCGAGGTGGACCGCCGCACCCGGGAGGGCGCGTCCGGGCGCTGACCGCCCGGACGCACCGCCGGACGGTCAGTCGGTGAGGACCGCGCCCTCCTGGCCCTCCACGGCCTCGAGGAAGCGCTCGTAGCTCGGCTTGCGCGAGAGGTCCTCGCGCAGCAGGCCGGCGGGCCAGTTCACGTTGTCCTGGAGGTTGAACCAGACCACCGCCTTGATGCGGCCCGACTTCAGCTGCGGCAGGTCGTAGATCTCCTCGAGGTACTGCGCCTGCTCCTCCTCGGTGACGCTGCTCGCCCGGAAGGCGGTGTCGGCCGTCGTGTACCCCGCCTCGGTGATGTAGAGCGGCAGGCCCGGCCGGAACGCGTCGATCTCGTCGAGGAAGCGGCCGAGGCTGCTCCAGCTCGGGACGACCTCCGTCGGCTCGTTCGGCGCCGCCGACGGGTAGACGTGCTGGGAGTACGCGTCGAGCGGGATGTCGCGCTCGACGAGCCCGCGGGCCCACTCGACGGCCCCGACGCCGGTCGGGCTGGTGCTGCTCCGCGGCCCGCCGACGCCCGCGATCACGATCGCGTCGGGGTTGGCCGCCTTGATCGGCGCGTACGCGGCGGTCGCCATCGCGGCGTAGTTGTCGAGCGACACCCGCACGCCGTCCTCCACCTGCGGCTTCAGGAAGCCCCCGAGGTTCGGCTCGTTCCAGATCTCGAAGCGGCGCACCTCCGGCAGCGGGTCGCCGCCGGGCGAGGTCGTGTTCCCCGAGTACCGGGTCGCGAGGGCCGACATGAAGTCGGCGTAGTCCTCCGGGTCGGGGGCGAGCGTGTTCGCCACGATCCCCGGCTCGACGAGGCCCCCGGAGGCCCACGGCGGCGTGTTGTAGGCGGAGACGATCGGCGTGATGCCGCGCTCGGCGAGGCCCAGCATGATCAGGTCGGCGCGCCCCCAGTCGTACGCGGGGTCCGCCGGGTCGCGGGGGTCGTCGGGCCGCGAGGGGGCGATCTCCGCCCAGTGCAGGTCGACGCGGGTGGTGGTGACGCCGGTGTCGGCGATCATGTCGAGGCGCCCGGGGATCGTCTCGATCGGGTCGACCGGCAGGTGGTCGTCCTGCACCGCGACGATCGCGCCCGGCGCGTCCGTGCCGTCCCCGCCGGAGAGCATCACGGCCCCCACCACGGCGGCGATAGCGACCACCACGGCCACCAGCCCGCCCACCACCCGTGTCCTACTGCGCATTCGTCCTCCGGTCCGGGGTCACAGGCCCGCGCGGGCGGCCTCGGGCGGGACGGCCCCCTCCCAGGGCAGCCGCCCCGGGTCGGGGTCGCCCGGGAGGCGGTACGCCCAAGCGGGATGGTCGAGGGTCCCCCCGGACCACGCGTGCAGCGCGCGGACGAGCGGGACGAGGTCGAGGGGGTCGTCGAGCGCCGACGGGCTCATCGGGTCGGACGCGAACGCGACCACCCGGCCCGCGCCGACGGACCGCACCAGCGCCGCGGGCGCGCCGTCGATGAACCGCGCCAGCACCCGGGCGCCGTCCGGCACGCCGGCGAACGCGCGCCGCACCGGGGTGTCGAGCGGCACGTTCAGCAGGTCGGCGGGGACGCCGGCGGCGAGGGCGCCGGGTGCGACCTCGAGGATGGAGCCGGTGCGGCGCGGACCGAGGGCGGCGCCGATCAGCTCGGCCCGCACCGCCGCGAGGGACCCGCCCGACGGGGTCCGCGTGAACGCGTCGGGGTCGGTGACGACGAGGGTGCCGCCGGCCCGGACCCAGGCGGCGAGGCGCGTCGCGAAACCGGCGTCGAGCGTCTCGCCGCGGGGCATCCAGATGCTCCGCGCCGCGGCGAGGCGCGCCGGCTCGCGCACGAGGCGGGTGTCGGCGTCGAAGCTGAACGCGCCCGCGCCGAGCTCGCCGAGCAGCGCGTAGGCGGTGTAGATCTCGTCGCCGGACGTGCGGTACCGGACGCCGCCCGTGCGGGCGGGCTGCCCCTGGCCCTCGCTGGCGGTGGCGTAGAGCACGAGGTGCTCGGGGTCCGTGGGCGGCGCCGGGAGGCGGGCGCCCCGCACGGCGCGGGCGACGTCGAGCATCCCGTCGTAGAGGCGCCGGTTCGTGAAGCGCGGGTTGTCGGACGCGAAGAAGCTCAGGTCGGTCGCCCCGGCGCGCAGGGCCTGCGCCGACCAGGTCCAGAGGTCGCCGACGACGGGCTGGTACCGGGAGTAGTCGAACGCCTGCACCACGACGCGGGTGCGCAGGCCGGTGAGGTCGGCGAGCAGCTTCGCCCCGAAGCCGGGGTTGTAGCGCCCCCTCCCCACCCGGTCGCGCTCGGGGTAGCTGACGTAGGGGTCGCCCTCGGCGACGTCGGCGAAGCCCGCGAGGCGCGAGTAGTCCCAGGGGATGAAGCCGTCGATGAACCCGTAGTCGTTCGGGCTGATCGTCGCGGTCGGGTCGAGGCGGCGCACGAGCCGCGCCTGCTCGGCCTTCATCGCGAAGAAGCGGTCGCCGGAGAAGCGGGTCCACGCGAGCCAGCGCAGGCCCGCCGCCGGGTTCGTGGTGGGGCGCGCCGCGGGGTCCGGCAGGGTGCGGCCGGTCGCCCTCCGGAAGTCCCGGGCGAGGCGGCGGCCGAACGGCGTGGTGCGGGCGCGGCCCCGCGGGATGATGGTGACCGGCTCGTCGCTGCCCGTGTAGAGGTTGACGATCCCCCGGTTGCGGACCGTCGGCACGATGCGGCGGATCTCCCGGAGCGCCTCGACCCGGTACCGCGGGTCGAGCAGCGAGAGGCGCCGCGTGTACGCCGTCTCGGCGGCCGTCGGGTCGGAGACAGCGGCGCCGCGCTCGAGCGCCCGCCGCGCCGCCCACACCTCGAGGGCGACGTCCCATCGCAGGCCGGTGGCGCGGTTCGCCGCCCGCAGGCGGGCGGGTGTCCGCCAGCCGACCGGCTCCTTCGGGCTGAGCGGGAGCGGCGGGAAGGGCAGGGCGCTCGGCCCGCTGAACCACAGGCCCGCGCGGCCCGACGTGTCGAGGATGCCGTCGATGGTGCGGTACCACGTCCGTGGTGCGATCAGGGGCCCGCGGGAGTCGGGGTTCCAGCCGGGGAGCTCGTTCTGGTTGAGCTCGTGGCCCCACGTCGAGACCGTCCCGGCGGGACGGTCGCCGGTGGCAGGGGCCGCGGCGGCGGCGCCCGCGGCGGCCAGCGTGAGGGCCGCGACGGCGAGCGTGGTGGGGAGGCGGGGCACGAGGCGCGCCCATCATGCCGGGGCCGGGGGACACCCTCAAACGGCGGGGGTGCCGGACGATGGGCTGGCGCCGGCGCCCGGCCGGCGGCAGGATGACCGCCGTGGCACGCCTGCGCACATGGTGCACACCCGCCGTCGCGGCGCTCGCGCTCGGCCTCGCGGGGTGCGGGGACCGCGACGACGCCGCCGGGACGACGCCCGCGTCGGCGCCGGCCGCCACCACCGCCGCCCCTCCCACGCCGACGGCGCCGGAGCCGCCGGCCCCCGAGCCCCCGCCCCGTCCCCTGCCGGGGCTGCCCCCCGACACGGCGGGGTTCGAGGACTGGCCGCGGCTGAACGCCGCGCCGATCCCGCCCGACTCGGCGCAGACCGCCCGCGTCGGGTTCGACGCGCACCGGGGAGTGAAGAACGTCCACGTCGACCAGCCGGGGGCGCGCGCCGGCGACCCCGGGCCGCCCTACCCCGACGGGACGGTGCTGGTGAAGGCGGCCGGCACCGGCGGCGACCTCACCCTGGTCGCGATCATGCGCAAGGTGGCGGGGAGCGACCCCGCCCACGGCGACTGGGAGTACGTGGAGTACAAGCGCACGGGCGCCGGGCAGGACTTCGCGACGGACGCGAGCCTCACCGGCGCCACCTGCTGGAGCTGCCATGCGATCGCCGCCGGGACCGACTGGGTGTTCACCCCCGCCGATCCCGGCTGAGCGCCGCGGCGGTCAGGCCGTGGAGTAGGCCTCGATCAGGATCTTCGCGACCTCGGGGCGGGTGAACTCGACCGGCGGGATCTCACCGCGGTCCAGCATCTCCCGCACCTTCGTGCCGGACAGGAAGACCCGCTGCTCGGGGGACGACGGCGACGTCTTCGTGGTCGCCATCCCACCGGTCAGGTTGCACCAGAACGAGTGCTCGAAGAAGACCGGCTGGATCGCCAGCTCCTCGCGGGTGATGTCGTCGAACACCCGGTGCGCGTCGTAGGTGCCGTAGTAGTTGCCGACGCCGGCGTGGTCGCGGCCCACGATGAAGTGGGTGCAGCCGTAGTTCTGCCGCAGGATCGCGTGGAGCACGGCCTCGCGCGGCCCGGCGTAGCGCATGGCGGCGGGCAGCACGCCGAGCACCACCCGCTCCTTCGGGTAGTAGCCCTCGATCAGCACCTCGTAGCAGCGCATCCGCACGTCGGCGGGGATGTCGTCGCTCTTCGTCTCGCCGACGAGGGGGTGCAGGAAGAGGCCGTCGACCGTCTCCAGCGCGACCTTGGTGATGTACTCGTGGGCGCGGTGGATCGGGTTGCGGGTCTGGAAGCCGACGACGGTCCTCCAGCCACGGGAGTCGAACTCGGCGCGCGAGGCGGCCGGGTCGAGCAGGAACGGCACGGCGCCGGGGTCGAGCGGCAGGCGCGCGGCGACCCGGACGGGGCCGGCGATGCAGGTGGTGCCGTGGGCGTACAGCGAGGCGACGCCCGGGTGGGCCTCCTCCTCGGTGCCGTACACGAGGCCCGCCTCGCGGCGCTGGTCGGTCTCGTACCGGTCGGTGACCTCGATGACGCCGAGGAAGCGGCCGGACTCGTCGACCATGTCGACCTCGGTGGCGTCACCGATCGCGTCGAGCTCGTCGGGCTGCACGGCGAGGGTGACGGGCACCGACCACGCGAGCCCGGAGGGCAGGCGCATGCCGGTGATCACCGACTCGTACGTCGCCTGGTCCATGAAGCCCTCGAGGGGCGAGAAGGCGCCGACGGCGATCAGGTCGAGGTCGGCCTGCTGGCGCGCCGACAGCGTCACGCGCGGGCGGCCGCCCTCGGTGAGCCCGTCGTCGAGGCGGTTGACCAGCGTGCCCCCGTGGGGGGCGATGGGGCCGGGCGTCGCGGCGCTCAAATGCCCGCTCCGTCCACGTTGCCCATCGCGGTGGGGTCGAGCAGTGTGTCGGCGCGAAGGCCGAGCCGTAGGGTCTCCAGCGGTATCACCTCGTCGGGTGGGATGTTCCCCAGGTTGACGTTGGGGCCGAACTTGCGGATGAACCAGACCTGCTGGGCCTTCTGGGGGGCCTCGAACAGCAGGCGGTTCGGGTCGATGGCGTGGACGATCTCGTCGATGAGGCCCATCCGGACCTCGCCGTCGCCGCGGAAGATCCCGGCGGTGCCGGTCTCCCGGGCCTCGGTGATGACCTTCCAGGCGCCCGCGCGGAGCTCCGCCTCGATCAGCTCGACCCAGCGGTACGGCGCGATGACGGTGGCCAGGTCCTTCGACCCGACCTCGCTCAGGACGACGAAGTCCTGCGACAGGCTGTGGATGTGCTCCAGCTTCGTCTCGTGGGCGACGGTGATCGTCCCGTCCGAGACCTCCACGTGGCGGAGGCCGAGGTCGGTGACCCACCGGCGCCACTCGTCGAGCTTGTTCTGGATGGCGCAGACCTCCCAGAACGTCCCGCCGAGCACGACGGGGATGCCGGCGCTCTCGTAGAGGGCGATCTTGTCGCGGAGCGTCCGGGTGACGTAGGCCGTCCCCCAGCCCAGCTTCACGATGTCGATCATGTCGCCGGACATGTCGAGGATCCCCTCGACGGCCTGCAGCGACAGGCCCTTGTCGATGACGTGGGTGACGCCCACCTGGCGCGGCTTCGGCGGGCGCCCCGGCAGGTCGAGGAACTCGGGGGCGCTCACGGGCCGCGTCTCCGGCGCCGGTGCCGGGCCCGCGGTCACCGGGTCACCCGCGCGGCGCTCGCGCCGGCCCGGCGCCCGTAGACGACCGTGTCGAGGAGGCTGTTGCCCATGAGGCGGTTGGAGCCGTGCACCCCGCCGGCGATCTCACCCGCGGCGAACACGCCGGGCACGGTCGTCGCGGCGTCCTCGTCGATGGCGAGGCCGCCGTTGCGGTAGTGCAGGACCGGATAGACCAGCACGCGCTCTCGTGTGATGTCGATCCCCGCCTTCCGGTAGCGGTTGTGGACGTACGCGAGGCGGTCGGCGGTGAACCCGGCGCCGTTCTCGCGGTCGATGGCGGGCGTGTCGAGCCAGACGCCGGCGCGGCCGTCGGGCGCGAGCGCGCCGCGGCCCTGCTCGACGGCGTCGATGATCGCCTGGGCGACGACGTCGCGCGGGGCGAGCTCGTCGACGAAGCGCTCGCCGTCGGCGTCGTGGAGGGTCGCCCCGTAGGCGCGGGTGGTCTCGGGGAGGGCGTAGCCGGACAGCGCCTCCGGCCAGACGGAGCCGGTGGGGTGCTGTTGCCACGAGTCGAGCTCGCGGCCCTCGGCGCCCAGGTCGAGCGCGAGGCGGAGGACCTCGGGGGTGGCGTCGGGGTGGTTGGTGCTGCCGAGGCCGAGCGCCTCGGCCTCGCCCCGCAGGCCGCCGCCCGCGGCGAGCACGACGGCCCCGGCGCGCACGGTGCGGCGCGCCCCGTTGCCGCCGGGCGCGACGGTCGCGACCCAGCCGTCGCCGTCGGGCGCGAGGTCGATGAGACGCGTGGACTCCCACACCTCGGCGCCGCTCGCGCGGACCGCGCCGCGCAGCGCCTTGACCATCTCGGCGCCGGTGCGCTCACCGGCCTGCAGCAGCCGCTTGCGGGTCGCGCCGCCGCACCGCAGCAGGCGCAGGCGCCCCTCGTCGCGGGTGAACGCGACACCGATGGACTCGAGCCACGCGATCGCCTCGGGCCCCCCGTCGGCGAGGCGGCGCACCAGCTCGGGCCGCGCGGCGTGGTGACCGGCGGCGAAGGTGTCCTCGAAGTGGGACTCCGTCGAGTCGTCGTCGCCCATGGCCGCCTGGATGCCCCCCTGGGCCTTGCCGGTGTTGCCGGCGCCGAGGGCGGACTTCGTGGTCACGAGGACCGACGCGCCCGCTCCGGCGGCGCTCACGGCCGCCGACATCCCCGCGCCACCCGATCCGACGACCAGCACGTCGGCACGCGCATCCGAGAGGCTCGTCACCGCCCGACCCTACTCCACGCCGTCCGATGCTTCCAATAAGGCGACGTTATGAGGGGGGCACGGTGGCGGCCATGTCGCCGAGCTCCGCGCGGGCGAACTCGACGAACGCCGCGGTGACGCGCTTCGGGGTCCGGCCGGCGTGGCGGACCGCGAAGAAGTGGCGTTCGAGCCCGGGACCCTCGAGGCGCAACGCGACGAGGCTCCCCTCGGCGACCTCCCGCTCGACGGCGAGGCTGGAGATGACGGTGATGCCGAAGCCGTCGAGCACGGCGGCCTTGACCGACTGCTGCAGGCCGAGCTCCATCGCGACGTGCAGGTCGCGGTCCCGCAGGCCGCCCTCGCGCATCGCCGCCTCCACGACCGAACGGACCCCGGAGCCCTCCTGCTGGATCAGCATCGGCTCGGCGACGAGCTCCTCCAGGGTCACGGACCCGCGGGTCGCGAAGGGGTGCGCGGGGGGGACGATCGCGACGAGCTCGTCGCGGACGAACGGCTCGAACACGAGGCCGCGCTGGGGCCGGGCGGCGCCGACGACGCCGAGCTCCAGCTCGTCGTCGAGGACGCGCTCGCAGACCGTCTGGGTGTCGCTCACCGCGAGGCTGACGCGGACGTCGGGGTGGGCGCGGTGGAACGCGCCGAGCAGGCGGGGGAGCAGCACCTCGCCGGGCCCGGTGGACGAGCCGAGCACGAGGGGGCCGGCGACGCGCGTCCCGATCTCCCCCATCTCCCGCTCGAGCTCCGCCTCGAGGCCGATCATGCGGCGGGCGTAGCGATAGACGACCTCGCCGGCCTCGGTCACGGCGACGCGGCGGCCGCTGCGGTCGAGCAGCCGGTGGCCGAGGCGCTCCTCGAGGGCCCGGATCTGGAACGACACGGCGGGCTGCGACACCTCGAGCTCCTCCGCCGCCTGGGAGAACGACCCCTTGTCGACGACGGTGCGGAACGTCAGGAGCTGGCGGAGGTCCACGCGCGGATCCTAGCGGTGCCCCGGCGGGGGCCCTCCACGACGCCGCGCGGCGGGGTCTCCCGGTGGCGCGGGGGGCCGGGGCGCCCGGCGGTTACGAGTAGTAATCTCCTGGCCGGCCGTGGTTACACCGAGTAACCACCGCACCCCACACCCCAGGAGCCGCCCCGATGAACCAGGACGACCAGAGCATCATCCTCCCGGTCCTCCCCCTCGACGACGCCGTGGTGCTCCCCGGCACGAGCGTCACCTTCCCCGTCACCTCCGACGACCAGGCCGAGGCGCTCGACGGCGCCGTGGACGGCCGCTTCCTGCTCGTGCCGCGCATCGACGGGCGGTTCATGTCACACGGCGTGGTGGCCACCATCGTCGGTGAGGTCACGCTGCCCGACGGCACCCGCGGCGTCGCCATCGAGGCGGTCCACCGCGCCGAGCTCGGCCCGGCGATCGGCGGCGAGTCCGGCCTTCGTGTCAGCGCCGTCGAGCGTCCCGACCCGGACGACCCCGGCCCCGAGGCCGCCGCGCTGGCACGCGAGTACCGCGCGGTCGTGGAGGAGGTCGCCGACCTCCGCGGCGACCGGGTGCGCGTCGCGCACTTCCTCGCCGGCATCAGCCACCCCGGCCGACTCGCGGACACCGCCGGCTACGCGCCGGAGATCCCCCTCACCACGAAGGCGGAACTGCTCGGCACCGTCGACGTCGTCGCGCGCCTGCGCCTCGCCATCGACGCCCAGCGCGAGCGCCTCGCCGACGCCGGCCTGCGCCGGCGCATCCGCGAGGACGTCACCGACGGCCTCGACAAGAGCCAGCGCGAGATGCTGCTGCGCCGGCAGCTCTCGGCCATCCGCAAGGAGCTCGGCGAGGACCCCGAGGACGGCGACGACTGGTCGGAGCGGATCGCCGCGTCCGCCATGCCGGACGCCGCCCGGAAGGAGGCCGAGCGCGAGCTCGCGCGCCTGGAGCGGCAGCCCGAGGGCGCCGAGGCCGGGATGATCCGGACCTACCTCGAGTGGATGGTCTCACTGCCGTGGGGCACCCGCTCCGAGGAGGAGCTCGACGTCGCCGGCGCGCGGGAGGTGCTCGACGCCGACCACGCCGGCCTGCAGGACATCAAGGAGCGGATCCTCGAGTACCTGTCCGTCCGGCGCCTGCGCCGCGAGCGCGGGATGGACGAGGGGCGCAGCGGCGTCATCCTGACGCTGGTCGGCCCCCCGGGGACCGGCAAGACGTCGCTCGGCCAGTCCGTGGCGAAGGCCCTCGGACGCGAGTTCGCGCGCATCAGCCTCGGCGGCATCCGCGACGAGGCCGAGGTCCGCGGGCACCGGCGCACCTACGTCGGCGCGCTGCCGGGCCGCCTCGTCCGGGCCCTCCGCGAGGCCGGGACGATGAACCCCGTGATCATGCTCGACGAGATCGACAAGGTCGGCGCCGACTGGCGCGGCGACCCGTCGTCGGCCCTGCTCGAGGTGCTCGACCCCGCCCAGAACCACAGCTTCCGCGACCACTACCTCGACGTGGAGCTCGACCTCTCCGAGGTCCTGTTCATCGCCACCGCGAACGTCGCCGACACCATCCCCGGCCCGCTGCTCGACCGCATGGAGGTCATCGCGCTCGACGGCTACACCGAGGACGAGAAGCTGCAGATCGCCCGCGGCTACCTCCTGCCGCGCCAGGTGGAGCGCAACGGCCTGCGCGAGGACGAGGTCACCGTCGACGACGACGCCCTGCGCGCCGTCATCGGCGACTACACCCGCGAGGCGGGGGTGCGGTCGCTCGAGCGGGAGCTCGGCAAGGTGCTGCGCAAGGCGGCGCGCCGCGTGGCGGAGGGGGCGGAGGGGCCGATCACCATCGGACCCGGCGACCTCCACGACGCCCTCGGGCGGCCGCGGTTCCACCACGAGGCGGCCGAGCGCACGGCGATCCCGGGCGTCGCGACCGGCCTCGCGGTCACGGGGACGGGCGGCGACGTGCTGTTCGTCGAGGCGAGCGCCATGACGGCGGACGGCCCCGGGGAGCGCCTCGTGCTCACCGGGCAGCTCGGCGACGTGATGCGCGAGTCCGCGCGGATCGCGCTCTCGTGGACGCGGGCGCACGGCACGGAGGTCGGCATCCACCCCGCCGACCTCGCGGGCAAGGAGGTCCACGTGCACGTCCCGGCGGGCGCGATCCCGAAGGACGGGCCGTCGGCGGGCGTCACCATGATCACCGCGATCGCCTCGCTCGCCTCCGGGCGCGCGGTGCGGCCGAACGTCGGGATGACCGGCGAGGTGACGCTGCAGGGCCGCGTGCTCCCGATCGGCGGCCTGAAGCAGAAGGTGCTCGCCGCCCACCGGGCCGGGCTGACGGACGTGATCATCCCGGAGCGCAACCGCCGCGACCTGGACGACGTCCCGGCGGAGATCCTGGAGCAGGTGACCGTGCACCCGGTCCTCACGATCCGGGAGGTCCTGGACATCGCGCTCGAGCCCGCCCACGACCGCCACGAGTCGATCGCGGCGTAGGGCCGGCGTTAGTCTCCGGACGATGGACGACTGCCGTCACCTGACTCCGGTCTGCCACCGCTACCAGCGCGCGGCCGAGCTCCTCGGCCGCCGCTGGAGCGCGGCGGTGATCCGGGCCGCCATGGAGGGCCCCGCCCGGTTCACCGAGATCCGCGGGTCGGTGGAGGGGCTCTCGGCCCGCCTGCTGGCCGAGCGCCTCCGCGAGCTGGAGGCCGCGGGGCTCATGGAGCGCCGCGAGCTCGGCGGCGGCGCGGTCGAGTACCGCCTCACCGAGAAGGGGCAGGCGCTCACCCGCGTCGTCCGCGAGATCGAGGCGTGGGTCGCCGCGTGGGACGACGACGCCGCGCCGGCCCCGCCGGGGGGCGCCCGGTGACCGCGCTCCCCGACGACGTCCGCGACGTCCTGCGGGGCCGGGCGTTCGCCCACCTCGCGACGATCCTCCCCGACGGGTCACCGCACTCGGTTCCCGTCTGGATCGGCGTGCGCGACGACGACCGCCTCGTGCTGTTCACGCAGACGACGAGCCGCAAGGCCCGCAACCTGGAGCGCGACGCGCGCGTCGCGCTGTCGGCCGTCGACATCGACGACCCCTACCGGCAGTGCGACGTCCGGGGGCGCGTCGTCGGCCGCATCGACGGCGACGCGGCCCTCGACATCGCCGACGAGCTGTCCCGGACGTACACGGGCGAGCCGTTCCCGTGGCGCAGCCCCCAGACCGTGGTGTACGTCATCGAGGCCCGCACCGCGCACCACGTGAAGCTGCCCTTCACCCACACCTCCGGGTAGGTCCATCCCGCCCCACCGGGCGGTTGGTTTGTGACAGTGCTGTCACATACCCTCCCCGGCGGTGTCCCGTCCCCCCCGAACCGGCCGCGCGTTCCTGGCCGCCGCGCTGGTCGCCCTCGGCGCCGCGGCCGTCGTCGGCGTCGTCTGGCTGGTCACCGAGGCCCGGGGCATCTCGTTCCGCACCGTCGCCGCGGACCCCGTCGTCGCCGCCGACGGACCCGCCCACGCCGGCGTGTTCTCGAACATGGGCGTGCTGGTCTGGTGGACGGGCGCGACGGCCGCCGCCCTCCTCGGCCCCCTGCTCTGGCGCGAGGGCGACACCGGGGCCGGTCGCGCGGTGCTGGCGCTCGGCGCGGTCACCGTCGTCCTCGCGGTCGACGACCTGTTCCTGCTGCACGAGCAGTTCGGCCCGAACGTCCTCGGCATCGCCCAGGACACGATCCTCGCGGGCTACGCGCTCGGCGTCGTCGTGGTGCTCGTCGCGCTGCGCCGGTTCGTGACGACCTCGGCGTGGCCGATCCTCGCGCTGTCGCTCGCCGCCTTCACCGTCTCGGTCGTCTCCGACGTCCTCGCCGAGGAGGAGACGACCCTGCACTCCGTGATCGAGGACGGCGCGAAGTTCGTCGGCATCGCCGCCTGGACGGTCTTCATCGTCCACGCCGGGTGGTCCCGGCTGCGGCCGGTGCGGACCCCGGGCGCCGCCCCCTCGGGACGGGCGCTCTAGGCCCCGCCCCTAGCGTGCGCGGAAGTGGTGCTCCTCGCGCTCGCACCAGAAGACGAGGGCGCCCTCGTCGTCGTTGCGGCCGACGCAGCGGCACTCGCCGGCGTGGTCGGGGCACGGGCGGTGGACACGCGACAGCAGGCCCCAGGGAGCGACCGGCGAGGCGCCGGCGGGGAGCCGCTCGGCCTCGGTGAGTGTGATGACGGTCATGGACGCTCCTCGGTGGTCGTGGAGGTGTGCGGGATCGATCCTTCGCCGCCGGCGCCGTCGCCCCTGCCGCCGCGCAGTGCGGCCCACAGGGCGTCGACCACCGGCTCGGGCCGGCCGGTCCGGACGCGCCGCTGCAGCTCCGCGAGACCGCGGTGCAGCTCGTCCGGGTCGAAGGCGGGCCGGGTCGCGCGGCGGATCTTGCCGTAGCGCGTCGAGACCACCTCCTCGTCCACGTTGAACAGCTCCTCGTGGAGCTTCTCGCCGGGTCGGATACCCACCACCTCGATCGCGATGTCCTGACCGGGACGGTGCCCGGACAGCTCGATCATGCGCTCGGCCAGGTCCATGATCCGGACCGGCTCGCCCATCTCGAGGACGAAGATGTCACCGCCGTCGGCGATGCCGGTCGCCTCGATCACGAGCTGGACCGCCTCGGGGATCGTCATGAAGAAGCGCGTCATCTCGGCGTGCGTGACCGTCACCGGCCCGCCCTGCTCGATCTGGCGCTGGAAGATCGGGAGCACGGAGCCGGAGCTGCCGAGCACGTTGCCGAACCGGACGGCCGCGAAGCGCGTCGGGGAGGCGCCGGCGCCGCGCGCCTCGATGACGCGCTCGGCCAGCGCCTTCGAGGCGCCCATCACGGTCTTCGGCTCCACGGCCTTGTCGGTCGAGATCAGGCAGAACCGGTCGACGCCGAAGCGCTCCGACAGGTTCGCGAGCACCGACGTGCCGATCGCGTTGTTCGCCACGGCCTGCAGCGGGTTGAGCTCCATCATCGGCACGTGCTTGTACGCCGCGGCGTGGAACACGATCTCGGGGCGCTCGGTCGCGAAGACGCGCTCCATCGCGACCTCGTCCTTGCAGTCCGCGATGACCGGGACGAGCATCCCCGCGTGGCCGCGCTCGCGCAGCGCCATGTCGATCTCGAAGAGGTTGTTCTCGGCGTGGTCGACCATCACGAGGCGGCGGGCGCCGATCGCGGCGACCTGGCGGCACAGCTCGCGGCCGATGGAGCCGCCGGCGCCGGTGACGAGCACCGACCGGCCGTTGAGGTAACGGGCGACGCGGGCGAAGTCGATCTCGACGGGGGCGCGGCCGAGGACGTCCTCGACGCGGACCTCGCGCAGCAGGCTGACGCCCACCTCGCCGGTGATCAGCTCCGGCAGGCCCGGCAGGGTCGTGCACTTCACGCCGGCCTGGCGGCAGACCTCGACGATCTCCTGGCGGGTGCGCCCCGACGCCGACGGCATGGCGATGATGACCTCGTCGACGTGCACCTCGCGCAGCACGCGGGGCAGGTCGGCGCGGGTGCCGCGCACCCGGGTGCCCTGCACGCGGAGGCGGCGCTTGCGGGGGTCGTCGTCGATCAGGCCGACGGGCGTGTACCCGAGGTCGCGGTTGCGCTTCATCTCCCGCAGCAGCGTGTTGCCGGCGTCGCCGGCGCCGCAGATCAGCACCTCACGGCCGCTCGACACCAGCTCCGTGCGCGGGGGGCGCTCGATGACGCTGCGCACCGCGAACCGGGCGCCGCCGATCAGGGTGAGCGTCAGGACCAGGTCGAAGAGCAGGACGCCGCGGGGGATCGGGACGACGTCGCCGGGGCGCCACTGCGACAGGACGGCCGTGACGAGCAGGCTCGACACCGCCGCGGCGAGGACGATCGCCTGGAGGTCGCGGAGGCTCGTGAAGCGCCACCACTTGGTGTAGAAGCGCATCGCGACGAAGGTCGCCAGCTTGATGACGACCACGATGCCGACGGTCGCGGCGAACAGCCGCTCGTACCGACCGGGGACGTTGCCGTCGAAGCGGAAGTAGAAGGCCAGCCAGTAGGCGGCCACGACGAGCCCCGTATCGACCGCGATCTGCGCGGCACGGTGAGCGAACGCCCGGGGGCTCCAGTTGAGTGGAGCACGGCTCACGAGGGCTCCACTCTACCCCGGACGGCCCCGAGAATCAGGTCGATCAGGATCTCGGGGTCGCGCAGCGGCGGCGCCGCCCCGCGGGCGCGGCGCTCGAGCACGACGTCGCCGGGGGCCTCGAGGCGCCGCAGGCGGCCGTCGGCGATCAGGGCGCGGTCGACGGCGCCGAGGCGGGCGGCGAACGGCGTGTAGGCGGGGACGCCGAGGGCCGCGGCCTCGCGGTTCATCGTCCCGCCGGCGCTGACGACGAGGTCGGCGGCCGCCACGAGGCTCGGCCCGTCGATCGGCCCGGGCGGCACGATCGCGGCGGTCCCCTCCAGGGACGCGCGCTGCTCGGCGGTGCGCGGCAGCACCACCGTCTGCACGCCGGGGGCCGCGTCGAGCAGCCGGGCGAGGGTCGCGGCGAAGAGGTCGGTCGAGGCGCCGCGGTGGTAGAGCGTGACCTCGGGCGGCGGGCGCAGGACCGCGATCACGCCGTCGGGGTCGAGCCCCAGCTCGGTCACCACGCCCGGGTCGACGGCGTGGTCGGCGAGGTAGTACTCCTCCTTCAGCCCCGGGTAGCGCACCAGCTTCGGGGGCCGCATGCCGTAGCGGGCGAGGGCCTCCTCGGGGATCGCGGCGGGCACCAGCACCCGCGTCGCCCACCGGCCGTTCCAGTGGTGCATCGCGGTGGCGTACTCGTAGTCGAACATCGTGACCTGGGGGGTGCCCGCGAGGCGCGCCGCGATCGGCTGGTCGGTGCTGCCGTGGGCGACGGCCAGGTCGAAGCGCTCGCGGCGGGCGAAGCGCACCAGCGCCGACGACCGCCCGGCCATCGCGCGGGCCTTGTCGCGCGGCGCGCCCCCGCCGTGCGCGCCGATGCTGGTGTGGGCGATCCCGAAGCGGTCGAGCAGCCCGATCGTCTGGGCGAACTCGCGGGCGGTCACCGTCACCTCGTGACCTCGGTCGCGCAGGCGCGCGATCAGCGGGCGGAAGATGACCGCGTGCGGCGAGTTGGTGATGTCGACCCAGATCCTCACGGGCCGGTCACCTCGCGCCGCGGGTTACGGGGACGACGCGGCGCCGGCGCGCTCCAGGGCGAGGCTCGCGGCGGCGACCACCTCGGCGACGTCGTCGCGCGTGAGGTTCGGGTGCATCGGCAGCGCGAGGGCGCTCGCGGCGGCCTCCTCGGCCACCGGCAGGTCGCCGGCCGTGTACCCGAGGCCCGCGAAGACGGGCTGCAGGTGCATCGGGATGCCGTAGTAGACGGCGCTCGCGACGCCGGCCTCGGCCAGCCCGGCGCGGATGTCGTCGCGCCGCGGGTGGCGGGCCATGTAGAGGTGGAAGATGTGGCGGGCGCCCTCGGCGGTGGCGGGCAGCGCCATGACGTCGCCGAGCCCCTCCTCCGCGTACCAGGCGGCGGCCTGCGCGCGCGCGGCGTTCCACCCGTCGAGGTGCGGGTAGAAGACGCGGATGATCGCGGCCTGCAGGTCGTCGAGCCGCGAGTTGTAGCCGACCTCCTCGAACACGACCTTGTCCTTCGAGCCGTGGAAGCGCAGCCGCTTCACCCGGTCGGCGAGGGCCTCGTCGCGGCAGACGACCATGCCGCCGTCGCCCATCCCCGGGAAGTTCTTCGTGGGGAAGAAGCTGAAGGTCGCGGCGTCGCCGAACGTCCCGATCTCGCCCTCGGCGGTCCGGGCGCCGAACGCCTGCGCGGAGTCCTCGACGACGACGAGGCCGTGCTCCCGCGCGATCTCCATGATCGCCGGCATGTCGGCGGGGTGGCCGAAGATGTGGACCGGGAGGATCGCCTTCGTGCGGGGGCCGATCCGCTCGCGCACCTTCGCCGGGTCGAGGCAGTACGTGACCGGGTCGATGTCCGCGAAGACGGGGGTGGCGCCGACCCGCGCAATGGCCTCGGCGGTCGCGTAGAACGTGTACGGGGTCGTGATGACCTCGTCGCCCGGACCGACGTCGAGGGCGTTCAGCGCGATGACGAGCGCGTCGGTGCCGTTGGCGACGCCGGCGCAGGGGCGCCCGTCGAGGCGCTCCGAGACCGTGGCCTCCAGGGCGCGGCCCTCGGGACCGAGGATGAAGCGACCGCTGTCGAGGACGCCCGCGAGTGCGGCGTCGAGCTCGGCGCGGAGGGGCCCGTACTGGGCCTGGATGTCCATGAGGGGCACGGCCATACGGCGACGCGGGACGCTATCACGGGCCGCCCTCAGCGGCCGTCCGCGTCCTCCGGGGCCGGGATCGTGATCGTGACGGTGGTGCCGAAGCCCTCCCGGGACGTGGCCTCGGCGGTCCCCCCGAAGCGCTCGGCGATGTGCTTCACGATCGACATCCCGAGGCCGGTGCCGCCCATGCGCTTCGACCGCGACGGATCCGCCCGGTAGAAGCGCTCGAAGACGTGCGGCAGGTGCATCTCGGGGATGCCGGCCCCGTCGTCGGACACCGTCAGGACCACGTCGTCGCCGCGCCGGCGCACCGTCGCCCGCGCCGTCGCGCCGTGGCCGGCGTACTTCACCGCGTTCTCGAGGAGGTTCCGCACGACGGTGCGGGACATGCGCTCGGTGAGGGGCGTCCACGCCTCGCCGTCGCCGTCCACGACGAGCCGGACGCGCTGCTCGGCCGCGGCCGGGGCGAGCTCCTGCGCGGTGGCCGCGGCGGCGACGGCCAGGTCGCTGCGCGCGCCGGAGGGCATCCCCTGGGTCGCCTCCAGCTCCGAGAGGAACAGGATGTCGGCGATCAGGGCCTCCAGGCGCGCCGTCTCGCGCGACGCGCGCCCCACGAAGTCGCGGCGGGTGCCCTCGTCCATCGCGGGGTCGTCGAGGGCCTCCAGCAGCGCCCGCAACCCCGTCAACGGCGTCCGCAGCTCGTGGGAGACGTTCGCGACGAACTGCGACCGCAGCTCCTGGTAGTCGGCGGCCTCGCTCGCGTCGGTGAGGAAGACGAGGGCCTCGCGGGTGTCCCCCACCTCGTACGGCTCGACCGCCACGCGGTAGGTGCGCCGGCCGTCGGCGAACAGCCGCACCTCGAAGCGCTCGGCGGTCATGCCGTCGAGGGCGGACTGCACCCGGCCGGCCAGCTCGTGCTCGCTGAACGACTCGAGGACGCCCATCCCCCGGTCGAGGAAGGGGAACCGCCCGAGCGCCGCGCGGTTCGCCTCGACCACCCGCGCGTCGCGGTCGACGCGCAGCGTCGTGAACGGCAGGCCCTCCAGGAGCTGGTGGCGCCGCCCCTCCGCGACGGCGGCGGCGGCGACCGCGGCGGCGGCCTCGGACCGGGCGGCGGAGGCCTCCCGGGCGGCCCGGCGCGCGGCGACGCCGAGCACGGCGGCGACGACGAGCGCGCCGACGGCGACCGTCAGGAGGGCGATGGTCACGGCGCGAGTCTCGCAGACGTCGCGGGGCCCGCCCTCCTGTGTGACGTCGCCGTCACGTGATTGGGTTCGCGGCCATGTCACGGACCCGCCTCACCACGCTCGCCGTCCTCCTCGCCGTGCCCGGCGCCGCCGCCGCGGCGCCGGTCGAGGCGCTGCCGCCCCCGAAGCCGCCGGCCATCCAGGAGGTCGCCCCCGGGGTCGGGTACCAGCGGATCGTGCAGGGGCGCGGGCAGGTGGTCCACGTCGTGCGGGCGCCCCTCGGCCCGCGCGTCAGCCTCGCGCCGGTGCTGCTCGGGGGATCGCCGGTGCGGCGCGGATCGCTCACCGGCGCGATGAGCGCGCGCCTCGGGTCGGGGGCGGTCGCCGGCATCAACGGGGACTTCTTCAGCTACACCACGAACGACCCGAGCGGGGTGTTCCTCGCCGGCGGCGACCTCGTCCACGAACCGGAGGCGAGCCGCTCGGCCCTCGTGATGCTGCCGGGCGGCGGCCTCGACGCCGTCGTGCTCGCCATGCAGGGCCGGTTCCAGGCGATCGACCCGGCGGGGGCGACCACGTTCGTGCCGCGCACGTTCCAGGGCGTGAACCGCCCGGCGAAGCGCGGCAGCGAGACCATCGTCTACACCCCGGCCCTCGGGTCGGCGACGACCCCCGCCGGGGGCTCGCGGTACGAGGTCCGGATCCGCCTCGACGCGCCGTCGCCCCTCGCGCCGAGCACGCCGGTCAGCGGCACGGTCATCGCGACCGGCTCGGGCGGCGGCATGACGATCGGCGCGGGGCACATGGTGCTGACCGGCGTCGGGTCGGCCGGGACGGCACTCGTGGCCGACCTCCCGCTCGGCCGCCGCGTGACCGTCACGGCCGCCATCGCGGCCCTCCCCGCGGGGGCGCTCGACGCCATCGGCGGGGGCCCGGCGCTCGTGCGCAACGGCTCGCCGATCCCCGGCGCCGGCGAGGGCTTCACGAGCGCCCAGACGGGGGCGCGCACCTCGCGGTCCGCGGTCGGGCAGACCGGCGACGGCACGCGGCTGTTCGTGACCGCGGAGGGCCCCGCGCAGGGGAGCCCCGGGGTCACGATCCCGGAGCAGGCGACGCTCATGGCGGGCCTCGGCGCCCGCACGGCTGTCGCCATGGACGCCGGCGGCAGCGCCCAGCTCGCGGTGCGCGACGAGCTCGTCATCCCCTGGTCGGGTCCGCGGAGCCTGAGCAACGCGGTCGTCATGTCGTACGACGGCGTCACCGTCGAGCCACCGCCGTTCCGCCTGTCCGCCAACGCGGACCGCGTCGACGACGCGACGACGCTGGTCGTGCGTGCGACCCGCCCGGGGACGGCCCGGGTGACCGTGGCGAGGAAGTCCGGCCGGCCGACGCGCCGGCTGTGGGAGGGCCGGGTCGGCCCGGGCGCCGCCGCCGTGAACCTCGACCCGCGGCGCCTGCGCCTCGGCGACGGCGTCTACGTGGTCGTCGCCCGCCACGTCCCCGACGACGGCTCCGGCGTCACGGAGCAGCGGCGCCGGATCATCTTCGACCGGACGCTGTCCTCGCTGAACGCCTCGTCGAACGCGACGCGGTCGGGCCGGAGGGTGACGGCGCGCCTCGCCGTCCGCTTCCGCCTCCTCGCGCGGGCGCGGGTGACGGTGCGGGTGCGGTCCACCTCGGGCGCGCCGATCGCGACCATCGCCAGCGGCCGCCCGCTGCGCCCCGGCACCCACGTCATCGGGTGGAACCGGCGCGTCCGCGGGGCCGTGGTCTCCGGGCCGGTCGAGGTGACCGTCGAGACGCGCGGGCGGCTCGGGTTGTCGGGCCTCGTGCGGCCCGTGACGCTGAAGGCGCCGCCGCGGCCGCGGCCGCGTCCCGCCCGCCCGTAGGGGCGGGCGGCCCCGGCTACTCCTCCTCGAGGGCCTCGATCTCCGCGCGCGCGGCGCGGATCTCGGAGACCAGGCGGTCGACCTCGGCGTCGAGGCCGGATTCGCCGTCGCGCTGGCGGACGACCACGTGACCGAGGTCCTCCGCCAACGCGTTCATCCTGCGGCGGAGACCGAGCTCCTGCGCCTTGTCGCGCGCCTCGCCGGCGCCCTTCTGGGCGGCTTCCGCCGCCTTCTTCGCGGCGTCGCGGGCCTTGTCGACGAGTCCCATCGGGTTCCCCTTCCTGGTCGGGGGGAGCGGAGGGACGAGTCTACTTCGCCTCCTCGCGCCAGTGGACGACGGCGAGCACGACGGCGACGAGGGAGAACAGCAGGGCCAGGAAGAGGCCGAACTTGCGGCCGAAGCCGCTGCCGCCCTCGAGGAAGATCATCAGGGTCACGATGAACGTGACGCTGGTGAGGTACGCCGCCCAGGCAGCGGGGCTGATGACGGCCGGGAGCTCGAAGTTGAAGGCGTCGGCGGCGAGCAGCGCGGCGGCGCAGGCGGCGAAGATCAGCAGGATCCACCAGGACGGGACGACGTCCTGGCCGCTGACGGTGAGATCACCGGTGCCGTACCACGAGAAGAACAGGCTGATGATGAAGAGGACGCAGGCGCCCGCGGCGCCCAGCATCCTCTGCTCGCGGGTGAGCGAGTTCACGTGAACACTCCTCGGTCGGTGCGATGGCGGTGGAACGCGGTCGCCGGGGGCATTCGACGTCGCGGGCGCCGAGCCCTGCCGGACGACCCCCGGGCGCTCACCCGCCGGCGAGCCGCACGGGCGGCGTGTGGCCGGGGATCACGACCGCCGGGTCCTGCGCGCGGATGGCGCGGAACGCGGCGAGGTGGTCGTCGCGTCGCGGGAAGCCCTCCGGGAGGTCCATCGCGGCGAACCAGGCGGGGTCGGGGCCGAGGGTGTCACCGGCGATCGCGGTGACCCCGTCGTCGGTGTCGACGAGGAAGACGACGTGCCCCTCGGTGTGCCCGGGGGTCAGGATCCACCGCACCCCCGGCAGGACCTCGCCGGCCTCACCGGTCATGGGCCGCCCGCGGGCGCGGTCGCGGGCGCCGCGTCCGGCGTGGGCGTGGGGCTCCCGCAGCTCGATCTCGTGGACGTGCAGGTCGACCTCACCGAGCTGGGGGAGGGCCGAGACGTGGTCGGAGTGCAGGTGCGTCATCAGGACCGTGCGCACGTCGTCGGGGGCGAGGCCGCGGGCGCGGAGGGCCCCCTCGAGCACGTCGCCCTGGGTGGCGTAGCCCGGGTCGACCACCACCGTCTCCGGGCCGCTCAGCAGGACGGTGTTCGGCCACGCGATCATCCCGTGGACCGCATCCGGCAACGTGCGGTAGGCGCCGAACGTGCCGACGGTCGAGGGGGCGCGCATCTCCACGACCTCCCCGTCCCGGAGGGCGAACACGATGCGGTGCGTCGGCACCAGCACCTCGGCCCGCCAGGTGGCGCCTATCGCGCCGCCTCCTCCGTGCGGGGGGCGTCCGGCACGGTGCGGTCGCGGGCGTAGCAGGGGGCCTCGCGGAACGGTGCGACGGGGTCGCCGGCCGAGCGACCGAGCCGCGTGACCCGTGCCCGCAGGCCGAGCCCGGCCCGGCGGGCGCCGGGCGTCAGGGCCACGCCGATGACGCCCCCGGCGAGCAGCCAGCGCCCCCGGCGGCGGGCGGCGCTCACTTCAGGAGGGAGAGGAACTCATCGACGGGGATCGCGGTGAGCGTCTGGAAGTGCGCCGTCCCGCGCGCCGCCAGCTCGACCGACACCCGGGCGATGACCTTCTCGTCCGGCGCCTCGACGATGTTCACGAAGTCGTAGGGGCCGAGGACCGCCCACTGCTGGACCACCTTCGCGCCCATCTGCTCGACCTCGGCGTTGACCTCGAGGAGGCGCTGCGGGTTCGCCTTGAGCGTTCCCACGCCGTGCGGGCTGAGGGTGCTGAGGAGGATGTAGGTCGGCACTGTCCGGACTCCTTGGGCGCCGCTGAACCGGGGTGGGCCGAGAGTACCACCCGCTGCCCGGTCACCCCGGGGTGAGGGCCGACCGCCACCCCTCGCGGTCCCGGCCGACGTCGAACGCGATCGCGTCGGGCTGCCCGTCCTCCCGCAGGAAGTCGACGCGCAGCACCGGCCGGCCGACCCACTTGCCGAGGTGGGTCCGGACCTCCTCGACGCCCGTGACGTGGTCGCGCGGGATCCGCAGCGTCCGGCGCGGGACGGCGAGCGTGAAGACGATGGCGTCGTCGGTGACGGCCAGGTGGCCGGTGCCGCGGACCTGGGCACGTCCGCGGGTCAGCTCTCCGAGCGAGCGGACGTCCCCCTCACGCACCGGGGGCTCGCCCCCGAGGGCCACGGCCGCGTCGGCGCGGGCGGCGTCCCTCCGCGCCCGGATCCGGGGCCGCACGACGCCGAACCAGATGAGCGCGTCCAACGCGAGGATCGCGGCGACCAGCACCGCGACACCCGCCCCGCTCGTCAGCGCGGGCACCGCCCCCCTAGTCGGTCCAGGAGCTCAGGTCGCGGCCGATGAGCTCGCCGAGGTCGCGGACGTCGTCGCGGAAGTGGTCCTTCAGCTCCTCGGCGAACTCCGGCGAGATCTCCGGCCGGCGGGCGACCTGCCGGTTGGACCGCCGCACCCGGTCGAGGACGCCGAGGCGCTCGACGCGCGCGACGCGCTTCACGCCCTTCGCGACGGCGACGAGGGCCGACGGCGGGCGCTGGGTGAAGCGGGCGACCGCGGCGCGCTGGTGGACCTTGTTCTCGTTGACGCGGGGGAAGTCGGTGCGTCCGTCGTCGGGCACGCCGAGGAAGTCGAGCGTGTCGCGGTAGACGGCCCCGGTGTCGGCGCGGAGGTCGTCGAAGACGAGCACCTTCACCTGGTCGGCCGGCACGTGGTCGTACACGCGGCGCAGCTGGGCGCCGAGCTTCGCGGCCTCCCCGTACTGCAGGAACTCCGGCACGCGGACCGTCGCGGGGAGCGACTCGCCCCGGGCGCGCGCCGCCTGGAGCCGCCACGCGGCCTCCACGTCGGGTTCGCGCTCGTCGAGCATGTAGCTCATCTGGGAGTGGAGCGACGGGACCAGCTCCACCGGGTTGCGCACCATCACGATCACCCGCGCCCGGGGGTCGAACCGCATGATCTCGCGGGCGGCGGTCTGCGAGTAGAGGTACCAGACCGACGCCTCCCCGACGGCGAGGTGGTCGTCACCGGCCCCGTCGTAGAGGCGCAGGTAGTGCGACAGCGACCGCCGGCCGGGCGCGTAGTAGTAGTCGAAGTCCTCGCAGAAGTAGTGGGGCTCCTTCGGCGTGGACACGAACACCCGCTCGTGCTGACGCAGGTACTCGCTGAGGGCCGTGGTGCCGCACTTGGGGGCGCCGAGGATGAAGAAGTCCGGTCTGCGTGACACGACGGGCAAGACTAGACGAGCGGGCGCACGGGGGGTGGCGGGGCCCGGTACCGTGGGCGGCGATGCCCCCGGCCCGACGCCCCGCCATACCGAGCGCGCGCGCACCGCGCGCCGGCACCTCGGCCGGACCCGCCTTCGTGGGCCTGGTCTGCGGCCTCGCGGTGGTCGTCGGGGTGCTGCTGCCGTGGTACGCCACCAACCTCGGCCCGCCGTTCTCCGCGACGAGCGCGAGCGGCTGGGACGCGACGACGGTGGCCCGGGTCACCCTCGTGCTCGGTGTGGTCCTCGCCGGCGCGGCGGCCGCGACGCTGCTCGACGACCGCGGCGTCATCGCCCTGTCGGAGCGCCAGGCCGACGCCCTCGCGTGGACGATGGTGGTCGCGGCGGCGGTCGCGGCGGGACTGGTGGGGTACCGGTTCCTGGTGATGCCGGAACCGGCGGAGTTCCTGTCGCGCCAGTTCGGCCTCTACCTCGCCGCCGTCGCCGCGATCGGCGGGGTGCTCAGCGGGCTCGGGGCGGTCGCCACCCGCGACTGACCGCCGCGGGGGGTCGTGGACCGGCCGCGCGCGGCCGATGACAGGGGCATGCGGTACCACCTGCCGCCGGCGCCCGTCACCCCGGGCGCGCACGGCGTCGAGCCGGTCGCCCCGCTCGCCGGGCCCGCCGACCCGCACCCGTACGAGCCGGAGCCGCACGACCCGTCGGCGGGCCGGATCGTCCGGACGGTCGTGATGCCGGCGGCGGAGGCGGGGCCCTACCTGGTGCGCTGGGGCGACGGGCACCCGCCGGCCCACGAGATCGCCGCGGGCGCGCGCCCGGCGCTGGAGCGCACCCGCCCCGACCGCACCCTCCCGGGCGGGACGCGGCGCCAGCGCCTCGCCGTCGTCGTGCACGGGGCGGAGGCGACCGCCGTCCACTGGTCGGCGCCCGAGCCGGTGCTGCCGGACGACGAGCGGGCGTGGCGGCGCGCCCTGGCCCGCGCCGCCGGCCACGGCGACGCGGACCCGGGGGGCTGGACCGCCTAGGCCGAGGCGCCCGCGGGGGCGCCGACGGTGAAGGTCAGCTCGTCCCCGTCGGCGTCGACCACCAGGTGGTCGCCGTCGCGGATCTCGCCGGCCAGCATCCTCTGCGCGAGCGGGTTCTCGATCCGGCGCTGCACGAGCCGCTTGAGGGGGCGCGCCCCGTAGGCCGGGTCGTAGCCGTCGCGGGCGAGCAGGTCGGCGGCGGCGGGGGTGATCTCCAGCTCCACCCCCCGCAGCGCGAGGCGTCCCCGCAGGCGGGCGGCCTGCAGGCGCACGATCGCGTGGAGCTGCTCGCGGCCGAGGCGGCCGAACAGCACGATCTCGTCGACCCGGTTGAGGAACTCGGGGCGGAAGTGGTCGCGCAGGGCGCCCATCACCCGCTCCTCGGCGATGTCCTCGGCGATGCCGTCGGTGAGGAACTGGCTGCCGATGTTGCTCGTCATGATCACGACGGTGTTCGTGAAGTCCACGACGCGGCCCTGGCCGTCGGTGAGGCGGCCGTCGTCGAGGAGCTGCAGCAACACGTTGAAGACGTCGGCGTGGGCCTTCTCGATCTCGTCGAGCAGCAGCACCGCGTACGGCCGGCGGCGGACGGCCTCGGTGAGCTGGCCGCCCTCGTCGAACCCGACGTAGCCGGGGGGCGCGCCGATGAGGCGGGCCACCGAGTGGCGCTCCATGTACTCGCTCATGTCGATGCGGACCATGGCCCGCTCGTCGTCGAACATGAACTCGGCGAGCGCACGGGCGAGCTCCGTCTTCCCGACACCGGTCGGCCCGAGGAAGATGAACGAGCCGATCGGCCGGTCCGGGTCGGAGAGGCCCGCCCGGGCGCGGCGCAGCGCGTTGGCGACGGCGGCGACCGCCTCGTCCTGGCCGATGACGCGCTCGTGGAGGCGCTCCTCCATGTGGAGGAGCTTCTCGACCTCGCCCTCCAGGAGGCGGCTGACGGGGACGCCGGTCCACGCGGCGACGACCTCGGCGACGTCCTCCTCGTCGACCTCCTCCTTGAGCATCCGGCGCGTGACCTGCTGCTCCGCGAGCTCGTCGTTGGCGGTGACGAGGGCCTTCTCCAGCTCGGGCAGGGTGCCGTAGCGCAGCCGGGCGGCGCCCTCCAGGTCGGCCTCGCGCTCGGCGCGCTCCAGCTCCTGGCGGGCCGCCTCGATCTGCTCCTTGATCGCGCGGATCCGGCCGATGGTGGCCTTCTCCTGGTCCCAGTGGGCGCGCATCGCGTCGCCCTCCTCGCGCAGGGTCGCGAGCTCCTCGCGGATCGCGTCGCGGCGCCCGGCCGAGCCGGTGTCCGTCTCGGCCTCGAGGGCCTGCAGCTCGATCTCGAGCTGCATGACGCGCCGCTGCACCTGGTCGAGCTCCGCCGGGACCGAGTCGATCTCGATGCGCAGGCGGCTCGCGGCCTCGTCCATCAGGTCGATGGCCTTGTCGGGGAGGAAGCGGGAGGTGATGTAGCGGTCCGACAGCCGGGCGGCGGCCACGAGGGCGCCGTCCTGGATGCGGACGCCGTGGTGCACCTCGTATCGCTCCTTCAGGCCGCGCAGGATCGCGACGGTCGCCTCCACCGACGGCTCGCCGACGTTCACGGGCTGGAAGCGCCGCTCGAGGGCGGCGTCCTTCTCGACGTACTTGCGGTACTCGTCGAGGGTCGTCGCGCCGACGGCGCGCAGGGCGCCGCGGGCGAGCATCGGCTTCAGCAGGTTGGCCGCGTCGACGGCGCCCTCCGCCGCACCCGCGCCGACGATGGTGTGGAGCTCGTCGATGAAGAGGATCACCTCGCCGGCGGCGTCCTCGATCTCCTTGAGGACGGCCTTCAGCCGGTCCTCGAACTCGCCGCGGTACTTGGCGCCGGCGAGCAGGGCGCCGACGTCGAGCGCGATCACGCGCTTGCCGGCGAGGCCCTCGGGGATGTCGCCCGCGACGATGCGCTGGGCGAGCCCCTCGACGATCGCGGTCTTGCCGGTGCCCGGCTCCCCGATCAGGACCGGGTTGTTCTTCGTGCGGCGCGACAGCACCTGGATGACGCGGCGGATCTCCTCGTCGCGGCCGACGACGGGGTCGAGGGCGCCCGACTCGGCGGCCTCGGTGAGGTCGCGGCCGTACTGCTCGAGGGCCTGGTACTTGTCCTCGGGGTTCGGGTCGGTGACGCGGGCCGAGCCGCGCACGACGCGGAGGGCGTTCAGCAGCCCCTCGCGGGTGACGCCGTTGGCGCGCAGCGCCTCGCGGGCGGGCGACGGCTCCTCGACGAGCGCGAGCAGCAGGTGCTCCGTCGAGATGTACTCGTCGCCGAGCCCCTCCGCCTCGCGGCCGGCGCGGCGCAGCACGGCCCGGTACGGGTTGGAGAGCTGGGCGCCGGTCGGCGAGCCGCTGACCTGGGGGTGGCGGCCCATGGCGGCGCCGGTGTCGGCCCGGAGGCCCGTCAGGTCGGCCCCCGCGCGCTGCAGCACCGGCTCGACGACGCCCTCCCGCGCGTCGAGCAGCGCCTGGAGCAGGTGGTCGGGCTCCACGACGGGGTTGCCCCGGTCCCCCGCGATCGATGCGGAGGCGGCGATGGCCTCCTGGGCCTTCTCGGTCGGCTTGTCAACGGCCATCAGATCGTCCCCCTCGTCGTCCTCGTCCGCACGACCGGTGTGTGCCGCGGCGCGAGGGCGGTCTCGCCCCGCACCGTGACCACGAGCTGCCCGCGCGCGGCGCGCGCGGCGGCGAGGTCGCGCCGGTGGTCCTCCCGCATCCGGTCCATCTCGTCCCGCAGGTCCCGGCACCGCCGCTCGGCCCGGGCGAGGCGGCCCTCCAGGTCGAGCACCCGCTCCACCCCGGCCAGGTTGAGGCCGGCCTCCGACAGCTCCTGGATCCGCCGCAGCAGCGCCACGTCGCGCTCGGAGTAGACGCGCGTGTTGCGCGCCGTCCGGCGTGGCGTGATCAGGCCGCGGCGCTCGTAGACGCGCAGCGTCTGCGGGTGCATGCCGGCGAGCTCGGCGGCGATGCCGATCAGGAAGACCCGCTCCTGGGTGCCCCGGGTGCTCACGAGAACAACGTCTCCCGTGGGTCGCGTCCGTCCAGCTCGGCGTACTTCTCGAGGGCCTTGCGCTGCTTGTCGGACAGCTCGCGCGGCACGTCGAGGCGCAGCGTCGCGATCAGGTCGCCGCGGCCACCGCCCTTCAGGCGCGGGGCGCCCTTGCCGGCGAGCCGCAGCGCACGGCCGTCGGGGCTGCCCGGGGGCACGGTCAGCTTGACCCGCCCCTCCAGCGTCGGGACCTCGACCTGCGCCCCGAGCGCCGCCTCGGCGAACGTCACGGGCACGTTCAGCACGAGGTCGTCGCCCTTGCGCGTGTAGAGCCGGCTGGGCGCGACGCGGGTCAGCACCTGCAGGTCGCCCGCGGGGCCGCCGCGGGTCCCCGCCTGGCCCTTGCCCTTCAACCGCACACGGGTGCCGTCCTTGACGCCCGGCGGGATCTTCACCTTGATCTGGGTGCGCGTGTGGGTGCTGCCCGAGCCGCCGCACGTCGGGCACGGGTCGTCGATGACGGTCCCGTTGCCGCCGCACCGCGGGCACGGCTCGCTGAACGCGAACGCCCCGCCGTCGCGGCCGCGCACGCCGCGGCCCTTGCACTCGGGGCAGAGGCGCGGGCTGGTGCCCGGCTTCGCCCCGGTGCCGGAGCAGTCGGCGCAGGCGACGGGCGTCTCGACGGACACCGGCACCTGGGCGCCCGCCATCGCCTGGTCGAACGAGAGGTTCACCTCGACTTCGACGTCGGCGCCGCGTCGGGCGGCCGGCGGCTCGGTCGTCGTCCGCCCGCCCTTCGCGGTGCGGAAGATGCTCGAGAACATGTCGGCGAAGTCACCGAAGCCGCCCATGTCGGCGCCCCCCGCGGCGCCGCCGGCGCCGTTGGGCATGCGCCCGCCGAAGCGCAGGCGGTCGTCGTACTCCTTGCGCTTGGCGGGGTCCGACAGCACGTCGTGGGCGTGGGAGATCTCCTTGAAGCGCTCCTCCGCCGAGGCGTCGCCGGGGTTCGCGTCCGGGTGGTGGACGCGCGCCAGCTTCCGGTACGCCTTCTTGATGTCGTCGGCGGTCGCGGTGCGACCGACGCCCAATGTCTCGTAGTGGTCCTGCACCTGTCTCCTACTCGGCGGGCCGGGCCGCGATAACGACGCGGGTCGGCCGCAGGACGTGCTCCGCCTGGCGGTAGCCCTTCTCCACGACCTCGACGACCGTGCCCTCGGGGTGCCCCGGGGACGGGACCGTCGCGATCGCCTCGTGCACCATCGGGTCGAACGCCTCGCCGTGGGCGGGGATCTCCTCGACGCCGTGCCCGGTGAGGAGCCCGGCCAGCTGGCCGCGCACCATCTCGAGACCGGCGACGATGCCCTCGCCCTGGTCGCCGAGGGCCGCCACGGCGCGCTCCAGGTTGTCCATGACGGGCAGCAGCCCGCGCACGACGTCCCGGGTCGCCCCGAGGGCCACCGTCTGGCGCTCGCGGTCGTTGCGCTTGCGGAAGTTGTCGAACTCGGCCTTCAGCCGCTGCAGCGCGTCGAGGTACTGGTCGCGCTCCGCGGACACGCGCTCGAGCTCGGTGGGCTCGGGGGCCGCCTCCACGGCGGCCCCGTCGTCCTCCGTCGCGGCGCCGGCCGGCGCGGCGGTGCCGACCTCGCGGTCGTCCTCCGCCGCCGCCCCCTCCCGCCCCTGCGGGTCCTCCGTCACGCCGACGCCGCGATGGCGATCTTGCGCGGCCTCACCTCGTCCGCCTTCGGGACGCGCACGGTGAGCACGCCGTTCTCCATGTCGGCGGAGATCTCGTCCGCCTTCACGGCCGGCGGCAGCGTCACGCTCCGCTGGAAGTGCCCGTACGCCCGCTCGAGGCGGTGGAAGCGCGCCTCGTCGACCGGGTCGGTGAAGCGCCGCTCGCCCTTCAGGGTGAGGACGTTGTCGTCGATCTCGATGTCGATGTCCTCGGTCCCGAGCCCGGGGAGCTCGGCCTTCAGGACGATGGCGTCCTCCGTGTCGAAGATGTCCACCGCGGGGGTCCAGGTGGACCCCGACGACACCCCGTCGCCCACGGTCCTGCTGAACAGGCGGTTCATCTCGTCCCGCAGGCTGGTGATGTCGCGGAAGGGGTCGAAGCGCACGACTGCCGGCATGGCGTCCTCCTCTCGTGTGTGTGGTGGCGTCGTGGTGGTCAGGACGCCTTCGTGGCGTCCTCGTCGATGACCTCGTACTCGGCGTCCTCGACGGTGTCGTCGGCGGCGCCGTTGCCCGCCGCGGCCTCCTGCTGGGCCGACGCCTGCGCGTAGACCTGCTCGGAGAGGCGGTGGAGCACCTCGGTCAGGGCCGTGGTCTTGGCCTCGATGTCGTCCGGGTCCTCGCCCGCCGCCGCGGTCTTGGCGGCGTCGATCGCCCCCTGCAGGTCGCGCCGCACGGACTCGTCGACCTTGTCGCCGTTGTCCTTGAGCTGGCGCTCGGCCTCGTGCACCCGGGCCTCGGCGCCGTTGCGGGCGTCGGCGACCCGGCGCAGGCGCCGGTCCTCGTCGGCGTGCGACTCGGCGTCGCGCACCATGTTGGTGATCTCCTCGTCCGAGAGGCCGCTCGAGGCCTTGATCTCGATCTTCTGCTCGATCCCGGTGCCGAGGTCCTTGGCGCCGACGTGGACGATGCCGTTCGCGTCGATGTCGAAGGTGACCTCGACCTGGGGCACGCCGCGCGGGGCCGGCGGGATGCCGACGAGGTTGAACTTGCCGAGGGTGCGGTTGTAGGCCGCCATCTCGCGCTCGCCCTGCAGGACGTGGATCTCGACCTGGTTCTGGTTGTCGTCCGCGGTCGAGAAGACCTCGCTCTTCTTCGTCGGGATCGTCGTGTTGCGCTCGATCAGCTTCGTGAACACGCCGCCCTTGGTCTCGATGCCGAGCGACAGCGGGGTCACGTCGAGCAGCAGGACGTCCTTGACGTCGCCCGACAGCACGCCCGCCTGGATGGCCGCGCCGACGGCGACGACCTCGTCCGGGTTGACGCCCTTGTGGGGCTCGCGGCCGGTGAGCTGCTTCACGCGCTCCTGCACGGCCGGCATGCGGGTCATGCCGCCGACGAGCACGACGTGGTCGATCTTGTCGCTCACGCCGGAGTCGGTGAGGGCGCTCTTGGTCGGTCCGACGAGCCGCTCCAGCAGGTCGCGGGTCAGCTCCTCGAGCTTCGCCCGGGTGAGCTGCAGGTCGAGGTGCTTCGGGCCGCTCGCGTCCGCCGTGATGAACGGCAGGTTGATCTGCGACGACGTGGTCGTCGAGAGCTCGATCTTGGCCTTCTCGGCGGCCTCGTAGAGGCGCTGCAGGGCCATCTTGTCGATGCTCAGGTCGATGCCGTTGTCGCGCTTGAACTCGGCCGCCATCCAGTCGACGATCGCCTTGTCGAAGTTGTCGCCGCCGAGGTGGTTGTCACCCGCGGTGGACTTCACCTCGAACACGCCGTCGCCGATCTCGAGCACGGACACGTCGAACGTGCCGCCGCCGAGGTCGAAGACGAGGATCGTCTGGTCGGTCTCCTTGTCGAGCCCGTAGGCCAGCGCGGCCGCGGTCGGCTCGTTGATGATCCGCTTGATCTCGAGGCCCGCGATCACGCCGGCGTCCTTGGTCGCCTGGCGCTGGGCGTCGTTGAAGTAGGCGGGGACGGTCACGACCGCGTCGGTCACCGTCTCGCCGAGGAAGGCCTCGGCGTCGGCCTTCAGCTTCTGCAGGATCATCGCGCTGATCTCCTGCGGGCTGAACTCCTTGTCGTCGACGCGGATGCGGGCGTCGCCGTTCTGGCCGCGGACGACCTCATAGGGGACGATGGTCATCTCCTCGTCCACCTCGGCGTACTTGCGGCCCATGAAGCGCTTGACGCTGAAGATCGTGTTCTCGGGGTTGGTCACCGCCTGCCGCTTGGCGACGGTCCCCACCAGGCGCTCGCCGGTCTTCGAGAAGCCGACGACCGACGGGGTGGTCCGGCCGCCCTCGGCGTTGGGGAGGACCTCGGGCTCTCCGCCCGTCAGGACGGCCACCGCGGAGTTGGTGGTGCCGAGGTCGATGCCGATCGTCTTGGCCATGTGTCTGGTGCCTCCTCGCGCCGGGCGGGACCCGGTCGCCGTGTGTGGGACGGGACGCTGTGATCAGTGTAGATCTAAGTCGGTCCATGTCAACCCACACTTGAGTCGTTCAGACTCAATTCAGATCGGCGTCGCCCCCGTCGCCGCGGAGCGCCGCCCGGTGGGGCACAGCGGCAGCAGCGCACAGCCGCCGCAGCGGGGCGCGCGGGCGGTGCAGACCGTCCTGCCGTGGGCGATCAGCCGCATGTGGGTGGCGAACGCCTCCCCCGGGGGGGTCCACCGCGTCAGGCGCTCCTGGGCGGCCGTCGCGGTGGCGCGGGGCGGGACGACGCGCGTGCGGAGCGCGATGCGGTGGACGTGGGTGTCGGCCGGCACCACGTGCGCGCCGAAGGAGAAGCACATGACGCACGCGGCGGTCTTCGGGCCGACGCCGTCGAGGGCGGTGAGCCACGCCATCGCCTCGTCGAGCGGGACGGCGCCGAGCCACTCGAGGTCGTCCCCGCGCGGGTCCGCCGCGACGGCGTCGAGCGCCGCCTGGATCCGTGGGGCCTTCTGCGCGGCGAGTCCCGCGACGCGCACCGCGTCGGCGACCACCTCGACGGGGGCCGCGCGCACGACGTCCCAGGTGGGCAGGCGCTCACGGAGCGTCGCGAACGCGCGCTCCTGGTTGACGTCGGTGGTGCTGTGGCTGAGCAGCGTCGTGACCAGCTCGCTGACGGGGTCGTGGCGGCGCACCCACGGCAGCGGCCCGTACGCCTCGGCGAGCGCGGCGACGATCGCCCGGGTGTGGGCGCGCGTGCCGGGGCGGGGGGTCGCCATGACCCGAGGGTAACCGCCCGGGACGCGCACGCGACGGCCGCCGAGACGCAGGTGGGACGGGGGCCGGCGAGGCTCGGTCCGACCCCACCCCCCCGGACAGGAGGCACCCCGTGTTCACCATCGTCCACCGCGACGACCTCGAGCGGACCGGCGCGTGGTCGCTCGTGCGCCGCTCGCTCGGGCTGACGTCCTTCGGCGTGAACCTCGTCGAGATCGCGCCGGGCACCGCCATCCCCGAACACGACGAGACCGCCTCGGACCAGGAGGAGGTGTTCCTCGTGCTGGGCGGCGCGGCCGTCATGGTCATCGACGGCGTCGACCACCCGGCCCCGGCGGGCACCTTCGTGCGGCTCGACCCCCGCCCGCGGCGCACGGTCCGCAACGACGCCGACGCGCCGGCCACCGTCCTGATCGCGTCGGCCCCCCGCACCAGCGGCTACGTCCCGATGGAGTGGGCGTGACCGCGGCGGTGGCCACACCGGTCCCGTCGGCGGCGCACCGCCAGCGGGCCGAGGTCGCGGGGTACCGCAGCCTGTGGCGCGCCGCGCCGGCCGAGCTCGCGGCCCGCCACGGCCTCCGGTCCCTCGACCTCGGCGACGGCGTCTGCACGGGGTGCGCCGCCGTGACCGGCACCCACTGGCTGAACCACGCGATCGGGATCGGGGTGGCCGCCCCCGCCACGGCGCGCGACATCGACGAGATGGCGCGCTTCTACGCGGACCTCGGGGTGGGCAGCACGGTCGCGGTCGCCGGCGCGGCGGAGGGCCTCGGCGCGTTGCTGGCCGCCCGGGGCTACACGCCGCACCGCCCGTGGATGACGTTCCACCGCGAGGCCGGCCCGGTGCCCGCCCCCGCCACGCGCCTCCGCGTCGGTGACGCGGAGGACGGGGAGGCGTCGGCGTTCGGGGGCGTCGTCGCCGCCGCCTTCGGACTCGCGCCCGAGATGTCGGCGTGGTTCGCCGCGCTCGTCGGCCGTCCCGGGTGGACCTGCCTGGTCGCCCGCGACGGGCGCGTGCCGGTCGGCGCCGCCGCGATGTACGTCCATGGCGACGCGGCGTGGCTCACGCTCGGGGCGACGCTGCCGGAGCACCGCGGCCGGGGTGCGCAGGGGGCCCTGTTCGCCGCCCGCGCCGCGCGGGCGTCGGAGATGGGCGTGCGTCACCTCGTGACGGAGACCGGCCTGCCCGCCGGCCCCTCCTACCGCAACATCCTGCGCGCCGGCTTCCGCGAGGCGGCGCCAAGGCCGAACCTGCTCGCGCCCTCCCCCGGCGGGCGGGCGTGAGGCGGCGCCTCAGCCCTCCCCGGCGGCCTCGGCGGCGGACGCCTCCTCGGCGAGGGAGCGCTCCACCGCCTCCTGGGTGAGCGCCAGGATGGTCGGCACCCACACGAGGTCCTCGGCGGGGTCCTCCGGCGGGTCCCCCGAGGCGAGGTGGCGCACCCCCGCCGACGCCTCCGGCGCGTCGGGGGCGTCGGTGCGGGCGACGGCGGACCGCGCCCACGCGCGGATCTCGGGGTCGCCGGTGGTGCGGGCCAGCTCGGGGATGTCCTCCGCCCGACTCCCCGCGGCGACGTACTCGGCGATCTCGACGGCGAAGTCCTCGGGGTCGAGGTCGAGCAGGTCGGCGGCGATCGCGCCGGCGGCGGTGGCCGCGGCGACGGCGGCGGGCGCGCCTCCGTCGCGGACCGCCTGCTCGGCGGCGCGCAGCTGACCGCGGGCCCGGGCGTCGGCCAGGGCGAGCTCCGTCGCGGCCCGCACGGCGAGGGCCCGGGCGAGCGGCGTGTCGGGGTCCTCGTCGGCGGCCCACTCCAGGACGATCTCGAACGCCTCGGCGTCCTCGGGCGCCGCGCTCGCGGCGGCGCGCAGCAGGGCGGCCTCCATGGGACCACGCAGCTCGGGCCAGTGCGCGGCGGAGGCGGCCCCCGCCAGCAGCGCCGGGTCGGCGGCGGGGTCGGCGTCCGCCGAGAGCGCCCGGGCGAGCACCCAGGTCTCGGGTCCCAGCACCCCGCGGGGGAGGCTGATGCCGGTGACGGCGAGCACGCGCGCGAGCGCCTCCTCGGGCGTCATCGGATCGCGTTCTCGATCGTGCCGAGGCCGTCGACGGTGATCCGCACGACGTCCCCGGGCTGCAGGAAGACCGGGGGGACCCGCCCCTTGCCCACGCCGGGGGGCGTGCCGGTGGCGATCACGTCGCCGGGCTCCAGGGTCACCGCGGCGGCGCACCAGGTGACGAGGTCCGCGACGGTGAAGGCCATGCCGGCGGTGGAGCCGTCCTGGCGCAGCTCCCCGTTGACCCAGGTGCGGATGCCGAGGGCCTGGGGGTCGGGCACCTCGTCGCGGGTCGTCACCCAGGGGCCGAACGGGCCGAAGCCGTCGCCGCCCTTCGCCCGCACCCACTGCGGCTCGGCGCGTTGCATGTCGCGGGCGGTGACGTCGTTCATGACGGCGTACCCGAACACGTGGTCGAGCGCGTCCGCGTGGGCGACGTCGCGCGCCCGGCGGCCGATGACGACCGCGAGCTCCCCCTCGTAGTCGAGCTCCCGGGTCCAGGGGGGCCGCACGACGGGCGCGGAGGGCCCGGTGATCGCGGTGACGAGCTTCGAGAACACGACCGGCGCGTCGAGGGTGCGGCCGCCCATCTCGCGGGCGTGGTCGGGGTAGTTCCAGCCGATCCCGATCACCTTGCCCGGGCGGTGGGGGGCGACGAGGTCGAGATCGGCGAGCGGCACGGGGTCGCCCACGGGACCGGGGACCGCGGCGCCGATGGCGTCGCGGACGTCGGCCCCGGCGAGGGGCTGGACGACGTCGCCGAGCACCTCGCCGAGGCGGGTGCCGTTCGCGTCGCGGAAGGTGCAGAGGCGCATCCGCCGCTATCCTAGACGCGCTCGTAGGAGGTCCGTCCTGCGGGACGCGGCCGCTCACGCCGCCCCAGGAGCCACCGCCATCAGCACGCAGATCGAGCTCGATCCCGAGTCGCCCGGGAGGCGGAGCACCGCCGACGCGGTCTGGCGCATCGTCGACCGCAGCGGCATCACGCCCAACGTCGTCACCATCATCGGATTCCTCGGGATCTGCGCCTCGGCGTGGCTCGCGCTGGAGCGCTACTGGGTGCTCGCGTCGCTCGTCTTCATCGCGTCCGGGCTGGTCGACTCCCTCGACGGCCTCGTCGCCCGCCACCAGGGGCGGGTCACGGCGTTCGGGGCCTTCCTCGACTCCACCCTCGACCGCCTCGCGGAGGGCGTCATCCTCGGCGCGATCGGCATCACCGTCGCGCAGGACGGCCTCGACTGGGCCCTCGCCGCCTGCTTCACCGCCTTGACGGCGTCGTTCCTCGTCTCGTACGCCCGGGCCCGCGCCGAGGGCCTCGGCATCGCCGGGTCGAGCGGTGGCCTGATGGGCCGGCCGGAGCGGCTCGTCATCGTCGGCGCCGCCCTCTTCCTCGGCAGCGTCGGCGACGTGATGCCGGTGCTGATGGTCGTCCTCGCCGGCCTCAGCCTGATGACCGCGGCGCACCGCATCGCCCTGGTGTGGCGCGCGTCCGACGGACGCGGCGGGTGACCGCCCGGCGATGACCGCGACCCTGCGCATCGCGCTGGTCTGCCCGCACGCCCTCCCGCCGCGGGACGACGTCGCGCACCACGTCGCGGCCGAGGCGGCCGCGCTCGCCGCGCGCGGGCACCGGGTGACGCTCCTCGCGCCCGCCACGCGCCGCGAGCGGATCGCCGCGGGACGGGCCCGGCTGACGGCGGCGGGCGCGGGCGACCACGACGCCCTGCTCGCGGCGCCCGGCGAGGTCCTGGAGGTCGCGGTCGGCCGGGCCCTCCCCGCGGGCGCGGGGAGGCGCCTGGGCGAGCCCTTCGACCTGGCGGGGGCCCTCGAGACCGCCCTCGCCCAGCCGGTCTTCGACGTGGTGCACCTCCACGAGCCCCTCGCCCCGAGCCCGGCGCTCGCGGCGCTGCGGCACGTGCCGGGGGTCGCGGCGGTCACGTTCCACCGGGCGGAGCCCCTCGTCGGCGTCGCGTTCCTGCGGCCCCTGGTCGACCGGGCGCTGGCGCGGGCGCACCTGCGGATCGCGACGACCGCGGGCGGACGGCGGGCGCTGTCGCAGATGCTGCCCGGCGACTACGCCGTCATCGCCCCGGGCGCGTCGCCCGCCGCCCCCGTCGCTCCCCCGCCCGGCGCCCCCGGCCTCGTGATCGCGGCGCGCGGCCGTGACCGCGTCGCCGCCCGGTTCGGCCTCTCGGTGCTGCGGGGCCTCGACCCCGCCGCCGTCGGGCCCGTCACCCTGATCGGCCCGGCCGACGCCCCGTGGCGCACCCGCGCCGCCGTCCCGAAGGCGCTCCGCGACCACGTCACCGTCGTGCCGGATCCCGGGCCCGCCGCGCGCGCCGCGATCCTCGCCGCCGCCGGCATCGTCGTCGTCGCGGCCCCCGACGAGGCGGACGGCCCCGTCCTGCGCGAGGCGCTCGCCGCCGGGCGCGCGGTGATCGCTCCGCGCTGCCACGCGACCGACGAGCTGGTCGCGCACGGACGCGACGGCCTGGTGCTGCCCCCCTTCCGCCGCGAGGACTGGGCCGCCGCGGTCACCGGGCTGGCGGGCGACGCGCCGCGCCGCGCCGTCCTCGGCCGCGCCGCCGCCCGCGCCGCGGCGCGCACGTGGGGCGACGCCGCCGCCGAGCTCGAGGCGGCGTACCGGGCCGCGCTCGCCGCCCGCAGCCGCCCCGCCGGCGCCGGCCGCGTCGTCGCCGACCTGCGCGTGCGGCCGGGCCGCGACCTGTCGCCCGAGCGCCTCGTGGCCGCCTGCGTCGAGCGCGGCGTCGACGTGGTGGGGGTCGCGGCGCCCGAGGGCGTCGCCCTCGCCGCCGCCGTCGCGGCCCTCGCGCCGGCGGGGCTGACCGTGGTCCCCGGGCAGGAGATCGCGACGTCCGCCGGGGTGCTCGTCGGGCTCTACCTGTCGCACGACGTCCCACCCGGCCTGTCGCCCGAGTCGGCGGCCGCCGCCGTGCGCGACCAGGGCGGCCTGGTGCTGCTGCCGCGCGCCGGCGCGGAGGACGTGCCGCCGGCGGAGGTGCTGCGGCGCATCCA
Organism: Miltoncostaea oceani; assembly: GCF_018141545.1. Lineage (GTDB taxonomy): Bacteria > Actinomycetota > Thermoleophilia > Miltoncostaeales > Miltoncostaeaceae > Miltoncostaea > Miltoncostaea oceani. The sequence goes on along the minus strand of NZ_CP064356.1, from coordinate 784,543 downwards.
GGGCGAGATCGACTGCCACGAGCTCGGGGAGGACGACGACGAGGGCACGTTGCGGCGCCTCGGCGTCCTGGTCGTCGCCGCGAGCGGGGCACGCCGTCCCGAGGACGTCGGCGCCGCGGTCACCGAGCTCCGCCGCTTCGAGGGGCCGTCGGATCTGCTCGACGCCCTGACCGACGCCCGCATCGGGTGGCCCGAGCGCGTCGGGCGCCGTCTGCGCGAGCCCCGTGCACGGGGACGCCGCAATCGCTCGCACGAGTCCTGAAACGGCCCCGGGCAGGAGTAACGAGGGCACCGCTAAATACCGTCCCCGCAGATGACCCCCGAGCCCCCCACGCCGCGCCCCAGCCGGCCCTCGCGCACCCGCCGCCCCGCTCCGACGAGCCTGGCCGGCAGCACGCCCGAGGACATCCAGGACGCGTACCAGCGGCGTGCGATCGCCGAGATCGCCGCGTTGAACGACGAGATCACGGCGTGCGACGCGTGTCGCGCCGAGGCGGAGCTGCCCGTGATGAGCTCCGGCAGCCCGCAGGCCGAGATCATGATGGTCAAGTGGGGCCCGAGCCTCGCGGAGCGCCAGGAGGGCGTCGCGTTCTTCGGCCGGGCGGGCACCGCGATCCTGAAGAGCGTGCAACGCCTCGGCATCGACCCGCTGCAGCTCTACGGCACCCTCTGCGTCAAGTGCCGCCACGTGGACGACCGCGAGGCCGCGGAGCAGTCGCTCCCCTGGCTGGCGCGTGAGGTCCACATCGTGCAGCCGTCCCTAATCGTCCCGATGGGCGAGCGCGTCGTCGAGGCCCTCGCCGCCCTGGAGGTCCCCCTCACCGAGCCGCTGTCCGCGACGCCCGGCGTCGTGCAACGGTGGACGCCGACGATCGAGGCGCTCTACGTGCCCGACATCGACGCGTCACTCGACGAGCAGGGCGCCAAGCGCGCCTTCTGGGACGCCTTCCGGGCGATCGGCGACTGGCACCAGGCGCAGCCCCCGTACTAGGTCAGCGGCGACGCTCGTAGGGCGGCGCGGCCGGGTCGCGCGTGAAGCGCGCGACGGCCTCGATGTGGGGCGTCTGCGGGAACATGTCGACGGGCCGCACCCACTCGAGCACGTAGCCCCCCTCCACGAACTTCGCCGCGTTGTCGGCGAACGTCGCCGGCTGGCACGAGACGTAGACGAGGACGGGCGGCGCGAGCTCCAGGATCCGCCGCACGGCGCGGCCCGACAGACCGGCGCGGGGCGGGTCGACGATCGCCACGTCCGGTGGCGGCAGCTCCCCGCGCCGCTCGCGCAGCACCACGCCGACGTCGCCGCAGAGGGCGGTGTGGTTCGCGACGCCGTTGGCGCGGGCGTTGCGCTCCGCGTCCTCCACCGCCTCCGGCACGATCTCGATCGCCACGACCTCGCGGGCCCCGGCGGCCATGGCGATGCCGATGCTGCCGACGCCGGAGAACAGGTCGTACAGCACCTGTGTGCCGTCGAGGCCGGCGGCCTCGGCCGCGCGTGCGTAGAGCTGGTCGGTCATGCGGGTGTTCGTCTGGAAGAAGGTGCCGGCCGAGAGGCGCAACGTCACCCCGGCGACGCGCTCCTCGATCCAGTCGCGTCCCGTCACGACGCGGGTGGGGAGGCCGCCGGTCGCCTCGGCGACGCCGTCGTTGACGGAGTGGAGCAGCCCGACCACCTCGGGGTGGGCCGCGGTCAGCGGCGCCGCGAGGCGGTCGACGACCTCCTCGGCCCCCGGGGCGGTCACGACGGACACGAGGACCTGACCGGTGGCGATCCCCTCCCGCACCACGACGTGGCGCAGGGTCCCGGTCTGGGCGCGCTGGTCGTACGGCGCGATCGCCTCGCCCACCGCCCAGGCGCGCACCGTCTCGCGGACGGCGTCGCCGAGCTCGGTCGCGAGCAGGCAGACGCCGATGTCGACGACCCGGTCCCAGCGGCCGCGCTCGTGGAAGCCGAGCAGCAGCTCGCCCCCCGGTCCCCGCGACGCCGAGTACTCCATCTTGTTGCGGTAGCGGAACGGCTCGAGCGCGGGGTCGGGGTCGCGGACGTCGATCCCCTCGAGGTGGCCGATGCGGGCGAGGTGCTCGACGACCTGGTCGCGCTTCGCCGCCAGCGCGGCGTCGTACGCGACGTGCTGGAGGCGGCACCCGCCGCAGCGCGGCACGTAGGGGCAGGGCGGGGGGACGCGGTCCGGGCCGGGCCGGAGCACCTCCACGAGGTCGGCCTCGGCGAACCGGCGGCGCGACTTCGTGACCCGGACGCGGGCGTGGTCGCCGGGCGCGGTGTCCCGCGCGAAGACGACGAACCGGTCGAGGCGGGCGACGCCGGCGCCGCCGAACGCGAGGTCGTCGACGTCCAGGTCGAGGACGTCGTCACGGCGGGGGCGCTCCATGGGCCTAGTATGTCCGTGTGGCCCTCGCCGCACCGGACCTCGACGAGTACCGTGCCGGCGCCGAGCGGCGGCTCGCCCTGCCCGCATCCGACCCGGGCACGCTCTTCGACGCCGGGGTCCTGATCGGCCTCGAGGACGTCGCCTCACGCGATCCCGGGGTCCGTCCCCTCGCCCGGTTCGCGGCGGAGGGGCTGCTGCGCGCGGCCTCCGCGGACGAGCTGCGCACCGTCGACCGCCTGCTGGGGGAGCCGCTCGTCGGCGACCCGGGCGACGGCGTGGCCCTCGCCGGCGTCGACGACCTCCTGGCCGAGGAGCCCGACGCCGGCCGCCGGCGCGAGCTGCAGTCGGCGCGCCTGCGGGCGCTCTCGGCCCACCTCCGCGAGCCCCTCGGCGACGCCGCGGGGCGCCGCGACGAGGCCGCCCGCGCCGTCGGCGCCGCCGACGCGACCGCGTTGCTCGTCCGCGCCGCCGCCGCGGAGCCCGGCCCGGCCGCCGACGGCGCCGCGCGCCTCCTCGACGCCACCGACGACCTGTCGGCCCGCGGGCTCGACCGCGCCGCGCGCGAGGCCCTCGGCTCCGGGGCCCGCGACCTCGCGGCCGCCGACCTCCCCCGCGTCACGAGCGCCCCCCACCTGCGCGACGCCCTGCCGACCGCCGCCGCCCCGGCCGCCGTCGCCCGCACCCGCGACCTGCTCGGCCTGACGTCGGGCGCCGCGATCCCGGCGCCGGGCGGGGAGCGCCTCGCCGCGTTCGCCGCGCTGCTGCGGGAGACCGGCACCGCCCTGGCGCGCGCGGGCGCCTCGTCGCGCCTGCCCGTCGAGGCCCGCCTCCTGGCCGACCCCGCCCTCGCCGGCGCCGCCGGGCGCCTGTTCGAGGGCCTCGTCTCCGACCCGGAGTGGCTCCGGCGCGTCGTCGGCGCCGCGGAGCCCGAGGCGATCGCCCGCACCGCCGCCGCGATCCGCCTCGCCGGGGCCCGCGCGACGGCCGCCCGCGTCGTCGCCCTCGGCGCCGCCGACCCCGACGGCATCTCCCGCGCCCTCGGGTTGTCGTGGCCGGACGAGCTGACCCTGGCCGACCCGCTCGCCGGCCTCGCGCCCCTCGACGACCTGCGGGCACGGGCCCTCGCCGCCGCGCTGCGCACCCACCTGCGGGAGACCTTCGGCGAGCGGTGGTTCGCCGAGCCCGGCGCCGGCGCCCTGCTGCGCGAGCTGTGGCTGGAGGGCGGGCGCCTCGACCCCGAGGGCCTCGCCCGGGAGCTCGGCGCCCCCGGCCTCGACCCCCTGCTCGTCGCGCACGAGGCCGCGGCGGCCCCGGCGTGAGCCTCATCCTCCAGGGCGCGGTCCTGCGCGGCCGGCGGATCGCGACGGGCGCGGTGACCGTCACCGACGGCCGCGTCGCCGACGACGGCCCGCCCGGCGCCGTGCGGGTGCTGCCCGAGGGCTGGATCGTCGCCGCCGGCTTCGTCGACCTGCAGGTCAACGGCTACGGCGGCGCCCAGGTGGGCGAGGACCCCGACGAGATCGCCCGCGTCGCGGAGGGCCTGCCGCGCGCCGGGGTGACGGCCTTCTGCCCGACCCTCATCAGCCGCTCCGACGCCGGGTACGGCCGCGCGGCGCGCGCGCTGCGCGACGCCCCCGTGTCGCCCGCCGCGGCGCGCATGCTGGCGCCCCACCTCGAGGGCCCGTTCCTCACGCCGACCCGGGCGGGCGCGCACGACCCGACGATGCTGCGGCGCGCGGTCCCGGAGGACGTCGACCGCATGCTCGACGTCTTCCGCCCCGCGGTGCTCACCCTCGCCCCCGAGCTGCCGGGCGGCCTCGACGCCGTCCGCCGGGCGCGGCGGCGCTGCGTCGTCGCGGTCGGCCACACTGAGGCCGACGCCGCCCAGGGGCGCGAGGCCATCGCCGCCGGGGCCCGCCTGCTCACCCACGCCATGAACGCGATGCGGGGCATCGAGAGCCGCGCGCCGTCGGCGCTCGTCGCGTTCCTCGCCGACAACCGCGCCCACGTCTCGCTGATCGGCGACGGGGTCCACGTCGCCCCCGAGGTCGCGGCCGTCATCGCCCGCGCCACGGGGCGGCGGCTGGTCCTCGTGAGCGACGCCGTCGCCGCCGCGGGGGCGCCCCCCGGCCGGTACCGCCTCGGCCGCCTGCCGGTCGACTCCGACGGCGAGCGGGTGCTGGCCGGCGCCGTGCTCGCGGGGAGCGCCTCCGCGATCGACCGCGGACCCGCGACGCTGGTCGCCGCCGGGATCGACGTGGCCAGCGCCCTCGCCGCCGCCACGGAGGCGCCGCGCCGCCTCCTGGGGCTGCCCGCCGGCCTCGCCACCGACGGCCCCGCGGACCTCGTGGTGCTCGACGCCGACCTCGTGCCCCGCCTCACCCTCGTCGGCGGGGTCGTCGCCCACGCCGACCACGACCTGCCCTTCGACGTCCCCCCGACCGGCCGGCCCGTCTAGTAGACGTCGTCCCGGCGGTGGCGCAGGGCGGGGAGGCGGCGGCGGATCGCGGCCTGCGCGTCGAAGTCGAGGTCGGCGACGGCGACGCCCTCGCCGTCGGGGATCTGCGCCAGCACCGTCCCCCACGGGTCGATGATCATGCTCCGCCCGTAGGAGGCGGTGCCGTCGTCGTGGGTCCCCCACTGGCCCGCGGCGAGCACGAAGACCTGGTTCTCGATCGCGCGGGCGCGGAGCAGGACCTCCCAGTGGTCGCGCCCCGTCGCGACGGTGAACGCCGCGGGCACGGCCACGATCTCCGCGCCGTCGGCGCCGAGGCGCCGGTACAGCTCGGGGAAGCGCAGGTCGTAGCAGACCGACATCCCGATCCGGCGGCCCAGGACGTCGCCCGTGACGACCTCCGACCCCGGCGCCGTCGCCTCCGACTCGCGGTACGTCACCCCGCCGGCCTCCACGTCGAACAGGTGGAGCTTGCGGTACACCGCGACGACCGACCCGTCGGGCGCGACGAGCGGGCTCGTGTTGTGGGCGCGGTCGCCCCCGGCGTCCTCGAGCAGGCTGCCCGCCAGGATCGCGACGCCGAGCTCGCGGGCCCATCCGCGCGCCGCGCCGAGGGACGGCCCGTCGAGCGGCTCGGCGCCCTCCCGGGTCCGCGGACCGTGGATGAACGGCCACTTCTCGGGCAGCACCACGAGCCGCGCGCCGGCCGCCGCGGCGTCGCGCACCAGCCGGCCGGCGGTCGCCAGGTTGGCGTCGCGGTCGGCGGAGCTCGTCATCTGGACGACGGCGGCCCTCAGGGCGCTACGATGGACGGCGGTCGAACGAACGCTGGGAGGCGGCATGTCGGCGGAGATTCTCTCGCAGATCGAGGACGTCCTGGATCAGATCCGGCCCGCGCTCCACGCGGACGGCGGTGACGTCGAGCTCGTCGAGTTCGACGAGGAGGGGTTCGTGCACCTCTCGATGATGGGTTCGTGCGGCGGCTGCCCCATGTCGACCGCCACCCTGACGCTCGGCATCGAGGCGGAGCTGCGGCGCGCCGTGCCCGAGGTGGAGGGCGTCATCACGGTCTAGCGGCCGGGGCCGGGCGCCGGGATCGTCCCGCGTCCGGTACGATCCCCGGACCGCTGGAGCAGCGGGGTGTGGCGCAGCTTGGTAGCGCGCTCCGTTCGGGTCGGAGAGGTCCCCGGTTCAAATCCGGGCACCCCGATGGGTTGGTCCACCGAGGGCGCCGGGACACCGGCGCCCTCGGTCGTCCCGGGGCGCGTCCCACTCGCCCAAGGAACGGTTAACCCCCTCCGTGCGGGGGTTGTTGCAGCTTCGTCACGCACGATACGTTTGTCGCCACGCGACGGGCAGAGGACGGAGGGGCCGAGGACGATGAGCGGGACGGTTCCCGACAGGACGCAGCGCACCGGGACCGCCCCCGAGACGGACGTCCGCCCGCGCGCCGACCGCCGCCTCGCCGCCGCGATCCGCCGCCCGTTCGCCGCCCGCCCGTGGACGTTCGAGGTCGCGATCTTCGCGTTCGCCCTCCTCGTCTACCAGGCGTCCCGCGCCATGGTCATCGGCGACCCGTCGACGGCGTTCGAGAACGCCGCGGGCATCATCGACTGGGAGAAGAGCTCGGGCCTCTTCGTGGAGACGAGCATCCAGCAGTGGATCCTCAACCACGTGCAGCTCGCCGAGATACTGAACTACTTCTACATGTACGCGCACTGGACCGTGACGCCGCTGTTCTTCATCTGGCTCTACAAGCGGCGGGCCCGCGTCTACCCGTACGTGCGCAACGCGTTCCTCGCGACGAACGCCATCGCCCTCGTCGTCTACATGGTCTACCCCGTCGCCCCGCCCCGCCTCGCCGGCGCCCGCGAGGGCTTCGTGGACACCCTCCACAACATCAGCGACATCGACCTCCACGGCGGCGTGTTCTCCGGGTGGTTCAACCCGCACGCGGCGGTCCCGTCGATGCACTTCGGCTACGCCCTGATGATCGGCATGGTCGGCGTGGTCCTGATGCGGCACTGGCCGCTGCGGCTGCTCGCCGTCGCCTACCCGGTCGCCGTGTTCATCACCATCACGGGGACCGCGAACCACTACGTGCTCGACGCCGTCGCGGGCGGCCTCGTCGTCGCCGTCGGCTTCGTGGGGGTCTGGGCCTGGATGGCCGCGCGGGGCAGCCTGCGCGCCCCCGCGCCGGCCCCGCTGCGCTCCACCGCCCCCCGGGCCTAGCGCCCCCGCCCCTCCCCGGGGCCCGGCGGACCGGTGCCATGCGGGACGTCCGCACCGAGCGGATAGCGTGGTTGACAATGTCGTCTCACAGGTCGATAAGTACGGGTACATGCACGAGCGGATCCAAGGCCCCAGGGCCTGACACCGAGGTTCGCCGTGACCCGTCCCCAGCCCACATCCCGACGGCTGAGCGAGACGGGTCGAGACACCATCGAGGAGGACTTCCTGATGGCCAATCACCTGACCCCGGACGAGCTGTCCGAGGCATTGGGTCTCGCGCGCAAGCAGGTCGTGCGCCTGTGCGTCGAGACCTCCGTCCCGATCTACAACGGACGGATCGACAAGACGCTCTTCGTCAGATCGGTGACGGCGGCGGGGCACCGGCTGCCGGCCGACCAGGCGGAGCGACTGCTGAGCGCCACGGCGTAGCCGCACGCCCCTCGCGCGGGGCGGCGACCCTCGCGGTCGCCGCCCTCGCGCTGCTCCTCGGCTCCTCCGCCGCCCTCGCGCGCCCGGCGGACGTGCAGGTCGCGGTCTCCACCTTCGGGGCCGCGAACCCCCGCTCCACGATCCTCGTCGCCCGCATCGACGACGGCGGCGCCGTCACGCCCGTCGCGTCCTACCGGGCCGACACCCCGCGGATCCCCGCGTCGACGATGAAGCTCGTGACGGGCGCCGGGGCCCTCATCGCCCACGGCCCCGACCACCGCTTCACCACCCGCCTCCTCGCCGGCCCGGACGCCGTCCGCGACGGGCGCACCCTCCGCGGCGCGGTGTACCTGCAGGGCGCGGGGGACCCGCTGCTCGCGACCCGGTCGTACGCCGCCGGGTACCTCCCCGCCGGGGCGACCCCGCTCGCCGACGTCGCCCTCCCCCTCCGCGCCCGCGGCGTGCGCCTCGTGCGCGGCGCGATCGTCGCCGACGAGAGCCTCTTCGACTCGCGGCGCCTCGGTCCGGGCTGGCCGTCGTACTACTCCGCCTACTCCGCGCCGCTGTCGGCGGTGGCGACGAACCAGGACTACGCCGGCAACACCCGGGCGCGGTACGTCTCCGACCCGCCGCTCGCCGCGGCGCAGCGGGTGCGCGCCGCCCTGAGGGGCGTCGGCATCGCCCAGGTCGGACCCCTCCGCGCCGGGCGGACGCCCCGCGGCGCCCGCGTGCTCGGCACCGCCGTGTCCCCGCCCCTGCGGACCATCGTGCGGACGATGAACCTGGCGAGCGACAACTTCATCGCCGAGACCCTCGTGAAGGGCGTGGGGGCCGCGGGCGGCGGGGGCGGCACCACCGCCGCGGGGACCGCCCGAACCCGGGAGCTGCTGGAGTCGCGCGGCATGCTCGCCCCCGGCGACCGCCTCGTCGACGGGTCGGGCCTCTCCCGCGCGAACCGCCTGTCCGCCCGGACGCTCGTCGGCGTCGTCGCGGCGGCCGACGACGACGACACGTGGGGGGCCGCCCTGATCTCCTCCCTGGCCCGCGGCGGCGAGGGCACCCTCATCCGGCGGTTCACGACGGGCGTCGCGACGAAGCGGGTCCGCGCGAAGACCGGGTACCTCGACGGGGTCTCGTCGATGGCGGGACGCGTCGTCAGCCGCGGCGGCCAGCGGTACGCGTTCGCGGTGGAGGCGAACACCGCCGACATCGCGGCGGCGCGGGCCGTCCAGGAGCGGGTCGTGGTGATGCTCGCCTCGGGCACGGCGGACGAACCGGCCCGCTGACCGTCAGCCCGCGGCGCGCTCCGGCGGCGGGGACTCGCCGGACAGCACCGCGAGGAGCCCGGCCTCGTCGAGCACGGGCACGCCGAGCGACTCGGCCTTCGCCAGCTTCGAGCCGGGGTCGACGCCGGCGACGACGAAGCTCGTGGACTTCGACACCGACCCGGTGACCTTGCCGCCTGCGGCGGTCACGGCGCGCTTCGCGTCGTCGCGGGAGTACGCCTCGAGCCCGCCGGTGAGCACGACGGTGCGCCCGGTGAGGGGGCCGTCCGCGGGCGCCGCGGGCACGTCGTGGACCACCGTGAGCCCCGCGGCGCGGAGGCGCTCCAGCAGCTCCACGTTCGCGTCGGACGACAGGAACTCGCGGACGGACTCGGCGACCACCGGCCCGACGCCCTCGGCCTGGGCGAGCGTCTCGACGTCGGCGGCGAGCAGGGCGTCGAGGGACGGCGCGACCGCGACGAGCGCCTCGGCGGTGACGGCGCCGACGTGGCGGATGCCGAGGCCGTAGAGGAGCCGCGGCCAGGGGCGGGCCTTCGACGCCTCGATCGCGGCGAGGAGGTTGTCGACGGAGACGTCCTTGAACCCCTCCATCGCGATGAGGCGGTCGCGGTGGGCGGGGAGGTCGTAGATGTCGGCGAAGCTCGTGAGGAGGCCCTCCTCGTAGAACCGGCGGATCGTCTTCTCGCCGAGGCCCTCGATGTCCATCGCGCCCCGCGACGCGAAGTGGAAGAGGCCCTGCTGGATCTGGGCGGGGCAGGAGCGGTTGGGGCACCGCATCTGCACCTCGCCCGGCGGCTGCACGACGGGGGTGTCGCACGCGGGACAGCGGTCGGGCATCACGAACGGGGTCTCGTCGCCGGTGCGCTCCTGCACCAGGGGGCCGACGACCTGGGGGATCACGTCGCCGGCGCGCTGGACGATGACCCGGTCGCCGATCATCAGGCCCTTGCGCGCCACGTCGTCCTGGTTGTGGAGGGTCGCGAGGCGGACCGTCGCCCCGCCGACGGACACCGGCTCGAGCTGGGCGAACGGCACCAGGGCGCCGGTGCGGCCGACGCTGACCATGATCCCGTCGAGCCGGGTCACGGCCGTCGTCGGCGGGAACTTGTAGGCGATCGCCCAGCGCGGCGCGCGGCCGACGGCCCCGAGCCGTTCCTGCACGTCGACGTCGTCGATCTTGACGACGGCGCCGTCGATGTCGAAGTCCACGGACCCGCGCCGCTCCTCCCAGGAGACGCACTCCGCGTGGACGGCCTCGATGTCGCCGACGACGCGGATGTCGGGGTTGACCCGGAAGCCCGCGGCGCGGAGCCAGTCGAGCGCCGCGGTGTGGCTCGGGAGGTCGAGGCCCTCGGAGTAGCCGATGCCGTAGCACCAGATCGACAGGGGCCGCTCGGCGGTGGCGGCCGGGTCGATCTGCCGCAGGCTGCCCGCGGCGGAGTTGCGGGGGTTCGCGAACGTGGGCAGCCCCGCGGCGGCGCGCGTCGCGTTCAGCTCCGCGAACGCCGCGAGGGGCAGGTAGACCTCGCCGCGGACCTCCACGACCGCCGGCGGCGGCGTGCCGTCGGGGAGCCGCATCCGCGCGGGGATGGCGCGGATGGTACGCAGGTTGGCGGTGACGTCCTCGCCGGTGACGCCGTCGCCGCGGGTCGCCCCCTGGGTGAAGCGCCCGTCCTCGTAGGTCAGCGAGATCGCGAGGCCGTCGATCTTCGGCTCGACCACGAAGGTCGTCTCGCGCGACCCCATCCCCTCCTGCTCCATCACGCTCCGCGCCCGCCTCCACCATGCCGCGAGCTCCTCGGCGCCGCGGGCGTTGGCGAGGCTCAGCATCTGGCGGCGGTGCTCCACGGGGGCGAACCGCGTGGCGGGCGCGGCGCCCACGCGCCGGGTGGGGGACTCGTCGGAGGCGAGCTCGGGGTGGGCGCCCTCGAGGGCCTCCAGCTCGCGCATCCAGTCGTCGTACTCGGAGTCCGCGACCGTCGGCTGGTCGAGGACGTAGTAGGCGTGGTTCGCCGCGTCGATCAGCTCGCGCAGCTCGGCGACCCGCCCCGCCGGGTCGCTCATGTCAGGAGCCCCCGAGGCACGTCCGCAGCAGCTCGGCGGGCGTCGCGCAGATCAGGTCGGGGCTCTCGGCCTCGAGGTCGGACGGCGAGAAGAAGCCCCACGTCACGGCGATCGTCGCGACCCCGGCGGCCCGGCCGGCCTGGATGTCGAACGGCGCGTCGCCGACGTAGCAGGCGCGCGCCGGGTCGCCGTCCACGGCCCGCAGCGCGGCGAGCACCGGGTCGGCGTGGGGCTTGTGCACCGGCGTGTCGTCGGCGGTGATCTCGACGGAGAACAGGTCGCGCAGCCCGGGGAGGACGCGCCACGCGAGGTCGACCGCGTCGCGGCTCTTGGAGGTCACGATGCCGAGTGTCCGCCCGGCGTCGCGCAGCTCCTGCAGCACCTCGGCGATGCCGTCGTAGGGCAGCAGCAGCGCCGCCGTGTTCGCGTGGTTCCACTCGCGGTAGACGCGGTACAGCTCGTCGGCGTCCTGCGGCGAGAAGACCGCCATCTGATCGAGGAGGGGGCGGCCGACGTTCGCGACGAGCCGTTCGTCCTCCCACTCCTCGCCGAGCACGGTCCGCACGGCGTGGCGGTGCGACTCGCGGATCAGGGCGACGGAGTCGATGACGGTGCCGTCCAGGTCGAGCAGGACGGGGTCGAAGCCGCTCACGCGTCGCGTCCCGTGGCGTCCGCGCCGAGCAACCCCGCGAGGGAGACGCGCTCGAGGTGGTCCATCCCGCCGATGTCGGTGAGGTCGAAGTGCATGGGTGTGACGGAGATCATGCCCTCCTCGATGGCCGCGAAGTCCGTGCCCTCCTCGCGCAGGTGCGACGCGCCGGCCCCGTAGATGGTGTACCGGCGGCGCGGGCCGTCGGTGGAGACGAGGGTGAGCTCGTCGTTGTAGACGCGCCGGCCGAGGCGGCTCAGGCGCGCGCCGGTGATCGCCTCGGGCGCGAGGCCGGGGGCGTTGACGTTGAGGATCACCCGCGGCGGGAAGTCGTCGGTCAGCACCCGCGGCACCATCCGGGCCGCGAAGCCGGCGGCGGCCCGGAAGTCGTAGGCCGTCCCGTCCCACTGGCCGGCCTCGGGGTCGGTGGCCTGCACGGACACCGCGATCGCCGGCAGGCCGAGCAGCACGCCCTCCAGGGCTGCGGCGACGGTGCCCGAGTAGGTGACGTCGTCACCGAGGTTGAGCCCGAGGTTGATGCCGCTGACGATCACGTCGGGCGGCTCGTCGAGCAGCCCGAGCAGGGCGAGCCGGACGCAGTCGACGGGGGTCCCGTCGGTGGCGAGGGCCGGTGAGCCGTCCTCCAGCTCGACCTCCTCGACGTGCAGGGGGTTGTGGATCGTGATGCCCCGCCCGATGGCGCTCCGGTTGGAGTCGGGGGCGATGACGCTCACCCGCCCGTGGGGCCGCAGCGCCTGCACGAGCGCGAGGAGACCGGGCGAGGTGACGCCGTCGTCGTTCGTGACGAGGATGTTGGTCACCGGCCTCCAAGGCTAGCGGCTGGGTCGGCCGCGGGAGCGTCAGGCGTCGTCATACCGGACCCCGACGAGCGTGAGGGGGTGGGCGGGCGCCGTCGGACCGGCGGCCCCGCGGGGCGCCCCGTCGAGGAGCGGCGCGATGCGCGCGAGGGGCCAGGCACCGCGGCCGACGAGAAGCGTGGTGCCGGCGATGACGCGGACCATGTGGCGCAGGAAGGCGTCGGCCTCGACGACGAGCACGAGCTCGTCGTCGCGCCGCTCCCAGGCGCAGCGGTGGAGGGTGCGGTCGAAGAAGACGTGCTCGGTGCGGGTCGGCGTGAACGCCCGGAAGTCGTGGGTGCCCTCCAGGGTCGCGGCGGCCGCGGCGAGGGCGTCGAGGTCGAGGGGCACGGGGTGGTGCAGCACCCGCGCGCGGCGCAGCGCCGACGGCGGGCCGGGGAGCACCCGGTACTCGTACCGCCGGGCGCGGGCGTCGCGGCGCGCGTCGAACCCGGGCGCGGCGTCGGCGACCCCGTGGACGGACAGGTCGGCGGGCAGGAGCCCCGCGAGGCCCCGGAGGATCCGGGCGGGCGCGAGGTCGCTGGCGGTGGGCACGCTGGCCACCTGGCCGGACGCGTGCACGCCGGCGTCGGTGCGGCCGGCCACCGTGACGTCCACGGGGCCGCGCAGCAGCGTGGCGAGGGCGTCACGGAGGACGCCCTCGACGGTGCGGAGCCCCGGCTGGTGCGCCCAGCCGGAGAACCCCGCCCCGTCGTACTCCAAGTCGAGCCGGAGGACCCGGCCCGGGACGGTCACCGCGCGGCGGGGACCGCCACGTCCTTCGACAGCTCCAGCAGCACCATCGGCGCGGCGTCACCCTGACGGGGGCCGAGCTTCATGGTGCGGGTGTAGCCGCCCTGGGTGTCGGCGAACGCCGGCCCCACCACGTCGAACAGGTGGTAGGTGATGTCCTTGTTGCGCAGGAGGGCGATGGCCTGGCGGCGCGAGTGGAGGGTGTTCTCCTTCGCGAGCGTGATGGCCTTCTCCGCGACGCCCCGGGCCAGCTTGGCCTTGGGGGCGGTCGTCTGGATGCGCCCGTGCGTCAGAAGCGCCGTCGCCAGGTTCGCCGCCATGGACGAACGGTGGGCGGAGGTGCGGTTGAGCTTGGGTCCCTTGTTGCGGTGACGCACGGTTGTCTCCCGGTCGGTGTGAGGACTCTAGTCCTCGTCGCTGCGCAGGCCGAGGCCGTGCGCGGCGAGGTTCTCCTTGACCTCTTCGATGCTCTTCTTGCCGAAGTTCGGGATGGCCGAGAGCTCGCCCTCCGTCTTCGAGATCAGGTCGCCGATGGTCTCGACGCCGACCCGCTTCAGGCAGTTGTAGGAGCGCACGCCCAGCTCGAGCTCCTCGATCATGATGTCGTGCATGCCGCCGCCCGGGGGCGGGTCCTCGATGGCCGGCTCACCGAGCAGCTTGGTGCTGTCGGGGTCGGCGAAGATCGCGAGGCGCCCGATGAGCGTCTCCGCGGCCTCGGACATCGCGCCGCGCGGGTCGACGCTGCCGTCGGTCTGGATCTCGACGGAGAGCTTGTCGTAGTCGGTCCGCTGGCCGACGCGGGCCGGGCTGACCTCGTACCGCACCCGAAGGACGGGCGAGAAGTTCGAGTCGACCGGGATGACCCCGATCGTCGTGCTCGGGCCCTTGTTGAGCTCGGCGGGGACGTAGCCGCGGCCGCGCGAGATCATGAGGATCATGTCGAGGCGCGAGCCGGCCTCGAGGTTGCCGATCTCGAGCTCCGGGTTGAGGATCTCGAGGTCCGCGGGGGCCGAGATGTCGGCGGCCGTGACGGCGCCGGGGCCCACCTTGGACAGCTCGACCTCGATCTCCCCGACCTCGCCGTGGAGCCGGCAGACCAGCTCGCGGAGGTTGAGGATGACGTCGGTGATGTCCTCCCGGAGGCCCGGGATCGTCGTGAACTCGTGCTGCACGCCCTCGATGCGCACCGACGTGACGGCGGCGCCCTCGAGGGACGACAGGAGCACACGGCGCAGGCTGTTGCCGAAGGTGTGCCCGAAGCCGCGGTCGAGCGGCTCGACCTCGAACCGGCCCAGCGTGTCGCTGATGGGCTCGTAGGTCATGCGGGGGGACTGGATGTCGAGCATGTGTTCCTCCACTCCGGCGCGCGGGCCGGACGTTCGCGTTGACGCCGGGCCGCGCATCGGCGCCCTCCCCGTCACGGGAGGGCGCCATCGCAGCCAGCCCGGTCCCTCTGCTACTTCGAGTAGTACTCCACGATGAGCTGCTCGCTCACGGGGGTGTCGATCTCCGAGCGCTCGGGAGCCTTCAGGATCTTCCCGTTCAGCGCGTCGTAATCGGCCTGGAGCCACGGGGCGACGGACGCCACGAGCTCGGTGGCGGCGCGGATGATGGGCTCGGCGTTCGAGCCCTGCTTCACGGTGATGACGTCGTTCGGCTTCACCTGGTAGCTCGGGATGTCGACCTTCTTCCCGTTCACGCGGAAGTGGCCGTGGTTCACGAGCTGGCGCGACTGACGGCGGGTGGCCGCGAAGCCGAGCCGGTAGACGACGTTGTCGAGGCGCATCTCGAGCATCCGCAGCAGGTTCTCGCCCGTGATGCCGGGCTGGCGGTTCGCCTTCTCGTACGTGCGGCGGAACTGCTTCTCGAGCATGCCGTAGAACCGGCGCGTCTTCTGCTTCTCGCGGAGCTGGAGCAGGTACTCGCTCTGGCGGATGCGGCCGCGGCCGTGCTCGCCCGGCGGGTAGGGACGGCGGTCCAGGTACTTCTGCGCCTTGTCCGTGAGGGCGAGGCCCTCGCGGCGCGACTGCTTGATGGCGGGGCCGGTGTAGCGCGCCATGGCTAGACCCTCCGCCGCTTGCGGGGACGGCAGCCGTTGTGCGGCACCGGGGAGACGTCGGTCACCGAGGCGACCTCGATGCCGGCGGCCTGCAGGGACCGGATGGCCGTCTCACGCCCGGAGCCGGGGCCCTTGACGTACACGTCGACCTTCTGGAGCCCGTGCTCCATCCCCTTGCGCGCGGCCGAGTCGGCCGTGACCTGGGCGGCGAAGGGCGTGCTCTTGCGAGAGCCCTTGAAGCCCGCGGAGCCGGCCGTCTCCCACGCGATGACGTTCCCCTGCTTGTCGGTCAGGGTGACGATCGTGTTGTTGAACGACGTCTTGATGTGGGCGTTGCCCACGGGGATGTTCTTCCGCGTGCGCCGACGGGTACGGCCACGGGTCACCTTCTGGCGTGCCAACGCGCTCCTCGGTCCTGTTGGGGTGTCTCCGGCCTCAGCTCTTGCGCTGCTTGCCGACGGTCCGCTTCGGACCCTTGCGCGTCCGCGCGTTCGTCTTGGTCCGCTGGCCGCGCACCGGGAGGCCGCGGCGGTGCCGCAGGCCGCGGTAGCAGCCGATCTCCATGAGGCGCTTCATGTCGTTCGAGCGCTCGCGACGCAGGTCGCCCTCGACGATGAGCGTCTTCTCGATGACGTCGCGCAGCTGCGCGACCTCGTCCTCGGTCAGGTCCCGCACGTACGTGTCACGGTTGATGCCGGTCTGCTCCAGCACCTTGTTCGCCGTGGGACGGCCGATGCCGTACACGTAGGTGAGGCCGATCTCGATCCGCTTCTCGCGGGGGATGTTGACTCCGGCGATGCGTGCCATCAGCCCTGCGTCTGCTTGTGGCGGGCGTTCGGGCAGATGACGAGGAGCTTGCCGTGACGCTTGATCACACGGCACTTCTCACACATCGGCTTCACTGAGGCGCGGACCTTCATCGGTGATTCCCCTGGAACCGGTCGGCCCGGGATGTCCGGTCCGACGCTGGGCGCGGGCGCGCTCACGGGTCGGGCCCGCGAGCGACCGCGGATATTAGCAGGGCGGAGGATCGGCGTCAGTCCCCGGCGCGGGCGGGCGCGCCGGGGGCCGTGCGGGCCCCGGGACGCCCGTCCGCGGAGGCCCTCAGCGCAGGATGCGGAAGGGCCGGGAGGCGCGCGCACCCACGTCGGGGAGCGTCACGACGAGGGTGTACGCCCCCGCCGGGAGGGCCCGGCCACGGAGCCTGCCGGTGAAGCGGATCGCGTTCAGGCCAGCCTGCGCCTGGCGCGTCACCCGCCCCGCGAGGGTCACCTGCCGTACGCACCGCTTCGCGTTCCGCAGCCGCCGCGTCGGCGCGACGCACCGCCGCCCCGACCGCGTGCCCGCCGCCGCCTTGCGGACCGTCAGGACCACGGGCCCCGCCGCGCTCAGGCGGAAGGTCACCGTCGTCCCCAGCGGCCGGCGACCCGAGGCCCGGAACGCCGCCGGCCCGACCTTCAACCCACTCACGGCGCGGACCGCGGCCCCACCACCCGGTCCCCCTTGGCCGCAGGGCGCCCCCGGCGCACCGGGCTGGACCTCGACGGCACCCGCGTCACAGCCCGCGAACCGCGGGCGCGGCAGACCGCGCGCATCGGTCGCCGGGCATGGGACACCGACGATCGCGTCGATCGCCGGGCTCCCCGGCCCAGGCGCCATCGTCGGCACGCTGCCACCGTCGGCGGCGAGCGGTCCGAGCAACGGGTCGCCCGCGATTCCACCCGGGCAGGTGGTGTCGCCCGGCAACACAACGTTCCGACCGACGCTCAGGCTCGCGCACGCCCCGCGCGCGTCCGCCAGGATCGACGACGCCACCCCGGCACCGGACACCGAGGCCCCGACGCCGGTGACGCCGAAGGGGCTCCCCCCGGCGGCGTTGCCCGAGAAGGTCGAGAAGGTGACGGTCGCCGCTCCCGGCTCCGCTGCGTGCACCGCCCCGCCGGAGCCCGGCACGGCCTCGACCTGAAAACCGAAGCGCTCGTCTCCCGCGGCGCCGGCCCGATTGCCCTGGAAGGTGCTGTTGGTGATCGTGGCGGCGCCGGCCGTGACCGCGATGGCCCCGCCGTCTCCTCCGCTCCCGCCTGCGAAGAACCCACTGGCGTTGTTGTTGTCCCCGCCGCTGCCTGCGCGGGCGCCGGCGACGGTGACGTTCGTGAGCGACGCGGCACCGCCAGCGATAAGGACCGCGCCCCCGGACCCGCCATCCCCGGGCGAGAAGGAGGTGGTGCCGTTCCCCACCGTGAAGGCCCGCGCGTCCGCGCCATCGCCGGCGCGCGTGTCCGTGAAGGACACGTCCGACGCGGTGAGGCTGCCGGCGCTCCAGATCGCGCCACCCTCACCCGCCTCGGTGCGCTCCCCGTCGGCCGACGCCGGAGACACACCGTTCCCCGCCGCGGTGTTGATGAAGGCGATACGCAGGAGGAGCAGCGTCCCGCGACTGCGGATGGCCCCTCCGGGGCTGCCGGAGGGCGCGGCGCTGTCGCGCACCGTGAGATCGCTCAGCGCGAGCGAGGCGCCGGCGAACACATCGAACGTGCGGTCGCCGGAGCCCGCGACGACCGTGGCGCCAAGACCGCGCCCGACGATGCGCACCTGGCTCGACGGGCCCGTGTCGAGATCGCCGCTCTCGTTCCCGTCGTCGCCGCCGCCACCGGCCGCCAGCCGGTACTCGGCGGCCTCGAGCTGGATGACGTCCTCGCCGGGGGTGCCGGCGACGCAGTTCAGCGTGGCGGGGGTGCCCCCGTCGAACCGGGCGGCGAACACCGCCTCACGGAGCGAGCACGCCCCGTCGTTCGCGACGACGTCAGGGTCGTCGTGACCGGGATCGTCGCAGCGTGGGCCGGCGCGGCAGTGGCGGCGAGCAGGGCGCCGAGGATGGCGATTCTGCGGACTCCGGACATGACGGCGACCCTATGTGCGGCGCAGCCGCCGGCGCCACCCCCCGTCAGGCCAGGGTGAGGATCCTCGGCCCGTCCGCGGTGACGGCGACGGTGTGCTCCCAGTGCGCGGAGAGGCTCCCGTCGCGTGTCGTGATGGTCCAGCCGTCGTCGCCGAGGATCACCTCGTGGCGGCCGATGTTGACCATCGGCTCGATCGCGATGACGAGGCCCTCGACGAGCTCGGGGCCGGTCCCGGGGCGGCCGACGTTCGGGACCTGGGGCTCCTCGTGCATGGACCTCCCCACCCCGTGGCCGACGAGGCTCTGCACCACCGAGAAGCCGGCGGCCTCGATCTCCGTCTGGACGGCGTGGCCGATGTCGCCGACGTGGTTCCCGACGCGGCAGGCGTCGATCGCGAGGTCAAGGGAGACGCGCGTCGCCTCGATCAGCCGTGCGGCGATCGGCGAGACGGTCCCGATGGCGTAGGTGCGCGCCGAGTCCGAGACCCAGCCGTCGAGCACGACGCCGCAGTCGATGGCGAGGACGTCGCCCTCGCGCAGCGCGTTGCCGTTCGGGATCCCGTGGACGACCTCGTCGTTCACCGACGCGCAGATCGACGCCGGGAACGGCGTCGGGCCGGGGTACCCCTTGAACGCGGGCACCCCGCCGCGGGCGCGGATGAGCTCCTCGGCGAGGGCGTCCAGGTGGGCGGTGGTGACGCCGGGGCCGACCTCCGCCGCGAGCATGTCGTGGCACTCGGCGAGGACCGCGCCGGAGGCGGCCATCGCGTCGAGCTCCCCCGGGGTCTTCGGGACCGGGCCGCGCCGCGCGCGGGAGGTGGCCACGGCCGCGCTCGCCCTAGGAGCCCGGCGGCGCCGGGATGTGCGTGACGATCTGGTCATGGACCTCGTCGGTGGTGCGCTCGCCGTCGACCTCGCGCAGGAGGCCGCGGGAACGGTAGTAGTCGATCAGCGGCGCCGTCTGCTCCTCGTACACCGACAGGCGGTGCGACACGGTCTCGGGGCGGTCGTCGTCGCGCTGGTACAGGTCGCACGTCTCGGTTCCGTCGCCGGAGGGGCACGGCGTGCCCGGGTACGGGTTGAAGACCTCGTGGAACGAGCGCCCGCAGCGGCGGCAGATCCAGCGGCCGGCGAGGCGGCGCACCAGCTCCTCGCGCGACACGGCGATCGAGATCACGGCGTCGAGCGGCATGCCGAGGTCGGAGAGGGTGCGGTCGAGCGCGTCGGCCTGCGGCACGGAGCGCGGGAAGCCGTCGAGGAGGAAGCGGCCGGATCCGCCGCCCGACAGGCGCTCGCGGATCATGCCCACGACGACGGCGTCGGGCACCAGCTCGCCGGCGTCCATGTACCGCTTCGCCTCGCGGCCGAGGTCGGTCCCCTCGGCGACCGCGGCGCGCAGCAGGTCGCCGGTGGCGAGGTGCACGAGGTCGAACTCGGCGCGCAGGCGCTCGGCCTGCGTGCCCTTCCCGGCCCCGGGGGGGCCGAGGAGGATCAGGCGCGCTATTTCAGGAACCCTTCGTACGAGCGCATCATCAGCTGTGCCTCCATCTGGCGCATGGTGTCGAGGGCGACGCCCACGACGATCAGGATCGATGTGCCCCCGAGGACGCCGAAGAACACGTTCGAGTCCGGCAGGTAGCGGAAGACGATGTTCGGCAGCTCCGCGATGATCGCGAGGTAGATCGCACCGGGCAGGGTGAGCCGGGTGAGCACGCGGTCGAGGTACACCGCCGTCGGCCGGCCCGGGCGGACGCCCGGGATGAAGCCGCCGTACTTCTTGAGGTTGTCCGCCTGCTCCACCGGGTTGAACTGCACCGCGGTGTAGAAGTACGTGAACAGGACGATGAGCAGCGCCTCGAAGATGATGTAGTACCACGAGCCCGGCGCGAGGAAGTCCGAGATGGACTGGAAGAACGACCCGCGCCCACCGAGCTCCGCCAGGGTCGGCGGCAGGATGACCACCGACGAGGCGAAGATCACGGGGATCACGCCCGCCATGTTCACGCGCAACGGCATGTAGGTCGTGCCACCCGAGGTCATGCGGCGCCCGACGACGCGCTTGGCGTACTGGATCGGGATGCGGCGCTGGCCCTCGTTGATGAAGACCACGCCGACGACCACCGCGAGGGCGATCGCCGCGATGAGCACCTGGGAGACCGGCCCGAGCGTCAGCCACCCGTCGATCGCGTCCGGCACGGAGGCGACGATGCTCGCGAAGATCAGCAGCGAGATGCCGTTGCCGACGCCGCGCTGGGTGATCAGCTCGCCGAGCCACATCAGCAGCACGGTGCCCGCCGTCACGGAGATGACGATCAGGTAGAACTTGCCGATCGTGAAGTCGGGCAGCGCGTCCTGCGAGCGGAAGTACAGGACGTAGGCCATCGACTGCAGCAGGGCCAGCACCACGGTGAAGTACCGCGTGTACTGGGTGATCTTCTGCTGGCCGCTCTCGCCCTCCTTCTGCAGCGCCTCGAGCCGTGGGATCACGACCGTCATGAGCTGCAGGATGATGCTCGCGGTGATGTACGGCATGATCCCGAGCGCGAAGACCGCGAACCGGGTCAGCGCGCCGCCGGCGAACAGGTTGAGGAAGTCGAGCAGGCGGCTGCCGCGCTCGTCGATCGCCTGCTGCAGGGTCTCGAGGTCGATGCCCGGCGTGGGCACGAACGAGCCGAACCGGTAGACCAGCAGGATGAACGCCGTGAAGGCGAGCTTCTTGCGGAGGTCCGCGGACCGGAGCGACGTCAGGATGGTCTTGAGCATCGCCCCGCTACTCGGTGGTCGTGCCGGCCTCGCCGATGAGCTCGACGGTCCCGCCCGCCGCTTCGATCTTCGCCCGGGCGGCCGCCGAGACGGCGTGCGCCCGCACCGTGAGCGCCCGGTCGATCTCGCCCTCGGCGAGGATCTTCACCGGCCAGTCGCGGTTCGCGTTGTTCTTCACGAGCCCCTTCGCGGCGAGCGCGTCGGGGTCGACGACCGAGCCGGCGTCGAACACGGAGAGGCGGCCGACGTTGACCGGCACCGAGTGGGTGCGGAACGGCCCCATCGGCATCGACATCTTGCGGTTCGAGCCGCGGAGCTTGCCCTGCTGCATGTAGATCGGCATCTGGCCGCCCTGGTAACCGGGGCGGACGCCGCCGCCGGCACGCGAGCCGAGGCCCTTCTGGCCGCGACCGGACGTCTTGCCGGTGCCGGAGCCGATGCCGCGGCCGACGCGCTTGCGGGGGCGCTTGGCGCCCGGGCGCGGGGCGAGGCGGTCGAGCCGGACGTCCTCGGCGGGCGTCTCGGGGATCTCGTTCTCAGCCATCGATCTTCTCCACTCGGACGAGCCAGGCGACCATCCGCAGCATCCCCTGGATCACCGGGGAGTCGTCGTGCTGGACGGTGTGGCCGATGCGGCGCAGCCCGAGCGCCCGCAGCGTGCCGCGGTGGCGCTGCTGCGTGCCGATCTCGGACTTGATCTGGGTGATCGCGAGGCGGCTCACTCGGAGACCGCCGCGGTCGCGCCGACGGCCTCGGTGGCCGGGGCGCCGGAGCCGGACGAGATGCCGAGCACCTGGGCGACGGTCTTGTCGCGCAGGGCCGCGACCTCCTCGGGCCGGCGCAGGTCCTTGAGGCCGGCCACGGTGGCCGCCACGAGGTTCACCGGGTTCGAGGTGCCGAGCGACTTGGTGAGGATGTCGCGGATGCCGGCCAACTCGAGCACGGCGCGCACGCCGCCGCCGGCGATCACGCCGGTACCCTCGGAGGCGGGCTTCATGAAGACCTTGCCGGCGCCGGAGCGGCCGAGCACCTGGTGGGTGATCGTCGTCCGGTACTTGGGCACGCGGAACAGGTTCTTCTTCGCGTCCTCGACCGCCTTCTGGATGGCCACGGGGACCTCCTTGGCCTTGCCGTGGCCGACGCCGACGGTGTCGACCTCGTTGCCCACGACGACCAGGGCGGAGAACGAGAAGCGCCGGCCGCCCTTGACGACCTTCGCGACGCGGTTCACCTGGACGACGCGCTCGTTCAGCTCGAGCCCGTCCGGATTGATCTTGGCCCCTCTGCGTACCTCAGCCACGAACCGTCACCCTCTCGAGGAGAACTAGAACTCGAGCCCGCCCTCGCGGGCCCCGTCGGCGAGCGACTTGACGCGCCCGTGGTACTTGTAGCCGCCGCGGTCGAAGACGACGCGCTCGACGCCCGCCTCCTTCGCCCGCTCGGCGAGCAGCTTGCCCACCTCGGCCGCGGCGTCGCCCTTGGAGAGGCCGCGGAGGGCGGCCTCGTGCGAACCGGCCGCGGCCAGCGTGTGGCCCCGGTCGTCGTCGATGATCTGGGCGTAGATGCGCTTGTTGGAGCGCGCTACCGCGAGGCGCGGCCGCTCGGCCGAGCCGGTGACGGCGCCGCGGATCCTGCGCTGGCGCCGACGGCGCGCTTCGAGTGTGGAGAGGCTCATGCTCGCTTACCGACCTTGCGCCGAACGGCTTCGCCCGCGTAGCGGATCCCCTTGCCCTTGTAGGGCTCGGGGGGACGCACCGCGCGGATCTGGGCGGCGATCTCGCCGACCGCCTGCTTGTCGATCCCGCGGACGACCACCTGGGTGGGCGCCGGGACCTCGAAGGCGATGCCCTCGGGGGGCTCGATGGTAACAGGGTGCGAGTAGCCGACCGCCATCTCCAGGGACTGGCCCTTGAGCTGCGCGCGGTAGCCGACGCCGACGATCTCGAGGTTGCGCGCGAAACCCGCGCTCACGCCCTCGACCATGTTGGCGACGAGGCTCCGGGACAGGCCGTGCAGCGCCCGGTGCGGGCCACGGTCGGTCGGCCGGGTGACGACCAGCTGGCCGTCCTCCTGCGCGATGCGGATCGGCTCCACCACGGTGTGGCGCAGCTCGCCCTTGGGGCCGGTCACGACGACCTTCTGACCGGTGATGTCGACCGATACCCCGTCGGGGATCGGGATCGGAGCGCGTCCGATTCGGCTCATGGTCCCTCCTCCCTCACCAGACCGAGCAGATGACTTCGCCGCCGATGCCTCGGCGACGGGCCTCGTGCCCGGTGATGACGCCCTGCGAGGTCGACAGGACCGCGACGCCCATGCCACCCAGGATGCGGGGGATGGAGGTGCGGTCGACGTAGACACGCCGTCCGGGCTTGGACACCCGCGTGATGCCGCTGATGACGCGGCGGCGGTCGCGGCTGTACTTGAGCTTGACCACGAGCTCGGTGCCGACGCGGGCCTCGCGCAGCTCGTAGTCGGTGATGTAGCCCTGCTCCTTCAGCACCTTGGCCACCTCGGCCTTGAGGGTGCTGCCGGGCATCTCCACGGCGTCGTGGAGGGCGGTGTTCGCGTTGCGGATGCGGGTGAGCATGTCCGCGATCGGGTCGGTCATCATCGGCGGGTCACCAACTGCTCTTGGTCATGCCGGGGATCACGCCGGCGTGGGCCGACTCGCGCAGGCAGATGCGGCACAGCCCGAACTTGCGGAAGACCGCGCGCGGGCGGCCGCAGCTGTGGCAGCGCGTGTACTGCTGGGTCGGGTACTTCGTGGGGCGGGAGGCCTTCACCCGCAGACTGGTCTTTGCCACGTGTCTCCTCTAACGCCGGCCGCGGCCGAACTTCTTCTGCTTGCGCCGGCGGCGGGCGGCCCGCTCCTCGGCAGAGTAACCCTCGGCGCGGAACGGCATCCCGAGGTGGCGCAGGAGTGCCCGCCCCTCCTCGTCGGTGACCGCCGTGGTCGTGATCGTCACGTTGAGGCCGCGGACGGCGTCGACGTTGTCGTAGTCGATCTCCGGGAAGATCGTCTGCTCGCGCAGGCCCAGGTTGTAGTTGCCGCGGCCGTCGAACCCGTCCGGGTTGATGCCGCGGAAGTCGCGGATCCGCGGGAGGGCGACCGACGTGAGCCGGTCGAGGAACTCCCACATGCGGTTGCCGCGGAGGGTGACCTTGCAGCCGATCGCCATGCCCTCGCGCAGCTTGAACTGGGCGATGGACTTGCGGGCGCGGGTGACGGAGGGGCGCTGGCCGGCGATGATCGCCATCTGCTCCAGGGCCTCGTCGAGCGCCTTGCTGTTGGTCTTCGCCTCGCCCACGCCCATGCTGAGCGTGATCTTCTCGAGGCGCGGGTGCTGCATGGACGAGCGGTACCCGAACTCCTCCTGGAGCTTGGGTCGGATCTCGTCCTCGTACGTGGACTTCAGGCGCGCCCGGCTGAGGGCGGAGTCGGTGGCCACGGTGGCCTCCTCGGTCTGCGTCTCGTCGGCCATCAGTCGAGCTTCTCCCCGGAACGCGCGGACACGCGGACGCGCGCGCCGTCGATCTCCTGGATGCGCACCCGGGTGGGGCGGTTGTCCTTCGGGTCGATCAGCGCGACGTTCGAGAGGTGCACGGGTGCGGGCCGCTCGATGACGCCGCCCGCCTCGTTCGGCGGACGCGGCTTGGTGTGCCGCTTCATGATGTTGACGCCCTCGATGAGGACGCGCTCCTCCTTGGGACGGACCTCGAGCACGATCCCCGACTTGCCCTTGTCCTTGCCGGAGAGCAGCACGACGCGGTCGCCCTTGCGGATACGGGCCGGCATGCCTACAGGACCTCCGGGGCGAGACTGATGATCTTCATGAAGTTCTTCTCGCGCAGCTCGCGCGCCACCGGGCCGAAGATGCGGGTGCCACGGGGGTTCTGGGCGTTGTCGATGATGACGGCGGCGTTCTCGTCGAAGGCGATGAAGGTGCCGTCGTTGCGGCCGTGCTCCTTCTTGGTGCGCACGATGACCGCGCGCACGACGTCGCCCTTCTTGATCGCGCCGTTCGGAACGGCCTGCTTGACCGTCCCGACGATGATGTCGCCCACGGACGCCGAGCGCCGGCGGGAGCCGCCCATGATGCGGATGCAGAGGATCTCGCGGGCGCCGGTGTTGTCGGCGACGCGGAGTCGTGTCTCGACCTGGACCACTAGCGGGCCTTCTCGATGATCTCGACCAGGCGCCAGCGCTTCTGGCGGGACAGCGGGCGGCACTCGATCACGCGGACCAGGTCCCCGGTGTTCGCCTCGTTGCGCTCGTCGTGGGCGTGCAGCTTCGTCGACCGGCGCACGGTCTTGCCATAGACCGGGTGGGCGCGCGAGGTCTCGAGCCGGACGGTGATGGTCTTGTCGCGCGCGGAGGAGACGACGTAGCCCGTACGCGTCTTGCGTGCGGCGACCGACTCCTGCGGCGTCTTCGTCGCCGGGCTCATGACTGCTGCTCCCTCTCGTGCGCGATGGTGAGGATGCGGGCGATCTCCCGTCGGCGGGACGACAGCTCGGACGTCCGCTCGAGCGCCCCGGACGCGTGCTGGAAGCGCAGGTTGAAGTGCGCCTCGCGAGCCTCGCCGAGGGTGCGGGCGAGCTCCGCGTCCGACAGGTCCCTGATCTCCTTGGCCTTCATGGTCTAGCCGTCCTCACGGGTCACGAACTTGCAACGGATCGGGAGCTTGGTCGCGGCGAGCTGCATGGCCTCACGCGCGAGCGGCTCCGGGACGCCGGCGAGCTCGAACATGATGCGGCCCGGCTTGACGACGGCGACCCAGCCCTCCGGGGAGCCCTTGCCGGAACCCATGCGGGTCTCGGCGGGCTTCTTGGTGAAGGGCTTCTGGGGGAAGATGTTGATCCAGACCTTGCCGCCACGCTTGATGCGGCGGGTCATGGCGATACGGGCCGCCTCGATCTGGCGGTTCGTGATCGCGGCCGGCTCGAGGGCCTTGAGGCCGTACTCGCCGAAGTGGATGACGTGGTTGCCCTTCGAGAGCCCGCGGCGGCGGCCGCGGTGCTCCTTGCGGTGCTTGGTGCGCTTCGGCATCAACACGTCAGCTGCCCTCCCCGGAGCCCGAGCCCTGCGACGAGCGGTCGCCGCCGCCGCCACGACGATCCCCGCCGCCACCGCCACCGCCGCCACCGGGGCGACGGTCGCGACGCGGACGGCGCGGAGGCGGAGCCGCCTCCATGTCCGTGCGGCCGCGGCTGTCGGTGACGCCCTCGGGCAGGACCTCGCCCTTGTTGATCCACACCTTCACGCCGATGCGGCCGAACGTCGTCTTGGCCTCGTGGAAGCCGTAGTCGATGTCCGCGCGCAGCGTGTGCAGGGGGACGCGCCCGTCCGAGTAGTGCTCGGACCGGGACATCTCGGTGCCGCCCAGGCGCCCGCCGCACTGCACCTTCACGCCCTGTGCGCCGGAGCGCATGGCGGAGGTCAGCGCGCGCTTCATGGCGCGGCGGAAGCTCACCCGGTTCTCGAGCTGCTCGGCGATCGACTGGGCGACCAGCTTCGCGTCGAGCTCGGGGCGCTTGATCTCGTTGATGTTCACCTGGATCTGCTTGCCGGTGAGCCGGTTCAGCTCGCGGCGCAGGGCGTCCACCTCGGACCCGCTCTTGCCGATCACGATGCCCGGGCGGGCCGTGAAGATGTCGACGGTGAGCTTCGTCTGGTCCTTCTTGAGGTGGATCGAGGACAGCCCGGCGTGGCTGAGCTTGCGGGTGATGTGGTTGCGCACCACCCGGTCCTCGTCCAGGTACTTCGCGAAGTCGCGCTCGGAGAACCAGTTGGAGCGCCACCCGTTCAGGACGCCCAGGCGGAACCCGGTGGGGTTGATCTTCTGACCCATTGTCTAGCGTCCCGTCTCGGCGAGGCCGATGGTGATGTGGCACGTGCGCTTCATGATCGGCGTCGCACGCCCCTGGGCGCGCGGACGGAAGCGCTTGATCGTCGGGCCCTCGTCGACGGTCACCTTCACGAGGCGCAGCTCGCGGACGTCGAGGCCGTGGTTGTGGTCCGCGTTGGCGACGGCCGACTGCAGGACCTTGCGCAGCGGCACGGCCGCGGCACGGGTGCTGTAGGCGAGGATCGCCTGCGCGTCCGCGACGGACTTGCCGCGCACGAGGTCCGCCACGAGGCGGCCCTTGCGGGCGGAGGTCCGCACGTAGCGGGCCGTGGCCTGGACCACGGCGGGGGCGGCGGCGTCGGTGCTCATCGGCGCATCGTCGAGGTCCGGTCGGAGCCGGCGTGGCCCCGATAGGTCCGGGTCGGGGCGAATTCGCCCAGCTTGTGGCCGACCATGCTCTCACTCACGAACACGGGCACGTGCTTGCGCCCGTCGTGGATGGCGATCGTGTGACCGACCATCTCCGGGAAGACCGTGGACGAACGCGACCAGGTGCGGACGATCCGCTTCTCGTTGGCCGTGTTCATCTCCTCGATCCTCTTCATGAGGCGCTCGTCGACGAACGGTCCCTTCTTCGCGCTTCGACCCATGTGCTCTAGCGCCCCTCGGTGTGCTTGCCGCGCTTGCGGCCGCGGACGATGTACTTGCTGCTCGGCTTGCCCTTCTTGCGCGTGCGGTAGCCGTTGGTCGGCTTGCCCCACGGGGTCACCGGGTGGCGACCGGAGTTGCTCTTGCCCTCACCACCGCCGTGCGGGTGGTCCACCGGGTTCATGGCGGAGCCACGCACCTTGGGGCGCTTGCCCTTCCAGCGACTGCGGCCGGCCTTGCCGATGGTGACGTTCTCGTGCGACACGTTGCCGATCTGGCCGACCGTGGCGCGGCAGTCCAGGTGCACGAGGCGCATCTCGCTCGACGGCAGTCGGAGGGTGGCGTAGTCGCCGTCCTTCGCCATGAGCTGTGCGCCGGTGCCGGCCGAGCGGCAGAGCTGCCCGCCGCGACCGATCTGGAGCTCGATGTTGTGGACGGTGGTACCCGTCGGGATGTCACGCAGCGCGAGCGAGTTGCCCGGCTTGATGTCGGCCTTCGGGCCGCTCATGACGGTGTCGCCGACGCGCAGGCGGAGCGGCGCCAGGATGTAGCGCTTCTCGCCGTCGGCGTAGTGGAGCAGCGCGATGCGGGCCGACCGGTTGGGGTCGTACTCGATCGTCGCCACGCGGGCGGGGACCTCGTCCTTGCGCCGCTTGAAGTCGATGATGCGGTACCGGCGCTTGTGCCCGCCGCCGATGTGCCGGCTGGTGACCCGGCCGTTGTTGTTGCGACCACCTGTCTTGCTGATCTTGTCGAGCAGCGACTTCTCGGGTGTGGTCGATGTGACCTCCTCGAAGTCCGACCCGGTCATGAACCGGCGGCTCGGCGAGGTGGGCTTGTACTTGCGGATGCCCACGGCTTATGCCCCCTCGAAAAGCTCGATGGTGTCGCCGGGCCGGAGCTCGACGATGGCCTTCTTCCAGCCCGGGCGGCGGCCGCGCGAGGCGCCGCGCCGCTTGGGCTTGCTCTTGACGGCCGACGTGCGGACGTCGGTCACGGTGACGTCGAAGAGGTCCTCGATCGCCTGCCGGATCTCGGTCTTGTGCGCCCCGTCCAGCACGCGGAACGTGTACTGGTTGTGGGCCTGCACGAGCTGGAAGCTCTTCTCCGAGATGACGGGCCGCACGATGACCTTGCGGATGTCCTGACGCAGGGAGCTCACGAGCTCTTCTCCTCGTCGGTCGCGTCGGCGTCCTCGGCGGGCGCGTCCTCGGCGGGTGCCTCGTCGGCGGTGGCCTCGGGGGCCTCCGCGACGTCGGCCTCGACGGTCTCGGCGGCCTCGGCCTCCGGCGCCTCCGCGGTGGTCTCCTCGACCTCGGCCTCGGCGGCCGGCGCCTCGTCGGCGGCGGCGGCCTTCTTCGACCGCGAGCGCTTCGGCTTCGGGGCCTCGGCGGGGGCGACGGTGTTGGCCGGCGCGACCGGCGCCGTCTTCTTCGCGGCGGGCTTGGCCGTCGGGGCGGGCGAGACGGCCTCGACCTCGACGGGCTCGCCGACCAGGCGCTCCCAGGCGGCGCGCTCGACCAGGATGCCCCGAGCGGCGACGATGTCGACCGTCTCGAGCTCGATCCCGGCGAGGACGTAGACGCCCTGGATGTTGCGGAACGCGCGGGCCTCGACCGAGTCGAGGTCCTGCACGACCACGAGCAGCGGGCGCACCTGCAGGCCGTCGGGGGCCTGGCGCAGGTACTCGACCGCGGCGCGGGTGGAGGGGGTCTCCCAGCCGGTCGCGTCCATGACGGCCGCGGAGCCGCGGTCGACCTGGGCGCGGATCGCCGCGCGGAACGCCTGCTGGCGGACCTTGCGGTTCACCTTGCCGCCGTACGAGCGCGGCGACGGGCCGAAGACGATGCCACCGCCGGTCCAGTGCGGCGCGCGGCTCGAGCCCTGACGGGCGCGGCCGGTGCCCTTCTGGCGCCACGGCTTCGCGCCACCGCCGCGGACCTTGCCGCGCGTCAGCGTCGAGTGCGTGCCGGCGCGGCGGGCCGCGAGCTCGGCGATGACCGTCTCGTGGATGAGGTGCTGCTTGATGGGCGTCTCGGCCACGGAGGGCGCGAGCGCGGCGACGCCGGCCGCGAGGCCGGCGGCGTCCAGTACGGGGACCGGGGTCACTACTCGGGCCTCACGATCACGATGCCGTTGACGCCCCCGGGGACGGCGCCGCGCACCAGGAGCAGGTTCCGCTCCGGATCGCAGTCGACCACCTGGAGGCCACGCTGGGTGACGGTCTCGGAGCCCATGTGCCCGCTCATCCGGATGCCCTTGAAGACGCGCGCCGGATACGCGGCGGCGCCGATCGACCCGGGCTGGCGGATGTTGTGGGAACCGTGGCTCTTCGGCCCGCGCTTGAAGTTGTGGCGCTTGATGGTGCCGGCGTAGCCCTTGCCCTTGGAGGTCCCGGTCACGCGGACCATCTGGCCGGGCTCGAAGGTCGCCACCGTCACGACGTCGCCCACGGCCACCTCGCCGCCGAGCTCCTCGGGGGAGAACTCGTGGAGGTGGCGCAGCGGCGGGGCGCTCGCCTTCTTGAGGTGCCCGAGCTGCCCCTTGGTGAGGTGCTTGGGCTTGCCCGCGCCGAAGCCGAGCTGGACGGCGTCGTAGCCGTCGGTCTCGGGCGTCTTGACCTGGGTGACGTGGCAGGGGCCGGCCTCGATCACGGTGAGCGGCACGCGTGCGCCGTCCTCGCCGAAGATCTGGGTCATGCCGACCTTGCGTCCGATGATCGCGGGCACGGTTACGCCTTGATCTCGATGTCGACGCCGGCGGGCAGGTCGAGCCGCATGAGCGAGTCGACCGTCTTGGGCGTGGGCGAGTAGATGTCGATGAGACGCTTGTGCGTGCGGATCTCGAAGTGCTCCCGCGAGTCCTTGTCCTTGAACGGCCCACGGATCACGCAGTAGACGTTGCGCTCCGTCGGGAGCGGCACCGGCCCGGAGATCGTCGCTCCGCTGCGCTGCGCCGTCTCGACGATCGAAGCCGCGCTCTTGTCGATCAGCTCGTGATCGTAGGCCTTGAGGCGGATCCTGATCTTGTTCTGCTGCACTCGAGCGGCGCCTTGTTCGTGGGGAAAGAAAACCCCGCCGCCTCCGGGGGGAGACGGCGGGGTCGGGGTCCTACGTGCTTATTCGGTGATGCTCTCGACGACTCCGGCGCCGACGGTGCGGCCACCCTCGCGGATGGCGAAGCGGAGGCCCTCCTCCATGGCGATCGGCTGGATCAGCTCGACGTCCATGGTGGCGTTGTCGCCGGGCATGACCATCTCCACGCCCTCCTGCAGGTTCACCACGCCGGTCACGTCCGTCGTGCGGAAGTAGAACTGCGGGCGGTAGTTCGTGAAGAACGGCGTGTGACGGCCGCCCTCGTCCTTGGAGAGCACGTACACCTGCGCCTTGAACTTGGTGTGCGGCGTGATCGACTTCGGCGCCGCGAGCACCTGGCCGCGCTGGATGTCCTCGCGCTTCACGCCGCGGAGCAGTGCGCCGATGTTGTCGCCGGCGCGCCCCTCGTCGAGCAGCTTGCGGAACATCTCGACGCCGGTGACGACGGTGCTCGTGGTCTCGGGGGTCATCCCGACGACCTCGACCGTCTCGCCCACCTTGATGATGCCGCGCTCGACGCGACCGGTCGCGACGGTGCCGCGGCCGGTGATGGTGAAGACGTCCTCGACGGGCATCAGGAACGCCTTGTCCACGTCGCGCTCGGGGAGCGGGATGTAGTCGTCGACCGCCTGCATCAGCGCGAGGATGTCCTCGGCCGCCGCGGCGTCGCCGTTCAGGGCGTTCAGGGCGGAGCCCTTGATGATCGGGATGTCGTCGCCGGGGAACTCGTAGAGCGACAGCAGCTCCCGGACCTCGAGCTCGACGAGCTCGAGCAGCTCCTCGTCGTCGACCATGTCGGCCTTGTTGAGGAACACGACGATCGACGGCACGCCGACCTGGCGGGCGAGCAGGATGTGCTCACGCGTCTGCGGCATGGGGCCGTCGGCGGCGGACACGACGAGGATCGCCCCGTCCATCTGCGCCGCGCCGGTGATCATGTTCTTGATGTAGTCGGCGTGCCCCGGGCAGTCCACGTGGGCGTAGTGCCGGTTCTCGGTCTCGTACTCGACGTGAGCGGTGGCGATGGTGATGCCGCGCTCCCGCTCCTCCGGTGCCTTGTCGATCGCGTCGAAGGCGACCGCGACACCGCCGCCCTTCTCGGCCAGGACCTTGGTGATGGCGGCCGTCAGGGTCGTCTTGCCGTGATCGACGTGGCCGATGGTGCCCACGTTCACGTGCGGCTTCGACCTGTCGAACTTCTCTTTCGCCATCGATCGCTCCCTCTGGGCACTCGGCGTCGCGACCGCTCGGATGGGCCGCGTTCCCTGTCCAAATATCCCCCCGGCGCAGAACGCGCGGCCCGAGGGCCGCGCGCGAGAAACCGGGCGCTCCGCAGAGCCGGGGTAGATTAGCAAAAGGCCCCCGGCCCGCAAGGCGGTCACGCCGCGCGACTGGTGGTGATCTCGCGCGGCCTCGGAGACCGTAGCATCCCCTCGTGGACGCGTCGGGAATGGTCGCCGATCTGCGCGGGACGGCCCGGGGCGCGGTGCACGACGACCGCGCGTCACGGGAGCTGTACGCGTGCGACGCCAGCCTCTACCGGCGCCTCCCGGCGGCCACGCTGCGGGCCCTCCACGAGGAGGACCTGGACGCCGCCGTGACGGCCTGCGCGGCCCACGGCGTCCCCCTCACGGTGCGGGCCGGCGGGACGAGCCTCGCCGGTCAGGCCGTGGGCCGCGGGCTGCTGGTCGACTGCTCCGCGCTCGACGCGATCGAGATCGACGCGGACCGGCGGGTCGCGCGCGTCGGGCCGGGGGTGGTGCTCGACCGCCTGAACGCCGCGGCGGCGGTCCACGGGCTGGCCTTCGGGCCGGACGTCGCGTCGTCCAGCCGGGCCACGCTCGGGGGGATGATCGCGAACAACTCGGCGGGCGCGCGCTCGATCGTCCACGGGCTCACCGCCGACCACGTCCTCGCCCTCGGGGTGACGCTCGCCGACGGCACCCGCGCGACCCTGCGGCGGGGCGACCCCGCCCCGCCGGCCCTCGCGGGCGCGCGCCACCTGGGCGCCGCGGCCCGCCCACCGGACCTCCTGCGCCGCGTGTCGGGGTACGCCCTCGAGGCCCTGTCCGGCGACGACCCCGACTGGCCCCGCGTCGTGTGCGGGTCGGAGGGGACGCTGGCGGTGACGCGCTGGGCGGAGCTCCGCCTGGTGGAGCGGCCCGCGGCCCGCGGCCTGGCGGTGCTGTCCCTGCCGTCGGTGGACGCCGCCATCGAGGCGACCCTCGCCGCGCTGGAGCGCGGGCCGTCGGCGGTCGAGCTGATGGGCGCCGCCGCCCTCGACGCCGGCGCCGCGGCGGAGCTGATCGTCGAGTTCAGCGGCGAACCGGGCGAGGTGCGCGACCGGGTGCGGGCGACGCGCGGTGCGCAGGTCCTGCTCGACTCCGCCGCCCAGGAGCGCGTCTGGGCCGTCCGGCGGGCGGGGATCGGTCGCGCCCTGCGGGTCGCGACGACCGCGCCGGGCGACCCGCGGCCCCTGGCCTTCATCGAGGACCCCGCGGTGCCGCCGGCGCGCCTCCCCGAACTGGCGCGCGGCGTCCGCGCGATCCTCGGGCGCGAGGGCCTCGACGCCGCCTGGTACGGCCACGCCAGCGTCGGGTGCCTGCACATCCGGCCGCGGATGGACCTGCGCCTCCCCGGCGCCGTCGCGTCGCTGCGCCGGATCGCGGAGGAGACCGCCGACCTCGTCGTCGCGCTCGGCGGCTCCCTGTCGGGCGAGCACGGGGACGGGCGCGCCCGCAGCGAGCTGCTGCCCCGCATGTTCCCGCCGGGGACGATCGCCGCGTTCGCCGAGCTGAAGGACCGGCTCGACCCGGGCCGGATCCTCAACCCCGGGGTCCTCGTCGACCCCGACCGCCTCGACGAGGGCCTGCGGCTCGTGGCATCGCCCCCGCGCCGGGCCCGGCGCACCGCCGTGTCGTTCGGTGACGCGGGCGGCCTGGCCCGCGCCGCCGAGGCCTGCAACGGCAACGGCGCCTGCCGGGGGTCGGCCGGGGCCATGTGCCCGAGCTACCAGGCCCTCGGCGACGAGCGCCACGCCACCCGGGGCCGCGCCGTGCTGTTCCGCGCCGCGCTCGAGGGTCGACTCGCGGGCGGTCTCGCCGATGAGGGCCTGCATGACGCCCTCGACCTCTGCCTCGGCTGCAAGGCCTGCGCCTCCGAGTGCCCCGCCCAGGTGGACATGGCGCGGATGAAGGTCGAGGCCCTCGCCCACCGCCACCGCGCCCTCGGCACCCCGCTCGCGGCGCGGCTGGCCGGTCACGCCCACGACCTCCTCGCCCTCGGTGCCCGCGCCCCGTGGCTCGCCCGCCGCACGGCGCCGCTCGCCGGTCGGGTGCTCAGGTTCCGCCCCCCGCTGCCCGTCCGCGCCTGGCGCCCCTCGCCGGCCGTGGACGTCGCCGACGGCGCCCCCGAGGTGGCGCTGATGGCCGACACGTTCACCCGGTACCTCGACCCCGGCATCGG
Source organism: Miltoncostaea oceani (assembly GCF_018141545.1). GTDB lineage: Bacteria > Actinomycetota > Thermoleophilia > Miltoncostaeales > Miltoncostaeaceae > Miltoncostaea > Miltoncostaea oceani. The sequence goes on along the minus strand of NZ_CP064356.1, from coordinate 750,647 downwards.
GGAGGCCGCCCTGCGGGTGCTCGGCGCGAGCGGCGCCCGGGTGCGCGTCGTCGACCCGGGCTGCTGCGGGCGGCCGCTCCTGTCGCAGGGCCTCGTCGGCGCCGCGCGGGCGCGTGCGCGGGGCGCCCTCGCGCGCCTCGCCCCCCACGCGATCGCGGGGCGACCGATCGTCGTGCTCGAACCGTCCTGCTGGTCCATGCTTGTCGACGATCTCCCCCGCCTGGTGCCCGGCGACCCCCGGGCCCGGTGGGTGGCCGATGCGGCGGTCACGTTCGAGCGTGCCGTCGCCGACCTCGGCGGGCCGCCGCTGCGCCCCGCCGGAGAGGACGTCGTCGTACACGAGCACTGCCACACGCGCGCGCTGGGAGGGGGCCGGGAGGGCGCCGCCGCGCTCGCCGGCGTCCCCGGCGCCGGCGGCCGCGACTCGGGCGCCGGCTGCTGCGGGATGGCGGGCACGTTCGGGCACGCCCACCCGGACCTGTCGCGCCGGATCGCGGAGGACCGCCTCGCGCCGGCCGTGCGCGGCGCCGACCTCGCGGTCGCCGCCGGGACGTCCTGCCGCGAGCAGATCCGCCGCACCACCGGGCGCCCCGCCCTGCACCCCGCGGAGCACATGGCCGCGAGGCTCGCGTGATCCGCGCGCGTCGCGGCGCGGGGGTCCCCGCCCAGATGCTCAACGGCGTCGTCGCCCTGCTGGTCGGCCGCCTCGGGCTGCCGATCCCGGCGCTGCGGATGCTGCGCGTCCACGGCCGGCGGAGCGGACGTCTGCGCACCACGCCGGTGATGGTGCTGCGCCGCGGAGGCGGGCGCTACCTCGTCGCCCCCCGCGGCCGGACGGACTGGGCGCTGAACCTCGACGCCGCCGGGTGGGGCGAGCTGATCCGCGGACGCCACGTCGAGCGCGTCGGCGCGACGCCGGTGTCGGGCGACGAGCAGGCGGAGGTGGTCGCCGCCTACGTCCGCCGCTTCGGCTGGCTGACGGGGCGCTTCTTCGCGCTCGGCCGGCGGCCGACCGCCGCCCAGGCCGCCCGGGTCGCCCACCGGCACCCCGTCTTCCGGCTCGGCGCGATGATGCTCCTGTGCCTCGCCGTCGCGGGCCCGGCCGCCGCCGCGCGGCCCGGGTTCACGATCGCCCCCGGGCAGCTCCCCGCCGACGACGCCGCGGCCGAGTTCCAGCTCTACACGTCGTTGATCTACGCCCGGCCCGGCTCCCAGACGGCGCGCGACATCGACTACGTGCTCCGCCTCGCCCAGTTCGCCGCCCGCCCCGACACGCCCCCGGCCCGCAAGGCCACGATCTCGCGGACCCTGCGCGTGAACGCGTGGTGGTACGCACGGCGCGGGGCCCCCGACCGCCGCGCCATCGTCCGCGACCCCGCGGGCGTGCTGCACACCTACTGGGGGCGCCGCGGCTTCGCGCTGAACCCGGTCGCCACCGCCGGCCGCTGGCAGGACCTCAACGACGACGTCGGCCCCGTCGACCTGGCGGCGGCGCTGCTGCCCTTCGGGGTCCCCCACTCCGGCGGCGGCCGCGACTTCCTCGTGTGGGAGTACTACGACGTCCCCGACCAGCCGGGGGTCATCCAGCCGGGCGCGTCGGGGATGGCGCAGGGCCGGATCGCCCAGCTCATGGCCCGCGCCTACCACCGCACCGGCGAGGCGCGCTTCTCCGACGCCGCCGTCGGGGCCCTCGGCGCCTTCGCGGTGCCGGTCGACGCGGGGGGCGTGCTGAGCGACGTGGCCCTCGGCCCGGCGAAGCGCCCCTGGTACGTCGAGCGGGCCTACCCCGGCGGCAACCGCTGGCGGGGCGCGGCGCTCAACGGCTTCATGGTGACCCTGCTGAACCTGCACGGCACCGCGCCCCTGCTGACCTCGCGACCGGAGCCCCTCCGCACCGGTCCCCGGGAGCAGCGGCGCCGTCCCCGGGCGCCGGGCGCGGTCACCGCCGGCCGGTTCGCCGCGGCGCTCGCGTCACGGGGCGAGGCGAGCCTGCAGCGGTACCTGCCGCTGCACGACACCGGCACGTGGAGCATCTACGGCCTGCTGACGCCCGGCTTCAGGTGGCGCACCCACGTGGCCGACAAGGGCTACCACTGCTACCACGTGCGCCTGCTCGGCAAGCTCGCCGTCCAGGCGCCGTTCCGCGGGTTCGACCGGTGGGAGGCGCGGTGGGACGGGTACGCCCGCCGCGAGGGCGTCGACTGCACCCGCCAGGACGAGCCCGCCCCGACCACCCCGACGTCGGGACCGACTACCCCGATCGACTGAACGACGGGGGGCCCGGCGCGATCCTCGCCGCCGGGCCCCCGTCGATCCGCGTGCGCCGCCCCGGGGGGCGGCGGGCTAGCGCCCGACCTTGGCCTTGATCTCCTCGGCGATGGAGTTCGGGACCTCGGCGTACGCGTGGAACTGCATGGTGAACGTGGCGCGGCCCTGGGTGGCGGAGCGCACCGACGTCGCGTACCCGAACATCTGCGACAGCGGCACCTGCGCGTTGACGACCTCGGTCGTCGCCCCGCGGGACTCCATGCCGCCGATGCGGCCACGACGCGACGTCAGGTCGCCGACGACGGTGCCGACGAAGTCCTTCGGCACGACGACCTCGACCTGCATGATCGGCTCGAGCAGCGCCGGGGAGGCACGCTTCACGGCCTCCTTCAGCGCCATGGAGCCGGCGATCTTGAAGGCGATCTCGGACGAGTCCACCTCGTGGTACGAACCGTCCACGAGCCGCACCTTGACGTCCACCATCGGGAAGCCGGCGACGACGCCGCCCTCCAGCGCCTCGCGGATGCCCTGGTCCACCGCGGGGACGTACTCCTTCGGGATGGAGCCACCGACGATCTTGCTCTCGAACTCGTAGCCCTTGCCCTGCTCGTTGGGCTCGACGTCGATGTAGACGTGGCCGAACTGGCCGCGGCCACCGGTCTGGCGGACGAAGCGGCCCTCGACCTTCTTGACCTCCTTGCGGATGGTCTCGCGGTACGCGACCTGCGGGTTGCCGACGTTGGCGTCCACGCTGAACTCGCGCATCAGGCGGTCCACGATGATCTCGAGGTGCAGCTCGCCCATGCCGGAGATGACCGTCTGGCCGGTCTCCTCGTCGGTGCGCATGCGGAACGTCGGGTCCTCGTCCGACAGCCGCTGCAGCGCGGTCGTCAGCTTCTCCTGGTCCTGCTTGGTCTTCGGCTCGATCGCGAGGTGGATGACCGGCTCCGGGAACGTCATGCGCTCCAGGATCACCGGGTCCGCCGTGTCGGTGAGCGTGTCGCCGGTGGTCGTCGACTTCAGGCCGACGGCGGCGACGATGTCGCCGGCCGAGACCGAGTCGACGTCCTCGCGGTGGTTCGCGTGCATCATCAGCAGACGGCCGACGCGCTCCTTGCGGTCCTTCGTCGCGTTGATGATGCCGGTGCCGCTGGCCATCGAACCGGAGTAGACGCGCAGGTAGGTGAGGCGGCCCACGTAGGGGTCGCTCATGACCTTGAACGCCAGCGCCGAGAACGGCCCGTTGGGGTCGGCCTCGCGGACGACCTCCTCGTCGGTGCCGGGGATGGTGCCGGTGGCGGGCTGCACGTCGAGCGGCGACGGGAGGAGGTCCACGACCGCGTCGAGCAGCGGCTGGACGCCCTTGTTCTTGAAGGAGGAGCCGCAGAGCACCGGGGTGATCGCGATGGCGAGCACGGCGGTGCGGATCGCCTGGACCAGGCGGTCCTTCTCGATCTCCTTGCCGTCGAGGTAGGCCTCGGCGAGCTCGTCGTCGTGGTCGGCGAGGGCGGCGATCAGCGTCTCACGGGCCATCTCGGCCTCGTCGGCCATGTCGGCCGGGATGTCCTCGATCTCGAAGTCGGTGCCGAGGTCGTCCTTGTAGACGATCGCCTTCATGCCGATCAGGTCGATGATGCCGCCGAAGTCGCCCTCGGCGCCGATCGGGAGCTGGATCGGGATGGCGTTCGCGCCGAGCCGGTCGACCATGGTGGCCACGGCCTTGCCGAAGTCGGCGCCGAGGCGGTCCATCTTGTTGACGTAGGCGATCCGGGGCACGCCGTAGCGGTCCGCCTGGCGCCAGACGGTCTCGCTCTGCGGCTCGACGCCGGCGACGGAGTCGAACACCGCGACGGCGCCGTCGAGCACGCGGAGGCTGCGCTCCACCTCGATGGTGAAGTCCACGTGGCCCGGCGTGTCGATGATGTTGATGCGGTGGTCGCGCCAGAAGCACGTGGTCGCGGCGCTCGTGATGGTGATGCCGCGCTCCTGCTCCTGCGCCATCCAGTCCATCGTGGCCGCGCCGTCGTGCACCTCGCCGATCCGGTGCGTACGCCCCGTGTAGTAGAGGATGCGCTCCGTGGTGGTGGTCTTCCCGGCGTCGATGTGCGCCATGATCCCGATGTTCCGGGTCCGCTCGAGGGAGACCTTCTTCGCCGTCGTCGTCACGCCCTCACCTCGTCCAAGTCGCCGCGGCGGCCGTCGGCCGGCCGCTCGCGGGAATACCTGTGATTACTGACCCCCGCCGCGGGGGCGGGGGTGGGTCTACCAGCGGTAGTGCGCGAACGCCTTGTTCGCCTGGGCCATGCGGTAGAGGTCGTCCTTCCGCTTGAAGGCGCCCCCCTGCGAGCCCAGCGCGTCGAGGAGCTCGTTCGCGAGCCGCTCGCTCATCTGCTTCTCGCGCCGCTCGCGGGCGAAGCGCACCAGCCAGCGGATCGCGAGGGTGCGGCCGCGCCGCGGCGCCACCTCGATCGGCACCTGGTAGGTCGCACCGCCGACACGGCGGGACTTGACCTCGAGGGCCGGGGTGACGTTGCGGACCGCCTCCTCCATGACCGCGACGGGGTCGCGGCCGGTGCGGTCGCGGATGCGCTCGAGCGCCCCGTAGACGACACCCTCGGAGGTCGACTTCTTGCCGTCCTTCAGCACCTTGTTCACGAGCTGCGTGACGAGGGCGCTGTTGTAGACGGGGTCCGGGTCGAGCGGACGACGTGTGATGACTGCTCTGCGCGGCATTACTTGGGCGTCTTCGCGCCGTACTTGGACCGGCCCTTGCGACGGTCGGCCACACCGGCCGCGTCGAGGGCCGCGCGGATCACCTTGTACCGCACGCCCGGGAGGTCACGGACGCGTCCGCCGCGGACCAGGACCACCGAGTGCTCCTGGAGGTTGTGACCCTCACCGGGGATGTAGGAGGAGATCTCCATGCCGTTGGTGAGGCGCACACGGGCCACCTTGCGGAGAGCCGAGTTCGGCTTCTTCGGGGTGGTCGTGTAGACGCGGGTGCAGACGCCGCGCTTCTGCGGCGCGCCGCGCAGGGCGGGCGTCGAGTTGCGACTGACCTTGGGGCTGCGGCCCTTGCGGACCAGCTGATTGATCGTGGGCACGTGGGCCTTTTTTCGAGCGCGACAGGACGAAATGCCGGCGAACGGCTCGGGAAACCTAGCACGCCCCGGCCGGGCGCTCCACAGGGTCCCCACCGGGGGATCCTAGACGCGCGGCGCGACGTCTTCGAGGTCGAGCCGCGCCCGCGTGCGCAACGTGACGGGGCCGCGGATCTCCATGTCGATGTGCCAGCGCAGGGGCAGCGCGAGCGACGGCGACCACCAGATCAGGTCGGTGCGGCGGCCGGGGTGGGTGCCCCCGGTGTCGCCGACGGTGCGGATGACGCGTGTGGCGTACCGGCGCCCGGCGATCTCGACGACCTCGGCCCGGACGACCTCGGAGCGGGTCGTCACCGGGAGCGTCCCCGCGCGGTACGAGGACGACCAGGTGCGCCCGACGGTGAGGGGGCGCTGCAGCCGCACGGGCGGGGGCTCGAGGTCGCGGCGGTCGTCGCGTCCGACGCCGATGAAGGTGACCTCGGTGCGGCGCGACACCTCGCGGGTGACGCGCGGGCCGACGCGCAGGCGGGTCGCCTCGATGTGCTCGCGGCTGATGTCGAGCTCCTCGCGGTAGCCCCCCTCGACGAGGGTGACGACGTAGCGCGCCTGCGGGGGGAGGCCGCGGGTGATGCCGACCGGCCCCGCCCCGCCGCGCTCGGAGCCGCTCTGGGCGTAGGTGTAGACGCCGGGCCGCGGGATGCCGGGGGTGGCGGGGACGCCGTCCCCGGCGCCGGCCGCCCGGAAGTCGCGGAGGGCGTCCTCGGTGGAGACGGGGGTGCTGGTCCCCGCCTGGTCCCACAGCCACAGCCCGCCGCCGACGGCCGCGAGGGCGACGAGGACCGCGACGATGCGCAGGGGGCGGGGGAAGATGCCGGGGAACACTCCCCGGGGAGGGTAGCGGCGGCGCGAATCGACAACGCCCGTTGCAGGCCGGACGGCGCCGTGGTGTTACCGTCGGATGCGGTATGGCGAACCGTCACCGGCGCCGTGAGGCGCTCCACTGCTGTCCCGCCTGCGCGGCGTCCCTCGGGCGCCGCCGGCGGCGTGACCGCGGGCGCCCGCCGTTCGCGTGGCTGGGGCTGCTCGCCGTCGTGGCGGCGCTGGTGCCCGTGGCGGCGATGGACGGGGGCGGCGGAGCGTCGGTGGCCCTCGCGGCGCCGTCGCCGGTGATCCCCGACGCCCCGCCCGCCCCGGTCCCGGCGCGCGCCCCGGACGAGCCGGCGCCGTCGTCGCGCCCGGCCCGCCCGCCCGTCGAGTGGCGGGAGAGCCTCGCGCTCGGCACCCCGAACGGGGGCGCCCTGCGGGACGCGGTGCGCCTGCCGTCGGAGGGCCCCGGCTACTACACGTACAACCCCGCCACCCAGTCGCCCCCCGGCGGGTCCGACCGCACGTGGGGGACCGCCGCCGTGGTGCGGCAGGTGATCGACCTCGGGGTGTGGTGGGAGGCGACCCAGCCGGGCCGCGCGCGCCTCGGCATCGGCGACCTGTCGCGGCGCGACGGGGGGTCGTTCACGGGCCCCGTCGTCGGCCACGCGTCGCACCAGAACGGCCTCGACGTCGACATCCGCCTCGTGCGGTCCGACGACGCGGAGGCACAGGTCGGGCCGGACTCGTACGACCGGGCGGCCACCCAGCTCGTCGTCGACCGGCTCGTCGCCCAGGGGGCGAGCCTCGTCCTGATCGGTCCGAGCCTCGACCTCCACGGCCCCGCCGGCGTCGTCGTCCGCTGGCCCGCCCACGACGACCACCTCCACGTCCGCTTCCCCGACCCGGACGGCACCGGGAACTAGGGGGATCGCGCGACGGCCGTCGCGGGGTGGGGCGTGCGTGGGACGCGGGGCCCGCGGAGCGTCCCCCTGCCCGGTGGGGTCCCGCGGGTCCGGCCGCCGGCGAGCACGGAGCCGGACGGCGCCGGACGGCGCCGGATGGCACGGCATCACCCCCCGCCCCTGATGGGGTTCCCCCACGGATGGACGGCGGGGACGGCGGGGACGGCGGGGACGGCGGGGACGGCGGGGACGGCGGGGACGGCGGGGACGGCGGGGACGGCGGGGACGGCGGGGACGGCGGGGACGGCGGGGACGGCGGGGACGGCGGGGACGGCGGGGACGGCGGGGACGGCGGACGCTGCCACCGGCGCTCGCGGAACCAGCGGCGCATGGTGGGGGCGCTCGGGGGTCGAGCGGGCCCCGGTCGCTCCCGCTCCCGGGTCCGAAGGTCGTCGATGACGGCGGCGGGCGACTCCCCGCGGGCCCACCGCGCCTCGGCCTCGGCGCGGAGGAGGGGCCACGAGTACGACCCGGGCCGGCCGCGGGGGACGGGTGACCGGAGGTGCGCGAGGAACAGGTCGAGCGCGCGGGACCGGTCGTGGGTGAGGCAGTCCGCGGACCGCCAGACGTGCATGAGGGACGCGACGAGGTCGCGCCCCGCCCGGCCCGTCACCCACCCCGGGTCGCGGTGGGCGGCGCACAACCAGACGGAGACCCCGCCGGGCAGGTGGAACAACGCCCGCTCCCCCTCCCCCCTCCCGACGCAGATCGCGCACGCCGGCGTGCTCCCCAGCCGTTCCCCCTTGTAGAAGCTCCGCGGCATGGACGGAGCATCCCGGAGGACCGCGTCACGGGTCTGCTCCCGACCGTGCCGGGGGTGTGTCCCCCGTGCTCCGGGGGTCGACCGATCGGACGCGGGGGATCCGTCCAAGTGGACGCCCCCGCGACGAACCCGGCCACGGATCAGCGTGAAGGGGGGCGACCGATCGGACGCGGGGGATCCGTCCAAGTGGACGACCCCGCGGCGGACCCGGCCACGGGTCAGCAGGGAGGGGCGACGGAGCCCATGATGTCCGAATGGACACGGCACCCTCGTCCGAATGGACGTCTCCACGCACACGCCCCGCCATCCGCCTCCCCCTCGCGGAGGGGGAGCGGCCGGAGCGACGACGCAGGGGCCGGGGGGCCGCCGACTCCCCGCCTCGGCGGGTACCGCGTCGGGGGGGACGGGAACGGGTAGGGAGTGCCGGTGCCGTCGGGGGTCCCCATGACGCGCCCGGCGGCGGCGATCGCCCCGGGCCTCGATCTCGCCGACGAGTGGGCCCTCGGGCTGCTGTTCCTCGGCGTCGCGGTGATGATCGCGATCGTCGCGTTGACGCACCAGCGGTCGCGGGCGTTCTCGCCGTCGGTGATCTACCTCGCCCTCGGCCTCGTCGGGGCGCTCGGCACCGCGGCGCTCGACGTCGCGTGGCTCGACCTCGTCGAGGACGCCGACATCGTCGAGCGGCTCGCCGAGATCACCGTCATCGTCGCGCTGTTCGCCACCGGGATGCGGCTCGACCGCCCCGTCGGCCTCCGTGGATGGCGGTCCACCCTCCTCCTCCTCGGCGTCGTCATGCCCGTCACCATCGCCGCCGTCGCCACGTTCGGGGTGGTCGCGATGGGCCTCTCCGCCGGGGCGGCGATCGTCCTCGGGGCGGCGCTCGCCCCCACCGACCCCGTCCTCGCCGGCGACCTCGGCGTCGGGCCACCCGGTGAGGAGGACGAGGAGACCGGGTTCGCCCTCACCTCCGAGGCCGGCCTCAACGACGGACTCTCCTTCCCCTTCGTCTACCTCGGGATGGTCGTCGCCGCCGGCGCCGGGGCCGGCGACATCGCCGAATGGGTCGCGGTCGACGTCCTCTACGCCATCGCCGGCGGCGTCGCCATCGGCGTCGCCGGGGGGTGGCTCATCGCCGCCGTCGCCACCCGCCTCCGCGAACGCGACCTCCTCGCCGTCGAACTCGACGGCTGGGCCGCGATCGGCGCCGTCCTCGCCATCTACGGCGTCGCCCAGGTCGCCGGCACCTACGGGTTCCTCGCCGCCTTCGCCGGGGGCATCGCCTTCCGCCGCCAGGAACGCGACCACGAGTACAACCAGGGCGTCCACGCCGGCGCCGCCACCCTCGAACGTGTCCTCGAGCTCGCGATGATCCTCTTCCTCGGGAGCCTCGTCACCCTCGACGGCCTCGGCGTCCCCGGCCCCGCCGGGTGGCTCCTCGCCGGCGTGCTCCTCCTCGTCGTCCGGCCCCTCGCGTGCCTCGTCGCCCTCGCCGGGACCGACCTCGACCGCACCGAGCGCCTCTGGGTCGGGTGGTTCGGCGTCCGCGGCGTCGGGTCCATCTACTACGCCGCCGCCGCCCTCCACTCCGGCCTGCTCCCCGGCGGGGAGGCGGAGACGATCATGTGGACCGTCGTCGCCATCGTCGCCGTCTCCATCGTCGTCCACGGCATCACCGGGACGCCCATCACCCGCCGCCTCGAGGCCCGGGCCGCCCGCGACGGGTGACGCCCGGCGGGTCGGCGCCCCCCGGGGGCACGACCCCGGTGACCGCGAAGGCGCGCGCGGTCAGCGTGAACGGGGACCCCCCGACGCCGAGCCGGTCCCGCAGCCCGCGGCGCAGGGCGTCCCGGCCGGCACGGTCGAGCGACGCGCAGAACGCGCCCGAGGGCGCGACGCCCGACGGGAGGGCGGCCCAGAGGTCGTCGAAGCCGTCGTACCCCGCCCGGGCCTCGAGGACCGCGGGACGGACGCCCTGCAGGCCCGCCACCCGCCACAGGCGCGCGAGGTCGCCCTCGCCGCACCACGGCATCGTGGCGCCCTCGTCGGCGCGGGCGGCGCGGACGGGATCGACGTCGCGGGCGGCGTCCCAGAACGCGCGCAGCAGCGTCATGCCCCCGGCGTAGTCCCAGACGCAGGCGGCGACCACCCCGCCGGGACGGGTCACGCGGGCCATCTCACGCACCCCCGCGACGGGGTCGCGCATGAAGTTCACGACGAGCTGGCAGAGGGCGGCGTCGAACGCGCCGTCCGGGAACGGGAGGGACTCCGCGGCGGCGACGACGACGTGTGCGCCCGGCACCCGGGCCCGGCACGCCGCCGCGAACGGCTCCGACGGTTCGGCGCCCGTCACGGCGGCGGCGCCCAGGCGGTCCGCGAGCGCGGCGGTCAGGGCGCCCGGCCCGCAGCCCACGTCGAGGGCGCACATCCCGGGGGCGATCCGCGCGAGGCCGACGAGGCCCTCCGCCAGCGAGGGGCCGTAGCGGCCGATGTGGCGGTCGTACGCCTCGGCCGACGTGCGGAACGTCTCGGCGCCGGGCATCGCCCCACCGACGATACCGCGGCGGACGCCGCCCGGGAACGCGAACGGCCCGGGTCACCCCGGGCCGTTCGGTCCCACATGGTGCGGAGGGCGGTGCTACTCGTCCAGGTCGAGCTCCGGACCGAACGAGTAGGTCTGCCCGTCGCCGTCGCCGAGGCCCAGGAGGGCGTCGTCGTCGGCGTCCGAGAACGGCTCGTCGAGGTCGAACTCCAGCAGCGCCGGCGCGCGCCGGACCGCCTCGATCTCGAGCTGCCGGTAGCGCTTCAACCCGGTGGCCGCCGGGATCAGCTTGCCGATGATCACGTTCTCCTTCAGACCGCGGAGACGGTCCGTCTTGCCCTCGAGCGCCGCGTCGGTGAGCACCTTCGTGGTCTCCTGGAAGGAGGCCGCCGACAGGAACGACTCCGTCGCCAGGGACGCCTTCGTGATGCCCAGGATCAGGGGCTCCACGACCGCCTGCACGCCGTCGGCCGCACGGCCGATCTCGTTGTCGTCCCCCGTGAACTCGCCCGACTCGCGCATCTCGAGCAGCTGCTCGCGGATGCGCTCCGCCGCGCGGGTGTTCTCGCGGTACAGCACCGGCTTGTCGACCATCTGGCCGTGCAGGAAGTGCGTGCCGCCCGGGTCGTCGACCCGGACCTTGCGCAGCATCTGGCGCACGATCAGCTCGATGTGCTTGTCGTTGATGTCCACGCCCTGCGAGCGGTACACGTTCTGCACCTCGCTCACGAGGTAGAGCTCCGTCTTCGTGGACCGGTCGCGGGTGCCCTCCTGGGTGAAGAACCTCTCGCCGGCGGTCACCTGCATGTTCTTCTCGATGACGGGGCCGGGACGGTCGGACGGGAGGCGCAGCCAGCGCTGCGAGATCCCGGCCTCGGTCTCGACGTCGACACGCAGCCAGCCGCCCTTCTCGGACTTCACGGCGGTGATGCGGCCCGTGACCCCGATCGCGACGCCCGGCTTCGAGCCGAGGATGTCGGCCGGGAAGGCCGACCCCGCGCTGAGGAGGTCGCCGGCCTCGACCCACTGGCCGTCGTCCACCCGGATCTGGGTGCGGCGCATCGTCGGGAACGGGTGCTCGCGCACCGGCGCCCGGGTCGCGCCCGTGCCCGCGTCGTCCATCTCGATGTACTCGGGCTCGACGATCGTGAGCATGGCCGACCCCGGCCGCGTCTCGTCGTCGGTGATCCGGACCCAGCCGTCGACCGGGGCCACGTGGGCCTGGGCCTTCGGCTTGCGGGCCTCGAACAGCTCGACGACACGCGGGAGGCCGTGGGTGATGTCGGCCCCGGCGACGCCGCCGGTGTGGAACGTGCGCATCGTGAGCTGGGTGCCCGGCTCGCCGATCGACTGGGCGGCGATGATGCCGACCGCGTCGCCCGGCTCCGTGAGCCGGCCGGAGGCCGGGTTGCGGCCGTAGCAGCGTGCGCAGATGCCCACGTCGCTGCGGCACTTCACGGGGGAGCGCACCGACACGACCGCGTCGAGCGGGGCGCCGTCCTTCGTGCGCAGCTCCGTGTCGAGCCGCTGGCCGTCGAGGGTCGAGACCAGGTGCCCGCGCTGGGCGTCCCGGACCGCGGCCTCGTCGCCGTCGGTGACCTCGGGCCGGATGTCCAGCAGCACCTCACCGGTGATCCGGTCGACGACCGGGCCGAGGAGGACGCGGCCGGGGAGGCTCGGGTTCAGTGCGTTGTCGTCACGGAAGACCGGGACCTCGATGCCCACCGTGGTGCCGCAGTCGAGCTCGCGGACGATGACGTCCTGCGAGACGTCGACCAGGCGCCGGGTGAGGTAGCCGGAGTCGGCGGTCTTCAGCGCCGTGTCGGCGAGGCCCTTGCGCGCGCCGTGGGTCGAGATGAAGTACTCGAGGACCGAGAGCCCCTCCATGAAGTTGCTCTTGATCGGGCGCTCGATCGTCTCGCCCTTCGGGTTGTTCATGCAGCCACGCATGCCGGCGAGCTGGCGGATCTGCTTGAACGATCCGCGCGCCCCGGAGTTGGCCATCATGTAGATCGGGTTCAGGCGGTAGAGGTGCCGCTGCATCGCCTCGGCGACCTCGTCCGTGGCCTGCTCCCAGAGCTTGATGACCTCCTCGTGGCGCTCCTCCGGGCTCATCTCGCCCAGGCCGAAGAACTCCTCGACCTCCTCGACCTTGCGGTCGTACTTGGCGATGATCTCCGGCTTCGTCGGCGGCACGACGATGTCGTTCTTCGACACCGTCAGGCCCGAGTCCGTGGCGTACCGGAAGCCGAGCGCCTTGAACGAGTCGAGCACCATCGAGACCGCGGTCGCGCCGTAGACGTTGACCAGGTCCTCGATGAAGTCACCGGTGTAGCGCTTCGTCAGCGTGCCGTGGAACTCGGGGAACGGGCGCTCCACCAGCTCCTCGGCGCCGACGACCTCCTCCAGCGCCTCCCGCACCTCGTGGTTGAAGACCACGCGGCCCGGGGTGGTGATGCGGCGCGTGCCGTCGGGGGCGCGCTTCTCGATGAGGTCCTGCAGGCCCACGGCCCGCTGGTCGAGCGCGGCGAGCAGGTTCTCGACGCGGCCGAACGAACGCGGCGCCGGGATGCCCTCGAAGGGCTTGCTCGACCACTCGCCGCCGTCGAACTTGCCCTCGAACCCGCGGGGCAGCTCGAACTTGCGCGTCTCGCTGTTCCAGAGCTCGACGAGCTCCTGGTCGCGGCCCTCGCCCTCGTCGCCCTTCTTGCGCATCGAGACGACGGGCGAGTAGGTGAGGTAGTAGAGGCCGAGGATCATGTCCTGGCTGGGCACCGCGATCGGGCGGCCGTGCGCCGGCGACAGGATGTTGTTGGCCGAGAGCATCAGGATGCGGGCCTCGGCCTGCGCCTCCACCGAGAGGGGGAGGTGCACGGCCATCTGGTCGCCGTCGAAGTCGGCGTTGAAGGCGGTGCAGACCAGCGGGTGGATCTGGATGGCCTTGCCCTCGACGAGCACGGGCTCGAACGCCTGGATGCCCAGGCGGTGGAGCGTCGGCGCGCGGTTCAGCAGGACCGGGTGCTCGCCGATGACCTCCTCGAGGACGTCCCAGACCTCGGGGACCATCGCGTCGACGAGCTTCTTGGCGGCCTTGATGTTCTGGACCTGCTTGCGCTCGACGAGCCGGCTCATGATGAACGGCTTGAAGAGCTCGAGGGCCATGAGCTTCGGCAGCCCGCACTGGTGCAGGCGCAGCTCCGGGCCGGCCACGATGACCGAGCGGCCCGAGTAGTCGACGCGCTTGCCGAGCAGGTTCTGGCGGAAGCGGCCCTGCTTGCCCTTCAGCATGTCCGAGAGGGACTTCAGGGGGCGGTTGCCGGGGCCCGTGACCGCGCGGCCGCGGCGGCCGTTGTCGAACAGCGCGTCGACGGCCTCCTGCAGCATGCGCTTCTCGTTGTTCACGATGATCTCGGGCGCGCCGAGGTCGAGGAGGCGCTTCAGCCGGTTGTTGCGGTTGATGACGCGGCGGTACAGGTCGTTCAGGTCGCTGGTGGCGAAGCGGCCGCCGTCGAGCTGCACCATCGGGCGGAGCTCCGGCGGGATGACCGGGATCGCCTCGAGGACCATCCACTCGGGACGGTTCGTGCTGCGGCGGAACGCCGACGCGACCTTCAGGCGCTTCAGGGCGCGCGCCTGGCGCTGGCCCTTGCTCGTCTGGATGGTCTCGCGCAGCGACTCGGCCTCGGCGTCGAGGTCGATCTGGGAGAGGAGCTCCTTGATCGCCGCGGCGCCCATGCCGCCCTTGAACAGGTCGCAGAAGCCGTGCGGGGAGCCGAACCGCTCCTTCATCTCGCGGAAGAGCTGCTCGTCGGGCTCGATCTGGCGCGGCTTGAGGTCCTTGAAGGTCAGCCAGGCGCGGGTGAGGCGGTCGATCGCCTCCTCCGTGTAGCGCTCGATGTCCTTCAGCGAGATGTCGGTCTCCTTGCGGAGGTCCGTCTCGGCCTGCTTGCGGTCGGCGTCCGTCAGCTCGCGGCGCGCGTCCGGGTCCTCGTTCGTGCGGTCGCGCTTGAGGTCGTCGATCCAGTACTCGTCCTCGTCGGTGAGGCCGGGGGCCTCGCCCTCGCGCAGCCACACGACGCGCCGCTCGAGGCGCTCGTTCAGCTCGAGGAGGCGCTCCTCCTTGTCCTGGCCGAACTGCTCGATCGTGGCGTTGACCTCGTCCTGCAGGCGGTCGATCTCACCGGCACGGCCGTCCTGGTCCACCTCGGTGACGATGGAGGCGGCGAAGTAGAGGACCTTCTCCAGCTCCTTCGGGGCGATGTCCAGCATGTAGCCGATGCGGCTCGGGACGCCCTTGAAGAACCAGATGTGGCTGACCGGCGCGGCCAGGTCGATGTGGCCCATCCGCTCGCGGCGGACCTTGGCGCGCGTGACCTCGACCCCGCAGCGCTCGCAGATGATCCCCTTGTAGCGGACGCGCTTGTACTTGCCGCAGTAGCACTCCCAGTCCTTGGTCGGACCGAAGATCTTCTCGCAGAAGAGCCCGTCCTTCTCCGGCTTCAGCGTGCGGTAGTTGATCGTCTCGGGCTTGGTGACCTCGCCCGAGCTCCACTGCCGGATCTGCTTGGAGGAGGCCAGACCGATCGTGATGGAGTCGAAGTTGTTGATGTCGATCACGTGTGGTGCGCCTTTCTCGTGTGCCGGTGTCCGCGCTCGCGTACGCGGTCCGGCGGAAGACTCCGTCGGTCGTCACGGCCCCCCGGCCGCGCGCGCCCTCGCGGACGCGCGCCACCGGGGCGCCGGGCCCTCCTAAACGTCCGTCGCGTCGGTGCCCGAGGCGTCCTTAGAGGAGGCCACGACCTCGGCCTCGTCCGCGGACCCCTCCGACGCGCCGTCGGCCTCCCCTGCGTCGTCCTGGGCGGCGCCCAGGCCGCCGGACAGGTCGATCCCCAGCTCCTCCGCCGCGCGGAGGAGGTCGTCGTCCTCGTCGCGCGCCGAGAACTCGGGGCCGGCCTCGCCCTGCACCTTCACGTCGAGACCCAGGCTCTGCATCTCCTTGAGCAACACCTTGAAGCTCTCGGGGATGGACGGCTCCTGGATGTTCTCGCCCTTCACGATCGCCTCGTAGGCCTTCACGCGGCCGACCGTGTCGTCGCTCTTGATGGTGAGCATCTCCTGCAGCGTGTAGGCGGCGCCGTACGCCTCGAGCGCCCACACCTCCATCTCGCCGAAGCGCTGACCGCCGAACTGCGCCTTGCCGCCCAGCGGCTGCTGGGTGACGAGCGAGTACGGGCCGGTCGAGCGGGCGTGGATCTTGTCGTCCACGAGGTGGAGGAGCTTCAGCATGTACATGTAGCCGACGGTGACCTTGCCCTCGTAGGGCTCGCCGGTGCGGCCGTTGTAGAGCTTCATGCGCCCGGAGGCCTGACGGCCCGGCCGGTCGTTCTCGTCCACCCCGAGCTGGATCGGGTTGCCCTCGTGGCTGGCGGACCAGTCCTTGAGCACCCGGTCCACGTCCTCGACGGTGGCGCCGTCGAACACGGGGGTGGCGACGAACGTGCGCTGCGGCGGCTCGTGGCCGTTGATGCCGCCGGCGGCGAACGCCCCGTCGACCCAGCCGCGCGCGGCGGCCCAGCCGAGGTGCGTCTCGAGGATCTGCCCGATGTTCATGCGCGACGGCACGCCCAGCGGGTTGAGGATCATGTCGATCGGCGTGCCGTCCTCGAGGAACGGCATGTCCTCCTCGGGGACGATCTTCGAGATGACGCCCTTGTTGCCGTGGCGGCCGGCGAGCTTGTCGCCCTCCGCGATCTTGCGCCGCTTCGCGACGTAGACGCGCACGAGCTGGTTGACGCCGGGGGACAGGTCGTCGCCGCTCTCGCGGTCGAAGACCTTCACCTCGATGACCTTGCCGCCCTCGCCGTGCGGGACCTTGAGGGACGTGTCGCGGACCTCGCCGGCCTTCTCCTTGAAGATGGCGCGGATCAGCTTCTCCTCGGCGGTCAGCTCGGTCTCGCCCTTCGGCGTGACCTTGCCCACCAGGAGGTCGCCCGACATGACCTCGGCGCCGATGCGCACGATGCCGCGCTCGTCGAGGTCCTTGAGGGACTCCTCGGAGCGGTTCGGGATGTCGCGGGTGATCTCCTCGGCGCCCAGCTTGGTGGTGCGGGCGTCGATCTCGTAGGCCTCGATGTGGATGGACGACAGGACGTCGTCCTTCACGAGGCGCTCCGAGATGATGATCGCGTCCTCGAAGTTGTAGCCCTCCCAGCACATGAAGGCGACGAGCATGTTGCTGCCCAGGGCGAGCTCGCCCTGGTCGGTGGAGCTGCCGTCGGCCAGCACCGCCCCGGCCTCCAGCGCCTCGCCCTTGCGGACGATCGGCTTCTGGTGGATGAGGGTGCCCTGGTTCGAGCGGGTGAACTTGTGCAGCTCGTAGTGCTCGAGCTCGCCCTGCGGGTCCTCGATGATGATGTGGTCGGCGTCGACCGCGGCGACCGTGCCGTCGGTGCGGCTGACCACGACGTCACCGGCGTCCACGGCGGCGCGGTGCTCGATGCCGGTGCCCACGAGCGGGGCCTCGGTGATCATGAGCGGCACGGCCTGGCGCTGCATGTTGGCGCCCATCAGCGCGCGGTTCGCGTCGTCGTGCTCGAGGAACGGGATCAGCGCCGTCGCCACGGAGACGATCTGCTGCGGCGAGACGTCCATGTACTCGACGTCGACCGGGTCGGCCAGGATCGGCTCGCCGGCCTTGCGGCAGAGGACCGGTCCGACGAGCACGCCCTTCTCGTCGCGCTCGGCGTTCGCCTGCGCGATGACCTTGTGCTCCTCCTGCGTGGCGTCGAGCTCGTCGACGTCCATCGTGACCTTGCCCTTGACCACACGGCGGTACGGGGTCTGGATGAACCCGAACTCGTTCAGGGTCGCGTACGCGCCGAGCGAGCCGATCAGGCCGATGTTCGGGCCCTCCGGGGTCTCGATCGGGCACATGCGCCCGTAGTGGGTCTGGTGGACGTCGCGCACCTCGATGGGGGCGCGCTCACGGGTGAGCCCGCCCGCGCCGAGCGCCGACAGGCGGCGGCGGTGGGTGAGCCCGTCGAGGGAGTTCGTCTGCTGCATGAACTGCGAGAGCTGCGACGAGCCGAAGAACTCCTTCAGCGCCGCGACCACCGGGCGGATGTTGATGATGGTCTGCGGGGTGATGGTGTCGACGTCCTCGGTGCTCATGCGCTCGCGGACGACGCGCTCCATCCGGTAGAGGCCGATGCGGAAGGCCTCCTGGATGAGCTCGCCGACCGTGCGCAGGCGCCGGTTGCCGAAGTGCTCGTACTCGTCGAGGTCGCCGGCGATCTCGTCGCGCGGGGTCGTCGCCGAGTCGGCGGCGAAGTCCTTGCTGTCCTCGGGCAGGCCGATCTTGATCGGGAGGGCGACGAGGCGGCGGATGAGCTCCACCAGGTCGTCGGTCATCCCGGAGATGCGACCCGTGAACCGGGGGTTCGTCAGCGTCCGGACCTCGGAGCCGAGGCTCAGGCCGAGGCGCGCGTCGAGCTTGTAGCGGCCGACCTTGGTGAGGTCGTAGCGCTTCGGGTCGAAGAACAGCGAGCGCACGAGGGCGCGCGAGTTGTCGACCGTCGGCGGCTCGCCGGGACGCTGCTTCTTGAAGACCTCGATGAGGGCGTGCTGCATGATGTCGCCCGCCCGGGCGTCGAGCTTCTTCTCGAGCTTCTCGATCTCGGCCTCGACGGCGGCGCGCTCCTCGGCGCCCTTCTCGTCGATGCCCTGCGCCAGCGCGTGGATCTCGTCGACCGTCTTCCGGAGGTCCTCGAGGCTGGTGCGGTCGCCGGTCTGCGGGTTGCCCTCGGTGGCGTCCTTGTCGAGCGTCGCCTGGATGAAGGGGTTCACGCGGTCCGGGTCGTCCGGGTGCCGGAACAGGTTCGCGATGTCGTCGCGCGTGTAGCCGAGCGCGAACAGCAGCGTGGTGACCGGCAGCTTGCGCTTGCGGTCGATCCGGACGTGGACGAGGCCCTTCTTGTCGATCTCGAGCTCGACCCACGAGCCGCGCGACGGCATGAGGTTCGCGATGAAGACCTGCTTCTCGCGGTCCTTCGGCTCCATCACGTAGGCGCCCGGCGAGCGCACGAGCTGCGTCACGACGACGCGCTCGGTGCCGTTGATGATGAACGTGCCCCAGTTGGTCATCAGGGGCAGGTCGCCCATGAAGACCTTCTGCTCGCGGATCTCACCGGTCTCGCGGTTGACGAACGCGACCTCCATCGTCAGCGGCGCGGCGTAGGTGATGTCCTTCTCGCGGCAGTCCTTGATGGAGTCGTTCGGCTGGATGTGGTCGTACGGCATGCCGGGCTCCCAGCCACCCAGCGTGTACTTGCCGAACTGGACGGCGAGGGTTCCGGTGAAGTCCTCGATCGGGGAGATGTCATCGATCGTCTCGCGCAGCCCTCTTTCGATGAACCACTCGAAGGAAGAGCGCTGGATGTCGATGAGGTTGGGGACGTCACGAACCTTCTCCTGCTTGGAGAAGGAGTGGCGGACGCGGGCAGCGGGGCGGGTGCTCAAGTCGCGAGGCCTCCTGACGAGAGCGGGCGGGGACGGCGAGGTTGCCGGCGGGCCGGCTCGGGCGTAACGGCGGACGATATCAGCGAAGGGGTCCGTTCAGCAACGGACCGCCCGCATTGCTGCAGGCGGCCGGAGGGGCTGCGGTGCGCGATGACAGCCGCCCTCAAGAGATCCCATCGGCCAAGGCCGGCGATCCTAGCACCCCGGACGGGTGTCGTGCCCGAGGTCGTCCTCCCCCTTGGTGCATACTGGACCCGTGGCGACCTCGCTCCCCTCCTACGCCGACGGCCCCGCGGACGACGCCGTGAACGAGCGCCTGCGCTCGCTGCTGGAGGCGACGCACCGCCAGTGGACCTCGCCGGACGAGCGGCGGCGCATGCGCGCCTTCGGGTTCCGGCCGGCCGTGGAGCCCGGCGTGCTGAAGCGCGAATGGCACGGCCTCGCCGTCCGCGTGTCGCTGTCGGGTGTCCGCGCCGCCCGTCCCGGTGAGGGCGAGCTGGCGTGGCTCGCCGCGGACCGCACCCTCCTGCTCGACGGCCGGCCCTACGCGGGGCAGCCGTCCGGATCGGGGCTCGTGGAGAGCCTGCTCGCCCTGATCGCCGCCTACGAGCGCTGGGTCGAGGCCCGCGAGGGCCGCGAGGAGCGCATCCAGCGTGGCCGCTCGGTCCCCGCCGACCGCCGGCCGGTCAACGCCCTGGCCGAGACCCGCCGCCTGCAGCGCATGCTGCAGGCCCCCCGCACCCGCCGCTAGCCCGCGGGGGACGTCGCGCGCGACCCGCCCGGTGGCGGGCGGGTCGCGTGCGCCGGTGGATCAGGAGAACTTGCCGGGGACTCCCCCGCCCTTCACGACGGAGAGATCCTCGAGCCAGCCCGTCAGGCGGGCGTGGTCCTTGTCGTCGGCGTCGAGCGTCGCGAGGGTCGCGTTGACCTCGTCCGCGACGGCGTCGACGTTGCTCTTGTTGGCGGTCGAGACCTTGTCACGCAGTTTGGCCTTCTGCTCCCGATCAAGCGGCATTGGGGGAGTCCTCCCGGGTCGAGGTGTGGGGCCGCGGACCCGCGGGCCGCGGCGGACGTACGCCGTCCGGCATTGTGCGCGACGGCACGACCCTCTGACAAGGGCTGAGGTGGCGGAAACACGACGTCCCGCCGGACGGACCCGTGGTCACCGCACCACGACGCGGCGCGTGGCGACGGCCGGGTTGCCCGCGCGGTCCCGCAGGTCGAGACGGACGACGTAGCGGCCGGCGGGGAGGATCCCCACCGGGATCGCGACGACGGGCCCGCGTCCGACCGCGATCGTGCGCGTCACGACGGCCCGGCGACGGGCGTCGGTGACCTTCAGGGTGGCGGGCAGGCGGCCGGTGGAGCCGGGGTCGTCGACGGCGGCCACCAGGCGGACGGCGCCCCGCCGCACCCGGTCCGGGCCCCGTCCGGGCACGCGGGCGGGGCGCACGCGCCGCACGACGACGCGGCGGACGACGAGCCGCGGCCGGGTGTTGTCGACCCGCACCGACCACGAGGACACGCCGACGTTGCCGGGGAAGTCGCGGGCCTCGACCTGCAGCAGGTGCCAGCCGTCGGCGAGGCGGCGGGTGTCGATGGTGATGCCCCGGGGGTACGTCTGGGGCCGGCGGACGGCGGGGACCCCGTCCACGGCGAGCGTCCACGTCGAGACGCGCGAGCGCGACAGCGCGGTGAACCTCACGGGCACCCGCCCGCGGACGGCGGCGAGGGGGCGGGGCTGCTGCCGGGCGACCCGCGGCGGGGTCAGGCCCACCCGGACCCGGCCGTTGCCGAACACCCCGTCGGGGCCGGGGACGCCGAGGTCGAGGGCGCCGGAGGTGAGGGCGGAGCGGATCTCGGACGCGGTGGGGGCGCGCCCGGCGCGGCGCTCCGCGGCGAGCAGGACGGCGGCGGCGCCCGCGGCGTTCGGCGCGGCGTTCGACGTCCCGCCGACGGCGCGGAAGCCCTCGGCTCCCATGACCCGGGTGTCGGTGGGCGCGACGAGGTCGGGCTTCAGGCGGCCGTCGTCGCTGGGGCCCTGGGACGAGTACGACTTGCGCGCGTTGCCGCGCCAGTCGACCGCGCCGACGGCGATCGCGCCGGCCGCGTCGCCGGGGGTGGGGATGCTGTCCTCGACGGTGCCGCCGATGTCGCGGAGCGGGATCTCGCGGGAGAAGAGGGTCAGGTCGCCGGCGGGCGGCGGGCCGGAGACGCGCACGGCGCGGAGGCGGAACACGGCGTCGGCGGGCGGGGAGTAGCCGACGATGCGCTCGGCGGTGGGGGCGCCGTCGGACTGGCGGTCGCCCGAGCCGGCGACGGGGATCCACGCGCCGGAGGCGTCGAGCCGCTCGACGACCATGTCGATGTCGGTGGGCGTCCCGCCGGGCGGCGAGGTCCACGACAACGCGAACGTGATCGGGTTGCCGGCGGCCCGGGTGAAGGTCCAGGCGTCGCCGTTCGGCCAGTCGAGGTCGGCGTCGCCGTCCACGTCCG
This sequence comes from Miltoncostaea oceani, assembly GCF_018141545.1. GTDB lineage: Bacteria > Actinomycetota > Thermoleophilia > Miltoncostaeales > Miltoncostaeaceae > Miltoncostaea > Miltoncostaea oceani. The sequence continues at coordinate 729,134 of NZ_CP064356.1, read as the reverse complement.
CCCACGGGCCGGACCAGTGGAGCTGGGCGTAGTTGCCCGCCGAGTTGAACCAGAGGATCCCCGCCGCGGCGGCCCGGTCGACGGCCCGCGCCGCGGGCGACGTGCCGTCGAAGGGCCCCTCGATGAAGCTGTTCGAGTGGACGACGATGTCCGGGCGGCGGGCGATCAGCGCGTCGGTGGCGGCGGCGAAGTCGGCCTCCGAGTGGTAGTTCACGAGCAGGTAGCGGGCCTCGGGGGCGTAGTCGTAGACCGTCTGCGCGACGATCTCGCCGTGGTTGGTCCGGTTGCCGTAGGCGTTCCGGCCCGCGAGGCCGGAGGCCGTGTCGAACGAGAGCGTCTCCAGCCGGGCCGCGGGGGGCAGCTCCCCGAGGGCCTGCATCCGCGCCAGGTTCTGCCCGAAGCCGAGGTCGAGCACCGCGATCGTGAGCCCCGCGCCGCCACCGGAGACGCGGCCGAGGACGTCGGCGCCGGAGCGCTCCAGGCCCTGGCTGACGGCGACGTCGTCGCCGAAGGAGGCGGTGGCGGGGCGGGCGACCGCGACGCCGGGCAGCGCGGCGAGGGCGCGGGCGCGGGCGGGGTCGGCGACGACCTGCAGGCGGCGCCCGTCGCGGCGCTGCACCTTCAGCCCGGCGCGCCCGAGGCCGGCGACGGCCGTCGTGACCCGCCCGGGCTCGGCGTCGATGGTGATCGCGGCGGGCGGGGCCGCCGTGGCGGTCCCGCCGGCGGCGGCGCAGGCGGCGGCCGCCAGGACGAGCCCGGCGAGGTGCGCGGCGGTGCGCCTCACCGTGCCGCCACCCGCAGCACGCGGACCCGACGGGTGACGTTGCCGGCCATGTCCTCCGCGACGACCTCGAGGCGACCGGGGCGGGCCGGGAGGCGCACGCCGACCACCGGGCGGCGCACGGCCCTCACGCCGCGCCCGTTGAACGAGATGCGCACCTGGCGGATCGTACCGTCGTCGGCGGCGCGGACGCGCACCACCCGGCGGGCGCCGGCCCCGACGCGCACGAGCAGGCGGGGCGCGGTGGCGTCGAGGCGGGCCATTCCGGCGCCGTGGGCCCCGTCGGGGCCGGCGGGACCGAGGTCGAGGGCGGTGGCCGTGAGGGCCGCGCGCAGGTCGGCGGGGCCGGCGGGGAGGCCCGCGGCGAGGCGCGCCTGGCGGAGCAGCACCGCGGCGGCCGCGACGTGGGCGGTGGCGGCCGACGTGCCGGCGGTGCCGGGCCACTCGGGGTTGGACGTGACGTAGGTCGGTCCCATCAGGTCGGGCGTCGCGCGGCCCCCCGCGGTCGGGCCGTACGAGGAGTAGGGCTCGCGGGACACCCCGGTCCACTTCACCGCCCCCACGCTCAGCGCGCCCGCGGCGTCGGCCGGGGTCGGGACGCTGCCGTCGGCGACCGCGAGCGCACCGAAGCCGACCGTCTGGGAGAACAGCCGCAGCTCCGCGGGGCCCCCGGCGTCGACGCGGGCGACGAGCCGGTACGGGGCGCCGTCGGCCGCGAGGGGGCCGGCGACGGCGTTGCCCGGCCCGGCGGGCGCCGAGCGGGCGACCTCCGTCCACGCCCCCGCGGCGTCCTGGCGCTCCACCGCGACGGACGCGGTCACGCCGGGCGTCGTCCAGGCGAGGCTGAACAGGAGCGGCGTGCCGGCGGGGGGCGCGACCGGGATCACCGCGCCGCCGCCGGGCGGGGTGCCGCGCCAGTGGCGCTGGGCGTAGTTGCCGGAGGAGTTGACCCACAGGACACCCGCGGCGGCGGCCGCGTCGACGGTGCGGGCGGCGGGGCCGGTGCCGTCGAAGGGGGGCGTGAGGAACGAGTTGGAGTGGCTGACCACGGGGATTCCGGCGGCGGCGATCCACGCGGCCGCCTGGGCGAACTGCTCCGGGGTGCGGTAGCCGACGAGCACGAGCCGCGCCTGCGGGGCGACGTCGTGGACGATCTCGGCCATCCGGACCCCGTGCTGGGTCGGCACCCCGAACTCCGTCAGGCCCCCCTCCCCGGCGAGCGGGTCGAAGAGGCGGATCTCGAGGCGGTCGCGGCCGGGCAGCTCGCCCAGCGCGATCGAGCGGTCGAGCCCCGCGAAGCCCTCGTCGAGGATCGCGACGGCCTGCCCCTGGCCGAGGATGCCCCGGCTCCAGAGGGCGTCGGCGCCCATGCGGACGCCGCCCTGGGAGACGAGTGCGCCCTGGGCGGCGGACGGGGTGAGCGCCGCGGCGGCCAGCAGGGCCGTGGCGATGATGGTGCGGCGTCTCACGGGCCGGCGCATCGGATCAGAGACGGCCGCGGCCGTCCACCGATCCAGGTGAACGGCCGCAGGACCGCGACGCTTCTTCGACCGCCGTCCCCGGCGGAGCCGGTGCGGTCGTGTGCCGAGGCCGGCGCAGTCGGCGCCGACGAAGGAGGCGACGGCCGGCCTCGGCTCGACGTACCTACTTGACGGAGACGATCCCGCCGGCCTCCTCGAGCTGCGCCTTGACGGAGTCGGCCTCCTCCTTCGCGACGCCCTCCTTGACGGCGCTCGGGGCGTTGTCGACCAGCTCCTTGGCCTCCTTCAGGCCGAGGCCGGTGACCGCGCGGACCACCTTGATGACCTGGATCTTCTTGTCGCCGGCGGCGTCGAGGCTGACCGTGAACGCGGTCTGCTCCTCGGCGGCGGGGGCGCCGCCACCGTCAGCGGCGGGCGCGGCCGCCGCGACGGGGGCCGCGGCGGAGACGCCGAAGGTCTCCTCGATCGCCTTGATCCGCTCGGACAGCTCGAGCACGGAGATGCTCTTGAGCTCCTCGATCCATTCCTCGGTCGTCGCCATGTGTTCGCTCCTCGTTGGTCGTGCGTGAAAGGTGTGGGACGGCGGTCAGGCCGCCGGTGCGTCCTCGGTCTCGCGCTGGGCCTGGACGGCGGCCAGCGTGCGGGCGAGGCCGCCGATCAGGTTGCCGAGGCCACCGGCGAGGCCGGTGAGCGGCGCGGCGATGGTGCCCGCGAGCTGGCCCAGCAGGACCTCGCGCGAGGGCAGCTTCGCCAGGCGCGTGACGTCGGCCTGCGGCAGGTCGGCGCCCTCGAGCAGTCCACCCTTGATGGTCAGGGTGGAGGGGAACTCGGTGGCGAAGCCGTCGAGCGCCTTCGCGGCGACGGCGGCGTCACCGCCGACCCAGACGAGCCCGGTGGGGCCGTCGAGGTAGGGCAGCAGGGCCTCGCGGCCCGTGTCGCTCGCCGCCCGGCGCGCGAGGGTGTTCTTGACGACCGTGTACTCGGTGTCGACGGCGCGCAGCCGGCCACGCAGCTCGGAGAGCTGCTTGACGGTCAGGCCGCGGAAGTCGGTGGCGAACACGGTGTCCGCCGAGCGCATGCGCTCGGTGAGCTCCGCGATGGCCTCGGCCTTCTCTTCTCGTCTCAGGGTGTCACCTCCATCTGCTCGGCCCGCGCGGGCGGGCGACAGCGGAGGCGCCCCGTCACCGGGACCCCGTCAGCCTGTCACCAACCTCGCACGGGTGCCCCGCGAGGGGCGTTTGAGGCGGCGAATGGCCGCCCCCGTGGGTCTTCGGTCGGGTGCTGTGTCCGGGCGCTAGGCCGCGGGCTCCTCCAGGACCTCGGAGGCGGCGGTGCGGGTGGTGTCCACCGGGATGCCCGGGCCCATCGTCTGGGCGAGGGTGATCGAACGGAGGTACTTGCCCTTCGCGGCCGCGGGCTTGACGCGGACGATCTCCTCGAGCACGGCCTGGTAGTTCTCGATGAGCTGACGCTCGTCGAACGACCGGCGGCCGATGCCGATGTGGATGATCCCGGCGCGGTCGGTGCGGTACTCGACCTTGCCGGCCTTGACGTCGGTGACGGCCTTGCCGACGTCGAACGTGACGGTGCCCGACTTCGGGTTCGGCATCTTGCCCGAGGGGCCGAGGATCCGGCCGAGCTTGCCGACCGTGCCCATCATGTCCGGCGTCGCGATGGCGACGTCGAAGTCGGTGAAGCCCTCCTGGATCCGCTTGGCGAGGTCGTCGCCACCGACGACGTCGGCGCCGGCGGCCTCGGCCTCACGCGCCTTGTCGCCCTCGGCGAACACGGCGACCGTGACGGCCTTGCCGGTGCCGTGGGGCAGGCTGATCGTGCCGCGGAGCTGCTGGTCGGCGTGCCGCACGTTGACGCCGAGGCGCATGTGCACCTCGACCGTGGGGTCGAACCGGGTGAGCTCCTGCGACTTGAGCAGCTTGACGGCGTGGAGGGGGTGGTAGACGCGCTCCGCGTCGATCTCCGACTTCGCCTGCTGGTAGCGCTTGCCGCGCTTCGGCATCTCTTCTCCCCCTACGCCGCGTCGACGGTCACGCCCATACTACGTGCCGTCCCCGCGATGATCGTCATGGCCGTCTCGATGCTGTTGGCGTTCAGGTCCGGCATCTTGGTCTCCGCGATCTGCCGCAACTGGTCCTGCGACAGGTTCGCGACCTTCTCCTTGTGCGGCTCCGGGCTCCCCTTCGGGATGCCGAGCGCCTGCCGGATGAGCACCGCCGCCGGCGGGGTCTTGGTGATGAAGGTGAACGAGCGGTCCTCGTAGACCGTCACCTCGACCGGGGTGGTGGTGCCGTTGCCCGCCTGGGTCTGCGCGTTGAACGCCTTGCAGAACTCCATGATGTTGATGCTGGCGCCACCGAGCGCGGGACCCACGGGCGGGGCGGGAGACGCCTGCCCGGCCGGGATCTGGAGCTTGATGACCTGCAAGACCTTCTTCGCCATGACGTCCTCGATCGCGGGGCGTGCGCCCCGGTTTGCGTTGTGGGGCCGGAGCCCCGGAGATTAGGTGAGCTTCTTGACCTGGTCGAACGAGAGCTCGGCCGGCGTCTCGCGGCCGAAGATGCTGACCAGGACCTTCAGGCGGCCCTGCTCGGCGTTGATCTCGGCGATCTCACCGGTGAAGTCGGACAGCGGACCGGCGATGACCTTGACGCTCTCGCCGACGACGAAGTCGGCCTTGACCTTCGGCCGCTCCTGCGTCGCGACGTTGAGGAGGCGGTCCACCTCGCCCTGCGTCAGCGGAACCGGCTCGTTCTCGCGCCCGCCGCCACCGACGAACCCGGTGACGCCCGGCGTGTTCTTCACGAGCCAGAGGGCGTCGGGGGTCATGTCCATGTTGACCAGCACGTATCCGGGCAGCCGGCGCTTCTCGGTCTGCACCTTCACGCCGTCCTTGGTCTCCACGACCTGCTCGGTCGGGATCACGACCTGCTTGACCCGCTCGCGCTGCCCGAGGGAGACGAGACGGTGCTCGAGATTGGCCTTGACCTTCTTCTCGTGCCCGGAATAGGTGTTGATGACGTACCAGCGGAACAAACGTGTGCCCCTCGGTCAGAAGATCGCGTCGACGAGCCGGCCGAACACTGCGTCGAGCGCGGCCAGGTAGACCGAGACGATAGCGACGACCACCAGGACGACCGCGGTGGACTGGAGCAGCGTGGCGCGGTCGGGCCAGCTCACCTTCTTGAGCTCGGCGATGACCTCCGAGATGAAGCGGGAGCCTCGGCGCTGCTGGACGACGGCCTTGGTCACCGACCCCGCCTTGTCGGGCTTGCGGCGCTGCCCCGGCGGGTTCGGCTTCGGGCTCTTCGGCCCCTCGGCCCGACGCTTCGCGGGCGGGCGTGCTCCGCCCGGAGCCGGCTGCGCGCCGTCTCCCGACTTGTCCTGCCCCCGTGCGGGTCGGATGCGCGCCATCGTCAGGTGACCATCATTCGTCGTTGGACTACAGGGCCGGAGGGACTCGAACCCCCAACCCCCGGTTTTGGAGACCGGTGCTCTACCAGTTGAGCTACGACCCTACGCGGAACCCCTCAGAGCGTGGCCGCTACCGGGTTTCCTTGTGCGGCGTGTGACGCCCGCACCAACGGCAGAACTTCCGGAACTCGATGCGGTCCGGGGTGTTCCGCCTGCTCTTCATGGTCTGGTAGTTCCGACGCTTGCACTCTTCGCAAGCCATCGTCACTGCAATGCGCTGCCCTGTTGCCACAGGTCGACGACTCCGGTCCGGGGGACGGGCCTGGGAACGCTAGCACACGCCCGGCGGCCCGCTCGCGGCGGCCCCGGGGGCCCGTTCAGGCGCCGGGGCGCCCCACGCGGCGCAGGCGCGCGGCGGGCGACTGGGCGGCGACCGCCTCGGCGTGCGCGGCGGCGCGGAGCAGGCCGGCGGCGGCGCGCTGCAGGTCGAGCCCGGTCGCGATCGGCTCCTCGTCGACGCCGAGGATGCCCGAGAGGCGCCGGTACTCCGCGACGAGCGGCGGCCGCGCCTTCGCGTTCGGCGACCCCGCCGAGCGCACGCGCTGGCAGAGGGTCTGGACCTGGGCGACGGTGATCGGCTCGAGCGAGGGGCTCACGTGATCTCTCCTGGGGCGCCGCCCATGGCGAGCAGCAGCGTTTCGCGTGCGAGGACATCGACCGAGACGAGGAACCGCCGGCCGCGCGGCCCGAGCTCGAACTCCTCCTGGACGTCGAAGACGTCGTGGCCGTGGCCGATCACGTGCCCGCGGACGCGCAGCGGCGCCTCGGTGTGCGTGTCGAGCGCGTCCAGGCCGTGCACGAGGCTGCGGCGGGCACGGGCCGTCAGACGGGGTTCGTCGGGGTGGGTCGCCATGTGTGGTTGGGATCGGCGGGCGCGGGTGCGGTCTTGACCCCCGGTGTCGCCACGGGTCCCTCCCGACTGTGGTCTACTCCCGGACCGATGGACGAATGGTCGGACTGGTACCGCCGCGAGGACCCCACCGCCTGGGTCCTCCCGTCGATCCTGCGGCGCCGCGCACGCGAGCACCCGGATCGCGACTACCTGCGCGTCGGTGACGGGCCGTGGCGGAGCTACGGCGAGATCGACGCCCGCGCGGACCGGGTCGCGAACGCCCTGATCGCCCGCGGGCTGCAGCCCGGCGAGGCCGTCTCGACGCTGATGCCGAACTGCGAGGAGAACATCGCGGCCTGGTTCGGCATCCAGCGGGCGGGGGCCGTCCAGTGCCCCATCAACCTCGCGTACCGGGGCGACTTCCTGTCGTGGGTGATCAACCTGCCGCGCTCGCGGTTCCTGATCCTCGACCACGCGTACCTCGGCCGCCTGGAGCACATCGCCGGCGAGCTCCCCCACCTGGAGCACGTGATCGTGCTCGGCCACGGGGAGCGGGACGGCCCCGACCCCACGGTGCGGTGGGAGCCGTTCGACGCGCTGCTGGAGGCGCCCGACGGCGACCCCGGCGTCCCGGTCACGTGGACCGACGACGCCCGCATCATGTTCACGTCGGGCACGACGGGCCGCTCGAAGGGCGCGATCAAGCAGCACGCGTCCGACTACTTCTCGGGCCGCACCTACATCGAGGTGTGCGGGGTCACCGCCGACGACACCCTGTTCTCGTGCCTGCCGCTCTTCCACTCGAACGCCCAGGTGCTCGCGGCGTACCCGGCGCTGATCGCGGGGGCCCGGATCGCGTTCGTCGAGCGCTACTCGGCGAGCCGCTTCTGGGCGCAGGTTGTGGACGCGGAGGCGACGATCCTGAACACCGTCAGCGCGATCAACTACTTCATCTGGAACACCCCGCCGGGCGACCTCGACCGCGCCCACCGCGTGTCGCGGATCATGGCGATGCCGGCCCCGAAGGACCTCTACGAGCGCTTCGAGGAGCGGTTCGGCATCCGCTTCATCGAGGGCTACGGGCTGACGGAGACGGGGATGGTGACCTACCACCCGCCGGGCCGGCCGGGGCGCCCCGGCAGCTGCGGCGTCGCCACGCCCGGCTTCGAGGTGTCCGTCGTGGACCCCACGTCGGACATGCCGGTCCCCGTCGGCAGCCCCGGCGAGATCGTCGTGGACATGAAGCTGCCGAACATCGTGATGCGCTCGTACGCGGGCATGCCCGAGAAGACCGCCGAGGACTTCCGCAACCTGAAGCTCCACACCGGCGACCTCGGCCGCCTCGACGAGGACGGCTACCTCTACTTCCTCGACCGGGTGAAGGACTACATCCGGCGCCGCGGCGAGAACGTCTCGTCGATGGAGGTCGAGCGGATCGTCGCCTCGCACCCCGAGGTGCTGGAGGCCGCCGCGATCGGCGTCCAGGCGTCGGAGGGCGCGTCGGCGGAGGACGAGATCCTCGTCTGCCTCGTGCCGCGCGACGGCTGCGACCCGGACCTGTCGGCGCTGCTGTCGTGGCTCGACGAGCGGATGCCGTACTTCGCGGTCCCCCGCTTCCTGCGCGTGCTGGACCACCTTCCGAAGACGCCGACGGAGCGCGTCCGCAAGGTGGAGCTGCGGGAGGCGGGCCTGACGGGCGACACCTACGACCGCGTGGCCAGCGGACCCCCGCCGCCCGGGCGGTGAGCGACGATCTCGACCTGGGCGAGGCGGCCGACTACATCCTGTCGGAGCGCCCGGGGCTGACCGAGGACGTGGTGTGGGCGGTGCTGAACGAGCTCGGCACGCCGCCGGCGCCGGGTCAGGACCGCCTGGCCCTGCAGCTGCTGGCGGGGGCCCGGCCGGAGGTGCGGGCGAGGGACGCGAAGCGGGTCATCCGCGAGTGGCGCGCCTACGCCGACCTGGCGGGGGAAGACGACTGGGAGGACTGATGGCGCCCGGCCGCACCGTCTGGGTGCTCGGCGACCAGCTGAACCGCGGCATCGCGTCGCTGCGGGACGCCGACCCGGCCACGACGCGGGTGCTGATGGTGACGGCGGAGGCGAAGCGGGCGTCGAAGCGCTTCCACCGGCAGCGGCTCCACCTGGTGGCGGGGGCGATGTCCGCCTTCGCCGCGGAGCTGCGCGCCGAGGGCTTCGCCGTCGATGAGCGCACGGCGCCGACGTTCGCGGAGGGCCTCGCCGCGCACCGGCGCGCCCACTCCCCCGGTGCGGTGTCGGCGATGGAGCCGATGTCGTGGGACGGACGCCGCATGCTGGAGCGCCTCGGCGTGGACCTGGTGCGCTCCGACCAGTTCCTCTGCCACTACGAGGACTTCGCGGCGTGGGCCGACGGCCGCGGCGACCGGCGGCTGCGGATGGAGGACTTCTACCGCGAGCAGCGCCGCCGCCTCGGGTACCTGATGGACGGCGACGAACCCGCCGGCGGGCGCTGGAACCTCGACGCCGACAACCGCGAGCCGCCCCCGCGCGACGGGCGGGCGTGGCCGCGGCCGGTGCGCTCCCGCGACGACGACGCGGCGGGCGACCCGCCGCTGCCGCCCCGCGCGTTCGGCGCGCCGCCCGACGGCACGTGGGCGCTGACCCGCCGGGGGGCGCTCGCGCGGCTGCGCGCCTTCGTCGCCGAGGGCCTCCCGCGGTTCGGCACGCACCAGGACGCGATGCTGGACGGCGAGTGGCACCTCGCCCACTCCCTGCTGTCGCCCTACATGAACCTCGGGATGCTCCACCCCCGCGAGGTGGCCGACGCCGTCGAGGCCGCCTACCGCGCGGGCGACGTCCCCCTCGCGTCGGCCGAGGGGTTCATGCGGCAGGTGATCGGCTGGCGCGAGTACGTGTGGGGCGTCTACTGGCGGGAGGCCCCGCGGCTGCGCCGCGCCAACGGGCTGGGCGCCGAGCGCCCCCTGCCGCCCCTGTTCACGGGGGCGGGGACCGCGATGCGCTGCGTGGCGTCGGCGCTCGACGGCGTGGAGGAGCACGCCTACGCCCACCACATCCAGCGCCTCATGGTGCTCGGCAACCTCGCGCTGCTCACCGGGGTGCGGCCGCCGGAGATGGTCGACTGGATGTGGGGCGCGTTCATCGACGGCGCCGAGTGGGTGATGCTGCCGAACGTCGTCGGGATGGCCCTGCACGCCGACGGCGGCCGGATGATGACGAAGCCGTACGCCGCCGGCGGCGCCTACATCGACCGCATGAGCGACCACTGCGGGCGATGCCGGTTCGACCCGAGGCGGCGCACGGGTGACGACGCGTGCCCGTTCACCACGCTCTACTGGGACTTCCTCGCCCGGCACGAGGAGCGCTTCGCGCGCAACCCCCGCATCTCCCGGCAGGTGCGCGGCCTCGGGCGCCTCGTCGACCTGCCCGCGGTGCGCGCCCGGGCGCGGGAGGTGCTGGCGAAGCTCGACGCCGGGGAGCTCTGACGCGGCTCAGAGGAGCGGGTCGCGCAGCAGGCGCACCTCGCCGATCGCGGTGAAGCCGAGGCGCTCGAGCACCGGCGCGGACATCGCCCCCGCCGACGTCACCAGGCGGGGCAGGCCGCGGGACGCCGCCGCCCGCCACCGGGCGTGCACGAGGGCCCGGTAGGCGCCGCGCCCGCGGGCCCACGGCGCGACCGACCCGCCCATCAGCACCCCGGCCTCCGGCACGGCGACCATCCGGCCGACCCCCGCCGGGCGGCCCTCGACGAGGGCGAGGTGGTGGTCGACGAGGCCGCTGGCGCGCTCCGACTCCCAGACCGCGTCGAGGCGCCCGCGCCGCACCTGCCGCTCCGCCGGCGGGATGCCCCAGACGTCGGCGTCGAGCTCCATCGCCGTCCGGTACGTCGCGACGTCCTCGACCGGGACCACCTCGACGCCGGCGGGGCCCGGAGGGGGCCGGTCGATGGTCACGGTGCGGAGGACCGGCTCCCCCGGGTACGGCACGAGGCCCTCCGCCACCAGCGCCGCGGTGACGCCGGGCGGCGACGCGAGCGCCCCGACCCACCAGACGAGGTCGGTGGCGTCGAGCGCGCGGGCCAGCTGCCGCGCGGACGCCACGGCGGCCGCCGCACCGCCCGGTGGGAGCCGCACCCGCTCGACCGTCACCCCCCCGCTGCGGGCGACGAGGGTGAAGCCCTCACCGGGGACGAGCCGCGCCCCGGGGCCGGGCGGCGTGATGAGCCCGGGTTCCTCGGCGGCGGCGAGCAGGACGTCGCGCATGGGGCCCATCGTCGCACCGTGGGAGGGCCGCGGGGCGCGCGTGCCTGCACTACTCTTCGGGGCGTGTACCGCGACGACGTGGACCGCTTCCTCGCCGACCTCTTCCCCGGAGGCCGCCACGGCGCCTCGAACGAGGCCCGGGCCCCGGTCGACGTGTACCTCACCGACGGCCCGCCGCCCGCGTTGACCGTCGAGCTCGACCTGGCGGGGGTCGACCCGGCGCAGGTGGAGATCGGCCTGACGGAGGACCTGCTCGTCGTGCGCGGCGAGCGGCGGCGCACCGGCGAGGGACGCCGCGCCTACCAGCACGCCGAGATCGCGTGGGGGCCGTTCGAGCGGCGGCTGCGCCTCGGCGTCTCCGTCGACCCGGAGCGCGCCGCCGCCTCGTACGAGCACGGCCTGCTGCGGATCGTGCTGCCCCTCGCTCCGACCCCGCCCCTGCGCCGCGTGCGGATCTCCGTCCGCGAGCCCTCCTGATGGCGGAGGAGGACGTCCCGGTCGAGGTCGCCGTCGGCGGCGGCGAGCCGGACGAGGCGGAGGTCGAGATCCCCGGGGTGCTGCCGGTGCTGCCGCTGAAGGAGACGGTGGTCTTCCCCGACGCCGTCGCGCCGCTCGCGATCGGCGAGGCGCGATCGATCCGCCTGATCGACGAGGTGCTGAACCGGCCGGAGCGGATGCTGGTGCTCGTCGCGAGCCGCGACCCGGAGCTGACGGAGCCGCCGCCGGACCGCCTGCACGACATCGGCGTCGCCGCGGTGGTGCAGCGCATGGTCCGCGTGCCGGACGGCACCGTCCGCATCCTGGCCCAGGGGCTGCGGCGGGTGCGGATCGGCGACTACGTCCGCGCCGAGCCGTTCCTGGAGGCGCACGTCGAGGAGGTCCCCGACCGGGCGGAGCGCACCACGGAGGTGGAGGCCCTCGCCCGGAACCTCCAGGGCGTCTTCACCCGGATGATCGCCCTCGTCCCCCACCTGCCCGACGAGCTCGGGATCGCGGTCGCGAACATGGAGGACCCGACCGCGCTCTCGTACCTGATCTCCTCGTCGATCCGGTTGACGCTGGAGGAGCGCCAGGGGCTGCTGGAGGAGGTGGACCTCGCCGCCCGCCTGCGGCGCCTGACGGAGCTGTGCACCCGGGAGCTGGAGCTGCTGGAGCTCGGCGCGAAGATCCAGAGCGACGTCCAGACCGACCTGGAGAAGGGGCAGCGGGAGTTCTTCCTGCGCCAGCAGCTGAAGGCGATCCGGGAGGAGCTCGGCGAGGGCGGCGACGAGGGCCGCGACATCGAGGAGCTGCGGGAGCGGCTCGCCGAGGTGGCGCCGCCGGAGGAGGTCCGGGTGGCGGCGGAGCGCGAGCTCGCCCGGCTGGAGCGGCTGCCGGCGGAGGGGGCCGAGCACGGCGTGGTGCGGACCTACATCGACTGGATCCTCGCGGTGCCGTGGAACGTGACGACGGAGGACGACCTCGACCTGCCGCGGGCCCGCGCCGTCCTCGACGAGGACCACTACGACATCGAGAAGGTGAAGGACCGCATCATCGAGCAGCTCGCGGTGGCGCGGCTGAAGCCCGACGCGCAGGGGCCGATCCTCTGCTTCGTGGGGCCCCCCGGGGTCGGCAAGACGTCGCTCGGCCAGTCGATCGCCCGCGCCCTGGGGCGGCGGTTCGCCCGCATCTCGGTCGGCGGGGTCCGGGACGAGAGCGAGATCCGCGGCCACCGCCGCACCTACGTCGGCGCGATGCCGGGCACGATCGTCCGCGCCATCCGCGACGCGGGCGCGATGAACCCGGTGCTGATGGTCGACGAGATCGACAAGATGGGCGCCGACGTGCGGGGCGACCCGTCGTCGGCGATGCTCGAGGTGCTCGACCCCGCGCAGAACGGGACGTTCCGCGACCACTACCTCGACCTGCCGCTCGACCTCTCCCGCGTGCTGTTCCTCTGCACCGCGAACGTGCTGGAGACGATCCCCGGTCCGCTGCTCGACCGGATGGAGGTGATCCGCCTCTCGGGGTACACGGAGGAGGAGAAGCTCCACATCGCCCGCCGGTACCTGCTGCCCCGCCAGATCGCGGCGGCGGGGCTGCCGAAGGGGCTGTTGCGCGTGACCGACGCGGGCCTGCGGACCGTGATCGGCGAGTACACCCGGGAGGCGGGCGTGCGGCAGCTGGAGCGCCGCCTCGGCGCGATCGCGCGGCGGGTGGCGCGGCGGGTGGCGGAGGGGGACGCGACGCGGCTGTCGGCGGGGCGTGCGGTGGTGCGCGACATCCTGGGGCCGGAGCGGATCCACAACGAGGTGAAGCGGCGCACGAGCGAGCCGGGTGTCGCGACGGGCCTCGCCGTGACCGGCGCCGGCGGGGAGATCCTGTTCGTCGAGGCGATGGTGATGCCGGGCGGGGGGAAGCTCACCGTCACGGGGCAGCTGGGGGACGTGATGCGGGAGTCGGCGCAGGCCGCCGTCTCGTACGTGCGGGCCCGGTCGGCGCGCCTCGGCCTCGACCTCGCCGACGACTTCTTCTCCACCCACGACGTCCACCTGCACGTGCCCGCCGGCGCCGTCCCGAAGGACGGTCCGTCGGCCGGCGTGACGATGGCGACCGCCCTCGTGTCGGCGCTGTCGGGCCGCAACGTCAGCGCCGACGTCGCGATGACGGGCGAGATCACGCTGACCGGTCAGGTGCTCCCCATCGGCGGCGTGAAGGAGAAGGTGCTCGCGGCGCGGCGCGCCGGCATCCGGGGCGTGATCCTCCCGAAGCTGAACGGCGAGTCCCTCGCCGACCTCCCCGACGGCCTCGCCGAGGAGATGCGCATCACCCTCGCCGACCGGATCGAGCAGGTGCTCGACGTCGCCCTCGAGGACGGCCCCGCCCGGCGCTGAGAGGTCCGGGGTGGCGGGGTCGCGAGGCGCGGTCGGCGGCGCGGGGCCGGTCGGCGGTGGCGGCGGAGGCGGAGGCGGCGGCGGGGGGCCGTGGTCGAGCCAGCGTCCGTCGCGGAACCACCGGCGCATCGTCCGGACCGCCGGGGGGCGCCCCTCGCCGCGGGCGGCGCGGCGGCGGAGGCGGTCGATGACGGCGGCGGGCGGCTCCCCCGCCGCGAACGCCGCCTCCGCCTCGGCGCGGAGCGCCGCCCACGAGTACGACCCGGGCCGCGGCCGGTCGGGCGGCGGGCCGACGAGGCGCCGGCGGTGGAGGTCGAGCGCCCGGGACCGCCGCGCCGTCATGCATCCCGCGGCCCGCCAGACGCTCATGAGGCTGACGACGATGTCCCGCCCCGCCCGGGAGCGCTGGAAGTCCTCCGACCGGTGCTCCTCGCAGAGCCAGACCCGGACGCCGCAGGGGAGGTGGAGCTCCGCCCGCTCCCCCCGGCCCCTCCCCACGCAGATCGCGCACGGTGGCCGCTGGCCCATCCCCGGCTGCTTGTAGAACGATCGCGCCATCGGGACGGAGCCTGGCGACCGGGAACCGACCGGTGGCGCGCGACCGGTGCCGGATCCGCGCCGTCCCCGTGCCGTTCCTCGTCGCAATCGGACCGGGACGCCGGGTCCAATCGCACCTCGGAACGAGACGCGTGGGGCGACGCCGGCCCGGCGGCGTCGTCGTCCCCGGTGCCCGGGCGCTGATCGGACGGTCGGGCGGATCCCCGATCCGGCGTCCAGGGGACCGGGCTCGCGGGTCGGGAGCGCCAGGGGCCGCGCGGACGGGGGGGTCGGGTCCGATTGGACCCGCGTCGTGGGTCCAATCGGACCCGACACCGCGCAGAGGGGGCCCCGGCGAACACGGCGGACCCCCAGAGGCCGTCTCGCGTGGGGTGGTGGGGACGCGCTACATTCGCCGCGGGATGGAGGAGCCGCCCGAGAGGGACGCCACGGACGCCGAGATCGAGGCGCGGATCGGTCGCGTCCACCGGCAGCTCGGCATGGAGGGCGACCCCCTCCCCGGGTCGAGCGCCCGGCGGCCGTCACCCGCCGTCCGGGACCTCGCCGCGCAGGGGCGGACCGCCGACGCCGCCCGGCTCCACCGCGACCAGACCGGCTGCGACCTCACCACCGCCGTCGCCGCCGTCGCCGCCCTCCCCACCACGGCCCCCGACTGATCCCGGCGGCGGCGCGCGGCGGCGGCGCGCGCCGCGCGGCCCCGGCCGTCAGGCGGAGCCGACCTCCACCAGGACCTTCACGGCACGCCGTTCGTCCATCGCCGCGTAGCCCTCCGGCACCTCGTCGAGCCCGATCACGGTGTCGAGCACCGGGGAGGGATCGAGCCTCCCGGCGAGGACGTCATCCAGCAGCTCCGGGATGTACGCCCGGACGGGGGCGACCCCACCGATCAGGCGGATGTTGCGCTGGTGGACGTCGAGGAGCGCGACGGGCTCCGCGGGGACGCCGACGTGGCCGACCGTGCCCCCCGGGACCGCCGCGCCGATCGCCGTCGCGAACGACCCCGCGTTCCCGACGCACTCCACCACGTGCTCCGCGCCGCCACCCGTCAGGTCCCGCACCCGCGCCACCGCGTCCCGGCCGCGCTCCGTCACCAGGTCCGTCGCGCCGAAGCCGCGGGCGATCTCCAGGCGGTCGTCGTGGTGGCCGAGCACGATCACCCGCTCCGCCCCGAGGCGCCGGCACGCCAGCACCGCGCACAGCCCCACCGCCCCGTCACCCACCACCACCACCGTCGCGCCCGGCGCGACACCCGCGGAGAGGGCGCCGTGGTGCCCCGTGCCCATCACGTCCGTCAGGGTCGCGAGGGCCGCCGCGAGACGCGGGTCGGAGAGGTCGGCGTCGTCGGGCAGGGCGACGAGCGTCCCGTCGGCGAGGGGGGCCCGTACCGCCTCCCCCTGGCCGCCGTCGTCCGTCCCGCCCCAGTACCCGCCGGTCCGGCACGACGTCTGCAGGTTCGCGTGGCACCGGTCGCACGTCCCGTCCGAGTACGCGAACGGCGCGATCACCCGCTGGCCGACGCGGAGGGACCGGACCTCCGACCCCACCGCCTCCACCACGCCCATGAACTCGTGGCCCGTCCGCCCCGGGCGGCCGTAGATCTCGAGGTCGCCCCGGTACGGCCACAGGTCGCTCCCGCAGATGCAGGCGTGGGTGACGCGCACCAGCGCGTCGGTCGGCTCGCGCAGGGTGGCGTCGGGGACGTCCTCCACCCGGATGTCGCGTGGCCCGTGGTAGACGGCGGCCTTCATGCGGGGACGACCTCCACGATCGCGTTGTAGTCGGGGACCCCGCTCACGTCACGCGCACCGCGCGCGATCAGGGGGTTGCACTCCGGGAAGAACATCTGGACGTTCCCGGGACGCATCGGGGCGATGCGCGCGCGGGCGCGCACCTCCCCCACGTCGGAGCGCACCACCAGCGGGGCGCCCTCGTCCACGCCGATCCGCCGGGCGTCCTCACGGGAGATGAACAGGTGGTCGCGGTCCGCACCCGTCAGGGGGTCGTGGGCGCGGAAGACCATCGAGTTGAACTGCTTGCCGCGTCGCGTCGACAACATCAGCCGGCCCTCCGGCACGTGGCGCTCCGGGGGCTGCACCACCGCGAACCGCGCCCGCCCGTCGGGGGTCGGGAACACCCAGCCGTCGCAGAGGCGGGGACCGCCCCACTGGACCTGGTCGCCCGTGTCGCGGAGGGTCTCGATGCCCGCGTACAGCGGGACGACCCGGGCGATCTCCTCGCGGATCGCCTGCCCCGACGGCGTCGCCACGAGGTGGGCCCGCGCCGGGTCCACCCGGGCCGCGACATCGCTGAAGATCTCCCACTCCGTCCGCGCCTCCCCGACCCGGGGACCCCGGATGGGCGGGCTGAACGCGATGCGCCGCTCGGTCGTCGTCTCCGTGCCTCCGTCGCGCTGCTCGTACCGCGTCGCCGCCGGCAGCAGCACCACCACCTCGCCCGGGTCGATCAGCATCTGGCTCGTCACCACGATGTCCTGGTGGACCCGCACCGGCACCCGCGCCAGGCACCGGGCGACCTCCCCCGGGTCGGGGAGCGTCTCGAGGAAGTTGCCGCCGCTCGACCACAGGACGTCGAGGCGGCCGTCACCCGCCGCCTCGACCATCTCGTCCACCGTCAGCCCCGGCGTCGTCGGCACGTCGAACCCCCACTGGTCGGAGAGCGCCGCCGCGGACCCCTCGTCGAGGGTGATCCCCCCGGGCAGCGCCGTCGCGTACGCGCCCATCTCCGCCCCACCCTGCACCCCCGAGTGCCCCCGGATCGGCATGAGGCCCGCACCGGGGCGGCCGACGTTGCCGCGGGCGAGGGCGAGGTCGATCACCGCCCGCACGTTCTCCGAGCCGAACGCGTGCTGGGTCAACCCCATCGACCACACGAACACCGCGGAGTCCGACGCCGCGTACATCGCCGCGAACCGCTCCATGTCGGCGCGCGACGCCCCCGACGACGCCTCCAGCTCCGGGAAGCCGAGCGCGTCGAGGGCCTCCTGCAGCGCGTCCCACCCCGTCGTGTGGGCGTCGATGAAGCCCCGGTCGAGTCCCCCCGTCGCCGCGAGCACCTTCATCACCCCGGCGATGAACGCGATGTCGCCGCCGATCGAGACCGGGAAGAACTCATCCGTCATCCGGGTGCCGAACACCGCGCTCTCGGCGTTCGACGGGACCCAGTAGCGCTCCAGACCCGGCTCGCGGTACGGGTTGACCACCGCCACCCGGGTGCCCTCCCTCCGCGCCAGGTAGAGGTACTTCATCACCACCGGCTGGGCGTTCGCGACGTCCGAGCCGAACAGGACGACCAGGTCGGAGGCCATCAGGTCGCCGTAGGAGATCGTCGTCGCCCCCGCCCCCGCCATCGTCCGCAGCGCCGCCGTCGAGGGCGCGTGGCAGATGCGCGCGGCGTTGTCGATGTTGTTCGAGCCGAGGAAGCGCGCCACCTTGCCGGCCGTGTAGTAGACCTCGTTCGTGATCCCGCGGGCGGTCATGAACAGGCCGAACCGCTCACCGCCGCCCTCGCGGATGCGTCCCGCGACGAGGTCGAGCGCCTCGTCCCACGAGACCCGGGTGAACCCCGGTGCGCCCGCCCCGCGCACCATCGGGTACGCCAGGCGCCCCATGTCGCGCAGCTCGGCGCCGGTCCGCTCGCGGAGGGGCGCCACGTCGGCCAGGAGGCCGTGGTCCATCGCGCCCATCGTGTTCACCTTGAGCAGGCTGAGGCGCGTCGTGCACAGGTGGACGCCGTCGATCGTCCAGTCGTGCAGGCCGGCGACGCCGAGGGCGCACCCGTCGCAGACGCCCTTACGCAGGATCCGCGACGCATAGGGCAGGGCGCGGCGGTTCTCCCACGCCACGCGCAGCATGTCGAGGTAGTGGTTCGGCTTCGTCAGCCCCACCCCGTTCGGGCGCAGGCCCACCCACAGATCGCGCCGTCGCGGGCGGGTGCGCGCCATGCCCCAGGTTACCCCCCGCCCGGGCGGCCGAGACGCGGGGTGCGGGAAACCCGCACCGCCTCGTCACGAATTACGTACGTGTGCCGATACACAAATCGCGGGCGTCGGTGCCCGCCTCCCGACACCGAACCCGGAGGACCCCTTGTCGCGCGTACGCCTCGTCGCGGCCGGCCTCGCCGTCGTCGCCGCACTCGGTGCGGGGACGGCGAGCGCCGCACCCGCCACCCCCGCGTGGAACACGCAGGTGTCGACCCTCATGAAGGGCGACAAGCAGTTCACGAAGCTCGCCACGAAGGTCGCCCCGTGCGCCGCCGCCGCGCCGACGGTCGCGTCGGCACGGAAGGTCCGCGCCGTCGCCGTCAGGAACTGGCGGACGGCCTCCGTCCGCGGCCTCCGGGCGAAGAACGTGCGCATGCGCGCCGCCGTCCTGCGGCTCGCGAAGGCCGCCAACAGCTGCGGGCTCGCCGTGCCGGCGAATCCCGGCGGCCCGGTGGTCGTCACCCCCGGCACCGGCGGGTTCACCACCACCCCCGGCCTCCCCGGCAGCCCCGGCGCGCCGGGCGCGCCCGGCGGCGGGGGCGCCACGTCGATCACCCTCGACCTGCCGATCCGCACCATCCTCGACGGGCTGCCGATCGACCTCACCGCCGTCCTGAACGGCGGCGTCCTGCCGCAGGTCATCCAGCTCGTCCCCTCCACGGGCCTCACCGACCCGGTCTGCTCCACGGTCGGCACCGCCTGCATCGGCGTGAACCCGGCGACGCTGTCGTCCGTCCTCACGACCGTCACCGCGGGCGTCCCGCTGGTCGGCGGCCTCGTCACCCAGGTCGTCGGCGCGCTGACGGGCGGCAACCTGTCGGGCATCCTCACGGTCCAGCGGGTCAGCGACACCGTCGTCCGGATCGTCCCGGCCGGCCCGCTCGCCACGGTCCGCGCGCTGCTCGGCCCCCTCGCCGGCGCCCCGACCACCACGGTCGCCATCCTCAAGGCCACCCGCTGACGGGCTGACCCACCGGCGCGTCCCCCGGGCCCCGTCGTCGCGGTCGCGACGGCGGGGCCCGCGGTCGTTCACGGCACGATGCGATCCGGGTGCGCGTAGACGTTGTAGCCGTCGCCGCGCAGGAACCCGACGAGCGTCACGCCGAGGCGCTCCGCGGCGGCGGCGGCCAGGCTCGACGGCGCCGACACCGCCGCGAGCACCGGGATGCCGGCCACGGCGGCCTTCTGGACGATCTCGAACCCCGCCCGCCCGGACACCATCAGGACGTGGTCGTGGAGCGGCAGGTCACCGGCGAGGGCGGCCGTCCCGACGACCTTGTCGACGGCGTTGTGGCGTCCGATGTCCTCGCGGGCGATCCGCAGCCCCCCGCCGGGGTCGAAGAGGCCCGCGGCATGCAGGCCGCCCGTGGCGTCGAACACCCGCTGCGCCGCGCGCAGGACGTCCGGCATGGTGAGGAGGACGTCGGCGGGGACGCGGGGCCCGCCGGACAGGGGGTCGCACCGCACCTCGACCGCGTCGAGGCTCGTGACGCCGCAGATCCCGCAGGCGGACGTCGCGGCGTGCGCGCGGTCGGGCCCCGGCGTCACGGGACGGGCGCTCCGCACCGTGACCACGTTGAACCGCTGGTCCTCCCGCTCGACGTCGTCGCAGTACGCGACGCGGGTCACCGTCCCGGGCTCCACCACCCCCTCCGTGACGAGGAAGCCCGTGGCCAGGGCGAAGTCGTCGCCGGGTGTCCGCATCGTGACCGCGACGGGCGTCGTGACCCCGTCCGGGCCGGTCACGCGGATCTCCATCGGCTCCTCCGCGGCGAGGCGGTCGCGCCGGGTGGTGCGGACACCGCCGCGCACCGCGATCACCGGGCGCCGGGGGGCGGCCGAGCTCATGAGACGATCCCCCCATGGACGTGATCAGGGATGCGGGCGTGGCCGCGGCGATCGAGTGCGCGCGGGCGCTCGCGCCCCGGACGGGGGTCGAGCGAGTCGCGGTGCCCGACCTCGCGGGCCGCGCGCTGGCGGAGGACGCCGTCGCGCGGCGCGACCTGCCGCCGGTGGACACGTCGGCGATGGACGGCTGGGCCGTGCGCGGCGCCGAGACCCCCGGCGACCTGCGGGCCCACGGCGAGAGCGCCGCGGGCGCGCCCGCGCGCGCGGCCGCGGGTCCCGGTGAGGCGGTCGCGGTGTCGACGGGCGCCGCCATGCCCGGGGGCGCCGACGCCGTCGCCCGGAGCGAGATCACGCGGGTCACCGGCGGCCGCGTCCACGTGACGGAGGCCGTCGCGCCGGGCCGCGACGTCCGGCGGCGGGGGGAGCTGATCGGGGCGGGGGCGACGCTGCTGCCCGCCGGCCACCGGGTGTGGCCGCACGAGGTCGGCGCGATCGGGGCGCTCGGCGTCGCCGAGGTGCTGTGCCACCGCCGCCCGCGGGTCGCGATCCTCGCGACCGGCGCGGAGCTCGTGCCCCTCGGGACCGTCGCCGGCGTCGCGCAGGTGCACGACGCCAGCCGGCACGGGCTCGCGGCGCAGGCCCGCGCCGCCGGCGCCGAGGTCGTCGCGTCGGCCGTCGTCGGCGACGACCTCGACGCGACGGTGCGCGCGCTGCGTCAGCTCCTCGACGGCGAGCCACCGCCCGACCTGATCGTGACGAACGGCGGCATCTCGGGTGGCGTCCACGACCACGTGCGCCCCGCCCTCGCGCGCCTCGGCGTGACGGAGGTGCTCCGCGGCGTCCGGGCGGCGCCGGTGCGCCCGACGTGGCTCGGGGTGCGCGACGGGTGCGTCGTGCTCGGCCTGCCGGGCAACCCGGCCTCGGCGGCGGTCGCGTTCCACCTGCTCGGGCGGCCCCTGCTCGGCGGCCACGACGACTGGTGGCGGCGCGGGGCGCTGGCCACCGCGTACGCGACGCGGGAGGGCCGGGCCGAGCTGGTGCGCTGCGCCGAGGGGCCCGGCGGCCTCGTGGCGATGGCGCAGCAGGGGCCTCACGCGATCACCTCGCTCGCCGGGGCCCGCGTGCTCGCGTGGCTGCCGGAGGAGGGCACCGGCGTCGCGTCCGGCGAGGAGGTCCCCGTCTCCCGCTTCGACTGAGCCGCCCGCAGGTCGCCGGGGGTGTCGATGTCCGCGAGGCCGGCGAGGCCGGGGTCGGCCGCGCGGACGGCCGGGTCGGCGAGCAACGCCGCCTCGTCGAGCCAGGTGACGCGTCGTCCCGCGAGCAGCGCCCCCACCCGGCGCTCGCCCGCGTCGAGGAGGCGCGCGACCTCCGGCAGCAGGTCCGTGCGGTAGGCGGCGAGCAGCGGCTGGGGGCGGCCGGACACGACGGGCACGGCCGCGTCGGCGTCGCCGAGGGCGTCGAGCAGCCGGGCGACGAGGGCGGGGCCGAGGAACGGCAGGTCCGTCGCGGCGACGACCACGCGGGGGACGCCCGCGGCCGCGGCCATGCCGGCGTGGATCCCCTCCAGCGGGCCGCGGCCGGCGGCGCGGTCCTCGGCGACGCGCGTGCCGGCGGGCAGCGGGGGCAGCGCCTGGCCCGGCGCCCGCACCACGATCACCGGCGCGACGACCGGCGCGAGCGCCGCCACCACCGCGGCGAGCAAAGTGCCGTCACCCCACGGCAGGTCCGCCTTCGCGCGGCCCATGCGTGTGGAGCGTCCGCCGGCGAGCACGATCCCGGCGGCGGCGACGCCGGGGCCGGGGGTCATCCGCCGATCATGCTCATGGGGCGGCCGGCATAGGTCCAGGAGGGGTCGGCCATCCCGTGCCCCGCCTCCTTGCGCGACACGGCGAGCCGGGCGACGGCCGCGATCTCGTCGTCGTCCGCGCCCGCCCGCAGCGGGGTCCGGAGATCCGTCTCGGACGTGGAGAACAGGCACGTCCGGAGCTGACCGTCGGCGGTGAGGCGCAGCCGGTCGCACGACGCGCAGAACGGCTCGGTCACCGACGACACGAACTGCAGGACCCCCGCCCCGTCGGCGAAGCGCCAGCTCGTCCCCGTCGCCGACGGCCGCTCCGGCGCCATCGGCAGCAGCGGCCACCGCGCCCCGATCATCTCCCGCAACTCCTCACCGGACAGGACGGCCTCACGCGTCCACTCGCGGGGGGCGTCGAGGGGCATCACCTCGATGAACCGCACCACGTACGGCCGTTCGCGGGCGAGACCGGCGAGGGGCAGCACATCCGGCTCGCTCACGCCGCGGAGGGCGACGGCGTTCACCTTGATCGGGCGCAGGGAGGGGTACCGCTCGCAGGCGGCGAGGCCCGCGAGGGCCCGGTCGAGGTCGCGGCGGCGGGTGATCATCTCGAACCGGTCGGGGTCGAGGGAGTCGATCGAGACGTTGACCCGCCCGAGCCCGTTCGCGACGAGGTCGTCGATCGCGTCGGCCAGCAGGACGCCGTTGGAGGTCATCGCGATGTCCCCCACCCCGGGGACCGCGGAGATCCGGCCGATGAGGGCGGGGAGGCCGGGGCGCACCAGCGGCTCACCCCCGGTGATGCGGATCTCGCCGACGCCGTGGCGGGCGAAGATCCCGACGAGGCGGACGATCTCGTCGTCGCTCAGCAGCTCCTCGCGGGGGAGCCAGCGCATCCCCTCCGCGGGCATGCAGTACCGGCACCGCAGGTTGCACCGATCGGTCACCGAGATGCGCAGCGAGCGGTGCGTGCGGCCGAAACCGTCGCGCAGGGCGGTCTCCATCATCGGATGGTACGCGCCCCGGTCCGGCAGGGCCCACGGCGCGGGCCCTGCCGGACGTGGATCGTCAGCGCGACAGCGCCTCCTCGACCGCCCGCGCCGTGAGCACCCGCGCGAGGTGGCGCCGGAAGTCGGCGGTCGCCCACGTGTCGCTCGGCGGGTCGGTGCCCTCGTCGGCCTTCTCGGCCGCCGCCGCCACCGCGTCGCGTGGCGCGCCCGCGAGGGCGGCCTCGGTGGCCGAGGCCCGCAGCGGGGTCTGGCCCATGTTGGTGAACGCGATCCGCGCCCCCTCGATGGACCCGTTGCTCGCCCCGACGACGGCGGCGACGCCGACGGTGGCCCAGTCGAGCGCCCGCTGGCGGAACTTCAGGTAGCTCCAGCCGGCCGCCCCGACCTTCGGCACCCGGATCTCCGTGATGACCTCGTCCTCGGCGAGCGCCGTGTCGAAGAACCCGTTGAAGAAGTCGCGGGCGTCGATGGTGCGCTCACCGCCCGCGCCACGGGCGACGATCACCGCGTCGAGCGCGAGGACGATGGTCGGCAGGTCCGAGGCCGGGTCGCCGTGGGCGAGGGACCCGCCGATCGTGCCCCGGTGGCGCACCTGGGGGTCGCCCACCAGGCCGGCCGCGTACGCGATCAGCGGGCAGTGCTCCTTCGCCAGCGGGTCGTTGTTGAGGTCGTGGTGGCGGGTCATCGCACCGATGGCGAGGTGGTCGCCGCCGTCGCGCACGCCGCTCAGGTCGGTGAGCCGCCCGATGTCGACGAGCGTCCCCGGCCGCGCGAGCCGCAGCTTCATCAGCGGGATGAGGCTGTGCCCACCCGCGAGGAGCTTCGCGTCCTCCTTCGTCCTGAGCAGCTCGAGGGCGTGGTCGACCGACTCGGCGACCTCGTAGTCGAATCCGGCCGGGATCATGACCGCGCCTCCTGGATCGCCTTCCACACCCTCTCCGGGGTGGCGGGCCTCTCGACGTTCGTGACGCCCAGGTGCGCGAGGGCGTCGACGACGGCGTTGATGACGGCGGGCGGGGCCGCGATGGTGCCGGCCTCCCCCACGCCCTTGACCCCCAGCGGGTTCGTGGGGCTCGGGGTCACGGTGTGGTCCAGCTCGAACGAGGGGAACTCCGGCGCCCCGGGGACCATGTAGGTGGTCATCGTCCCATGGAGCAGGTTGCCCTCCTCGTCGTAGCGGGCCTCCTCGAACAGCGCCTCGGCGATGCCCTGCGCGACGCCGCCGTGCACCTGGCCCTCGACCACCATCGGGTTGATGCGCACGCCGCAGTCGTCGACGGCGATGTAGCGCAGGATGTCGATGGAGCCGGTCTCGGTGTCGACCTCGAGGACGCAGGCGTGCGCCCCGTTCGGCCACGAGAAGTTCGGCGGGTCGTAGAGGTGCGTCGCCGTCAGGCCGGGCTCGACGCCGTCGGGGAGGTTGTGGGCGCTCCACGCGCTGAACCCGAGGGCCTTGATGTTCGCCGACCGGTCGGTCCCCTTCACCGTGAAGTCGCCGTTCGCGAACTCCAGGTCCTCCTCGGCGCACTCGAGCTCGTGGGCGGCGATCTTGCGGGCCTTGTCGATGATCTTCTCGCCGGCCTTGTAGAGCGCGACGCCGCCGACGGCGAGCCCGCGGCTGCCGTAGGTGTCGAGGCCGAGCGGCACCACCTGGGTGTCGCCGTGGAGCACCTCGACGTCCTCGAAGTCGACGCCGAGCTGGTCGGCGACGATCTGGGCGAACGTGGTGACCTCGCCCTGGCCGTGGGGCGAGACGCCGGTCAGCACCCGCACGGTGCCGGTCGGCAGGAACTCGACCGTCGCGGCGTCCCAGCCGCCGGCGATGTACTTGAGGGCGGCGAGCACCCGCGAGGGCGCGATGCCGCACATCTCCAGCCACGTCGAGAAGCCGACGCCGAGCACCTTCGTCGAGCCGCTCGCGCGGCGCCTCTCCTGCTCGGCCCGGAACTCCTCGTAGCCCAGCACGCCGAGCAGCTTCTCGAGCGTCCCGTGGTAGTTCGCCGAGTCGATCGTGAGGCCCGAGGCGATGGTGTAGTTCGGGAACTTGTCGCCGGAGATGAAGTTCCTGCGCCGCAGCTCGACGGGGTCGATCCCCATCTTCCGCGCCAGGGCGTCCATCGAGCGCTCGATGGCGTACGTCGCCTCGGGACGGCCGGCGCCGCGGTAGGCGTCGGTGAACGTGTTGTTGGTGAACACGTTCGTGTACTCGAAGTCGTAGGCCTCGACGTCGTAGCACCCGGCGTAGAGCCAGGCGCCGAGCATCGGGATGCCGGGGGTGATGATGCGCATGTGGGCGCCCATCGAGGCCCACAGCTTCACCCGTACCGCCTTGACGATCCCCTCCTTCGTCGCCGCCAGCTCGATCTGCTGGTACATCTCGCGGCCGTGGAGCGTGGCGACGTAGCCCTCCGAGCGCTCCTCGATCCACTTGACGGGGCGGCCGAGGGTCTTCGCGATCGCGAGGCAGATCGCGTCCTCGGGGTAGGCCTCGAGCTTGGAGCCGAAGCCGCCGCCGACGTCCGGGGCGACGACCCGGAGCTTGGCCTCGGGGACGCCGCACGTGATCGTCAGCGTCGTCCGCAGGATGTGCGGGATCTGTGTCGCCGAGTAGAGCGTGTACTCGCCCATCGACGGGTTCACGTCACAGACGACCCCGCGCGGCTCCATCGCGTTCGGGATCAGCCGGCCGAGGTAGTACTCCTCTTTGATGGTGACCATCTCCGGGTCCTCGAAGTACGGCCCGGAGGCGTTGCGGATCGGGGCCGGCGAGTCGCGGCTCATGATCCAGCTGCCGGCGTCGTTGGTGCCGAGGTCCTCGTGGACGAGGGGCGCGCCGTCGGCGAGGGCGGCCTTGATGTCGGTGACGGCCGGGAGCGGCTCCCAGTCGACCTCGACCAGCTCGGCGGCGTCCTTCGCCAGCACCCGCGAGTCGGCGACGACGACGGCGACGGGGTCGCCGACGTAGCGCGCCTTGTCCTTCGTGAGCGGGTGGTGCGGCGGGGCCTTGCACTCGTCGTTGATCGGCCACGCCATGACGAGCGGGCCGGCGAACTCGAGCGTCTCGGCGGTGTAGACGGCGTGGACGCCGGGGGCCGCCTCCGCGGCGGAGGTGTCGATGCCGTTGATGCGGGCGTGCGCGAACGGGCTCCGGACGACGAACGCCCACAGCATCCCGGGGATGCTGATGTCGTCGACGTAGCGGGAGCGCCCGGTGATGAGCTCCGGGTCCTCCTTGCGGAGCCGGCGTGCCCCGATGTTGGCGGGGGGCTGCTCGGTGGTGGCCATGGTCCGCCCCTACCCGGCCGCGACGGCCGCGACGGCCTTCACGATGTTGTGGTAGCCGGTGCAGCGGCAGAGGTTTCCCTCGAGCCCGTGCCGGATCTCGTCCTCGGTGGGGTTCGGGTTCTCGTTGAGGACCCCGACCGCCGCCATGATCATCCCCGGCGTGCAGTACCCGCACTGCAGGGCGTGGTTCTCCTGGAAGGCCGTCTGCATCGGGTGCATGGTCCCGTTGGTCGCGAGGCCCTCGATCGTGGTGACCTCGGCCCCGTCGGCCTGGACGGCCAGGAGGGTGCAGGACTTCACGGACACGCCGTCCACGTGGATGGTGCAGGCCCCGCACGACGAGGTGTCGCACCCCACGTTGGTCCCGGTGAGCCCGAGCCCCTCACGGAGGAAGTAGACGAGGAGCTCCCGCTCCTCGACGTCCGCCTCGTGGCGGACACCGTTGACGGTGACAGAGATGCGCTTCACGCCTGCTCCCCCTTCTCACGGCCGCCACGGCGGCCGAACAGTCGCTTGACCGACGACACGAGCGCGGCGAGCGCGAGCGAGAACCCGGAGAGGGGCTTCTGCGCCTCGGTCACCGCCGCCGCGGCCTCCTCGGGGGAGGCCGACAGCTGCGCCTTGATGCACTCGGCGAACTGGTCGACGAGCTTGTTGGAGACGTCCTGGACCACACCGGGGCGGCCGAGCTGCGCCACCTGGCCGGAGAACCGGAGGTCCGTCGCCATCTCGACGCGGGTCCCGCCCCCGTCGACGCCCCTCAGCACCGAGTGGACGGTGCCCTCGGCGCCCCCCTTGCCCCGCGTGTCGCGGCCGCTGACGGCGAGCGTCACCTCGTGGGAGGCGTCGTCGCGCTCCAGCAGCTTCACGTCGACGAGGAACTGCATGGCGACCGGCCCGAGCTTGACGCCCATGCCGGCCTTCCAGTTCCCGTCGTCGACGACCTCCTTGAGGGTCGCCCCCGGCATGCACGGGATGACGCGCTCCGCATCGAGCAGCAGGGCCATGGTCTGGCCGGGCGAGGCCGGTACCTCGAACGCGTGCTCGAGCTTCATGCGGGCGCTCCTCTCGGCGGGCTGCCCCGATTGAACCCCCGGCCCGGTGTTTGCGTCAAACGTTGCAAGGAGGTTGCAGGTCGTCCGCGGGCGGGTCGATGAGCGCGTCGAGCGCGTCGCGCATGCGCACCACCCCGGGCGCGGTGGAGCCCGGCAGCAGGCCGGGCCCGCGCAGCCGGCGCGCCTCGTCGCGGCGCCCCGCGAGCGCGAGGGAGCGCACCTCGAGCAGGTCGGCGGTGACGTCGGCGCGCAGCCGGTAGGGCCGGGTCGAGAGGGCCGTGCCGAGCAGGCGGCGCAGCCGCGACACCTCGCTGCGGACCGAGGTCGGGGCGTGCCCCGCCCCGTAGAGGCCGCAGCCGAGCTGCTCCGCGCTGAGGCCCTCCGGCTCCATCGCGAGCAGCGCGAGCACCTCCCCGTGGCGGGGGCTGACGCGCAGCGGCTGTCCGTCGAGCCATGCGCGCGGGGCGCCGAGCAGGCGCAGGCGCAGCGCGTGGCCGGGGCTCCCGTCCTCCTCGTCGGCGGCCCAGACGAGGTAGCCGCCCTCGACGCCGATCTCCTCGACCCGGATGAGCGCCCCGCCCGGGAGGAACCCGATGCCCCCCGCGCCGGGGATCGGGACGTGGGTGCCGAGCCACCCCACCGGGTTGGCCATCACGACGCGGCCCGAGCGCGAGACCACCCCGGTGGGGCGGTGGCCGAGGTGCATCAGGCGGCGCAGGTAGCGGTCGCGGAGGCGCTCGTCCTGGCGGCCGAGCTCCTGGCGCAGGGCCCCCGTCGCGGCGCCGGCCGCCGCCGTCACGAGCGCGAGGCTGTGCGGGTGGGCCATCCGGTACGGCCCCGTCAGGTCGACCGTGCCGAGCAGGCAGCCGCTCTCGGGGTCGAAGACCGGGGCGGCGGAGCACGTCCACGGGTGGACGCGGGCGCTGAAGTGCTCGGCGGCGAACACCTGGATCGGGTGGCCGACCGCGAGGGCGGTCCCCAGGGCGTTCGTCCCGGCGCCCGCCTCGCTCCAGAGCGTCCCCTCGGCGAAGTTCATGGTGTCCTCCGCGGCGACGCGCATCCGCGCCGGCCCCTCCACCCACAGCAGCTCGCCGTCGGCGGCGCAGACCGCCACGAGGTGGCCGGCGGCCTCCGCGATGTCGAGCAGCAGGTGCCGCAGGGTCGGCATCATCCGCGCGAGGGGGTGCTCCTCGCGGAGCTCGTGCAGGTCGTCGGCGTCGTGGACGCGCGGTGGCACGTGCCCCTCGGGCCGCACCCCGGCGCCGTGGGAGCGCCGCCACGACTCGGCGATCAGGCGGCGGACCCCGGGGGCGTCGTCACCCCCGGCGGCGGCGTGGTCGGCGTGGGCGCGGCGCAGCTGGCGCGCCCGCTCGACCGGGTCCGTCCCCGACTCGATGGCGAGCCACGGGTTGCGCCGCCCAGGGATGTCGGGCCCCCTACCTGCCGGCGGCGACCGGGCGGTCGTCGAGCGCGTGGTTGGCGACCGCGACGATCTGCGCCCCGATGGCGACCGCGACCTCCTCGGGCGTGCGCGACCCGATCCGGAGGCCGATGGGCGCGTGGATCCGCGCCAGGGCCTCCTCGGCCACCCCCTCCGCGCGGAGGCGCTCGTTCCGGCGGTCGGTGGTGCGGCGGCTGCCCATCGCCCCGATGAAGCGGGCCGGCGTGTCGAGGGCGGCCCGGAGGGCCGGCACGTCGAACTTCTGGTCGTGGGTGAGCACGCAGATCGCGGTCCGCGCGTCGACCGGGGCGTGGGCGAGGAACTCGTGGGGCCACTCGGTGACCAGCTCGTCGGCGTCGGGGAACCGGGCCGGGGTCACGAACAGGGCACGCGGGTCGCAGACCGTGACCCGGTACCCGAGGAAGTGCCCGACGGTCGCGAGCGCCGAGGCGAAGTCGATCGCCCCGAAGATGTACATCGCGGGGCGCGGCACGAGCGACGACACGAACAGGCGCTCGCCGGCGACCTCGACCTCCGCGCTCTCCCCGAGCGCCAGCAGGGGCAGCGCCGCCTCGGTCACCGCGTCGCCCGGCGCGTCGTCGCGGGAGACGACGCGCGGCCCGCCCGGCGCCGCGCCCGCGATGGTCGTGACGTACGCGACGGGGCGCTCCGCGCGGACGGCCTCGGAGATCCGCGTGATCAGCGCCGGGTCCATCTCCTCGATGAAGACGTGGACGGTGCCGCCGCACGGCAGGCCGACCTCGAACGCGTCGACGTCCGCGAACCCGAACGAGGCGACGCGCGGCGGGCCACCGGCCAGCACCTCCTCCGCCTGGAGGTAGACGGCGGGCTCGACGCAGCCCCCGGTGACCGAGCCGGCGACCTCGCCGGTCTCGGAGACGGCCATGACGCTGCCGGGCAGGCGGGGCGCGGAGCGCTCGACACCCACGACCGTCCCGAGCGCCGCCCGGTGGCCGGCGCGGACCCATGCGTCGAGCGTCGGCAGGACATCTCTCACGGGGGGACCTCGGTGTCGTTCCCGGGCATCGACCCTACGGCCGGCCCCATACTTCGTCAACATGATCACGAACCCACGTCGCGTCCGCCCCCGAGCCGGGTGCGACGCCGACCGGAACGACCGCTGACGAGGAGGCGGGATGGGCTTCGCGGACGTCGACGCGCTGGAGGGGGCACTCGCCCGCGAGTCGTACCTCGCCGACCGCGGCCTCGCGGTCGCGGTCTACCTGGCGCTGACGCTGCGCCGCCCGCTGCTGCTCGAGGGTGAGCCGGGGGTCGGCAAGACCGAGATCGCGCGGACGCTGGCGCGCGTGCTCGACGCCCGCCTGATCCGGCTGCAGTGCTACGAGGGGATCGACGCGGGGCAGGCCCTCTACGAGTGGGACTACTCGCGCCAGCTCCTCTACGCCCGCACCCTCCAGGAGGGCGCGCTCGACCCCGCCAACCGGGCGTCCGAGCTCTACGGCCCCGAGTTCCTCGTGGAGCGCCCGTTGCTGCAGGCCGTGCGCGAGGGGGACGGCGCGGTGCTGCTCGTGGACGAGCTCGACCGCGCCGACGAGGAGTTCGAGGCGTTCCTGCTGGAGGTGCTCGCCGACTCCGCGGTGACGATCCCCGAGATCGGCACGATCACCGCGGAGGCGCCGCCCGTCGTGATCCTCACGTCCAACCGCACGCGCGAACTGCACGACGCCCTGAAGCGCCGGTGCCTCTACCACTGGATCGACTACCCCTCGCTGGAGCGCGAGGTGGCGATCATCCGGCTCCGCGCGCCGGAGGCCTCGGCGGAGCTCGCCCGGTCGGTCGCCGCGATGGTGGCGCGGCTCCGGGAGATGGACCTGACGAAGCGCCCGGGACCGGCCGAGGCGATCGACTGGACCCGGGCCCTCGCGGCGCTCGGGATCGGGCGGATGGACGCGGTGTCCGCCGACGAGACCCTCGGCTGGGCCGTGAAGAACCACGACGACCTCGCCGTGGTCCGGCGGGTGCTGCCGCAGCTCCTCGGGGGATGAGGGAGGCGCTCGAGGTCGTCCGCCGGCTGCGCGACGCCGGCGTCCCCGTCGGCACCGGGCGGGTGATCACCCTCGCCCACGCCGCGCAGGCGCTCCCGCCGGACGACCTCTACTGGGCGGCGCGGGCCACCCTCGTCTCCCGCCGGGAGGACATCCCCGCGCTCGACCGCGCCTTCCGCGACGCGTTCGGGGTGGAGGGCACGCCGACCCCGCCGCCCCAGCCCGTCGCGGACCGCCCGAGCGTCCTCGCGCCGAGCGAGCTGTCGCTGAGCGCGGGCGACCCGCCGGGGGACGACGCCGACAACCTGGCGAGCCGCACCGAGGCGCTCCGCCGCAAGGACTTCGCGGCGTGCAGCGACGACGAGCTGGCGCTGCTCGGTCGCCTTATGCAGCGCCTGCGCCTCCGGCCGCCGGAGCGGCGGACGCGGCGGCGGTCGGCGGCGCCGTCGGGCGACCCCGACCTGCGCCGCACCCTCCGCCGGGCGATGCGGACCGGCGGCGAGCCGCTCGACCGGGCGTGGCGGCGGCGGCGGGTGCGGCGGCGGCGCCTGCTGCTCGTGCTCGACGTCTCCGGGTCGATGTCGACGTACTCGCGGGCCCTGGCGATGTTCGCGCACGCGGCCCTGCGCGCCGGCCCCGACTGGGAGGCGTTCGCCTTCGGCACCCGCCTGACACGGGTGACGCGCGCGCTGGCGGACGCCGACCCCGACGCCGCGTTCCGCGCCGCCTCGGCGGAGGTGACCGACTGGGACGGCGGCACCCGCATCGGGGAGTCGCTGCGCACCCTCCTCGACGAGCACGGATCGGGGCGGGCGGTGCGGGGGACGGTCTGCGTGATCCTCTCCGACGGCCTCGACGTCGGCGACCCCGCCCTGCTGCGGGCCCAGATGGAGCGCCTCGCGCGGCTCGCCCACCGCGTCGTGTGGCTCAACCCCCTGAAGGGCGCCGCCCACTACGAGCCGCTCGCGCGCGGCATGGCGGCGGCCCTCCCGTCGATCGACGTCTTCCGCCCCGGCCACAACCTCCAGAGCCTCGAGGAGGTCGCCGACGTGATCGCCCGCCTCTAGGCGGGCGGGTCCCGCGTGGGCCCCCGCGGCCCCGGGTACGCCCCTCCCCGGAAACGAAACCGGGAGGGTCCCATGAGGAGCGTGGACGAGGTCGTCGAGGTCGGGGCGCCGATCGCGGAGGTCTGGAGCCGCTGGGCCGAGGTCGAGCGCCTGCCGGAGTTCATGGAGGGCATCACGTCGGTCCGCCGCGTCGACGACGACCGCCTGGAGTGGCGGGCATCGATCGACGGCGAGGACGTCGCGTGGACGAGCCGCATCACGGGGTGGGAGCCGGGCCGGCTGTTCGCGTGGTCGAGCGAGGAGGGCACCGAGGAGGCCGGCGGCCGCGTCGAGCTGACCGAGGCCGGGGCGGACCGGACCCGCGTGCACGTCGTGATCGACTGGCCGTCGGCGGGGATGGTCGAGGTCAGCCTCGCCCGCCTGCGGGAGCAGGTCGAGGGCCGCTAGGCGGACCCCCGCCGGGCGCGCAGCCGCGCGAGGTCCGCGGGGGTGTCCACGTCCTCGGGCGGGTCGCCGCCGACCTCGACCAGCGCGACGCGCCCGGCGTGGGCGGCGATCAGGGACCGCGCCCCGGCGTCGCCCCGCAGCGCCTCGACGCCCGGCCAGACGAGCCGGTCGAGCAGGACGGGGTGGGAGGCGCGCCCCCGGTAGGCGGCGCGGGTGACGGGCGCCCCCCGGGTCGCGTGGTCGTCGACGACCGCCCGGATGGCGTCGGCCCGCACCTCCGGCTGGTCGCCGAGGAGGACGAGGGCGCCGCGGCTCGGCTCGGGCGCCGCGTCGAGGCCGGCCCGCAGCGACGCCGCCTGCCCCGCGGACCAGTCGGGAACGACGACCACCACCGTCCCCGCCGCGGGGGTGACGCCCGCGGCGATCCGCCCGGCCTCGTGCCCGAGGACCAGGACGACGTCCTCGAGCCCCGCGTCCGCCGCGGCGTCGAGGACGTGCTGCAGGATCGGGCGCCCGTCGAGGGGCAGCAGCTGCTTCACCGGCCCGCCCATCCGCGAGCCGGCGCCGGCGGCGAGCACGATCGCGACGCAGGTCACCGGCACAGGGTGACGCATCCGCGGCCCGGCGTCGCCCCCCGGCCCTCCACTAGGCTCGGGGCCGATGGCGCGCGCACCCGACCCCCGCCCGCGCGACGCCCACGAGGGCCTGCGCACGGCCGCCGCCGTCGCCGCCGCCCTCTGGACCGGCGCCGTCGGGCTGGCGGTGCACGAGCGGCGCAACGCCCCGCGCGCCGACCGCGACGCACCCCTCGCCGGGGGGCCGCTCGTGAGCGTCGTCGTGCCCGCCCGCGACGAGGAGCGCGGCATCGGCGCGGCGGTCACGAGCCTCCGCGCCCTCGAGTACGCCGACGTGGAGGTCATCGTCGTCGACGACGGGTCGCGCGACGGCACGCGCGCCGCCGCGCGGGCGGCCGCCGGCGACGACCCGCGGGTGCGGGTGCTGGAGGGCGCCGACCTGCCAGAGGGCTGGGTCGGCAAGTCGTGGGCGTGCGCGCAGGGCGTCGCCGCGGCGCGTGGCGACTGGCTGCTCTTCACCGACGCCGACGTCGTCCACGCCCCCGACTCGCTCGGCCGCACCCTGGCGGCGGCGCTGCGGCTCGGCCGGGGCGGCCTCACCCTGTTCCCGACGATCGACACCGAGGGCCCGGCGGAGCGGACCGTGATGCCGGCGGCGCTGACCGCGATCGCGACCTTCGTCGCCCCCGGCCCCCTCGCGCGGCGGCAGGACAGCCCCGTGGCGATCGCCGCCGGCGGCTACATGCTGCTGCCCCGCGCGCTCTACGAGTCGGTCGGCGGTCACGCCGCGATCCGCGGCCGGATGGTCGACGACGTCTGGCTGGCGGCCCGCATCAAGCGCGCCGGGGCCCTCCTCGTGCCGGTGCCGGCGGGGCGTCTGGCCCGGCTGCGGATGTACCACGGCGGCCGCGAGGTCTGGGACGGCTGGAGCAAGAACGCCTCGTTCGCGGCGTCCGGTGGCGCGGCGCGCGGAGCGGTCGCGGCGGGGACGATGGCCGCGCTCGCGGTGCTGCCCACCGTCGCCACCGTCCGGGGCGTCCGTCACCGCGACGCCGGGCTCGCCGCGACCGGCCTGACGGGCGCGTTCGCGATGGTCCTCCTGCAGCGCCTCGCGTCGTGGGCGGTGCCGACCCCGCGGCGCTACGCGCCGACGCTCCCGGTGGGCCTGCTGGTGCTGGCCGGCGCGGCGTTCCGCGGGTCCCTCAGCCGCGCCCGCGGCCACGGGCCGGTGTGGCGCGGGCGGCGCTACCCCCGGGCGCGCTGAGCCCGGCGGGGCGCCGAGCGCCCCAGCAGCAGGTCCCGCGCGGAGTTCAACGCCACGGTGAGGCCCTCGGCCTGGCCGCGGATGGTGGGGTGCAGCTCCGCGACCCGGTCGGGGTGGCAGCGGGTGATCTGCTCGCGGTAGGCCCGCTCGACGGCGGCGGTGGACGCGCCGGCGGCCAGGCCGAGCAGCGCCGCGGCCTCGGCGGACGTGCGGGGGATGGCGACGGGGTCGGCGGCGGCCCGGGGGGCGGCGGCGGGGCGGGACGCCGGGCGGCGGACCCGCTCGGCGGCCATCAGGGCGCGCTCCTCCGCGAGGGCGGCGCGCTCTGCGACGAGGCGCTCGCGCTCCTGCGCGACCTCCTCGGCCAGCGCGACGAGCCGCCGGTCGCGGGCGGCGGGGTCCTCGCGCAGGGCGGCGAGCATCGCCTCGGGGTCGAGCATCGCGGGCTCGTCCGGCGGGACGTCCCAGCCGGGGCCGGCGTCGCCGCGGCGCACCGCGGCGATGATCTCCGGGGGCGCCAGGTGGGCGCGGTTGCCGAGCGACGGCCCCTCGGACGGCGCGAGGCGCACGAGCCGCAGGCTGTCCCAGCCCGGGTCGACCAGGAAGGCCGCCGAGGAGCGCCCGGCGAGGAGCATCCGGCGCTCGGGCCGGGCGCGGTGGCCGAGCACGGCCAGCCGGGCGGTGTCGTCGCCGCCGCCGGCGAGGGCGTTCAGCTCGTCGTCCAGGTCGGAGAGGCGCCGCGCGACCTCGCGGGCGTCGGGGCCGGCGACCGGCACCGCCCGCGCGGAGTCGAGCGCGGTGCGCAGGCCCTCGGCCCCGGCGGACTGACCGGCGGCGAGGACGCGCCACCAACGGGTCCAGGGGTCGCC
Organism: Miltoncostaea oceani; assembly: GCF_018141545.1. Taxonomy (GTDB): domain Bacteria; phylum Actinomycetota; class Thermoleophilia; order Miltoncostaeales; family Miltoncostaeaceae; genus Miltoncostaea; species Miltoncostaea oceani. Next base: position 694,176 of record NZ_CP064356.1, on the reverse strand, counting down.
CGGGTCGGCGCGCTCGAGCGCGACCGCCGCGGCCTCCGGGTGGTCGAGCGCCAGCAACGCCGCGGCGAGGCCCGTCGCGGCGCGCGGCGCGTCGCCCAGCGCGGAGCCCGCGGCGAGCAGCGCGACCTGGCGCCAGCGGTTCTCGACACCCCGTGCGGGGGCCGGTCCGGCGGCGGCGATGAAGGGATCGGTCATCGGGGACACCGTAGCGGACGGGTCACGGGCCGCCCGGTCTACAATCGGCGCGTGCACCCACCGGCGAGAGCGGCCACGTGAACCGGCTCGCGGGCGAGTCGAGCCTCTACCTGCGCCAGCACGCGGAGAACCCCGTCGACTGGTACCCGTGGGGGGCCGAGGCGCAGGACCGGGCCCGCGCCGAGGACCGCCCGATCCTGCTGTCGGTCGGCTACTCCTCATGCCACTGGTGCCACGTGATGGCGCACGAGTCGTTCGAGGACCCCGAGACGGCCGCCGTCATGAACGAGCTGTTCGTGAACGTGAAGGTCGACCGGGAGGAGCGGCCCGACGTCGACGCCCTCTACATGCAGGCGACCCTGTCGCTCGCCGGGCAGGGGGGCTGGCCGATGACGGTCTTCCTGACGCCCGACGGGCGCCCCTTCTACGCCGGCACCTACTTCCCGCGCGTCGCGCGCGGCGGCCTCCCCGCGTTCCCGGACCTCTGCCGCGCCATCGCGGCGGCGTACCGCGACCGCCGCGAGGACGTCGAGGGGCAGGCCGCCGAGCTCGCCCGCCGGCTCGGCGTCGCCGCGGGGCGGATCCCCTCGGCCGACGACCTCGACCCGCGGGTGCTCGACGACGCCGTCGTCGGCCTCGCCCGCGTGTTCGACCCGGTGGAGGGCGGGTTCGGCGGCGCACCCAAGTTCCCGCCGTCGCTCGCGCTCGAGTTCCTGCTGCGCCGCCTGTGGCGCCGCCCCGACGACCACCACTCGCGGGAGATGGTCGACCGGACGCTCGGGAAGATGGCGGCGGGGGGCATCCACGACCAGATCGGGGGCGGGTTCCACCGCTACGCCGTCGACGGCCACTGGCTGGTGCCCCACTTCGAGAAGATGCTCTACGACAACGCGCTCCTCGGCCGGGCCTACGCGCTCGCGTTCCGTCTCGGCGGCAACCCCGAGCACCGGCGCGTCGCGGAGGACACCCTCGACTGGCTCCTGCGCGAGATGCGCGTGCCCGGCGGTGGGTTCGCCGCCGCCCAGGACGCCGACTCCCCCGGCGGCGAGGGCGCCTTCTTCGTGTGGACGCCGCAGGAGCTCGCCGACCTGCTGCCCGCCGACCAGGCCCGCGCGGTGACGCTGCGGTACGGGGTGCGGGAGGAGGGCAACTTCGAGGGGCGCTCGATCCTGCACGTCGTCGCGACGGTCGACGAGGTCTCCCGCCAGATCGGCGAGGACGCCGGGCCGCTGCTCGCGGCGGCGCGGACGACCCTCTACGCGGCGCGCTCCGCGCGGCCCGCCCCGGCCCGCGACGACAAGGTCATCACGGCCTGGAACGGCCTCGCCATCGCCGCCTTCGCCGACGCGGGCGTCGCCCTCGACCGGGGCGACTACGTGGATGCCGCCACCGCGACCGCCGCGTTCGTTCTCGACGCCCTCGTCGTCGACGGGCGGCTGCGGCGCGCGCACACCGGCGCCGGCGCCCCCCACCTCGGCCACCTCGACGACCACGCCGACCTCTGCCACGGCCTCCTGTGCCTCTACGGCGCGACGCTCCAGCCGCGGTGGCTGGCCGCCGCCCGCGACATCGCCGCCCGGATGGTCGAGCTGTTCGCCGACCCCGACGCCGGCGGGTTCTTCTACGCGGGCTCCGACGGCGAGAGCCTCGTCGCCCGCACCCGCGACCTCGAGGACCACCCGACGCCGGCGGGCAACTCCCAGGCCGCGCACGTGCTGCTGCGGATCGCCGACCTCACCGGCGACGCGGCCCTGGAGGACCTCGCGGTCGGGGCGCTGCGGATGGTCCACGCCGAGATGGGCCGCTTCCCGCAGGCGTTCGGCACCGCGCTCATCGCCCTCGACCACCACCTGTCGGAGCGGCGCGGCATCGCGATCGCCGGCGCACCCGACGACCCGCGCACGGCGGAGCTGGTCCGCGCCGCCCGCGCCGCGGCCGGCCCGTACGACGTGATCGCCGCGGGCGACCCCGACGACCCGGCGGCCATCGCCGCCGCGCCGCTCCTGGCCGACCGCCCCCTCCGCGACGGCGCCCCCGCCGCCTACGTGTGCCGCCGCTTCGCCTGCGAGGCCCCGGTCACCGACCCCGGGGCCCTCACGGCGCTCCTCTCCGGGGACCCCGCGGCCTGACCCCGACGCTCACCGGCTCAGCCGGTGTGCGACTCCAGCACGATCGGGCCCCGCTCGCCGGTGCGGACGCGGATGGCCTCCTCGATGTCGAACACGAAGATCTTGCCGTCGCCGGGGGCGCCGGTGTGCGACAGCTCGAGGATGCAGTCGATCGCGCGCTCGAGGTCGGCGTCGTCCACCGCGATCTCCAGCTTCAGCTTCGGGCGCAGGAACACCGCCTTGCGGGAGCCCCGGTACTTCTCGGTGAAGCCGGCCTGGCGCCCGGAGCCCTTCACCTCGCTCACGCTCATCGAGGGCAGGCCGCGCGCGACCAGCTGGTCGTGGATGGCCTCGAGCGCCTCGTGCCGGATGAACGCCTCGATCTTCTTCACCGTCTCCCCCGGGTCTGGTCGCGCCGCCGCGGCGGCGGGTGGTGGTCGCCCACATGTTCCACCATGAGGGACCGCCCCGCAGCCGGCCGGGCCGCCCGGGGCCGTCCCCGGGGTCAGCCGCTATCCTGGGCCCGATGGCCGACCTGTCAGAGCTCACGTCGATGATCGAGGCCGCCCTCCCCGGGGCGAGCGCCCAGATCGTCGACCAGGGCGGTGGTGACCACCTCGCCGCATCGGTGGTGGCCCCGCAGTTCGCCGGCCTCTCGCGCCTGGAGCAGCACAAGCTCGTCTACGCCGCGGTCCAGAGCCGCTTCGACGACGGCAGCATCCATGCGCTCGCCCTGAAGACGCGTGCACCGGAGGCGACATGAGCACCGACGTGACGACCCTGACCGACGACCAGATCCTCGAGCAGATCACGAGCGAGGTGGCCTCCAACCGGGTGTTCCTCTACCTGAAGGGCACGCCGGAGATGCCGCGCTGCGGCTTCTCGAACCAGGTCGTCCAGATCCTGAACCACCTCGGCGTCGAGTACGGCTCCCGCGACATCCTCGTGGACCCGCGCATCCGCCAGGTGCTCTCCGGCTGGTCCGACTGGCCGACGATCCCGCAGCTGTTCGTCGACGGCAAGCTCGTCGGCGGCTGCGACATCGTCACCGAGATGTTCCAGGAGGGCGAGCTCCAGAAGGTCCTGCCGGGCGCCACGGCGTAACCCGCGGGACCGCGGCGCCGGCGCCGCGATGAGCACCAGCGTCTTCGCTCACGACGAGGATCTGTCGGAGCTGCACGCCCACCTCGGCGGGAGCGTGGACGCCGCGACGATGTGGGAGCTCGCCCACGAGCAGGGCATCAAGCTCCCCTACCGCGACTACTGGCACTTCGCCGCCGCGACGAACGTCGGCCGCGGGACGGACGGCCTCGACGGGCTCGACCGCATCTACCACCTGACGGAGCTGATCCAGAGTAGCCCGGAGGGGGTCTTCCGGGCCGTCCACGGGATGATCTCCGGTGGGTACCGCGCGCAGCGGATCACGACCCACGAGGTCCGCTTCAACCCCGCGAAGCGCAACCGCGGCGGGGAGCGCGACCTGGACGCCATCGTCATGGCCGCCGTGCACGGCATCGACCGCGCGACCCTCGAGTACCCGGTCCGCGCCGGGCTGATCCTGATGATGGACCGGGGCTTCCCACCCGAGCTGAACGCCGCCGTCGTCGAGCGCGCCATCCGGTTCCGCTCCCGCGGGGTCGTCGCGATCGACATCGGGGGGCCGCGGCCGGGGGGCGCCCCCGCCCCCTACCCGTACCGCGACCTCGCGCCGCTCGTCGCCCGGGCGCGCGACGCCGGCCTCGGCGTGACGCTGCACGCCGGCGAGGAGGGCGTCAACGCCCCCGACCCCGCACCGTTCGTCGAGGAGATGCGGCAGGTGCTCGCGCTCGGCGTCGACCGCATCGGGCACGGGATCATCACCGCGATGGACCCGCGCCTGCAGGAGGAGGTGCTCGCCGCCGGCGTGGTCCTGGAGATCTGCCCGACGTCGAACGTGCGCACCGGCGCCGTGCGCGACGAGGAGCAGATGGCCGAGATCGTCTTCGCCCTCGAGGCGGCGGGCATCCCCATCGTGATCGCCACCGACGGCCCCGAGATGATCGGCACCCGCCTGCGGGCCGAGTACGCGATGCTCGTGCGGCGGGGCGCCATGACCGCCGAATCGGCGCGACGCGCCAACGTGCGCGGACACGAGGTGAGCTTCATCACGACGCCCCCGGCGCGGGCGCCCGTCCCGGCCTGAGAGCCTCTCAGCCCCTCCGGGCGGGGGCGCGGGCGGCGGGGCGGCCGGCGTCGGCCTGGCGCCACGCGGGGCGCGGCGCGGGGGCGGGACGCTCCGGCGACGCCCACGGGATCGCCACGGGACGCTCGACCGCGACGATCACGACGTCGTCGCGCAGGCTCTGGTCCTCGTGGCGGCGGGCCGCCTGGATGACGCGCTCCACCCGCAGCTCCAGCGCGGACCGGCGCTCCGCCGCGAGGACGGCGCACGCCCGCTCGACGCCGAAGGTGTCCGCCCCCTGGCGCGCCTCGATCAGGCCGTCGGTGTAGAGCAGCAGGGTCCCGCCCGGCGGCAGGGACGTGTGGGTGACGGGCCACTCGGCCTCGTCGAACACCCCGAGCAACGGGCCGCTGCGCAGCGGCTCGACCGGCTGGCAGCCGCCGGCGGTCAGCAGGAACGGCGGCGGGTGGCCGGCGGGCGCGAAGCTGACGGAGCCGCCCGGGTCGATGAGCATGTAGATGATCGAGGCGAACAGGCCCTCGGCGCGGTCCCCCGGGTCGGCCATCTGGTCGTTGAGGGCGCTCAGCACCGCCGCCGGGTTCGGGTTGACGGCCACCAGGGTGCGCCACCCGAACCGCAGCCCCGCGGCGCGGGCGGCGGCGGGGGCGCCGTGGCCCGCCATGTCGCCGACCATCACGGCCAGGCGGCCGTCGGACAGGACCATCGCGTCGTAGAAGTCCCCGCCGACGAGCAGCGCCCGCTCGGCGGGGCGGTACCGCGCGGCGAGCCGCAGGCCGCGCACGGCGGGCAGGCGCTCGGGCAGCAGCCCGGTCTGGACGGTCTCCCACAGCTCCCGCTCGGTCTTCTGGGCCGCCTCCCGGCGGGCGGCGGCCGCGACCGCGTCCCGCTCCTGGCGGACCTCGCCCTGCATCAGGTTGAAGCCCTCGATCAGGTCGGCGAGCTCGCCGACGGCGTCGCGGCTCGGCGGCACCGGGTCGGACAGGCGACCGCGCGTGACGCGGGCGACACCGGCGGAGAGGAGGGCGATGGGGCCGCCGACGCGGCGCCACAGCTGGCGACTGGCGACGGCGACCATCAGCAGGGTGAGCAGCGCGGCGACGACGATGGAGTAGAACGTCCAGCGCCGGCGCCGGTCGCTGTCGGCGAGCACCTGGAGCCGGACGTCGTCGATCTCCTCGACGAGGCGTGCGTGCTCGGCGCGGAAGGCGTTGAAGCGGTTCTCGCTGAGCCCGGCGTTGACCCGCGCCCGGGCCTGCTCGATGCGCGACTCGCAGGCGGCGACGGTCGCCCCGACGGGACATCGGCGCAGCCGGATCAGCTCGACGGCCTCGTCGAACCAGAGCTGGGCGGTCCGGTCGACGGCGTCCGCGGACGCCTCGAGCTGCTCCTCCCCCTCCAGGGCGACCATCAGCTCGTTCATCTCGCCGGGGTACCGGCCGCGGGCGGTGCGGTACTCGGCGAGGTCGTCGCCGCGGGCGAGGAGGATGTACGCCCGGTTCGCGCTCTGCGCGCTCAGCAGGTCGATGAGCAGCTGGTTGGCCGCCGCCTGCCGCGTGATGGCGCGCTGCGCGCCGTCGCGGTAGTCGCGCGCCGTGGTGACCATCCCGAGGAGGGCGACCGCGATGAGGACGGCCAGGACCACGGCGAGACCGGCCACCAGTGCCGCGAGCACCCCGCGGAGGGAACCCGGGCCACTGGGGCGCCTCACCGGGCCACCGCGCCGTCGGAGGGCCCGCGGGGGATCAGTCGGGCGGTCCCTCCGCCACGAGGCGCCGGATCTCGTCGAAGCTCTCGGGGCGCCCGATCACGACGAGGGTGTCGTCGGCGCGCAGCACCTCGTCGGGGTGCGGGGTGGCGAGGGAGCCGGCCTCCCGCAGGATGGCGACGATGGTGGAGCCCGTCGTGGAGCGGATGCGGCACGTCGCGACCGTCAGCCCGACCATCGGGCTGGACCGCGGGAGCTCGATCCACTCCATCACCAGGTCCTTGAGGGCGACCTCGAGGTCCTTGACGAGCTGGGGCCGGTAGACGACGCCGCCGATGATGGCGCCGATCTGGCGGGCCTCCTCGTCGTTCAGCGTGATGACGTGGGGCTCGTCGTCCTCGTCCTCGTAGTGGTAGATCTCCCGCATCCCGTCCAGGTGGACGACGGCGGAGACCTTGTCCCCGCGGCCCGTGCGCAGGGTGAACTTGGTGCCGACTCCGGGGAGCCGGGTCTCGCGGACCTCGAGCATCGGGCTATCTCCTCGACTCTCTGCGGGCGGCGCGCGTGGGGAAGACGAGCCGTCCGATACGCCGCGACTCCCTCATGAATACCACCCCGACGACCGCGGTGACCAGGACGAACAGCCCGGCGAAGGGGCTGACCTGCTCCCGGAACGTGGCGTCCAGCGCGACTCCCGCCGCCGCCAGGTTCGCGAGGATGATCGTGAACTCGCCCCGGGCCACGATGGCCGAGCCGACGTTGACGCTCTGCCGCTTGGTGAAGCCGGTCGCACGTCCCGCAACGTACCCGGCCACGAGCTTGCCGACCACGGCGACGGGCACCGCGAGCAGCAGCCAGGGCGCCGCGTCCCCGGCCTGCGACAGGTCGACCTCCAGCCCGAACGCGAAGAAGAAGATCGCGGCGGCGAAGTCGCGCAGGCCGAGCAGGTTCTGCTCGATCTGGTCGCGGACCTCCGACCCGGACAGCAGGATGCCGGCCAGGAGGGCGCCGACGGCCTCCGAGAGCCCCGCCGCCTCGCCGAGCGCACCGCCCCCGATCGCGATCGCGAGGGCGCCGAGCAGGAGCTGCTCGCGGTCGAGGCGGGGGCCGATGCGGTCGAAGAGGTGGTGGGCCCAGCGGCCGACCAGCAGGAACGCGACGACGAACCCGAGCGCCAGGCCCGCGGTGGCGGCGACCTCGAGCCCTCCCACCGACTCCCCGGTGGCGAGGGCCGCGGCGACGCCCAGGAACAGGGCGACGGCGAGGTCCTCGAAGACGAGGATGCCGAGCACCAGGTCGGTCTCGTCGTCGGCGAGGCGCCGCAGGTCGAACAGCGCGCGGGTGACGATGCCGCTGCTCGAGATGTAGATCAGGCCGGCGAGCAGGATCGCCTCGGGGCCGGGGCCGAGCAGCGCCACCCCGACGATGATCCCGAGGCCGCCGTTGATCACGAGGTCCACGAGGCCGCCGACGATGACCATCCGCCGCGCGGCGGTCAGCCGGCCGAGCGAGAACTCGAGGCCGAGGAAGAACAGCAGCAGCACGATCCCGAGCCGGGCGAGCAGCTCGGTCCCCTCGGACGGCTCGACGATCTCCGGGAATCCGGGGGACGGGCCGAGGATGATGCCGGCGACGATGAAGACCGGTATCGCCGAGAGCCCGAGGCGACCCGCGAGCACGCTCGCCGCGGCGAGCGTCACGAGTACGACGGCGAGATCGCTGAGTTCGAGCAGAGAGGCCCTTGGGGCGCGGGTCGACCGGCCGGGAGGCCCCCAGCCTACCCTGCGGGGTGGACCGCGCTGCCGACGATCTCGGACACGTTCCCGACGCCCTCGCGGTCCATCCGGGCGAGCAGCCCGGCGGCGATCGCGCGAACGACGTTAGGGCCTCCGTACACAAAACCCGTGTAAAGCTGAACGAGGGATGCGCCGGCGGCCATCTTCGTCCATACGTCGTCAGCAGAGAAGATTCCGCCAACACCAACGATCAGCAAGCGCCCTTCCGCACGACGGGCGACATGCCCGATCAGGGAAGTAGACCTCTCTTGCAGGGGTAGACCTGAGACGCCTCCTGATCGGACCCTCGCGCCCGAATGCGGGGACAGATCGCCCCAGTTGTTCGTCGTATTCGAGACGATGATGCCGCTGAGACCTCTGTCGATCGCGAGATCAACGACGGCATCGACCTCGGCTTCGGTTAGGTCTGGCGCAATCTTCACCAAGAGAGGCTTTGCCACACCAGACCACGCCTGATGAGTCGAGAGTGCGTCCTGAACCGCTTCGAGCACGCCCGCGAGACGATCCGCCTCTTGAAGCTCACGCAGGCCTGGTGTGTTGGGCGAGCTCACGTTCACCGTGAGAAACGATGCAAAAGGCGCGAGCATCTCGGTTGAAGCCGCGTAGTCGGCTGGAGCGCAGTCAAGGTCCGCGGAACGCGACTTCCCGATGTTCACCCCGACGGGCACGCGTCCCAGCAGGCCACGCCTTTGCCAGTCGGCAAGGGTGAGCGCGACCTTGGCTGCGCCAGTGTTGTTGAACCCCATCCGGTTGACGAGAGCAAAGTCGGTCGGTCGCCTCTCGATGCGCGGCCCAATGTTCCCGGGCTGCGGGTGGGCCGTGACGGTTCCGATCTCTACGAAACCAAAGCCAAGGAAAGACCAGAATGGGACTGCGCGCGCCTCTTTGTCGAAGCCCGCAGCCAGTCCAATGGGATCTCTGAACGTTTGGCCGAGGCAGTTCTGCGCGAGTCGTCCCCTACCCGCGACCGGAAGCTGGAAGCGACCAACAACCGGTGAAGCGCGCTGCAAGAGGCGCAGAGTCTGCTCGTGGATCGTCTCGGCGTCGACGCGGAAGAGAAGAGGTCGGATGAAGCGCCCATAGAAGGGCGGCAAGGGCGGGGGCTGTCTCGAGGCTCTGGCCGCAGCGCTTGTGCCCAACTCTGTGCGCTGAGGACCCCCGTGGCGAAGGGAAGACAGAGCGCGCATCTGTGGACAGTCGGCCGCAGCAGCAAAGACCGGCGCCCTCGCTGGCCTCGTGAGCGCGGAACCTCTTCGAAGCGACAGCCGGACTACGCGTCCCCGCCCGCGGCCAGGGTGACGCACCCCTGAGGCTGCGTCGGTCGTGGCGACGGGCCTCATGCGCAGCACCCTAAACGGCAAGTCGGATGCCACGGACGAACGCGGGCGCGCGGTTCCCCCGACCAGTCCGTCCGAGAGGAGCCCGCGACGCAGACAGACTGCTAGGCACCGATCCAGACTACAGGGGGGCGTCTGGGACCGCGACTTGGGGGCGCCCGCACGAAGTGGACTCGACACTCCACTTGGTTTATCGTCGCGAACCGGACTCATCACTCCGCTTTCGTCCCATCCGTCCGCAGGAGCCGCCCCGTGACATCCGCACCGCCCTCCGCACCGTCCGCCGACCGCCGGTGGCTCGTGCTGGTGATCGTCTGCATCGCCCAGTTCATGGTGGTCCTGGACGGGACCGTCGTGAACGTCGCGCTGCCGGCCATCCAGGACGACCTCGACTTCTCCGCCTCGTCGCTCCAGTGGGTGGTCAACGCCTACACGCTCGCCTTCGGCGGGTTCCTCCTGCTGGGCGGCCGCGCCGCGGACTTCATCGGCCGCCGCCGCCTGTTCATCGCCGGCGTCGTGGTGTTCACCGGCGCGTCGCTGCTGAACGCGCTCGCCCAGTCCTCGGAGTTCCTGATCGCCGCCCGCGCCCTGCAGGGCCTCGGCGCCGCCATGGTCTCCCCCGCGGCGCTCTCGATCGTCACCACCACGTTCCGCGACTCCGCCGAGCGCGCCAAGGCCCTCAGCGCCTGGGCCGCCATCGCCGTGGGCGGGGCCGCCGTCGGCCTGCTGGCCGGCGGGCTGCTCACCGAGTACCTCGCGTGGCAGTGGATCTTCCTCGTCAACCTGCCGATCGGCGCCGCCGCCATCCTCCTCGGCCTGAAGTACGTCTCCGAGTCGCGGGTGCCGACCTCCGGCGTCGACATCGCCGGGGCCGTCAGCGTCACGGCGGGCCTGACGCTGCTCGTCTACGCCATCGTGCGCGCCGTCGACTACGGCTGGGGCTCCGTCGAGACCATCGGGATGATGGCCGCCGCCGCCGCCCTGCTCGTGGCGTTCGTGGTCATCGAGCTCCGCTCGAAGGCGCCGCTCGTGCGGCTCGGGCTGTTCCGCACCCGCTCCCTCGCCGGCGCCAACCTCTCGATGCTCGCGGTGATGGGCGGCATGTTCGCCGTCTTCTACTTCGCGTCGATCTACGTCCAGCAGACCCTCGGCTTCACGCCGGTCCAGGCGGGCCTCGCCTTCCTGCCGCTCACCGCGGGGATCATCCTGTTCTCCGTGATCGCGGAGCGCTCCATCGCGCGCCTCGGGGTCCGCACGATCGGCCTCGCCGGCATGGCGGTCGCGGCCGTCGGCCTGCTGCTGCTCTCCCGGGTCACCGTCGACGGCACCTACGTCGCCGACCTCCTCCCCGGCCTGCTGGTCATGTCCGCCGGGCTCGGCCTCACGTTCGTCCCGCTGACCCTCATCGCCACGGCGAACGTGGCCGACGAGGACGCGGGCCTCGCGTCGGGCGTCTTCAACTCGTCGCAGCAGATCGGCGGCGCCCTCGGGCTCGCGATCCTCTCGACGATCGCCGCCTCGCAGACCGAGGGGGCCCTCGAGGGCGTCGGCGGGACGCCGACGCAGGCCGACCAGGCGAGCGCGCTGGTCGAGGGCTTCCAGGCGGCCTTCGCCGGGGGCGCGGCGCTGATGGTCCTCGGGGTCGTCATCCTCGCCACCTACGTCCGGCGCCGGGACGTGGCCGAGATCGTGCCGTCGGAGGCGCCCGCGCACGCCGGGCTCTAGGAGGCCCGCGGTGACCTCCAACCTGCGCTCCGACGCGCGCCGCAACCGCGAGAGGATCGTGGCGGCCGCGTCGGAGCTCTTCGCCGAGCACGGCGCCGATCTCTGCGTCGACGAGATCGCGCGCCGCGCCGGCGTGGGGCACGCGACGGTGTTCCGCCGCTTCCCCACCAAGGACGACCTCGTCCTCGCGATGTTCGAGCAGCGCCTCGGCGAGGCCGCCGACGCGGTCGAGGAGATCGCCCGGACGGTGGACGACCCGTGGGACGCCCTCGTCGCGGCGATGGCCGCCATCGCCGAGCGCCAGGCGCGGGACCGGGGCATGTTCGAGACGGCCAGCAGCGACGTCGTCGGGTCACCGGAGCTGCGCGGGGCCCGCGACCGGGTCACCGCCCCGTTCGCCGCGCTCCTGGAGCGCGCCCAGGCCGCCGGTGTGGTCCGCGACGACCTCGTCCCCGTCGACGTCCTCTTCCTGATCACCGCCGCCGGGCACGCGCAGCCCTGCCAGCTGCAGATCCCCGACCTCTGGCGCCGCTACCTCGGCGTGATCCTCGACGGGATGCGCCCGGCGGCGGCGTCGCCGCTGTCCGGTCCCGCGCCCTCGCTGGGGGAGATCGAGGCCGCGCTCGAGGCCGCCACGGCCCGGGCGCGCCGCTCGTCGTCGAGCTGAATCGCCTTCTCGAGGGCACGGACGCCCGCGAGGATGGCGGCGCCCTCGCCGGGGTCGAGGTGGTCGAGCAGGCTACGGATGCGGGACCGCAGGTGCGCGGTCGCGGCGTCGCTGACCTCGCGCCCGGCGGGCGTCAGCCCGACGGGGCGGCGTCGGCGGTCGCCCTCGGCGGGGTCGACGGCGGCCACCCAGCCCTCACGGACGAGTGACTGCACCATCCGGGTGGCGGTGCTGATGGCCACGCCCGTCGCACCGGCGAGGGCGGTCATGGTGAGCGGGCCGTCACCGAGCGCCAGCAGCGTCAGGTGCTGCGGGGTGCTGAGGCGCTCCGCCGCCGTCGCGCCGGTGCGCCGGCGCTCCTGACGGGCGAGCACGAGGGGCGCGAGGCGGGCGCGCACCTCGACGAGCGCCTCGGCGAGGGCGTCGAGGTCGCCGGTGGTGTGGTCGGGGCCGGGAACGGGCATCGCTTGTATCATGCAACTTTCTCGCCGGGGGCGCCGCGCGCCCGCAGACCGATCGGGGTTCGATGATGGCGGATGACGCACGCCGGGTGCGGCCGGGGGTGACGCTGGGACTGCTCGCGGTGGTCTGCGTGTCCTACGTCCTGCAGCAGACGCTGGTGGTCCCGGCCCTGCCGACCATCCAGCGCGACCTCGACACCACGACGACGTGGACGGCGTGGGTGTTCACCGGGTTCCTGCTGACCTCGGCCATCGCGACGCCGCTGCTCGGCAAGCTCGGCGACACCTACGGCAAGAAGCGCCTGCTGATGATCGCGATGGGCGTCTTCGCGGTCGGCACCGTCGCCGCGGCGCTCGCGCCGTCGATCGGCGCGCTGATCCTCGCCCGCGCCCTGCAGGGCGCGGCGGGCGCGATCTTCCCCCTCGCCTTCGGGATCGTGCGCGACGAGCTCCCGCCCGAGCGCGTGGGCATGGGCCTCGGCCTGCTGTCGGCCACCTTCGGCGTCGGCGGCGGCGCCGGGCTGGTGCTGAGCGGCGTAATCCTCGAGAGCCTCCACTGGAGCTGGCTGTTCTGGATCGGCGCGGTGCCGATCGTGGTCGCCATGGTGCTGACGTGGCGCCTGCTGCCCGAGTCGCCGATCCGCACCCCCTCGCGCGTCGACTGGCAGGGCGCGCTGACCCTCTCGATCGGCCTCTCCGCCCTGCTCGTCGCCCTCAGCGAGGGCGAGACGTGGGGCTGGCTGAGCGCCGCGACGCTCGGCGTGTTCGCGCTCTCGGTGGTCGTGCTCTGCCTCTGGGTGGTCGTCGAGCTGCGGGTGCCGCAGCCGATGATCGAGATCGGGATGATGCGCGACCGCGCCGTCCTCTGGACCAACATCGTCGCGTTCATCGCGGGCTTCGCGATGTTCGGGACGTTCCTGCTCGTGCCGAGCTTCGTCCAGATGGGCGCGAACCTCCCGCCGGAGCTGGCGGCGATGATCCCCTACGGCTTCGCGGCGAGCGTCATCGTTGCCGGCCTCTACCTGCTCCCCGCCTCGGCGGTGATGCTGATCGTCGGGCCCCTCGGCGGTATCCTCGAGAACCGCGTGGGCGCACGCTCCCTGACGTGCGTGGGCTCGGTGATCCTCGGACTCGGGGGGCTCACCCTGGCGCTCTTCCACGACCGGGGGTACCAGATCGTCATCGCCATGACGCTGATCGGCGTCGGCGTCGGCCTGGTCTACGCGATGCTCGCCAAGCTGATCGTCGACTCCGTGCCACGCGAGGTGACCGGCGTCGCGATGGGCATGAACACCGTCATGCGCACGATCGGCGGCGTCGTCGGCGGCCAGGTCGGCGCGGCGCTGCTGAGCGCGGCGACCATCTCCGGCACCCCCGACATCCCGTCGGAGGGCGCGTTCACCGCCATGTTCCTGATCGCCGGCGCGGCTGCCCTGGTCGGCGCGGTCGCCACGCTCCGCATCCCGCGCCGCGGGGTCCGCGTGCCCGGCGTCGCCGAGCCGGTGCGCCTCCGCCCCGAACCCGGTCGGGGGTAGCCCGGGGCCCACGCGGGTACGTCCCCCCCTCAGCACCGGACCAGAGGGAGACGCACCATGGCGAGGATCGACGACGAGAGCACCGGGACGACCGACGAGGCGCGCACCGTCAGCGCCGGCGAGACCGGTCCCGCGGTCGTGGCCGACACCCACGACGACCATCACCACCACGATGACGCGGTGGGCGGGCCCACCCGGCTCGCGTCGCTGTCGCGCCTGAAGGGGATGGACGTCCGCGACGCCGAGGGCGAGAAGGTCGGCTCCATCCGCGACGTGTTCCTCGACCCGCGCGCCGAGCGCGTGCGCTACCTGTCGGTCTCGACGGGGTGGCTGTCGCGCGGCACCCACGTCGTGCCGATCGACGACGTCACCTACGTGGACGAGGGCGACGGCCGCGACGCGCACGCCGTCGTGCCGTACTCGACGGACCACCTGAAGGGCGCCCCGAGCCTCGACGACGACGGCGAGGTCACGCCCGACCGCGAGCGGGAGATCCACGGCTACTACGCCGGGGTCGGCCGCGACGACGCCACCCGCGACGCGCTCCGCGCCCGTCAGCGGACCCCCGCCCCCACGCCGCAGATCGCGCGGGCCGAGATGGCCGACGCCGTCGCGCGCGACGCGTCCCGCACGGACCGCGGGGCCTGAGTCACCCGCCCCCGGCCGCGCACGCGGCCGGGGGCCGTCCCGCGACGCCGGGACCGGGGCCGCCACCGGCCCGACCCCGCCCGGGGCCCTGCGATGATGGGTCGACCACCGACACCGCCGAGGGGGAGCGTCATGGCCGACGAGGACATCCAGGGCGTCATCGAGGAACTGGTCGCCGAGGAGCACCGGCTGCTGGAGCACCGCGACGGGCGGGCCCTCACGGACGACGAGCACGCCCGCCTCGGCGAGGTGCAGGTGCGGCTCGACCGCTTCTGGGACCTCCTGCGCCAGCGTCGCGCCGAGCGCGCCGCGGGCCGCGACCCCGGCGAGGCGTCGCTGCGCGACGAGGACACCGTCGAGGGCTACCAGCAGTAGCCCCCGGCGGGGTCAGTCGCGGCGGGAGCGCTTCCCGAGGTAGAGGTCGGTGATCGTCCCCTCCGCCGCCTCGGCCGAGAACATCAGCGTCTCGGAGAGCGTCGGGTGGGGGTGGATCGTGCGGCCGAGGTCCTCGGCGTCGGCGCCCATCTCGATCGCGTGCACGGCCTCGGCGATCAGCTCGCCCGCGTTCACGCCGACGATCCCCGCCCCCAGGATGCGGCGGGACCCCGGCTCGACGAGGAGCTTGGTGCGGCCCTCGGCGCGGTGGGTCGCGAGCGCCCGGCCGGAGGCCGCCCACGGGAAGACGGCGACCTCGTAGGGGGTGCCGTCGGCCTCCGCGGCCGTCTCGGTGAGCCCGGCCCACGCGATCTCGGGGTCGGTGTAGGCGACGGACGGGATGGCGCGGGCGTCGAACGCCGCCGGCAGGCCCGCGATCGCCTCGGCCGCGACGACGCCCTGGTGGCTGGCCTTGTGGGCGAGCATGGGGTCCCCGACGATGTCGCCGATCGCGTGGATGTGGGCGACGTTGGTGCGCATCTGCGCGTCGACGGCGATCACCCCGCGGTCGTCGACCTCCACGCCGGCGGCGTCCGCGCCGATCGCGCCGCCGTTGGCGCGGCGCCCCACCGCGACGAGGATCCGGTCGACCGTGACGGCCTCAGGGGCGTCGTCCCCCTCGAAGGCGACGCGCAGCCCGTCGTCGGCGGCCTCGACGCCCGACACGCGCACCCCGAGGTGGATCGCCTCGTAGCGCCTGCCGATCCGCTTCTGGAGGGGCGCGACGAGGTCGGGGTCGCACCCGGGGATGAGCCGGTCGAGCATCTCGACGACGGTGACCCGCGACCCGAGGGCGTCGTAGACCGTCGCCATCTCCAGGCCGATGATCCCCCCGCCGATCACGAGCAGCCGCCCGGGCACCTCGTCGAGGGCGAGGGCGCCGGTCGAGTCCATCACGCGGGGGTCGTCCGGGAGGCCGGGGATGCGGGCCGCCTGGGAGCCCGCGGCGATGATCGCGTGGGCGAACGCGACGGTCTCCTCCTCCCCGTCCGGTCCCTCGACCCGGAGGGCGTTCGGCGACGTGAACGTCCCCGTGCCGCGCACCACCCGGACCTTGCGCCTCTTCGCGAGGCCGTCGAGCCCGCCGGTGAGCGTCGTGACCACCTTCGCCGTCGCGCCGCGCAGGGCGTCGAGGTCCACCTCGGGGGCGCCGAACGCGATGCCCATCGCCGAGGCGTCCTCGGCGTCGGTCATCACCTTCGCCGCGTGCAGGAGCGCCTTGGAGGGGATGCAGCCGACGTTGAGGCAGACGCCGCCGAGCCGCTCGTACCGCTCGACGAGCGTGACGGACAGCCCGAGGTCGGCGGCGCGGAACGCCGCCGTGTAGCCGCCCGGGCCGCCCCCGAGCACGAGGACGTCGGCCTGGCCCTCCTCGCTCACAGCAGCATCTTGCGCGGGTCGCTCAGGAGGTCGGCGAGGTGCGTCGTGAAGCGGGCGGCCGCCGCGCCGTCGACGACCCGGTGGTCGTAGGAGAGCGACAGCGGCAGCATCAGCCGGGGGACGAACTCCCCGTCCTGCCAGACCGGCTTCATCGCGGACCGCGAGACGCCGAGGATCGCGACCTCGGGGGCGTTGATGATCGGGGTGAACGCGGTCCCGCCGATGCCGCCGAGGCTCGAGATGGTGAACGTGCCGCCCTGCATCTGCTCCCGGGAGAGCTTCCCCTCGCGGGCGGCGCCGGACAGCTCGGTCAGCTCGCGGGCGATCTCGAGCAGACCCTTGCGGTCGACGTCGCGGATCACCGGCACCAGCAGGCCCTGCGGCGTGTCGGCCGCGAACCCGAGGTGGAAGTAGCGCTTCAGCACGAGCCGGTCGCCGTCGAGCGAGGAGTTGAACTCGGGGAACGCCCGGAGCGTCGCGGCGCACGCCTTCAGCAGCAGCGACACCATCGTGACCTTCACGCCCTCGTCGGCGTGGGCGGCGTTGACCTCCGTGCGGAAGGACTCCAACGCGGTGATGTCGGCCTCGTCGTGCTGGGTGACGTGCGGGATCATGGCCCAGTTGCGGGCGAGGGCCGGCGCCGCGATGCGCGTGATGCGCGAGCGCTCCACCACCTCGACGGGGCCGAACGACGCGAAGTCGACCTCGGGCCACGGGGGCAGCCCGGCCGGGGCGGCGGGGGCCGCCGCGGGGGCGGCGCCGCCGGAGGCGTCCGCGCCGCCGCCGGACTCCGCGGCCGCGGTCACGTCCTCCTTGGTGATCCGGCCCTTCGGGCCGCTGCCCTCCACGGCGCCGAGGTCGACGCCGAGCTGGCGCGCCAGCCGTCGCGCGCCAGGTCCGGCGTAGACGTCGTCGCCGTCGAACGTGCCGGCGGGCGGGCGCTCCGACCTCACCTCGTCCCCGTCGCCGGCGCCGTCCCCGGAGGAGCCGGTGGGCGCCTCGTCGGGGGCCGCCTGCTGCTCCTCCTGGCCCGCCGACGCGGGATCGGACGTGCCGCCGCTGTCGGGCTCGTCCCCCTCGTCGTCGTCGGGGGCGTCGGCGTCGGGAGCCGCATCGGCCTCCCCGTCGTGGTCCGCGTCGTCCGCGTCGCCGCCGCCCTCCTCCTCGAGGGTCAGGATCAGGTCGCCCTGCGAGACCGCGTCGCCGACCTTCACCGCCACCTCGCCGACCACGCCCGCGGCGGGGGCGGGCACCTCCATGCTCGCCTTGTCCGACTCGAGCACGATCAGCGGGTCCTCGGCGGCGACGGTGTCGCCCGCCGCGACCAGCACCTCGATCACCGGGACGTCGTCGAAGTCCCCGATGTCGGGGACGGTGACCTTCATCGCTGCCACGGCGGGACCGCCTCCGGGTCGATGTCGTAACGGGTGATCGCCTGGGCGGCGATGGCGGCGTCGATCACGCCCTCCCGCGCGAGCGCGCCGAGCGCCGCGACGGTCACGTGGTGGCGGTCGACCTCGAAGAAGCGGCGCAGCTTGACGCGGTAGTCGCTGCGGCCGTAGCCGTCGGTGCCGAGCACGTCGTACCGGCCGCGCACGAACGGGCGGATGCCGTCGGCGAACGCCCGCACGTAGTCGCTCGCCGCCACGACCGGTCCCTCCCGGTCGCCGAGCTGCGTCTCGACGTACGAGAGCCGCGGCTCCTCGGTGGGGTGCAGGCGGCTCCACCGCTCCGCCTCGAGGCCGTCGCGGCGCAGCTCCGTGAAGCTCGTGACGCTCCAGACGTCGGCGCCGACGCCGTAGTCCTCCCGGAGGATGTCGGCGGCGGCGAGCACCTCGCGGAGGATCGCGCCCGACCCGAGCAGCTGCACCCGCGGGCCCTTGCCCTCGGCCTGCCGGATGACGTGCATGCCCCGCAGGATCCCCTCCTCGGAGCCCTCGGGGAGCGCCGGGTGGTGGTAGTTCTCGTTCATCACCGTGAGGTAGTAGAAGGCGTCCTCGCGGTCGGTGAGCATCCGCCGCAGCCCGTCCTGCACGATCACGGCGACCTCGTGCGCGAACGTCGGGTCGTAGGCCCGGCAGTTGGGGATCGTCGCGGCCATGACGTGGCTGTGGCCGTCCTCGTGCTGCAGCCCCTCGCCGTTCAGCGTCGTGCGCCCCGAGGTGCCGCCGACGAGGAACCCGCGCGCGCGGCTGTCGCCCGCCGCCCAGGCGAGGTCGCCGATGCGCTGGAACCCGAACATCGAGTAGTAGATGTAGAACGGGATCATCGGGACGCCGTGGTTGGCGTACGACGTGGCCGCCGCGATCCACGACGACATGGCGCCCGCCTCGGTGATCCCCTCCTCGAGGATCTGGCCGCCCTTGTCCTCGCGGTAGTACATGAGCTGCTCGGCGTCCTCGGGGCTGTAGAGCTGCCCCACCTGGCTGAAGATGCCGAGCTGGCGGAACATCCCCTCCATGCCGAAGGTCCGCGACTCGTCGGGGACGATCGGGACGACGTGGCGGCCGATGCCCTTGTCGCGCACCAGCGTGGAGAGCACGCGGACGAACGCCATCGTCGTCGAGATCTGGCGGTCGCCGGTGTCCTTCAGCAGGGCGTCGAAGGCGGAGAGCGGCGGGATCTCGATCGACGGGGCGTCGGCGTGCCGCGCGGGCAGGCTGCCGCCGAGCGCCGCCCGGCGCTCCCGCAGATACGTCATCTCGGCGCTGTCGTCGTCGGGCTTGTAGAAGACGGCGTCGCGGGCCTGCTCGTCGGTGAGGGGCACGCCGAAGCGGTCGCGGAAGGCGAGCAGCGCCTCCTCGTTCATCTTCTTCTGCTGGTGCGTGATGTTCTGGCCCTCGCCGGCGCGCCCCATGCCGTAGCCCTTGATCGTCTTCGCGAGGATCACGGTGGGCTGGCCCTCGTGGTGCACGGCGGCGTGGTAGGCGGCGTAGACCTTCCGCGGGCTGTGGCCACCGCGGTTCAACGCCCAGATCTGGGCGTCGGACATGTCCTTCACGCGCTCCTTCAGCTCGGGGTACGCCCCGAAGAAGTGCTCCCGCACGTAGTCGGCGTCGCGCGACTTGAACGTCTGGTACTCGCCGTCGACGGCCTCCTCCATGCGGCGCTTCAGCAGGCCGTCGTGGTCCTCGGCGAGGAGGGGGTCCCAGTTCTCGCCCCAGATCACCTTGATGACGTTCCAGCCCGCGCCGCGGAAGTTGGTCTCGAGCTCCTGGATGATCTTGCCGTTGCCCCGCACGGGCCCGTCGAGGCGCTGCAGGTTGCAGTTGACGACGAAGACGAGGTTGTCGAGCTTCTCCCGCCCGGCGAGCGAGATGGCGCCCATCGACTCGGGCTCGTCCATCTCCCCGTCGCCCATGAACGCCCACACGTGGCGGGCGGAGGTGTCCGCGATCTCGCGGCCCTGGAGGTACTTCAGGAAGCGCGCCTGGTAGATCGCCATGATCGGGCCGAGGCCCATCGACACGGTCGGGAACTGCCAGAACTCCGGCATGAGCCAGGGGTGCGGGTACGACGAGAGGCCGTTGCCGTCGACCTCCTGGCGGAAGTTGCGCATCTGGTCGTCGTCGAGCCGGCCCTCGAGGTAGGCCCGGGCGTAGATGCCGGGCGAGGAGTGCCCCTGCATGTAGACGAGGTCGCCGCCGTGGTCCTCGGACCGGGCGTGCCAGAAGTGGTTGAAGCCGATCTCGTAGAGCGTCGCCGCGGACTGGAAGCTGGCGATGTGCCCGCCGAGCTCGGACGACTCCTTGTTGGCCTGCAGCACCAGGGCCGCCGCGTTCCACCGGATGGCGGAGCGCAGCCGGCGCTCCACGTCCTGGTCGTGGGGGATCGGCTCCTCGTCCTCCACGTGGATGGTGTTGACGTAGGGGGTGCTGTCGCTGACCGGCACCACCGCGCCGAAGAGCCGGGCCTCGGTGACCACCCGGCCGAGCAGCTCGCCCGCGCGCTCGGGGCCGTACTCGCGGAGGATGTCGTCGACCGCCTCGAGCCACTCCTGGGTCTCGTTGGGGTCGACGTCGTGGGTCTCGTCGTCTCGGGTCACGGGGGCAGCGTAGCGCCGCCGGCCTGCGGGGACCCCGGCCCCGTGGCCCATCAGGTCGTGCGCGACACCAGCGTCTCGGCCGGGGCGGGCGGCGTGTCGACCCACGGGATGACCTCGCGGAAGAAGCGGCGTCCGACGGTCACCACGAACAGCGCGATGCCGATCGCGACCGCCGAGAAGATGCCGAGGGTCGCCGTGAGGCCGATGCCGTCGGCGAGGTAGCCGAGGGCGACGGTCGGGATGGTCCCGGCGTAGGCGCACATGTAGAGCAGCGACATCAGCTTGCCGCGCTCCCCGATCGGGACGATCGTGCCGCAGATGACGGTCCCCCCGTAGAGGATGAACCCGTTGCTGAGGCCGATCGCGGCGGCGGCGAAGAGCACGATGCCGACGTTGTCGAGGGTCGACGACGCGACGATCAGCAACGACAGCGTCGATGCGAGCAGCACCCCGATCGTCATGGAGAGCCGCGGTTCGAGCCCGCGGGCGAGGAAGGGCGCGAGGCCGCCGAGGGCGAGCACCATGAACCCGATCGCGCCGATCACCGCGAGGTTCTTCACGTCGAGTGTCTCGGAGACGAAGATCGGCACCACCGACAGCACGGTGCCCTCGACGAAGCTCATCATGAAGGTGGCGGGCGCCACGTAGGTCAGGAAGCCGCGGGCCTGCCCGGCGGGCACGCCGATGCGGATGCGGAACGGCCCGGGCTCCGCCTTTCGCATGAGCGTCTCGGACGCCGTCGCGATGGCGATGATCCCGATGACCATGAGGACGATGTGCCCCCAGAAGGGGGTGTGGCGCGGGGCGGGGCCGTACTGGGCGGCGAGGCCCGCGAGGCCCGGCCCGAGGCCGAAGCCGAGGCGGAAGAACACCCCGGCGAGCGCGGCCGCGAGGGCCTTGCTCTCGACGCGGGCGTGGTCGACGACGAAGGCGGCGCCGACGCCGAGGAAGCCGCCGATCGCGAGGCCCTGCAGGACCCGGCCGGCGAACAGCAGCGGCACGCTCTCGGCGAGGGCGAACACGAGCGACGCCAGCGTCATCAGGACCATCGCGGGGAGCAGCAGGCGCTTGCGCCCGAGCCGGTCGCTCAGGTTGCCGGCGATCAGCATCGTCGGGCAGACGGTCACGGTGTAGGTGACGAAGAGCAGCGTCGCCGTGCCCGTCGAGATGCCGAAGTGGGACTTGTAGAGCGGCAGCAGCGGGGTGAGCGTGCTCGTGCCCATGGTGAGCACGAGCATCCCGATCAGGGCCTTCCAGGATCCCAGGGTCATGCCGGTCAACATACCAAACGGTCCAGTTCACTAAACCGCCCGGTGGTGGTACCGTCCGGTCGTGGCCGCCGCGCCGGAACCGACAACCGCCCCCGAGGGACGCCGCGCCGGGCGCCCGCGCTCGCCGGCCGTCGACGCCGCGATCATCGACGCGGCGATCCACCTGCTCTCCACCGAGGGCTACGCCCGCATGAGCATGGACGGCGTCGCCGCGCGCGCCGGGGTCAGCAAGGCGACGCTCTACCTCCGTTACGCCGGGAAGGCCGACCTGGCGACCGCCGCCCTCGCCCACCTGCGCGAGACGGGGCGCCCCGCCCCGACGGGCGACCTGCGGACCGACCTGCTCGCCCAGCTGCGCCAGGCGCGGCGCAACGCCGAGCGGGTGACGGTGATGGCGCTCGTCGGCACCTGCCTCACCGAGGAGCACCACACCCCCGAGTTGCTGCGCCTCTTCCGGGAGCGGACCCTGCAGCCGCGGCGGGAGATCTACCGGCGCCTGCTCGACGACGCCGTCGCCGCGGGCGCCGCCGACCCCGGCGTCGACCGGGACGCCGTCATCGACCTCATCTCGGGCGCCTACCAGGCGCGGTACCTCTCGGGCGACGGCTTCCCGGAGGGCTGGGAGGAGGGGGTCGTGGACGCCGTCATGGCGTGTCTCGCACCCCGAACCGCCCCGGGCGGGGACGGTTAGGCCGTGGATCGCCGGGTACCCACCACGGGTGCACCTCCCCCCGCCGAGACGTCCGGTGACGACGTGGTGAGGCTCCGCGCCGGCGAGCCGGCGTCACCGCCCGCGACGCGCCGCCTGGTCGAGTGCGTGGCGTCCGGCCTCGCCCGTGCGGGCTGGCCGACGGACGACCGCGACGACGTGGTGCTCGCCGTCGACGAGGCCGTCCAGAACGCGATCGAGCACGGCTCCGAGCCGCACGCGCCCGTCGAGGTGGAGCTGGAGGCCGACGGCGACCGCGCGCACGTCCGGATCCGCGACCGGGGCCGCCCCGGCGCCCCGACGCCCGTCCACCCCCCGACGCCGCCGGAGCCCCACGAGATCCGCGGGCGGGGTCGGGTGATCATGGCCGCCATCGCCGACGACGCGCGGTGGCACGAGCGCGCCCCCGGCACCGAGGTGGAGCTGCGGTTCTCGCGTCCCCCCGTCGCCGGCGACGGGCGTCACCAGGAGCGGGTCAGCCCCCCGTCGACGAGGAGCGACTGCCCCGTCACGTAGCGGGCGCGGTCGGAGCAGAGGAAGACCGCCACGTCGGCGATCTCGGCGGGGGTGCCGAGCCGGCCGGCGGGGACGAGCCGGCGCGCCGCCTCCTGGGCCGCGGCGAGGGAGCCGTGGTTGGCGACGATGCGGTCCGTCGCGATCCGCCCCGGCAGCACGGCGTTGAACGTGACCCCGTCGGCGGCGGCGGTGTGCGCGAGGTGCTTCATCGCGGCGAGCAGGCCGGGCCGGTTGGCGTTGGAGAGCTGCAGCCCGCCGATCGGCTCGCGAGCGGCGCTGGACGACACGGCGAGGACGCGGCCCCACCCCCGCGCCCGCATGCCGGGGACGAGGCGCGCCATGAGCAGCATCGGCGCGACGACGAGGGCGCGGTGCGCGGCCTCCCACTGGGCGGCGGTGAATCCGAGCGGGTCGGCCCCGGTGGGCGGGCCCCCGGTGTTCGCGACGAGCACGTCCACGGGTCCGAGGTCGCGCTCGACGGCGTCGACGAGGGGGTCGATGGTGGCGAGGTCGTCGCTGTCGAGGTGGTGGGCGCTCCCGCCGATCGCGCCCGCCAGCTCCTCGAGCGCCTCCCGCGACCGGGACGCCACGGCGACGCGCGCGCCCTCCGCGGCGAGGCCCTCGGCGATGGCCCGGCCGATGCCCCGGGACGCCCCGGTCACCAGCGCGACGCGCCCCTCCAGCCCGAGTTCCATCGCCCGACCCTACCCCGGGGGGACGGCGCCGGGGGCGGAGGCGCGCCAGGGGCGGAGGCTCGTATGGTGGGGCGGATGCGCATCGCGACCTGGAACGTGAACTCGGTACGGCAGCGGATGCCGCGGCTGCTGCCGTGGCTCGACGACCGCCGCCCCGACGTCGTCTGCCTGCAGGAGACGAAGCTCGCGGACGACGCGTTCGCGGAGCTGCTCGACGACGAGCTGGCGGCGCGGGGCTACGCCGTCGCGGCGCACGGGCAGGGTGGCTGGAACGGCGTGGCGATCCTGTCCCGGGTCGGCCTCGACGACGTCGTGACCGGCCTCGCCGGCGCGCCGGACTGGGAGGTCCCGGAGGCGCGGGCGCTGGCCGCGACCTGCGGCGGCGTGCGGGTCCACTGCCTGTACGTGCCGAACGGGCGGCAGCCCGACTCGGACCACTACCGCTACAAGCTGGAGTGGCTCGCCGCGCTGCGCGACGTCGTGGCGGGCGGCCCGGACGACGCGATCGTGGTCGGCGACATGAACATCGCCCCCGCCGACGCGGACGTCTTCGACCCGGAGGCGTACGTCGGCCAGACCCACGTCACGCCGCCGGAGCGCGCGGCCCTCGCCGACCTCATGGCGCTGGGGCTGCACGACGTCGTGCGGGAGCGGTGGCCGTCGGAGCGGATCTTCACGTACTGGGACTACCGCGCCGGCATGTTCCACAAGGACCTGGGGATGCGGATCGACCTGGCGCTCGCGTCGGCGCCGGTGGCGGAGCGGGTGCGGGCGGCGTGGGTGGACCGCCAGGCGCGCAAGGGCACCGGCCCGAGCGACCACGCGCCGGTGATCGTCGACCTGGACGAGGCGCCCGACGGCGACATCGGCCCGGTCGTGCCACCCCCGTCGGCGAAACCCGCCCGGCGGGGCTCCACCCGCCTCCCCCAGGCGGACGACCCGACGACCCGTGGAGACAGGCGATGACGGTGGACGCGGCAGGCGCGGCGGCGCGGCTCAGGGCACTCCACGGCGGGGAACGGCCGCTGGTGCTGCCGACGGTGTGGGACGCATGGTCGGCGCGGACGGCGGTGCGGGCGGGGTTCGCCGCCCTCACCATCGGCAGCCACCCCCTCGCCGACGCCCTCGGCTCGGGCGACGGCGAGAAGCTGTCGCTGGAGCAGGTGTTCACGGCGGTCGGGCCGATCATCGCGTCCGTCGACGTACCCGTGTCGGTCGACCTGGAGTCGGGTTACGGGCACCCGCCGGAGGACCTGGTGGAGGGCCTCGTCGCGGTGGGCGCCGCCGGCCTGAACATCGAGGACACCGTCCACTCGGAGGGCGGGCGGATGCGCGCGCCGGAGGAGCACGCGGAGTACGTCGCGGGCCTGCGACGGGCGGCCGACGCGGCGGGGGTGCCGCTGGTGGTGAACGGCCGGACCGACCTCTTCAAGGACGCGGCCGACCCGGCGGCGCTCCGCGACGAGGGCGTCGCCCGGCTGCTGCTGCTGGTCGAGGCGGGGGCCGACTGCGTCTACCCGGTGCGGATCCAGAGCGACGACGACCTGGTGCGCGACGTGGTCGCCGCGATACCGGTGCCGGTGAACATCACGGCGCACCCCGTCGACCACTCGCTCGCGCACCTGACCTCCCTCGGCGTGGGGCGCATCACGTTCGGACCGCTCCTGCAGGCCGCCCTGACCGACCACTCCCTGGAGATCGAGCGCCGCTGGCTCGCGGGCTGAGCGGCGCCTAGCCGGAGGAGGCGTCGCCGGCGCGCAGGAGGCGCTCCGACGCGACGGGGGCGAGGTGGTGCCCGGCGGCGACGAGCGCCTCGGCGAGCAGCACCCGGTCGATCTGCCCCTGGTACACCGGCACGCCGACCTCGTCGGCGGCGTTCACCACGACGTCCGGCTCGACTTCGAGCAGGGCGGCGATCTGGTCGGGGGTGAGGTGCACGGCCACGGGCGATCCCTCCGGTGGTTTGCTCAGCCGCCGCAGGATGCCAGCCGGGCGGGCCCCGTCGCGACCCGCCCGGGCCCCGGAGGCGTCAGAATGGCGGTGGGCCGTTAGCTCAGTTGGCAGAGCAGGGGACTTTTAATCCCAAGGTCCTGGGTTCGAATCCCAGACGGCCCATCGGTGAGATCGCGCTTGAGATAGGCGATCACGGCTTCTCCGATCGTTGTTAACAGGGCCCTGCGATTGCAGGGTGGGAACAGAAGTGGGAACATCGCCCTCCCATGGCGGCCCCCTACGAGCGCACGACCACCCCCGGCGTCTACCGCCGTGGCAGCCGCTACGTTGTGACGTTCACGGACCCATCGGGACGCCGGCGTAAGCGCGCGGCGACGACCCTCGCTGAGGCGCGCCTCCTGAAGAGCTCGCTCGCCGCCGACGTCGCCCGAGGCGAGTTCCGCGAGTCGTCGCGCGCGCGCTTCGAGGACTACGCCCGCGAGTGGGTGCGCACCTACGAGGGGCGGACGAGTCGCGGCATCCGCCCGGAGACGATCGCCGAGTACGACCGCGACCTGCAGCTCCACGTGATCCCGGTCATCGGCCGTCGACGCCTGTCCGAGATCGAGCAGCGGGACCTGAAGGCCCTCGCTCGCCACCTCACAGACAAAGGACTCGCACCCGCGACCGTGCGCATCGTCATGGCCCCGGTCCGGGCTCTGTTTGCCACGGCCGTCGAGGAGGGCCTGCTGCGGGTTAACCCCGCCGCCGGCCTTCGTCTCGGCGCAGGTGCGAAGCTCGACCCGACCGAGAAGCGTCGCGCGCTCGACGAGGGCCAGCTCGCTCGCCTGATCGAGGAGACCCCCGAGCGCTGGCGCCTGATCGTGCGCTTCCTCGCCCAGACCGGTCTTCGCGTCGGCGAGCTGATCGCGCTGCGCTGGGAGGACGTTGACCTCGGCACGCGGCGTGTGAACGTGCGCCGACGTCTCCGACTCGGTCGCCTCGACACTCCCAAGAGCAGCTACGGGATCCGGCAGGTGCCGATCTCGACGCGCCTGGCTCAGGACCTGTGGCGCCACCGGGCCGGCGCCGACGACGAGGCCCTGGTCTTCCTCGGGCCCGAGGACCGTCAGCTGCGCCCGGAGTTCGTGCTGCGCTCGATCGTCAAGCCCGCCGCCGCGCGGGCCGGAGTGCCCTGGGCAGGCGTCCACACCCTGCGCCATACCTGCGCCTCGATCCTCTTCCGCTCCGGCTGGAACGCGAAGCAGGTACAGGTCGTGCTCGGCCACCACTCGCCGGCCTTCACCCTGGCGACCTACGTCCACCTGATCCCCGACGACCTCCCGGAGCCGCGCTTTGCCCACGACGAGGACCCCGGCCCGGCCGGTACTCACGCGGCCGAGCCCCAGCGCACCAGCGACGGGTCGTCGGCGCCTCGACGCAGGTAGGCCTCGAGCTCGGCGCGCGCGATCAGCGTCCGCGCTCCGTCCTTGATGCGGCTGAGCCGACGCTGTGACAGAAGGTCGTCGATGCGCTGACGACGGCACCGCAGGTAGGCAGCGGCCTCGTCGATCGTGAGATACGGCGATTCGCGATCGATGCCGCGGGGCTCGGTGCGCAGGAGCGCCGCCATCTGGTCGGCGATGCGCCTCACGTCTTCGTCACTCAGCTCGACCGAGATCCGGAGCCAACCCGGGTGTTCCGATGCGCCGGACTCGGCGCGGCCGCCTTTGCTGGCCTCTCTGTACTCACTGTGGCTCATGCTGGCGGCGGACCGATCCCCGCGGCCGGCGCTCCCGGGAGGACGAGCTGCACCAGCGGCCCGCGCGGCTCGATCGCCACGGCTCGAAGCAGCCAGTCAGAGCCGTCGCACGCGTCAACGGCCGCTTCCGTCCCCGCCGGAACGGACCGCACGCGGGCAGGAACCATGGGCAGGCGCCAACCGGCCTTGAAGAAGGCCATCGCTTCCGGATGGCGAGCGCAGACCTCGAGGGTGTCCCATTCGACACCATCGAAGAGCGCCGCGAACTCGTGCGGCTGCTTCCACGCCGTCCGGGGGGCCAGGGTGACGAGGTAGCCGCGGTCAGACCGCTCTCGGGCCACCGAGCACCCGACCTTGAGGACGTCCCAAAGCGTTTCGTGCCGCTTCCTGGGGGGCGCGCTGTTGATACCAGGCGCACCCCATTTCTTGAACTCGAGGATGGCCGCATGCGTGTCATCCGGCCGACCATCCGCCACCGAGACGTCGTAAGGGCCGAGGGCCGGAAAGTCCGTGAGCCCGTGCCCGCCCCCGGTGCGGGCTCTGAGGTCCCATGAGAGCTCGCCGTTGAGCGCCGCCGCGAGGGCAACCTCGAACGGTCGCTCGACTGCGACTCCGAGACACGCAGGCTTGGCGATCAACGCCGCTCGGGATCCCACGGATGCGATCACGGCCTCCATGACGGACGGCCAGTCTTCCGCCGTTGTGGTGCGCGGGATGATCCGCTCGTTTTCTTCGATGAGCGCAGCCCACTCCGCCTCCGAAGCGCGACGCGGTAGTCCGCGTATTCGCCGGAGCAGGTTCGACAGCCACAGTGTCACCAGTAGTCCTCCGGCTCGGGCTCGCGTTCGTCCGGATCGAACCCCGCGGCGACCACACGGGCTCGGTCGACCCGGGTTTCGGCGTCGAGCCCCCAGAGCAACTCGAGCAGGTCGAGGAGGAGGGCCCGATGACCGCGGCGGACGGCCTCGGCGGCCTCGTCGAGGGCATCTCTATGGCGCTGATAGAGGGCGGCAACCAGCGGCGGCGCTTCGAGGTATCCGCCGAACGCCGAGCCGCTCTTCAGGAGCCAGTCGGTCGCCCGGAGGAACAGCCGTTGCAGCGCGGCGGGATTGCGCCCCCCTGCCAGGCCTGATCGCATGTGCTCGGGCATCGACTCGACGAGCCAGACGGGGAGGCCCTCCGGCAGCGAGCGGGGCCCTTGCCGTAGATCCACCAGGAACGCTGTCTCCATCGCCGCGAGCCGGCGTGTGTGGAAGGTCTCAAGATCCACGTGGGCGCCTGCGTACCGCTGCGCGTCGAGCCACGCCATCAAGAGGTCGTCGCGGGTCAGGGCCCGCTTCCGTGGCTCGCCCACTATCCGACCCCTGCGAGGGCAACTGGATCACGCCGCATGACGCCGAGGTGAAGGTGGTCGACGCCGTTCGCCGCGCCGGAGAAGCCGATGAGCTGCCCGAGCGCCACCCGATCGCCCTCGCCCACCACGATCCCCGACAGGTGCGCGTAGTAGTAGGCGTCGTCGGCCGACTCGATGGTTAGCTGGGCGCCGCCGAAGCGGCCGTCGAAGCGCGTCGCGTCGCCGCCGATCCGCACGATCTCCCCGGCCTGCACGGCGAAGAGCGGCGATCCGAAGGGCAGGCTGATGTCTACCGCGCGGTCCGACTGCCAGTTGTTCGGCCAGGCGCCGTAGTCGTGCGTGCCCTCCCCGGGGCCGCCGCTGAGAGTGCCGAGGCCTCCGGTCGGTGTCGCGAGGCCTCCGGGGCCGATCGTCGCGCCGGCGCCGAGAGCACCCCCCTGCGCCTCCAGGGTGATCGGCAGGGTCGGGTCGCCGCCGAGGTCCGCGTAGAAGCGCCCGACCGCCTCCACCCACGCGGAGTTGAGGTCGCCCGGATCGTTGGTCGCACCGACCGGAGCCCAGACCGGCTGGATGTCGGCGAGCGTCGTGCGTCCCCGGCCGAGGTAGTTGGTCGCCAGGCCGCGGGCGACCGTGGCGATGTTCTGCTCCCATGAGCTGAACGGGATCGCCGGCCCCCAGCCGAAGGCGTTGTTGATGCCGGCGCCCGACCCTTCGGTCCCGAGCACCGACTCGTGGCGGGCGATCGCCACCAGCGCGCGCGGGTCGATTCCGTTTCGCACTCCCTCGGCGACGAACACCCGCCCGAGTCCCACAAGCGGCGAGCCGGGCACGTCGTCGGCCATCCACTCGTCGAGCGCCGCCGCGTTCACCGACGAGGACGCCGCCCGGGCCGAACTCGTCCATCCGCCCGCGGCGGCGAGGAGCGCGAGGAGTGGCAGGGAGACGATGAGCGCTACCACGCCGGCCAGCGCCGCCAGCCCCCAGCGAAAGAGGGGCAGCGCGCGCGGGGCGGCGGCCGTGCTCACGACCCACCGGCTCCCGAGCCGCGCTTGGCGCGGGGTGTTCGCCGCGGGCGGCGGGTCGGCTCGGTGACACCTTCGCGCGCCGGAGGCACCGGCGGCTCTACCGCCCCGAGCACCTCGACCTCGAGAGTCCGCGCAGGCATGGCGGCGAGTCCGCCGGCCCCGAGGGCGGCAGATACCCGCTCGGCCTCGGCGACGACCAGCTCAGCAATCGTCGCGATCCTCCTGTCGGGAATGCTCGCGCGCGCGCCGCCGACCCCGACTGCGGCGATCACCTCACCGGTGTGGTCGCGCACGGGCGCACCGATCGAGCGTCGCGGCCCGTCGAGCTCGCCATCCTCAAGGGCGTATCCGCGCTCGGCGATCACGGCGAACTCGGAGCGAAGGCGCTCGGGGTCGGTGATCGTCCTCGGGGTCCACGCGTCGAGGACGAGCTCGGCGAGCACCACCTCCCGCGTGGGCGCCGGCAGGAAGGCGAGGATCGCCTTTCCGAGGGCGGTTGCGTGGGCCGGGAAGGCGCGCCCGAGAGCGCGCGCCGGGCCGCGGAACTGCTCGACGTAGATCGCCCGCCCGCCCGAGAGCACCGCGATCAGGCCCGGCATGTCGGTCGACTTCTTGAGATCCGGAACCACCTGGCGAAGCTCTTCCCAGGGGTTCAGCCCGGCGAGGGCCCGGGCCGAGAGCTCACCGAGGCGTCCCGGAGCGAGGCGATAGCGCTTGGTCAGCGGGCTCGCCTCGACGAGACCCGCCTCGGCCAGGTGAAGGACGAGCTTGTGGGCGTTCGGGGTCTGGGTACCGATTCGCTCACCGAGTTCGGGCAGCGTCAGCTCGGGCTCGGCCTCTAGGGCGGCGATGATCTGCAGGGCCTGCTCGAGCGCCTTCACCCGGTACATCTCTGGGAGAGGCTCCTGCCCCGGGGCGCTCATCGGCTGACTCCGCCCGTCACGCGCGGCGCCGGGGGTCCCGCTCCTTGATGTAGCGGGTGTCCGCATCGGGGTCCGCGCGCAGGTACTCCCGAAGGGCCCCCTCGGAGGTGCGCCACTCGTTGCCCTCCTTCCAGGCGGGGAGCCGCTCGGCCATCGCCTCGTGGTAAATGGTGTGCAGCTCGACCCGCAGGAAGTCGGCGGCCTCCTGAGCCGACAGGGCGATCGGCGCCTCGGGGACAGCCAGCTGGTGGACGGTTGGAAGCGGGGGCGTGCCGCGAAGCCGCCGACCGGGAGTCCAGCGAGCGGCGACGGCCTCGCGGAGGAAACGCCACTCCTTGCCCACCCGCCGCGCGGGAAGGCGCCCCGATCGCGCGGCCCGGTGGACACTGTTGGGATGAAGCTCGAGCCACTCGGCCACCTCGGGAAGCGTCAGGACCTCGTGGCGGGGCGGCTCGCTCATCCGGCGTAGCTTCTCCCAAAATGCGGATCGCTGCTGGCGTTACGGCACGATTTCGCATGTCGATGCTGTTCATGGCTCATAGCTATATCACCTCTCACTCACTTGACGTCAAGACGGGCGACGGGGATGATGCGCGAGACTCGCCGTGTCTCCCACTGAGGTCCGCTGGTGAGCGACGCTCCGCTCGACCCATCGATCCCCGAAGACGACCGCGGCCCGGACCTCGCCTGGCTCTCGGACGGGCCCGTTGCGAGCGAGGACTCCAATTCGGCCATCTGGCCGACCGAGGCGGTCGACATGGTGCCGCTTCCGGGTTTCACGCTCGACGACGACAGCGTGCTGGTTCCGCTTCCTTCGGTGGCAGGCGACGACTCGCCGCCGGATGGCGCGCCGATCGCCCCCGCGCCCACGCCGAGCCGCCCCTCCGGACGACGCGTGCGCCTGTCGCTCGGGGCACGCGCGGGTGCCGGGGCCGGCGTCCTGGGCGCGGTGATCCTCACGGTGGTCACCGTTTCCGGGGGGATCGGCCTGCCCCCCGCGGGTGACTTCGGCCGGCCGGAGGAAGCAACGGCGCCCACCGCCGCGCCGGCGACGCCCTCGGCGAAGATCGACGCGGCCTGGATCGCCAGACTTGACAGGTCCCTGAAGGCATCGCAGCTGCAGGCGCGCCGCGAGGCCGCCGCGCTCGAACAGAAGAAGAAGCGCGCGGCGGCCAGACAGCGCGCGCGTGAGCGGGCGGCGAGGACTCCGGCGCCCGCCGAGACCCGGCTGGTGTCGAGCCCGCCCGTGCGCGAGGCGCCAGCCGACCCCTGGGCGGCGGTGCCGCCCGCGGTGCGCGAGTTCGAGCCCGGCCCGTGGAACCTCGGCGGCGCCTCGTGAGGGCGCGGGGCGCCCTCATCGCCGCGGCGCTCACGGCGCCGCTGGCGCTCGCCCCCCTCGCGAGCGCGACCGAGGGCAGCCTCTACGCGGTCGGCGTCGGGGCGCTGGTCAACCATCGGGTACCGGACGAGCAGTGCAACTCGCGCCAGGACGGGGCGGTCTTCGGTGTCTTCTGCCCGCCCGCCGCGCCGTCGCTCCAGGGCGCCAAGTGGCAGATCGACCTGCGCACCCCCTGGGGCGGAACGACGATCGAGTCGATCTCGTGGCGCGCGGTCCGCTACCACGAGACGCCGACCTCGATCGCGCTCGAGGCGCTCGGCGACGGCAACCCGGTCTGGGGGGTCGCCGAGCAGGACGTGCCGCGGAGCCCGGCGGCACCGAAGGCGTACCTGGTCAGCCTGCGAGGCCAGACCGTCTCCCTGCGACTGCGCCAGACGGAGACCCGCCAGCAGCCCAACCGGGTCTGGTCGATCATCGAGCCCACGATCAACGTACGCGACCTCGACGCGCCGACGATCGCCCTGCGGGGGCTGCCGGCGGACTGGGTGACCGGCGACGAGATGCGCGTCGATTGGAGCGCCGCCGACAACCTCGGCTCGGACGGGATCGGGCAACAGCGGATCGTCGTGGCATCGCGGCTGAAGTGGGCCGGCGCGCCCGGGCAGGGCGCCCACGGCGTCGTGTTCGGGCTGACCGACATCCCTGACGGCGTCCATCAGGTACGACTGGAGGCCGACGGCGATGGCACGGCCCCCGCCGCGACCCAGACGGGGGTCGTGAGGATCGACCGAGCGCCCCCGAGCGCCCGCGTCGACGTCGCGCCGAGCGGTCCCGACCGGGTTCGCCTCACGACCTCGGTCGCCGACGCGACCAGCGGCGTCCGCGCGTGGACCCTTCGGGCCGGCGGCACCGCGGGGCCCGTCGTGGCCTCGGGCACCGCGGCCGGCTCGGCGGTCGAGGCCTCGCTCGGTGACTACGTCGGCCCGGGCCAGTCGGTCGCCTTCTACCTGTCGGCCGAGGACAACGCCGGGCACGTCACGAGCTTCGTGTCCGACCTCGTCGGCCGCGCGGCGCCGGGAGCGACGAGCGCCCTGCCGACCGTCCTTGTGGGACCCGACGCCGAGCTCGGCGAGCCCGGCCGCATCGAGGCGAGCGGGGCGGCGCTTCCGAACTTCTCGCGGATCCAGACTCTCGGCCTGTCGTCAGCGCACGCGCTCGGGAGCACCCGGGCTGGACGGCGGAAGGTGCCGGTCATCGAGGGGACGTACGGACGCCCCGTCGGCGTGCGCGGCCGGTTCGTCCACGCGAACCGTCGCGGCCTGCGCGGCGCCACCGTCTACCTGCTCGATCCGACCGGTCGCACCCACGCGACGACCCTCACCGACCGGCGAGGGCGCTTCCGCTTCACGGCCCGCCCGCGCCGGCCGGGCGTCTGGCGGGTCATCGCCCTCGGGCGTCCCCTCGTTGTGACCCAGGCCTACATCCTCGTGCGCCCCTTGGTCCGCACTAGGGTCAGTGCCTTGGCGCTTCGGCCCGGCGACACTCTCCGCGTCTCGGGCGTCGTCCGGCCGCGGGCGAAGGCGCGCGGGAAGTCGGTGTTGCTGCAGTGGCGGCGCGGGGAGGAGTGGCGCCCGCTGGCAACCACGAGGACCGACCGGCGCGGGCGCTTCGCGCTCGGCTATCGCTTCAACCCGGCGGGCGGCGGGTACTCGGTGCGCCTCCGGGTGGTGGTCCCTCGAGAGCAGGGCTGGCGCTTCGCGCCGATCGTCGCCAAACGGCTCCGAGTCGTCATCGGCTGAGTCTCTGGTCTCGGCCCCCGCGGAGTCCCATGGTGCCTGGTGCGCTCTCCGCCTCTGCGCACCTACCAGTCCCAGCGACGCCGCTCCGCACGAGCGGCGGCGAACCCGGCGACCTCTCGAAGCAGCTCATCGAGACCGCCGTTGCGAACTCGGCAGTGGGCGCAGGGGAGGGACAAGTGAGCCACCCCTTCAAGCGCGCTCTGGGGCAGATCGACCATGACCGCGAGATCAGCGCCGCCCAAAGACTCGACGAGCGCAGCGCCGATCACATCTGGATGGTTGCTCGCGCGCGCCGCGGCCGGCAGGTGATCGGGGAAGCGCGGAGCCGCGACATGTCTGACTTTGACGTCGTCGTGCAGCACGTTCTTGAGCTCCTGCGCTAGCCATCCGTGGATCGTCACCACGGCGATCTCGTGGATCCGAGCGGCGCGACAGAGCGCTCGAACTCGAGTGGGACTGGGAGCCCTGGTGCGGCTGACGGCTGCCTCTGGCGGGAATCCTTGGGCGGCCGGCGAGATGATGCCGTCGGGCGAAACCGGTCCCCGCTCTCCGAGACGACAGTCGAGAAGCGGCACGACCGAGACCTCCGTGGAGGGATCGAGTCCGCGTCCGATTCTGTTCGGTATCCCGACCAGGCGCAGGTCAGGACTCAGCCACACGACGCTTCCGTGGCGGGCGAGCGAGAAGGCGTCCTTCGTCCAGCTGGCCACGGCGGGCGTTCTCCCACCCGCCCGGTCAAGGAGAGGACGGCGGTTCCAGAGGAACCAGCAGATGCGAGCTCGATCCTTCTCGGCCTTCCCCGTAACGTCCCGAATCGCCGACTGAGAAAGAGGCTCCGCCACAAAGACGAGGTTGACCGGCCCACGCCCGGCTCCCGTCGTGCTCAGGTGGACGGGGCGAGGTGGAGAGCCGCCGCCACGCTCGACCCGCATGCCCTCACCCCGTGCCCATTGGGCCAGGAGACTCGCCGCGTGAATGCCCGCGGCCTGCGGCCCGTGGTGGTCGAGCACGAGGTTGGGATCGAACTCATGGACAAAGTGATCCCGTTTGCTTCCGCCCTTCGCCGTCTTGAACCTCGGACACGGACATCCGGGCATGGGGCAGAGCATGTGGCGGGGGACGAGTCGGCTGCTTCGAAAGCGCGGGGCTGCGCCGACCTCTAGGTAGACAAGATCGGCGTCCTCCCCGAGCCGCCCGTCGCGCGCCCAGAGTTGGCGACGGTCTCCGCCCGAGAGCTCGTCGAAGAAGCGCTGGTGTTCCGTTGCCGGTGCCGTCCAGTTCACCTGGCCAGCCTCCCATACGGCCCTGACGGATCGAGGCTTGGGTTGCCGGTCCGGCCGGCGGACGAGCGACATTCACCGTCGGTCCTGGCACTTATGAAGCAACTAGCACTTGACGTTACCGGTCACGTCACGTAGTTATGACGCTGTACACCTCATTAGGCGTAATGCCTAAACGCGAGGAGGCGTTTCGTGGTCAAGGGTCTGGTCCTCCAGGTTTCCGCGACCCCCGATCCGGCTGGCCTGCCAGGTCAGGACAAGCTGCAGGGGCTCGTCAACGGGCTCTACAGTTGGTCGCTGATCTTGGTGCTAGCCGCACTGGTCGTCGCGGCGATTGCCTGGGCTTGGGGCAGCCACTCGAACCATCACGGCGCGGCCTCGGCCGGGCGACGCGGGGTGCTCCTCGGCTTCGGCGCTGCGCTGTTGGTGGGGATGGCGCCGCAGCTCGTCAACTTCTTTTACAACGTGGGACGTCAGTAGCTCCGTGTCTCCGTATCTGCTGAGGGGGCCGCGCCATGCGGGTTGTTGAGACATACGGCGGTCCGAGCCGCCTCGCGCTCGTTGGCGCGGCGGCGCTCGTACTCGCGATTGGATTGGCGGTCGGCCGGTGGACGGCCGGCGATGGCGAGCCGGCAACCTCCTCGGTAGTCGCGTCCCGTGCAACGGCGCCGGCCTCCCCGCCGTCGGCCAAGACTGACAACGGTGAGCGCACTAGGTCGGGTGCGGTCGCCACGGCCGCGATGGCAATGACCGCCCTCGGTCGATCGGATCTCCTCTTCGACCCCTCGCGCCGCAGGACCGTCATCGCCCAGCTGGCGGAGCCCGCCTACGCCAGTGAGCTCGCGTCGCTGTTCGACCGCGGCTACGACCACATGGCGCGTGAGCTCGGCGACTCCGACCCCTCCCGCGTTCTCATGCGCCTCGTCCCCCTCGGGCATCGCGTCGAGAGCTTCTCGCCCCTGCGGGCGCGGGTCGCCGTCTGGCAGGTACTCCTCCTCGGGGCGCCCGGGGGGCGCGTGGTCGCCTCGTGGTCGACCAGCCGCGCCGACCTGGTGTGGACCAAGGGCGGCTGGCGGGTCGCGCGCTTCACCTCCGATGAGCCCGGCCCCGGCCCGACCGTGACCAACGCCGCAACCGCGACGCCCTCCGAGGTCTTCCTCGCCCGGCTCGCCGGCCTCGCGCCCTTCTCGCGATGAGGCGTGTCGGCGTCGCGATCCTCGTCGCCACCCTCGCCGCGTTCGTGCTCCTGGCACCGCAGCCCCAGCGCGCCGAGGCGACCCCCACACCCTGCGACGTGCCCCTCATCGATCATGGCTGCAGCGCCGTCGGCGAGGTGGTCGGCGCCGTCGCCGGAGCGGGAGCCGACGCCGCCGGCCAGGCGATCCTCGGCAGCCTCACCGGCTGGGTCGGCGACGGGGCCTCGTGGCTCCTGGAGCAGGTCGCGAAGGCGATCGATGACACGACGCGCGTCGACCTCGGCGCGTCCTGGTTCGCCGAGCACTACGGCTTCATGTTCGGGGTGGGAGCGATTCTGCTGCTGCCACTCCTCTTACTGAGTGTGGTTCAAGCGCTCCTCCGCCAGGACGCCGGGCTCCTCGTGCGCGCGGCGCTCCTTCATCTGCCAGCGGCGATGCTGCTCACGGGCCTGGCGGTGGCGGTCACCCAGACGGCCCTCGCGGTCACGGACGCACTCTCGGCCGAGCTCACCGCCGGAATCTCGGAGGACACCGGCTCGCTCGCCCAGGGGCTTTCGGCCGTGAGCCTGCCGGGCTCGGGCATCCCGCTCTTCGCCTCCTTCGTGCTCGCCCTTTTCATAGCGATCGCCGCCGTCTTCGTCTGGATCGAGCTCGTCCTACGGGCGGCGGCCATCTACATCGCCGTGATGTTCCTGCCGCTCTTTCTCGCGGCGATGATCTGGCCGGCGACCTCGGGCTGGATCCGGCGCCTGGTGCAGCTCCTGGCGGCGGCGGTGCTCTCGAAGCTCGTGATCGTCGCGACCCTGTCGCTCGGGCTGTCGGCCTTCGCCTCCGGGGATTCGCCGAGCGCGATCCTGGCGGGGGCGGGCATGTTCATGCTCGCGGCCTTCTCGCCCTTCGTCCTCTTCTCGCTCCTTCCACTGGTCGCCGACGCCGCCCAGCCCCAGCGCGAGTCGCGCCAGGCCCTGGCGGGCGCCACCGGGGCGTCGCTCGCCTGGAACGTGGCCCGCACGCGGATGGCCTTCGGGGCCGGCCACGGCGCCGGCCGGGCGATCGGCTCTGCGAGCGCCGGCGGCCCGCGCGGGGTCGGCCCGGGTGGCGGGGCGGGCGGAGGAGGCATGACACTCGCTGCCCCGCGGCATCCGGGACCCGGTGGCGGAGCGGGCGCCGGCCCGGGCGCCTCGGGGCGACCCGGACTGTCGGCAGCGACGACGAGCGCGGCTGCGGGAGCCGGCTCCCCGCGCCCGCAGGCCGCCGGGCACGCACCTTCTGGAGCAGACGAGGGTTCTGCCCCCGGCGCGCCCGCCCGGCGACGTCCGCGCACGCCGCCGCCGATCATTCCCGCGCGGCCCGTCCGGGGCGGCCATGGAGCGTGAGCCCGCCCGCTATCGCTTCGGGCCGCTCGAGGCCGGGGGTGCGATCGGCGGACTCACCTGGGGCCAGGTCGCTTGCATCGCCGGCGGCCTGCTCGGCCTGGTGCTCTCGCTCAACGTCGCTCCCGGGGCGACGGGTGCCATCCTCGGCCTCGTGCTCGCCGGCGGCGGCGCGGCGGCCAGCCTCGCCTCGCTCGGCGGCCGTCCCCCCGTCGCATGGGCCGCGATCGCCTCGGACTACGCCACCCGGCGCCTGACGGGGCGCCTGCGCCACCGTTCGGCCGCGCCACAGCGCGGGTGGCCCGCAGCGGGAGTAGACCTGCCCGAGAGCCTCCGCGGCGTGCGGATCCTCGCGGTCCCGCTGACGGGCGGAGAGGTCGGGGTGGTGCGCGACGGGCCGACCTGGACGGCGGTCGTCGCTGTCGAACCCGGGGCCTTCGCGCTTCTCGACCTCTCCGACAAGGAGCGGCGCGTCGCGCGCTGGGGGTCGGTGCTCGCCGGCTTCGCGACGCCCGCGAGCCCGGTCTCGCGCATCCAGTGGATCGAGCGCACCGCCGCCGAACCGCCGGACGCGCTCGGCCGCCATCTGCGCGAAGGCCTCGGCCTCGACCCCTCCGATCCGGCGGTCCACTCCTACCTCGACCTGATCTCCACGGCCGGCCCGCCGGCACGCCGGCACGAGACCTTCCTCTGCCTGCAGGTCGACGGACGGCGTGCAGGGCGAGCGGTCCGCCGGGCGGGTGGCGGCGACGCCGGAGGCTGCGCGGTCCTACTTCGCGAGCTCTCGGGGCTCGCCGAGCGCCTTCGCGGCGCCGAGGTGCCGGTGCGCGGCCTGCTGTCGCCCGGTCAGGTGGCGCGCGCCATCCGCCTGGGCTTCGACCCCGACGCGCGGGCGGCCCTCGATGAGCAGGCAGCCGACGGCCCGGAGCCGGCGGGCGTCGCACCGGCGACCGCCGGGCCGATGGCCGCCGAGGAGGGGTGGCGCGCCTATCGCACCGACGGGGCGATCCACGCCACCTACTGGATCTCGGAGTGGCCGCGGGTCGACGTTGGCGCGGACTTCCTGATGCCGCTGGTGTTGACGACGACCGCATGGCGCACGATCGCGGTCACGATCGAGGCGCTCGATCCAGCCCGCGCGATCCGCCAGGCCGAGAACGCGCGCACCAGCGCCACCTCCGACGAGGAACTGCGCGGGCGCCTCGGCTTCTCGGCCACGGCGCGCCGGCGCCGGCGCCAGGAGGCGGTCCTCGACGAGGAGGACGAGACGGCGGCCGGGCACGCCGGCTGTCGCTTCTCGGGCTACGTGACGATCTCGGCGCGCTCGGCCGAGGACCTCGAGGGCGCCATCGCCGACGTCGAGCACCAGGCCCAGGGCTCGCGCCTGGAGCTACGGCCGATGTGGGGCGAGCAGGCGGTCAGCTTCACCTACACCCTGCCGCTCTGTCGGGGGCTTCGGTGAGGACGCGCTCGCGCCGCCGCGCCCACCGGGCGACGAGCGCGCACCTGCAGGCGGCCTACCCGTTCATGGGCGAGGGCGGCCTCGGGGGGCGGGGGGTCTACATCGGTCGCGAGGTCTACTCCGGGGCCGCATTCTGCTTCGACCCCTTCGTCCTCTACGAGCTGGGGCTTATCACCAACCCCTCGGCGCTCATCGTCGGGCAGATCGGCTTCGGCAAGTCGGCGCTGGTGAAGACCTACCTGGCCCGTCAGGCGGTCTTCGGCCGGCGCTCGATCGTGATCGACCCCAAGGGCGAGTACGGGCCGCTCGCCGAGTGGTTCGGCGGCCGGCCGATCCGCCTGATTCCCGGTGGGCACGTGCGCCTCAACCCGCTCGATGCGGCGGGCGGGCGCGAGGAGCGCGTTGCCCTCCTGGCCGCGCTCGTCTCGGCCTCGCTGCGGCGGGCTCTCGGCCCGCAGGAGCACACCGCCCTCGACGTCGCCTACCGGGCGGCGGCCGCCTCAGACGCGCCGACGCTTCCCGCGGTCCAGCACCACCTCCTTCACCCCGCCCCCGAGCCGGCCGTCGCGCTCGGGACCGACGCCGCCGGGCTCGCCCAGGAGGGACGGGCCTGCGCCCTGGAGCTGCGCCGGCTCTGCGAGGGCGATCTGGCGGGCATGTTCGACGGACTGACCTCTCACCAGGTCGACCTCGACACGCCGGTGGTGGTCTTCGACCTGTCCGCCCTCCATGGATCGGCCGCCCAGGGGATCCTGATGGTCTGCGTGAGCGCCTGGCTGTCGGGACGCCTCGCTCGTGCCGACGGGATCAAGCGCTTGGTCGTACTCGACGAGGGCTGGGCCGTGCTCGCCGACCCGGCGACCGCCGCCTTCCTGCAGCGCTCCTGGAAGCTGGCGCGCGCCTACGGCGTGGCCAACATCCTGGTCGTCCACCGCCTTTCCGATCTACGGTCCGCCGGAGCCGAGGGATCGCGCGAGACACGGATCGCTGAGGGCCTGCTCTCCGATTCCGAGACCCGGGTGATCCTCCAGCAGAGCCCAGCCGACCTCGCCGCTACGCGCGAGCTGGTCGGCCTGTCGGCCACCGAGGCCGAGCACGTCGCGGGCCTCTGGCGGGGTGCCGCGCTCTGGAAAGTCGGCGGGCGCTCGTTTCTCGTTGACCACCGTCTGTCGCGCCGCGAGTGGTCGCTCGTGGACACCGACGGCCGAATGCGTGGCCCCTTGTCGACCCCCGACCCGGGAGACTGATGATGAGCGACCACACCCCGGCCGCGACGCCTCTCGCCCCGGCGAGCCAAGCGGCGACGATCGGCGATCCGCTGCTTCCGCGCGCCGAGGAGGCCGATCTGGCCCGCCGCGCCCAGGCGGCGGCGGAGCTGGTCGCGGGCTTCCAGGGCTCGCCGCGCCTCGACAACCGCTTCTGCCTGGCGGTGCGCGATCTGGGGCGGGCGATCGTCGGACTGGAGGGCATGCGGGCGGTCGGCTTCGCCCCCGAGATCGCCGCCGACGCCCTGCCCCGCCTCGGCGACGTCCTCGCGCAGGTGGAGCGGGCCCTGGAGCGCGCCCGGCCCGAGCTCGAGGCCGAGCGCCGCAAGCGCGCACAGGATCGCGGGGCGGCCCGTCCACGGGCGCCGCGCCCGGCCGCGAAGACGGCGGGAGGAGGCCGATGACCCGGCCGCCCGCACCTCGCGCGCCCGAGGACCCGTGGGTCACCCTCGGGCTCGCGCTCGCGGGCGGCGCGGTGGGCTTGGCGCTCGCCGTATGGGGCCTCGGCCACCTCGCGGGGGTCACCTTCGGCTCGGGCGCGCCTGCCGCCGGGCTCGCCGACATGCCGGGGGTCCTCGCACGGATGCCCGAGCGGCTCTCCGATCCGGCCTCGGCCTGGCCGGCGGGCGACCGCGCGCGGCTGCCCGGCCCGGCGGGCTTCTACGGCACCCTCGCGCTGGCGGTGGCGACGCTGTCGGGGCTCGCGCTGGCGGGGATCTCACTCGTAAGACGGATCGCCGGCGTTGACGCCCTCCGTCGTCGACCTCCCGAGGGCGCCCGCTGGGCGCGGGCACGCGACCTGCGGACGCTGATCGCCCGGAGGGCACAGCCCGGACGGCTGACGCTCGGGCGGCTCGGGCGGCACCTCGTCGCCGGCGAGTCGCGGGCGAGCACGGTCGTAGTCGGGCCAAGTCAGTCGGGGAAGACCGCCGGTCTCGCGATCCCCGCGATCCTCGAGGCCACCGGACCGGTCGTGGCCGTGTCCGTGAAGCGGGATCTCCTCGACCACACCCTGGCGGCGCGACGGGCTCGCGGCCAGGCGCTGATCTACG
Source organism: Miltoncostaea oceani (assembly GCF_018141545.1). GTDB lineage: Bacteria > Actinomycetota > Thermoleophilia > Miltoncostaeales > Miltoncostaeaceae > Miltoncostaea > Miltoncostaea oceani. The sequence continues at coordinate 653,004 of NZ_CP064356.1, read as the reverse complement.
ACCCGACTGGCGCCGCGCGGCTCGACGACGAGGGGCTCGTCGGATGGGACCCGGTCGCCTCGTGCGCCGAATGGCCGGACGCCCGCCGGATGGCCCACAACCTCACGAGCGCGCAGGGGGCGGCGGGCGGGCGCGACGCGGAGTTCTGGCTGCAGATGGCGGCGAAGCTAATCGCACCGCTGCTCCTCGCCGCCGCCGGCCGCGACGGCGGCTCGATGCGGGATGTCGTCGGCTGGCTCGACTCGGGCGAGCAGACGGCGGTCAGCAGGATTCTCGTAGAGCTCGGCGAGCCGGACGCACACGCCGCCTTCGTCGCGACCTGCCGCCGGGAGGAGCGGACCCTCTCGTCGGTCTACGCGACAGCCGAGGCCGTGCTTGCGCCCTTCTCCGACCCGGCGGTTCTGCGGAGCACCACCCTGCCGCAGATCGACCAGCAGGCGGTCCTCGACGGACAGAGCACGCTCTATGTGATCGCCCCCGCGAAGGATCAGGAGCGCCTCGCTCCGCTCTTCGCGGGACTCATCGAGCACATCGTGGAAGCCGCCTACGCCCGGGCCGCCGCGGGGAACCCCTGCGAGCCCGCGCTGCTGCTCGTGCTCGACGAGGCGGCCAACACCGCGCCGATCCGCAACCTCCCCCAGATCGCCGCGACGGCCGCCGGGCAGGGCATCCAGGTCGTGAGTGTCTTCCAGGACCTCGCCCAGGCGCGAGGACGCTACGGCGAGGCCGCCGACACGATCCTCGCCAACCACCGGGCCAAGCTCTTCCTGTCGGGCATCAGCGATGCGCGCACTCTCGACTACCTCGGGCGGGCGCTCGGCGAGGAGGAGGTCGGCTACGAGAGCCACACCCGGGGCGAGCACGGATCAGCCAGCCGCACCCGGGGGACGCGCCAGAAGCGGCTGGCACCCGCCGACACCGTGCGGGGGATACCGCCGGGCGAGGCGATCCTCGTCTACGGGCATCTGCCGCCGGCGCGCCTGTCGCTTCGACCCTGGTACCGCGAGCGGGCCCTGCGCCGGGCGGCCAGAACTGCTGGGACGACGGGTTGACCGACCCGCCACCCGAGACCGGCCGTGGCCGGGCCGAGGCGCGCCGCGAGGAGGCACGCGCCCGCTTCGAGGCGGCCTGCGAGGACCTACGGAGCTCGGAGGGCTGGCAGCGCTTCGCGAAGGCGCGGGCGCTTCTTCGCGGCTACTCGCTCACGAACACGCTCCTGATCCTCTCCCAGCGGCCCGACGCGACGACGGTCGCCAGCTACCGGCGCTGGATCGCGCTCGAGCGTCAGGTGCGCCGAGGAGAGCAGGCCCTGCGCATCTGGGCGCCTTCGGTGCGGCGCGAGCGAGACGGGAAGACTGGCGAGGAGGCCGCCGCGGTCCGCAGGTTCGTGCTGGTGCCGGTGTTCGACATCTCCCAGACCGAGGGGCCTCCCCTCCCGGAGCCGCCGCCGATCGCGCCGCTCACGGGAGCGTCCCACGCTCACCTGCTCCGTCACCTCGAGGAGGATGCGGCGCGCGCCGGCTACCGGGTGGAGCGGCACGATGTCATGCCCGGGCGATCCCAGGGGTACGTCGACCACCACCATCACCTCATCGTCCTCGCGTCGACGCTCGCGCCGAACGGAGAGGTCGCCGTCCTCGTCCACGAGCTGGCCCACGTCCACGGCGCGCGCTACGACGAGCTCGGTCGCGCGGGGGCTGAGGTCGTCGCCGAGACCGCCGCCCACATCACTCTCGCGGGCGTCGGCCTCGACACCGGACGCCAATCGGTGCCGTACGTCGCCGGATGGGCAGACGCCGCCCCACAGACGCTCGCCTCATACGCCGACGCGACACACCGCATCGCCTCGGCGCTGGAGTCGGCGCTCCGGCTCGGACACGAACCCGAGCAGCGCCCGCTCGCGCCGCTCTGGGAGGACGCCGCCCTCGCCCAAGCGCCGCAGATCGCGGACGAGCGTGCCCGGGCTCCCGTGCGGACCCGCTGAGGGTTCACGCGCCTCGACATCTCCTCCGGTGCAGGCCCAGCGAGGCCGTGCCCGCCCGCTGGCGACGCTCCGCGGAGAGGCCCCCAACACCACGTCGACGCTGTGGGTCTCCCGGACTCGCCGCGAGCCCCAGCGTGTACTTAGCTTAGACGGGGCAACCGGCTCATACTGAGCGGGCGGCCGTGCACACGTGCCACCGGCGGCCGGAGGGTGCCACCGGCGGCCGGAGGGTGCGTGGCCCGGCAGATCGCCAGCAACGAGGCGGCCCACGGCGGCGCGGATGGCGCCTGCGCGCTGCCGACCTGGTCCGGCTACCATCCGCCCATGGCCGTTCACGACATCTACATAGACTCTGGGTCGGGCGTTGTCGACGCGGGCTTTCTCATGATTGCCTCCGCCTACCTCGTCCAGCGGCAACGCGTCCTCCTCGTGCACCACTCGAGGTTCGACTGCTGGGTGCCGCCCGGCGGGCACCTCGAACCGGGCGAAACCTTCTCGCAGGCTGCCTGCCGCGAGGCGCATGAGGAAACCGGCATCACGGTACGTGCCTGCAGGGACACACCAGCGATTCATCCGGACGATCCGGGCGCTATCGCCGAACCCCTGCCCTTCTATGTGGACGTCGAGACGACGGGCTTCCGTAAGCCAGCAATTGTTCAGTTCTTCTTCGTGGCCCCCCGGGCATCCCTAGTAGTCTGAAGCCTCAGAGGGATGAGGTGAAGGCTTGCAGGTGGTTCTCACATGACGAGATCCCGGGTCTCGACACCTTCGCCCAAGTGCGCTCCCTGGCGGCCTTTGCCTTAGAGAACCACCCGGAGCGCTTCTCCTAGCATCAGCAGGGACGTCTGAGGGTGCAGGCTCAGACGCCGGCGACCAGCCTCCGGACGACAGGCCAGTCTGCAACCCTGCCCAGGAACGCGTACGTTCGTGGTGGGAAGCCCAGGCGCCGCAGGTCCTCGCGAACTCCTCTCGCTCGACTCTCAGCCTCGCCATCGTTTAACACGCGTAGCCACCTCATCGCCACGATCTCACCGAGTTCCGCTTCGGACCTAGTGCGCGGACTGAACCCCCTGGCGTGCTCCTGAGCCATCGCAAAGTAGTCCAGAGCCACTGGATTCTCGGCTAGCACATAAAGCCAGCCTACGTTCAAGATCGCGCTTGCAAGCCCGGCGGAGTTCGGGTTCTCTCGCAGTACCCCCGTGAGGTAGGTGACCCCGTCTTGGGCGACGGCAAGACCTTCCCGGAGCCGCCGCCTCGTTGGCTCTTGCATCCACAATAGGTGAGCCTTCCGCCAACGCACTGTGCCCGGAATCCAGTCGTCTGACGGTGTAAACGTCATCAGCTCACTATCGAGCCTCTCCATACGCGTCAGGTAGCGCGCAGATAGATCAAACGCTTCCTGTTCGTAATAGTATACGAACAACTCCTTCATTAGTCGATACTCGAACGCCGCAGAAAGGCGTCGGACCGGGATGTCACCCATATACCTCTGAAGCAGGAAGCGCACGTGACCTACCTGCCCTCGACTTCGCGCGATGAGAATCAGGTTGGCGAGACCAAGAGCAGCCGTTTCGTAGTCGCGCCGTGCAAGGGCGAGCTCGAGCAGTGTCTGAGACCGTACGACGGACTCGTTAAAGCGACCCGCCCAGAACGCTGTGGAGATCAACATCTCCTCGTCATCCAAGCGAAGCGCTTCCTGCATTCGGTAGCCCTGCGAGAGGACGTCGGCGATCTTCCTTGCGGTTTCGTCCGCGTCGTTCACCCACCGGTGAAACAGCCGCGAGTGCACGAGGGGGAACGCCGCTCGGACTTTCGCTATCTCGTCGTCATCCCCAACCACGAGCGGGAGAATGCGTGCGCCCTCTCCGCGAATCTCCATGCTGACGAGCGCCGAGTACTCCCGACGTGCCCAAGGGGCGTCCACATAGGCAGTACTGAACACGACCAGCGCCGTCTCAGCGGAGCGTAGGCCCGACTCAATCGCCGCGACGATGTCGGTACCCCAGCGCATTTCGTGGGAATCGACCCAGTATGAGATCCCTCGCTGATCAAGAGCACCAAGAATGGGTGCCACGACGCGGTCACGGTCCGAGCTCGCATATGAGACAAAGACGTCACGCTGGCCGTGGAGCGGAGTCACATCAACTCTGCTCCGCTGGATTCCGAGGGCGCCGTGTCTGCGGCCAAGCGGCGGAGGATCTCCCGCTCGATGTCCATCACAGCCGTTTCTGGGCTTTGAAGCGGAACGACCGCGCAGCCGAACCTTGACGCGAACGCATCAGTCGAGGTGTCGATCGCCTCCTGGAAGCCAGCGTCGCCGATCCGGATGGGATCGCTAGAGTCCGCCATCGGGAAGCGCCAGCCCACCCGAAACAACACATCGTAGGACTGTACGTATTCTTCGGCGAATGCAACCATGGCCTTCGCGAGCCTCGCCTCTTGACCATCCGCGCCTGTCATTTGAGCGCTGTAGGCGAGCACTTCAAGGATCGACCGGTCGCAGATGACGATCGCCGCTTGACGTCCCGCTTCGAGCTCGTTCGCGATCGTGCGGACAAAGAGATCCAGCTGTGAGGTGATGTTCCTGATCCCCGAAGCCAGAAAGCGGCTCGTTCGGGATGGCTCGGGTGAATACGTAGCATCCAGGCCCTGTGCTCGAAGCCTCGCAGTAACCCCGTGGCAGATCGTTGTCTTCCCAGCATTGTGGGTACCGATCACAGCGAACCGTTTGGGAGCATCCCCGTAACGGGTCGGCCTCATCGAAAGACCGTGCACGAGGAAACGCTCGGCCGGTTAGGAAGTGACCGCCACCACCAGGAGCCTCGGGGCGCTGTGCGTCCTCCGTGTCGCTCTGTTCCTCGCTGGGATACGACGGCTCGGCAGGAGCGGGCGCCAGACTTAGGAAGCGGGGAGGCTGCGAACCCTTTGGCGGTCAAAGGTGTCGCGCCTCGAGGGCGTCTTTGTGCAACCGCGGAACCTCTGAAACCGCCGCGAGAAGGTCTGCGTATGCGATCAAGGGCTCTCTGATGTCGCTGAGGGCTTTCCGCAGTTCTGGTGTGTGCTCCCATGATTTCTCATGCTCAGTTCGCGATAGGCCCTGCGGACGCCCCGCCTCCCAGTCCTCAAGCCTGGGGTGCCACTCGGTAAGCACGGGTCGCAGGACGTCGTTGAGGATGACAGCAGCAAGGAAACCAAAGGAGTAGTCACCGCTACCCTTGGGTTGGGCGATGCGCGGACCATACGACCGAAGAATGTCTCTGGTCGTCTGAAAGAGCGAGTGCAGAGATTGGAGGGCCTCACGATTAAGGCCCTGGCGGGGCCTCAGCTCGACGATCGTCACGCGCGTGATCAGCTCGACGTACATCTCCCAGGCAGCTTTGCGCTCAACGTCGTCAGGCTCCCAAGTACCCTCGATCCCGCCAACCCCGAGGGGGAGACTAAGCGAGAACTTGAGTTGTTTGAAGACCGGCATGACCTCTCCAGTGCCCAGAGCCGCATTGTGAATCTATGACGTTGGGAATCTACGTCATCGCGATGTCGATCGCGAGACCGGTGGTGGCCCGCAGCGGAGGCGGGGCGTGCCTTCGCTCGTCACCCCACCCAAGCCCCCCCAGGCCCCGTCCGCCGCTTTGGGGTCTCGGGCGCTCCTCTCCTTAAACGACGTCCTCTTCGCGAAGCTCAGGTCGCTCCGGACCGTCCGCCGCTTCCCCGCCGAGGTCCGGTGAGAGATGGTCGAAGCTGATCATCTCGGTGTCGAGCGCCATCTGAAGCGAGAATTGCGTCGTCGAAGCCGGCTGGGAGGGCATGAGCTGATACGGCTGGAATCCGGTCACCTGCTTGGCGAACCGCTGCTCGTAGCGGGCGCGGAGACGGTCCACCTGCTCGGTGACCGCCGCGACGTAGCCGGAGAACTCGACCGACTCGATCAGATCCGGGTCGAAGACGGCGATCAGGCTCACCCCTCGCACGCCGTCGGCCCCAGGTAACAGGAACTGGGTTCTCCAGCAGATCGTGGCACTTAGCGCGGTCGCATGGTCGACGCGCTCCAACGCGTCCTCGAGGGCGGGCTGAATCGTCCGCGTGAACGCGTCCGGCAGCGGCGTACGGCGCCATCGGCGAGCGCACCAGGTTGAGATCAGTTGCGGATTGAGGGGAACGTGCAGCGGCTCGAGATCCGGCAGTCGCTGCTTGTCGAAGGTGATCATCCGCGCCTGGCTCGCGACCAAGCGCGCATCTGCGTCCAAGACGAGCCACCTGGCCGAGTTGCGTCGCGGGAGCGGGCGATCCGGCTCGGGGTCCCATGCCCCCGCTGGTAGCGCGACCGCGAAGGGCTCAGAGGCGGCCGGTGCCGTCAGGTCGCACAGTTGCGAGACCAGCAGGAACTGTCCGTCGGGCGGAGTTTCGTCCTGGACGGGTCCGCCGGCGTCTGCCCGCAGGTCGCAGGAACGAAGGCCGGCGGTAGCGATCTGGTGCGCCAGATCGCCCCTCCAGGGGATCAGCGCTCCGGGACCCCAGCCCTGCTCGAGGACACGTTCCTTGAACGCCTGGTCATCGACCACGGGTCCACCGTCGGCTCTCGGCGGGACTCAGGTCGGTCACCGGCTCGTCGGGTCCTCAGGGTCGAACACCGGCGCCGCATCGGACCGCAAGAGCGAGCGGGCAGGCACATGGCGCGGGTCGCGCGGCTGCTCGGGCAGGAGCTCGAGAGGCTGCCAGGGCTCGGCGCGGCGCGTGCGGCCGGGGCCGAGTTGGCTCGCGAGGTGGTCCCTGATCAGGGCTGGCGAGGCGCCCATCGCGATGATCTCGATGATCGAGCGGCCGCCGACGCTCGAGCGCAATGCCGCCTGCATCTGTGTCGCTGACGCATCGAAGTCCCGCACGATCTCGAGGATCTGGCTCAGTCGGCGCTGGTGCGCCGCCGTCATCGCGTTGGCGCCCTTCGCCCAGTAGTGGGCCGTGCGCCGCGACACGCCGAACAAGCGCGCGCACTCCTCCCAGGTGAGGTCGGTCCGGTCGCGCAGCTCGCTGATCAGGGCAGCCGCGTCAGGCGGGGCGGGCGAGTGCGTCGCCTCAACCCAAAGCGTCCACGCCGGCTTTGAGGCGGTGATGGCCTCGGGCAGCACGAGCGGCCGGTTGAAATCCCAGCCGGTGTGGGCGACCGGCAGCGACAGAAACATCGCTGGGTCGTAGACGTGGGCGTCATTGCCGACTAGCCACCAGGCCCTGCTCGTCTCGGTCAGGGTGGGGCTCATCAGACCTCCAGCCGGTGGACAAGTTCGGGATCCGCGCCAAAGCGCAGGAGGAAAGCGGGCTCGATCGCCCACCGGAAGAACCGGTACTGCAGCCGAGAGAAACGCAGCGCCTGAGTCCGAAGAGCTTCGGCGTCGAAGGGTCGCTCGACTTCCTCGTAGACGTCCACATCCAGAATCCAGCTTCGGCCGTTCTCGGGTCCGGGCAGGCCGGGATCGATCATCAAGTTCGGCGGGACGATGCCCCAGCGGGCGACGAGCCAGACGTGCTCCTCAAGCGGATACTGCGACTGGGTCAGCAACAGCTTTGGCTGCGCTCCAGGCACTGCGGCGACTCCAACCACCTCCGGCCGCACGAGTTCGGGAAGCCGGACGAGGTCGTCCTCCTGCTCGAGCCGACAGATGTAGCGGACGCCCACGCGCTCCACGAGCCTCGGCTCGACGTGAGTCGCTACGGCTTCGAGGACCCTGGCGAGGCGCTGAAAGAAGAGGTCCTTACCGGGGTACGCGTCGGTTTCGAGCGTGACGAAGGCGGTGGCCAGCGTGAGCTTCCAATGGTCCTCCTGGTCGCGCATACGCCACAGCTCGGCGCGCTGCGGCTCGGCCGCTGGGCCAGCCGGCAGGAAGAGCTCGTGCTCCTTAAGCGCGGACGGATACTCGTCGGCCAGCGCCTCCTGGAAGTCAGCGAAGAACTCGTCGCGGACGATCCGCGCCATCGGCGAGAAGCGCACCTGAACGAAGACCTTCGCAAGCGGCGGTGGCTTCAGCGGGATGGTGGCCGGAATCGGCCCGGAGAGTGGGGTGGGGTGGGTTCCTGGCATCGGTTCACACCATACTTCACAATGACTCTACTTCACACTATAGTTCACATCGGCACGACGACCCGATCCTGAAGGAGCACCCGATGAGCATCACCGTTTCCGCTGATTCGAGCGTCCAGGAGGCCTTCGAGGCCCACGAGCGCGCCATCCGCGTCTCCGGCGACCAGAATGCCGAGGCCAAGCGGATCCACCCGCTCGTGCGCGAACAGGTCGCCGAGCAGCTCGGCATCCCCGTCGCGGATACGTTCCTCAGCGGCTCGTATCGCCGCAAGACCCAGATCGCCCCGCTCGGTGATGTCGATGTGATGCTGGTGGTGGGCGATGTCCGCCACCGCCCCCCGCCCGACGAGGAGCTCGCCCGGATCGCCCGAGCCGCGGCGGGCTCCAAGATCGTCCGGCGCGTCAAGAAGATCGGCGTCCGGGCGGTCACCTGCGTGATCGAGGGCTCCCCGATCGAGGTCGATCTGGTGCCGGCCCGCGAGCACGACCTCGACGATCGCCTGTGGCTCTGCCGGAACAAGCCTGAGGAGGGGCTGTGCGACTGGACGCTCGAGCACCCACGGGGCCAGATCCAGGCCGCGGCCGATGCCAATGCCTCCAGCGGCGGGACCTACATCCGGGCGGTCCGGATCGCCAAGAGCTGGAACTGCCGGATGGTCGAGGGCGACGAGAAGCTCCTGCCGTCCTACGCCATCGAGGCCGCGACACACGGCGCCCTCGGTGGCCGTGAGCACGACTACGACCAGGGCATGGCCCTCACCCTGGAGGCCCTCGCCGAGCACCTGGGCGAGCGCCGCCCTCTCCCCGACCCCGGCTGGCCCGAGCGGGACGTCCTCGAGCTGCTGGCCGACGACCGGCGGGCCCGGGCGATCCCGGTCGCGGCGGCCGCCGCCGAAGCGGCACGAGCCGCGCTCGACCTGCCGTCCGAGGAGGCCCTCGCGGCCTGGGAGCAGCTGCTCGGCCCGACCTTCCCCGGCCCCGGCCAGCGCCCCGGGACGGTTGCGGCCTCCCTGCGCGCAGGCACGGCCGGCGTCGCCGGCGCGGGGCTCAGCCTCGCGCCCGGCGCGCGGGCCATCGCCAAGTCGCCCCGGGCGTGGCGGGCCTGAGATGAGCAGGCGCAGGCGCAGGCGCAGGCGCAGGCCAGCGCCGCCGTCGCCGGCGGAGCGGCCCACCGCGCCCCTCGACCCGCTCACGCTCTGTCGCCGGGCCCTTGGCCGAGGTGGGATCGGACGCCCGGATCCTCCTCACCTGCCGGGGCACCGGTGGCTCCCGTGGTGGCTGCGTCCGACGGTGAGGGGGGTGATCGAGCGCGGGCTCACCGAGGGAGGACTGGTGGCCCTTCCGGCCGAGGCCCTCGAGGATATGCCGCTCCTGCGCGCCGTCGTGGCCGGGCGGGGTTGGGGCCGACCGCGCGCCTACCGCTTCATCGCCGAGGGGCCATTCGGGCGGTTGCGGCTCGTGGCGCTGGTGCCGCTGGTCGCCCGCCGGGCGGTCGTGGTGTGCCTGGACGGACCGAGCGGGGCGGGGGTTGCCTCGCCGCACCGCAACGCCCTCTCGGGCCCGCACGGGCACGAGCTCTGCCTCTACTACCCCGGCGACCCGTCGCACCGGCGCTGGGAGCCTGAGGACGGGCTCGTAGCCCTCGCCGACCTCGCTCGGGCCCACGTCGCCCGGGAGCACATCTGGCGCATCGAGGGCTTCTGGCCCGGCGACGAGGCCCCGCACGGGGTGGCGGCGGCGGCATGAGCCTGCGCCCGTTCCTGTGTCACGCCCGCGAAGACCGCCTGCGCCTGGAGGAGTTCAGCGCGCAACTCAGCCTGATGGGGGCCGACGGGTGGCAGGACGTCAACGACCTGCGTCTGGGGAGCCCGAGCGAGGGCGAGATCCGGCGGGTGATCGCCGAAGACGCGGGCGGGTTCATCTGGTTCGGAACCCCGGCCTCGATGACGTCACGTTTCATCCGCAAGGTCGAGATCCCGGCCGCGCTGGGGCGCGGCCGGCGGGGCGGGTTCCCGGTGGTGCCGCTGTTCAGCGACCTGCGCCCCGGCGACCTGCCGCGGCGGCCGAGACTCTGCCTGCCGCGATGGCGCGGCAGCCTGGCAGCCCTCGGGGGACTGAACGGGGTGCTCCGAGCTGACGGCGAGGACGATCCCACACTGTGGCGCCGCGCCGCCGGCGACTACGTGCGCCATGCGCTCGTCGCCCGCGGCTCGGCTCCGATCACGATCTCCTTCTCATGCACGGCCGTGCCCGACCACACCGCCGAGGTCGCGGTGGACTGGCGGGCGGTCGTGGAGGAGACCACGAGCGGCATCGACGGCGCGCGCGTCACGCACGCCGCCGGGAACCTCGAGTCAGCGCTGCGCGAGGCGGGCGTGCGCCGTGTGAGGATCACGGGAGACCTCTACGCACCGCTCGCGGCGGCCCTCGGATACCAGTGGCGCGCGGTGAGTGGCCTCCAGCTCGAGGTCGCGCAGCGATTCGGGGGACGCGAGATGACCGTCTCGAGCAAGATGCTCGCCTCGGGGTTTTCGGTCGTCCCGGCCCGTCAGGCCCGGGGCGGGGAGGGGCCGGTGCTGGTCGTCGTCTCGGCGCCCGAGCCGATCGACGGCGCCGCGGGGCGGTACGCCGATGAAATCGGCGCCGAGGAGATCATCACGCTTCACGCCCCGCACGTCCTCAGCGAGGACCAGATCGGCGGCCTGGCGCAGCAGGCGGCCCGCCTCCTCGCGGATCTCTCCGATCTCGGCCGGGACAAGCACCTGGTCGTGCGCGGGCCGATGAGCCTGGCGATCATGATCGGGGCCGCTAGCAACGCCATAGGTCCGACGCGCGTGCCGCTCTGGGATCGCTCCGGCGGCTACCTGCCGGGCCTGGTGATCGGCGGGGCCGCGATGGTCGCTTCCGGGCAGCTGCCGGCGCCGAGCAAACCCTGAACGGCTACTACAGATCCCGACTAAGCCCGCGCCCAAGAGAGCCCTGGCGGGGGTACGACCAGGCCGATTCGGAGGGCCGCAGATCCGGCTCGGGCCTCTCCCGTTGGTTGCTGATCTCGGCCCTCGACCCTCCGGATGGAAAGCGTGTGAGATCGCTCTTGGGCTTCCTTCCCTCGATGCCCCGACTGCCAGCCGCGGCGAGGTCGACCGCGAGCCCCTTTGCCTGCGTCCGCGTCCAGGCGCACTCGAGGGCAACCCCGAGCGTCTCGGGGTCTGTGTGGATCGCGTAGACCTCCAGGTCGATCCGCTGGCGTGAGCCGGCGACGTACGCCCATTCCTTGCCGCCTCGCTCGGGAGTCGCGAGCAGGTAGGTGCGGTCCACGGTCGTGCCCTGGCTGACGTGTCCGGTCATCGCATAGCCGTGCTCGGCGTGGCGCAGGTAGCCGGCGGGAAGGGCCACCTCGCGTCCATCGTCGGTCCAGAGGGTGAGCGCCCGCTCACGCTCGTCGAGTCCGGTGACGACGCCGCGGGTGCCGTTGCGCACGTCGAGCCGGTAGTGGTTGCGCCGGCAGAGCAGGCGATCGCCGATCGCCCACTCGCGGCCGGCCGCCACGAGGCGGCGATCAGACAGCCGTCCCGCGCGGTCGAGCTCGGCGCGGGCCATCTCGTTCAGCAGACGCACCTCGCGTCGGTCGTGGGCGAGGATCATGGCGTTGGCGGGATCCGCAAGCGATGTCTGCGCCCAGGAGCGGATCAGCGCGCGCCGGGCGTTGGCGCCGTCCGCGAAGGCCTGCAGACGGCCGTGTTCGGCGAGGAGGGAGATGGCATCGCCGGCGCGCCCCTCGGCGAGCCGCGCGGCCACGGCTCGCTGCAGTTCGGTGCGCTGGCGCCGGTTCTCGGTGAGCTCGGCCGCGCCGAGCCGGTCGCAGAGGGCGGCGAAGCCGCCACCGGCGTCGACCGGTGGCAGCTGCGCCCTGTCGCCGACCAGGATCAGTCGGCCACCGTGCGACGCCACCACCTGGACGAGTCGCTCGAGAGCGCGCGTCGGCATGGTGGAGGCCTCGTCACAGACGACGACCGCACCCCCGGGGACGGCCTCCTGTCCGCGCGCTGCGCGCTCCAGGATGAGCGCCGTCGTCTCGGAGGCGATGCCGGCGTCGCGCTGGAGCACCTCGGCCGCCTGGGCCTGCCAGGCGGTTCCGACCACCGCGACGCCCGATGATTCGTATGCCTCCCGCACCGCCTCCAGGGCGAACGTCTTGCCAGAGCCCGCACGCGCCTCAATCAGCCGCGTGCGCGGCTGTCCTGAGCACAGGTGGCGGACGGCTGCCGCCTGGTCATCGCCGAGCGTGGGCCTGGCGGCGATCGCGCGTTCGACATGGAGAGGACTCGCCAGCCGTGGGTGGATCGGCGGGGCACAAGCTGTGTCGATGAGCCGAGTCTCGACGTCGAGCATGTCGGGGGTCGTGTAGCGCGCCTCCTGGTAACCGCGCCCGGGCGCCGCGCCCGCCGGCGCGAGTGGCACGCAGCGTGCCGCGAGGAAGTCGTCGGCGAGGCGCTCGAGGGCGCGCGCGCCGATGCCCTCTGGGTGGGCGTCGGCGAGCTCCTGGATGACCTCGCGGCGGGTGAACGACGACGCGCGCTGGGTGAGCCCGGCGGGGCTCTCCATTCGGCGCCGGCACTCGCGAAGGCCCTCGATGTACGCCGCCGGCGAGCGCGACGGCGCTGCGCCGATGGTCCGCGCGATCTCGGGGTCGCCGAACCCATGCTCGGCCGCCCGCGCGCGCCACTCGGCCGTCGCGCGCTCACGGGAGACGACGCGCTTTCGGTCGCGGGTCTCACGCTGGATCGCCTCGATCGCCGCCGCGCCGGTGTAGCCGCGCGCGTGTGCCAGCTCGACGATCTCCGCGTGGCGGGATGAGAAGTGCTCGCGCACCGACGCGGGCACCGCCACGAGGTCGATCGAGCCATTCGTGGTCTCCTCCCACTCCAGGCCGACCGTCTCGCTGAGACGCGCGCGGGCCACCGCCTCGGCGATGAAGCCTGCGGTCTTTGCCTCGGCGAACACCGGCCGCATGTCCGGTGCCGTCCACCGGCCGTCCTCGCCGCGCACCCGATTGGCGATCACCAGGTGCGCGTGCAGGTGCGGATCGCCGGAACGGGCCATCTCGTGCAGGTACATGGCGCCGACGAAGCCCTCACCGCGAAGGACCCTCACGCCGTTGTGGCCGCGCCGCACGAAGCAGGCCCGCCGCTCGAGGTAGTCGAGCGCCGCGCGCACCCCCTCGGCGTACGCGGAGAGGATGGCTTCCCGCACCGCCTCGTCGCCGACCGCGGCGAGCACGCTCACCCCCTTGGGCGCGGCGAACGTCAGGTCGAAGGCGACGTTGCCCCCGCGGCGGGTGCGCCGCCCGGGCAGATCCTCGCCGGTCATGGGATCCCGTCCCTCGAGAAGCGCGCCCAGCGCGCCGTCCCCCGGCCCGTCGGTGAGGGCGAGCGCTTCGGCGCCGCGTCCCTCCCACGTCCCGCGCACCTGCCCGCGCTCGGCGTAGTAGTCGTCGCGCGCGAACTCGGCGCGCTCGTAGTAGTCGGCTCCCTTGGCTGCTCGTAGCGTCAACACCGTCGGATCGCATTATAGATGCAAGGGTGCCCGGCTCCTGCTCGATTCGGGTCGGTCGCGCCGTCGGCGCTGTCGGGACGCTCTCGGCGTGGTGGCTGCGGCGTCGTGATGGCGGCCATGGGGCGCGGGACGTGAATCGGTCGAGGGGTCTTCGACGGTCGCCAGTCGTCGGCGGCGTGGCGCTCGGCGTTGCAGCCGGGCCGGACCCCCAAAAGGTCCGGCCCGGCGTCCCGGCAGGCGCGCGGACGAGCGAAGGGCGGGCCGGGTCCGCGTCGCGCGGGTCGCACGACCCGCCGCGCGCCCGGCCCGCCCAGTGTGCGGCTACGCGGCCTGCGCCTCCGCATCGGCGGGGGCGGCTTGGTCGTCGTCGGCGTCGAGCGCCGTCGCGTGCTGGGGCCAGGCGACGCGCTCCCTCACCAGGGTCGCGAGACCCTCAGGGAGGACGTCACGGGCGAGCCTGTCCATCACCCCGGGGAGGGTCGCCGCGATCCCTCCGCCGTAGCGCCCGGGCACGTCGGCCGGGCGCCGCTCGGACTGCGGCAGAGCCTCCTGATCGGCGTAGAACGCCCCGACCAGGGCCTGCACCCCGCGCCCGACGAGCTGGGCCGGCGTGCGCGCTCCCTCGATCCACTCGACGAGCGCCGCCTCGGCCTCGTGGCGCTCGGGGTAGTGGACCCGCTCGCGGGTCGCCCCGGCCTTGGTCGTCGTCGTCTCGGTGCGCTGCAACGCCTCACGAGTGAGGCGAAGCCCCTGGGCGGCGTCCTGGGCGTGATGGTGGAGGGCGACCAGCACGACCGCGCGCGCCATCTGCATCGTGATCTCGGTCGGCTCGTCGTAGGCCAGCATCGCCCGCCGCCCGAGGTCGAGGTTCGCCAGGCGCGCGGCCCGCCGGTTCTCCGTGGCTTCCTGGCGCTCGCGGCGGCGCCGATCCTCGTCGGATTCGCTCGGAGCGTCCTCGTCACCCCCGCCCTCCCGGCCGCTCGCGACGCCTGCCGCCACGCGACGCTCCGCTTCCTGACGCGCCCGCTCCTCGGCGCGCTCGACGTGGAGGGCCACCCGGTCGGCGAGCCAGGTGGCGTCGGCCATGAAGCCACGGCGCCAGTAGCGGTCCTCGCCACCCGCGAACTCGATCAGGCAGCCGAAGGCGCGCGCTGCGTCCATGTCCTCGGCGGAGAAGCTGACGCCGTGGACCCCGGCCGCCTCGGCGCGCGCGGCGAGATCGGCATCGAGCGCCAGCGCGCCGAGGTCCTGGTAGCCGGGCACGGCGACGAGCGTCGGGCACGCCCCCTCCATTGACTGCGCGAGCTCGGCGAGCGCGCCCTCCGGGTGCTCGGTGAGCTCGGACGCCGTCAGCGCGCCCGTGGCGAGAGCGCCGGCCACGGTGTCAGCGACGGCCGGAGCGACGGCGGCGATCGTCTCCACGACGGGCACCGCGGACAACGGCAGCGACCCGGCGCCGATCGCCTCCTGCACGGCGTCGGGCAGGCGCAGCAGGCGAAGGCGCTGGGAGACGTGGCGCGGTGAGCAGCCGACGGCCTCCGCGATACGCCGCTGCGGCCAGCCGGCCTGGGTGGCGCGCTCGTAGGCGCGCGCCTCCTCGATCGGGTCAAGCCCCCGGCGGCGCATGTTGGCTGCAAGCGCGGCTGCGAGTTGCGGGGCGTCGCCATCCTTGCCCGTGCGCTCGATCACCGGAATCTCAGCGAGCCCGGCGGCGCGCGCCGCGGCGAGGCGACGGTGGCCGTCGATCAGCACCCGCCCATCGTCGGTGCGCTCCACGAGCAGCGGCTGCAGGATGCCCTGAGCGCGCACCGACTCGGTGAGCTGGTCGCGCTCGACCTCATCGTCTGCGGTCCGCGGATTCCATCCCTCGCGCACCGTGATCGCGTCGATCGGCAGTACCGCGAGCGTGGTCGCGGTCGCCTCGGTGGTGTCGGTCGTCGTCATGCCCCTCCCCTTCCCGCGTGCGAGCGGCCGGGCGCTGTGCCCGGGCCACTCGTGGTCTGGATGGCCGCGCCCGGCTGCGAGCGTCTGGCGGCGATCGCGCAGAGAGCGGCGAACTCGATGTGGGCGACCATCGCCGGGCTCATGCCGAGGTCGGCCCCGGCCTCGTCGAGGCTGGCGCCCGCTCCCTCGGCCGGAAAGCGGCGCTCGAGGACCGCGCGCACCGTGTCCTCGAGGTCGTCGGCGGCGATGGCGGCGCGCACGGCGGCGCGAAGGCCGGCGCCCTGGTGGTCGGCGCCGTTCATGCGGCATCGCCTTCCTCGGCCACCGCGAGGCGGTAGCCGATTCCCCACACGTTCACGATCATCGTGCCCGCCGCTCCCGCGTCGTAGAGGGTGCGTCGAAGGCGCGAGGCGTGCGAGTCGACGGTGCGGGTGCGCGCCCGCCCGGCATATCCCCAGACGCGGCGCAGCAGATCCTCCTTGGTGACCACCTCCCCCGGGCGCTCGGCCAGGGCGACCAGGAGATCGAACTCCAGCCGAGTGAGGCACAGCGGCGCGTCACCCCAGAAGGCAGCGCGCCGTGCGCGGTCGATCGAAAGGGCACCGATCAGGATCGCCCGGCGCGGGTCGGTCGGGGTGTCCGGGGGCACCTCGGGCATCGCCTGGGCCGCCGTGCGCAGGCTCGCCTCGGCGCGGCGGCAGGTCGCCGCGGCCACCTGCCAGGCCGGATGCGCGGCGCCCGCGGCGGCGCGCTCCAGGTCAGCCGCGAGGCGCCCGGCGCGTCGGGCGGCGGCCATCGTCCCGGCGTAGAGGCGGTCGGCCTCGGCCTCATCGATACGGGGTGCCCCGGGCGGCGCCGGGTCGGGGACGAGGGACAGCGCGGGTCGCTCAGAATGGGATGTCGTCGCCACCGGCGGTCCCCTTCCCGTTGGCGGCGCCGACGGGCGTCGGCTCGGGCGCGTCCTTCTTTGGTGCGTCGAGGTACTGCACCGACGAGGCGACGATCTGGACGGCCTCGCGGCGCGAGCCGTCGTCGGTCGTCCACTCGCGCCAGGCGAGGCGCCCGGCGACGCCGATCCGCCGTCCCTTGGTCAGGTGCTCGGCGGCGGCCTCGCCGCCCTTGCCCCACACCGAGACGTCGAAGAAGTTCGGCCGGTCCTCCCAGGCCTCGTCGGCGCGGGTGCGGGTCGAGACGGCCAGGCGCAGGGCGCATACGGCTTCGCCCGCCGCCGTGTAGCGCAGCTCGGGATCGCGGGTCAGTCGGCCGACCAGGCCGACGGTGTTGAGGTCAGCGGACACGGGTGGCCCCGCTTCCCCGTGCGGGCGCGGCGTCGCGCACAAGCGCAGGCCGTCGCCCGTTGGTACGGTCGAAACGCATCCGAAGGCCTCCTTCGGTTGCCACGGCCCGGGGCGTTGCGAGCGTCGCCGGGCCTCTTTGATCGTATGGCCGACGCTACTCGCGCGCGGGCTTACTTGTCAATCTATGGTGTCGCGTGTTCTTCATTCGCTACATGCGATGCAAGGGTGCCCTTGCGCTTTGATGCGGCCTCGAATCGACGGCGTCGGATGAGGTTATGGAGGACCTTGGTATCCATGCCCACGACCTCGGCGATGGCTCGGGCTGCGACGCCGTGCTCGGTCGCGAGAAGAATGGCGGCATCGCGCTCGCCCACTGTGTGAAGTCGCTCGCGGGTTGCCGCGGCTGCCGTCAGCGAGGCCGCGCTGACCACGGTCAGCGCAGCCTCGACTCCCCGGCGCCGCTGGTAGGGCCCACCCCGTCTCGTCCGCGGTGGCAGGGTCTTGCGCGCGATCGCCGAGGCTGCCGCCTTGGTGAGGTTCGCAGCGAGCGCGATCTCGTCCAGGCGGGCGCCGGCACGTACTGCGGCCACGACTGCGGCATCGCGTCGGGTGAGGGCCCCTCGCTCGACGCCCTTCGCATCCGCGGCCCGCTGGGCGAGGGCGGCGAGGTCAGCGGACGTGGGCGGCTGAGAGGGCTCGTCCGACACGACTCCTACCGTACTCGGCTCCGGCACCTGCATCTCTAGGAATGCGCACCCGGTCACGGTTCTGAGCAGGAGGCGGCACATCTCGTTCGTCGTCCCGTTGAAGACAGCTCTGCCCACTGCCCCGCTGCGATGACCGGAACCACCATCACGTCCGCGCGCCCGCGGTGAGGCTTCTGGTCCGAGTCGCGGGAGTGCCGGCGGGCTTTGCGAATGGAGCCCGGGAGCAGCTTTGGAAGGAGGCGCTGCGTGGGGCGCTGACGCCGCTTCCTGTCGAGGTCGGCTCCCGCGCACTGCGTCTGCACTTCGTCCTGCCCCCGCCCGCACCGGGTCGGCCGGGGAGCGACCTCGACAACCTCCTTGATCCGGTGCTCGCCGTGCTCGTCGGCGAGTTGAGGTGGTTCGGCGGCGGCCGCCCATCGATCGAGGCGATCGAGGCCACGAAGGAGCGTGGCGCCGAGCCCGGCTGCGAGCTTGAGTTGCTGGCTGCGCCGCCCTCGTCAGCCGCTCCGCAGGCGCCGCTCCTCGACGCTCTCTTCGAGGGACCGCTCCCCCGCTCGGGCACGGATCAGATCTTCACAGAGTGGGTGCAACGGCTGGTCACGCCCGGGCCGCTCGCGATCGGCGAACCCGGACTGGGCGTGGCGCTCACCTTCCACGGTCCGCGGATCAACCTCGGCGACATCGCGACGGGCAGACCCAAGAACGTCATCGACTGCCTCTGGCCACTGATTGGCGGCCGTGCCGGCGCGCCGGACGATCACCTCGTGACCGAGCTGCGCCTGTCGAGGCTGGCGTCCTCCGATCGCGCCGGCGTGCGCGTGGCAGTGTGGAGGCGGCCACCTCCTTTCGACCAGCCACTCAGGTAGACCGGGGGCTACCTGCCACGCTGCTGGCGTCGGCGCTCCGCGCGGTTCGGGCGCGGCGCTCCTCCCGGCGCCTCGGGTAACTGCGGAGGAGGTTGCGGCGCCGGCCCGGCGGGAGGCGCGGGCAGCAACTGCTGGTGGATGACGACGGCATCCTCGCGGTAGACCTTGCGCGCGCCCAAGTGGTTCTCGACGTACTTGACGGCCGGCGACGACGAGAAGGACACGTCGAGCCCGTGGTAGATCGTCAGGATGGCGTCTTGCAGGGCGTCGTCATCCTCAAGACGCCGCACGCGTAGACCCTTCACACCCTCGAGCTCTTCGACGCGGATGGGACGCCCGTGCGTGCGAAAGCGGTCATACGCATCGGCCGAGCCGAACCAATCAGCGATTGCGCGGGCCCGTTCGGTCCGCTGGCCTTCGGGCACTCCGGCGTCGTCGTGGGCAAGCATGTACTGCTCTAGCCAACCGGCGACGACGTCGCGCGATAGAGCGACCTGCTGCTCGCACACGTCGAGCAGCCCTCCGGCGTACGACCGGAGAATCGGCGTCCACGCGGCGAGCCGGGACGGATCGTGCGCAACATCCTGCTTCGCCCGCTCGAAGTCCCGGACGATTGCATGAGCTGGTGCGAATCTGCGCCCCTCCGGCACGGGAATCAGGAGCTGCGGGTCAATGGGTCCGAGCTCCGAGTGGAGACCCATCACGATCTCGTCGCAGCCAAGCGCGAGGATCGTGCCTGCGGACTTCGCCTGAAGCGGGACGATCGCCCGGATCGAAATCGAACTGGCTGCGGAGGTAGTTGAGCATCTGCTCGGCCGCCTCGAGAGAGCCTCCTGGCGTGTGGAGGATCAGGTCCAGTCCGCCGTCCGGCATGCCGCGACACGTCTCCATCAGCGCGTGGACGTCGCCCGCCTGCACGGCGAAGGCGGGGGAATCGGACGCGCCTTGGAGCCAGCCGCTCGCATAGACGATCACAGATCGGCCGGTCAGATCGTGCAGGCGATGCATGTACCGGGTCCGCACCCCGTCGAAGTCGGGCACTGGCGGTATTTTCCCGGCCGCCGACTGCTGGATCTCGGCGAGAACCTCTGACCAGCCGGCCACGGCGCGAGTCTAGGCGGTCGTGTGTGTCGAAGCGCGCGTGATGGGGGCGCCCGCCATCATCGCTGCTCGGTACGTCCTCTCGGTGGCCTCGTAGAGCTCGACCAGCCGCGTGACGTCGTCGTCGGGGCGGGCGTCCGCCACCGCGAGCAGCATGGACGTCACATCCTGTGCTTCTCGATCATCGGCGCGGTTCGCGGGCATCGAATCCTCCAGCAAGAGCGGTGAGGGGCTTGATCGTAGCCTCGGCACGGTTGGGACCGACCTGGCGCCTCCGGGAGATACGACTAGCCGATCGTATAGGTCAGGCAGCGAGCTGAGCGCGGGGTGGCGCTCTTTCTCCGCGACGCCTCGAATCGACGCGGGAGCAACCGGCGGTGGGTGGGCAGGTGCGTCAGTATCTACGTGTTTGATGATTGCCGTATCTCGGCGGAAGCGGTAGAACGCACTCATGCGCGTCGCAATCGCAAACTTGAAAGGCGGGACCGGCAAGACCACGACCGCCGTTCACCTTGCGGCGAGCCTTGCTGCCGAGGGGCGCACCCTGCTGATCGACGCCGACCCGCAGCAGTCCGCACTCGCGTGGTCCGAGACCGCAGGCGAGCTTGGGTTCCCCGTGGTCGGCCTGCCGGTGCGCGACCTGCACCGACGCGTTCGCGACCTGGCTGAGGACTACCGGCACGTCGTCATCGACACTCCGCCGGCCGAACTCGCCATCGTGCGGAGCGCCGTTCTCTGTGTCGAAGAGGTCATCGTCCCGATGGGGCCGACGCCACTCGACCTCGACCGGCTCGGGTCCACGATCGACCTGGTGGCAGACGTCGAGCCGCTGAACTGCGCTCGTCTGCACCTACTTCTGACACGCGTCCGCCGCGGCACCCGCAGCGCACGCGAGACGCGGCTCGCCCTCGAGGAGATCGGCATGCCTGTCTTGAACGCCGAGGTTCCGCTCCTGGAGTCGATCGGTCTGTCGTTCGGTGCCGGCCGGGTCGCTGTGGAGTACGAGGCCGTTCGTGACGAGCTTCTGACGGCGCGGGTCGCCAGATGACGCCAGGCTCCGCGAAGGATCTCCGGGCCCAGCTCCGTTCGGCTGCCGCCGGCACGGGGCGACGGGACGCGGCCTCGCGTTCGAGTACCCAGGAGCGCCCTCCTCAAGGGCCAAAGCGCGTCAGGATCACCGTCGACCTCGACCGGGAGGATCATCGGGCGCTCCGACGTTGGGTGGCCGATGAGGAGACCGACGCTCAACGTGTGATCAGGGCCCTCCTGCGTGAGCTGTTCCTGGACCCCAAGCTCGAGGCGCGGATTCGGTCCCAGGTCGAGGGCACTCGCTTCAAGTGACCCCGCTCCCGACGGCTGCGTCACCCGGAGCCGCCGAGGCACTCCTTACACTTCTCCCTCCGTCGAGCGCCAAGAAACTACGACGGGTCATGCGTGAGGAGACTCGGGTAGGCGTGATTCGACCAGCACCGCGACCGTGACGACACTGGAAGACCTCGAACCCGGCTTGCGGCTCGCCGGTGTCGTCCCCGGACAGAGCGTCACGGTTATCCAGGTTCAGGCTCACGGCGACGACGCCATCGAGCTGACCTACAAGACTGCCGATGGCGGTCTTGGTCAGCGCGTGCTCGGACGATCCGCGGAACCCAGACTCTCCGTCGCCCGCGCCGAGGCCAGGCCCTTCGACGCCGACGCTGGCGACTTCAAGCTGGTGGCGGAGTGTCAGCGCATCACGCTCGCCGGACTGTTCGACCCGATGCTCGCGGTCACCACCTCAGACATCCGCCCGCTGCCCCACCAGCTCAGGGCCGTCTACGGCGAGCTGCTGCCGCGCACGCCGCTGCGCTTCCTGCTCGCCGACGATCCAGGCGCCGGCAAGACGATCATGGCCGGGCTCTACGCCAAGGAGCTGCTCCTGCGCGAGGACGTGAAACGCTGCCTGATCGTGGCGCCCGGCGGCCTCGTGGAGCAGTGGCAGGACGAGCTCTTCCAGAAGTTCGGCCTCGCGTTCGAGATCCTCTCGCCCCAGATGGGCGACGGCCCCTTCGGGGTATCGGCGTTCGAGAGAAACCCGCTCGTCATCGCGCGCATGGACCAGCTCGCACGCAACGAGGAGCTGCTCAATGCCTTGCAAGCGTCGGAGTGGGACCTGGTCATCGTGGACGAGGCCCACCGAATGGGTGCCCACTGGTTCGGCGGCAAGCTGGAGAAGACCAAGCGCTTCCAGCTCGGCGAGCTGCTGGGCGGCGTGGCGCGTCATCTCCTGCTCATGACGGCCACCCCGCACAACGGCAAGGAGGAGGACTTCCAGCTCTTCCTCACGCTGCTCGACCGCGACCGCTTCGAGGGGCGGTACCGTGCGAGCATCCACAACGCCGACACGGCCGGCCTAATGCGGCGGATGGTCAAGGAAGACCTGCTTACTTTCGAGGGCACGCCCCTTTTCCCGGAGCGCATCGCCGAGACGGTCCCCTACCGCCTCAACGAACTCGAGCAGGAGCTCTACGAGCAGGTCACGACCTATGTGCGCGAGGGCATGAATCGCGCCGACGCCCTCGACGGGAAGCGCCGCAACACGGTCGGGTTCGCGCTCACCGTCCTGCAGCGCAGGCTCGCCTCCAGCCCCGAGGCGATCTACCGCTCCCTCGAGCGCCGCGCCGTGCGCCTCGAGCGTCGCAAGCAGGACCTCCTCGACGGCCGTGCTGCCGCCGAGCCGCCGAGCGTCGACCTGGTTGGCGGCCTCGACGAGCTCGACGACGATGAGTTCTCGGCTGAGGAACTCGAGCAGATCGAGGACGAACTCGTGGACGCCGCGACGGCCGCGCGTACAGTCGAGGAGCTCGATAGCGAGTTGATCGACCTGCGGCTGCTCATCGTCGCGGCCGAGCGTGTCCGCAACTCGCAGGCTGATCGCAAGTGGGCCGAGCTTCGCACGATCCTCGAGGACAACACCCTCGCCACCTCCCAGGCGGGCGAGCGGCGCAAGCTCATCGTCTTCACCGAGCATCGCGACACCCTCGACTACCTCGCGCGGCGCATCGCGGTCCTCCTGAGTCGGCCGGGGGCCGTCAGAGCGATCCACGGCGGGGTCCGCCGCGCCGAGCGCCGCCGGATCACCGAGGAGTTCACGCGCAACCCGGATTGCCAGGTGCTCCTCGCCACCGACGCCGCCGGCGAGGGCCTCAACCTTCAGGCCGCGCACCTGATGGTCAACTACGACCTGCCGTGGAACCCGAACCGCATCGAGCAGCGGTTCGGGCGCATCCACCGTATCGGCCAGCGCGAGGTCTGCCGCCTATGGAACCTGGTCGCCGACAACACGCGCGAGGGCGAGGTCTTCGTGCGGCTGCTCAGCAAGATCGAGGAGCAGCGCAAAGCCTATGGCGGCAAAGTGTTCGACGTGCTCGGCGTCGCTTTCACGGAGCGACCGCTGCGCGACCTGCTGATCGAGGCGATCCGCTACGGCGACCTGCCCGAGACGCGCGCCGGCATGGAGCGGGTGATAGACGCGAGCGTGGCCCACGGCATCACCGAGATGCTCGCCGAGGAGGCGCTCGCGTCCGACGCGTTGGCCGCCGTGGACATCGCGGGACTCCGCGAGCTGATGGACGAGGCTCGGGCGCGCCGGCTCCAACCGCACTACATCGAGGGGGCGTTCCGCTCAGCGTTCGCCGGACTGGGCGGGCGCATACGGCGACGCGAGCGCGGTCGCTTCGAGATCACCCACGTCCCGGCCCGGGTGCGGGCGGCCGCACGCGGGCCCGTCGCGACCCGCTACGAGCGAGTGACCTTCGATATCGACGACCTCGAGGAGGATGTCGGCGCTCGCGCCGCGCTCCTCGCGCCAGGCCATCCCCTGCACGACGCGGTCATCGACGAGACGCTCAAGCGCCTACGGCCAGCGCTCGAGCGCGGCACCGTGCTCGTGTCACCCGACGTTCAGGAGCCGCGGCTGTTGGTTGGGGTCGTTCAGGAGGTCGTCGATGCCACAGAGGCCTCCATCTCGAAGCGCTTTGCCTACGCCTACATCGACGCGTCCGGCGGCGTCGAGGCAGCCGGGCCCGCGCCCTACCTCGACTGCGTCGCGGCTCCGCCCGTCGACGCCGTGGACCGCTCGCGGCGCCTTCCCTGGTTGACGGGTGCCGAGGACTCCGCCGCCAGCTGGGTCATCGCCAACGAGCTTCCCGGGTTCGTCACCGAGGTGACGAAACGCCGAGAAGCCGAGCTGCGGCGTTTGCGCGATCAGGTTGAGCGACGGCTGGCGCAGGAGCGCGAGCGGTTGATCGCCGAGGCGATCGCCGCCGCGGAGCAGGAGCGGAACGGCAAGAAGCCCCGCGAGGGCGAGGCGAGCCTGCTGGAGAAGGCAGCCGACCTCGACCGCCGGCTCACGGCCCGCATGGAACTCCTCGATCGCCAGCTCGAGATGCAGGCCACCTCGCCGCGGATCGTGACCGCTGCGCTGGTGCTGCCTCTGGACGCCGTCGAGTCCGAGCTGCCCGCCGACGCGCCGGTGCACGCGGTCTCCACTAAGGAGGTGGAGCGCCGTGGCGTGGAGCGGGTATTGGCCGCCGAGCGTGCACTCGGGCGGGTGCCGGTGGAGCAGGCGTTCAACAATCCGGGCTTCGACGTTCTCTCGCGGCGAGCGGGCGAGGATCCGATCCGCATCGAGGTGAAGGCTCGCCTCGCAGGGGCCGACGACTTCTACGTCACCCACAACGAGGTACTCACGGCGCTCAACAGCGCGCCCCACTATCGCCTGGCTCTGGTCTGCGTGGACTCCCGCGGCCCCCAGCACGACGAGGTGTGCTACGTGGAGAGCCCGTTCGGTGGCTTCGACGCCGGCAGCTTCGCCGCCACCGGCCACCGGGGCGACTGGGACATGATGTGGGCTCGCGGGCGGAAGCCCTTCTGATGGTCGTATGGCGAATATGGCCCAGTTATGGGAGCGGGTGGAATGCCTGAGATGTCAGTATTCATTCGGTTCCTCAGGGTTATGCGGCCGGACCGCACAGTTATGGAGAGGGTCCCGCCACGCAATCCAGTCGGGTTTGGGACGATGGGAAAGGTCACGTGACCGCACCAATGCGCAAGCTGATTGAGGTAGCGCTGCCGCTAGAAGCGATCAACCGTGAGTCTGCGCATGAGAAGTCGGTCCCGCGAAAAGGTCATCCCGCGACGCTTCACCTATGGTGGGCGCGACGCCCGCTCGCCGCCGCACGGGCCGTCCTATTCGCACAGCTTGTCGATGACCCGTCATCGCTCCCCGAACAGTTTCCGACCGAAGAGTCGCAACGGGTCGAGCGCGCGCGGCTGCACAAGCTGATCGAGCGACTGGCAACATGGGAGAACACGCGCGACCAGACGCTAATGGCGGAGGCGCATGCTGAGATCCTGCGATCGACGGGAGGAAATCCGCCGCCGATCCTCGACCCCTTCGCCGGCGGCGGCTCGATCCCGCTAGAGGCCCAGCGCCTGGGCCTGGAAGCGCACGCCTCCGACCTCAACCCCGTCGCGGTGCTGATCAATAAGGCGCTGATCGAGATCCCGCCGAAGTTCGCGGGCCGCCCACCCGTTTTCCCTGGGTTGGTCGAGGAGCGTATGGCCTGGGAGGGTGCGACAGGGCTTGCCGCCGACATTCGCGCCTACGGGCTTTGGATGCGCGATGAAGCCGGGAGGCGCATCGGCCGCCACTACCCGAAGGCCACCTTGGCGGACGGCACGAAGGCGACTGTGATCGCCTGGATCTGGGCGCGGACGGTCACCTGCCCGAACCCGGCGTGCGGCATCGAGATGCCCCTCGTGCGGTCGTGGTGGCTCGGCAAGAAGAAGGGCAAGGAGGCCTGGATCCGGCCGGTCGTCGTGCCGGACTCCAAGCATCCGAGCAGGAAGCGGGTCGAGTTCGAGATCGAACACGCGGCCACGGGGCCAGAGGTGGACGGCACCATGGACGGCAGGCGCGGCGGTGTTTGCGTGGCCTGCGGGAGCGTTGCAAACGTCGATTACGTCCGAAGCGAGGCCCTGGCCGGGCGCATGGGCCAGCATCTGCTCGCTGTCGTTGCAGAGGGTAAACGGCGGCGTCTCTATGTCGCACCGACGCTTGAGCAGCACGACGCGGCTCTCGTGCCGCGCCCAGAAGACTCCGTCGACGGCGATCTCTCGACCAACCCCCGCTGGTTCTCGCCGCCGGCATACGGCCTGACCGCGTTCGCGGACTTGTTCACGAACCGCCAGCTCCTGGCGCTGACGACCTTCAGCGACCTCGTGATGGAGGCGCGGGGGCACGTGCTGAGCGACGCACTCGCGGCCGGCGCGCCGCCAGGCGACCGCCTCGAATCGGGCGGCGCCGATGCCGAGGCCTACGCCGATGCCATCGCGACGTATCTCGGGCACCTGGGATCCAAGCTTGCCGACTGGTTGTCTTCTGTCTGCAGCTGGATTCCGCAGATCGAGGGGGTTCGCGACACCTTCGCCCGCCAGGCCCTACCGATGGTTTGGGACTACGTTGAGATCAACCCATTTTCGAACTCGGTAGGCAATGTCGTTGGTCATTTCGACTGGATCGCGAGTGCCGTGGCTGCCGTCCCTGCCAACGGCCCAGCACCGACGGTCACTCAGCAGGATGCTGCTAGTCATGACTTCGTGCCTGCTGTCATTGCAACCGACCCGCCGTACTACGACAACATCGGCTACTCGGACCTCTCAGATTTCTTCTATGTATGGCTGCGCCGCTCGCTCCGGGAGGTGCATCCCAGCCTCTTGAGCACCATGCTTGTGCCGAAGGCCGAAGAACTCGTGGCGAACCCTTACCGCCACAACGGCAGTGACCGCGCCAAAGAGTTCTTTGAAGATGGTTTCCGGCGTGTCTTTGCGCGCGCACGTGACGCGGTCATCGCTGACTTTCCAATCACCGTTTATTACGCATTCAAGCAGTCCGCTGTTGGCGATGACGGCGCGGCGTCGACGGGGTGGGAGACGCTGCTAGACGGGATGATCCGCTCGGGCTGGAGGATCACCGCAACATGGCCGATGCGCAGCGAGCGCGGTGGGAGGATGCTGTCAGTTGGGACCAACGCCCTTGCCTCGTCGATTGTCCTGACCCTCCGCCCGCGCCCCGACGACGCGCCGACGATCGACCGCCGCGGCCTCATCGCAGCGCTGCGCGACGAACTGCCTGACGCCCTGCGCAGGCTCCAGCAGGGAGCAATCGCCCCGGTCGATCTGCCACAGGCAGCCATCGGCCCGGGGATGGCGGTCTTCTCGCGCTACGCGAAAGTGATCGAAAGCGACGGCAGCCCGATGCCCGTTCGCGCCGCGCTCGCCCGGATCAACGAGATCCTTGACGAAGTGCTCAACGAGCAGGAAGGCGACTTCGACGCCTCTACGCGCTTCGCGATCGCCTGGTACCGGCAGCACGGCTACGCGACGGGACAGTTCGGGGAGGCCGACAACATGGCCCGGGCGCGAAACACGGCGGTCGAGACGGTTAAGCGCGAGGGCATCCTGAGCAGCGCGGCGAACAAGGTCACTTTGCTGTCGCCAGCAGACCTTCCCGAGGACTACGACGTACGGGCCGACGATCGCGTCGGTGTGTGGGAGGTGCTGCACCACCTGATTGCCTCGCTCGAGCGCGGCGGGGTGCCGGCCGCGGGCGCCTTCCTCGCTGAGGTCCGCGAGCGCCCCGACGGCGCCATCGATGTCGAGCTGGTCAAGGAGTTGGCCTTCCTGCTGTTCTCGATCGCCGAGCGTAACGGCTGGACCAAAGACGCCCTCGCGTTCAACACCGCGGCGACGGCGTGGCCCGACATCGTGCAGGCCTCCCGCGAGATGCCGACGAGCCCCGGCGAGCAGGCCTCCTTCGACCTCGGGGAAGGGTGACCGTGGCCGCTGCATCGAGCGAGGAGACCTGACGATGGCGACCTCCAACCGCGACCGCATCGGGAAGATGTTCGAGCTGCTGGCACCTCCGCTCGACGAGTTCATCACGCGATCGGTTTCGCCGGCGGTAGAGGAGGGCGCCTCGTGGGCGGCCCTGTTTGAGCTCAGGGACCGCCAAAAGGGCATCGTGGGCAAGGACTACCGCACGCGCGATCCGCAGCTCCAGCTCCGGATGCTTACCGAGAATATCCCGAACCAGGTCCGCCAGGGTTGGTACCCCTTCGGTGACACGCTCGGCCGCGTCGGTCAGGGCTACGCGCGCGAGCTTCGCGAGGCGCGCAACGCGTGGGCGCACAACGAGTCGTTCAGCGACGACGACGCTTACCGTTGCCTCGACACCGCCGAGCGCCTGCTGACCCTGATCGGCGCGTCACAGGTGGGCGACGAGATCAGAGCAATCCGCCTCGGACTGCGGCGCCTCACCGCGG
This sequence comes from Miltoncostaea oceani, assembly GCF_018141545.1. Lineage (GTDB taxonomy): Bacteria > Actinomycetota > Thermoleophilia > Miltoncostaeales > Miltoncostaeaceae > Miltoncostaea > Miltoncostaea oceani. The sequence goes on along the minus strand of NZ_CP064356.1, from coordinate 625,115 downwards.
ACAAGGACGACCGAAAGACGTTGAAATCGGCGGCGGTCGCGCCGGAATCGGCGGGGCTTCGCCCTTGGCGAGAGGTGCTCGCTCCGCACGACGACGTAGCGACCGGCAACTTCCAGGCCGCCGAGTTTGCCGCCGACCTCTACAAGGTCGCCGCCACCGAGGACGCCGGACGCGATTACGCCGAGCCGGTCCAGTTCTTCGCGCGCACCTATCTGACTGGAGGCCTGCGCGATCTGATCGATCGGGCCGTGCGACGGCTGGCAGGGGATCGAAACGCTGCGCCGGTCATCAACCTCCAGACCAACTTCGGCGGCGGCAAGACGCACTCGATGCTGGCGCTGTGGCATCTCGCATCGGGAACGCCCCGCGCCGCGTACCGGCAGGACGTGCAAGAGCTGCTCGCGGGTACCGGCTTCGACGATCTGACTGAGATGCGTCGCGTGGCCCTGGTGGGTAACCACATCTCGCCCTCGGGGGCGGTCAAGCCCGACGGCACCGCCGTCAACACTCTCTGGGGCGAGCTCGCCTGGCAGCTCGGCGGGCGCGAAGCGTTCGCCACGGTCGCGACCGCCGACGCCGACCGCACCCCGCCCGGCCAGGCGCTACACGAGCTGTTGGCCGCCAACGCCCCGGCAGTGATCCTGATCGACGAGTGGGTGGCATACGCGCGGAGCCTGGTAGGCCGCGACGACCTGGCCGGCGGCACCTTCGACGACCAGTTCACCTTCGCCCAGGCGCTGACCGAGGCCGTCAAGGGCACACCGGGCGTGCTCCTGGCGATCTCGATTCCGGCCTCCGAGAGCGGCGACGAAGCCGCGCGCGCCACGGGCAACGAGGAGGAGGTCGGTGGCGCGAATGGGCTGAAGGCGCTGGAGCGCCTCCAGAACGTCGTGCGCCGTGTCGCCGATCAGTGGCGGCCGGCGTCCTCGGACGAGGCCTACCACATCGTGCGCCAGCGTCTGTTCACCACGCCCGACGCCGACGCGCTTGCGGCGATCAACTCCACCGCGCGCGGCTTCGTCGAGCTTTACCACAAGCACTCGGGCGAGTTCCCGCGGGAAGCGCGCGACGGCGACTACGAGGAGCGCATCAGGCGCACCTACCCCATCCACCCCGAGCTGTTCGACCGGCTCTACGAGGACTGGTCGAGCCTCGAGCGCTTCCAGCGCACCCGCGGGGTCCTGCGCCTGATGAACACCGTCATCCACGCGCTGTGGGCAGGCGAGGACCAGTCGCCACTCATCATGCCGGGCTCGATCCCGATCGGCACGGCGAGCGTAAACGCGGAGCTGACCCAGTACCTGCAGGACTCTTGGAAGGCCGTGATCGACGCTGACGTCGACGGCCCCAACTCCGAGCCGCGCCGGATCGACGCCGGGAAGCCGCTGTTCGGGCAGCGCTCGCTCACCCAGCGTCTTGCGCGAACGGTGTTCTTCGGCGCCGCGCCGACGATCGGCTCGGCGCATAAGGGCCTGGAGACCCAGCGCGTGTTCCTGGGCACGGCGACGCCGGGGGACGTGCCGGGCAACTTTCACTCCGCGCTGTCGGCGCTGGCCGACCGAGCGACCTACTTTTACAGCGCGGGAGGGCGGTACTGGTACGACCTGCAGGCCAACATTTCGCGTCGCGCCAAGGACCAGGCCGAGCGCGTGCACGTCGAAGAGGTATACGGCGAGATCACGACGCGCCTGGAGGCCCAGGCCGGGGCGAGGGGGGCGTTCGCCGGCGTGATCGTGTGTCCGGAGGATGCCGCCGACATTGCGGATGTCGATGAGGCGCGCCTGGTCATCCTCCACCCGAAGCTCACGCATAAGCGCAACGGCGGCGAGTCGGCCGCGATGGCGTTCGCCAAGAGCGCCACGGAGCACCGTGGCGCCGCCAACCGGACGTATCGGAACATGCTCGTCTATCTGGCCGGCGACGAAGCCCGGATGGAGGAGCTCGAGCGTGCAGTGCGCGAGCACCTCGCCTGGTCGTGGATCCTGGCCAACGAGGGCGAGCTCGACCTGACCACCAACCAGCGCAACCAGGCGGTCGAGCGCCGCGACAGGGCCGGCGAGACAATCGATGCGCGGCTGCTGGGCGCCTACCAGTGGGCGCTCGTGCCGCACGGGCAGCCGGTCGAGATTACCGCCGCCAAGGTGGAGGGTCAGGCGACCTCGCCGGCTGAGAGGGTCAGCCGCCGCCTCGGGAATGACGGCGCCCTGGCCGTGCAGCACGCCGCCCCCGCCATCCGCCACCAGCTCGACACCACCGCCGCCAAGCTGTGGGAGGCGGGACATCTGAGGGTGGGAGACCTGTGGCGGCTTTACGCCGAGTACCCGTACATGCCGCGCCTGCGTGACCGTTCGGTGCTCGACGCGGGCCTGACCGGGCCACAGCTCTTGTGGGAGCAGGAGGGCTTCGCGCTCGCCGACGCTTACATTGAGACGACGGGCAGGTACCGCGGGCTCGTCCTGCCCACCGACGACCTGACGGTGGCGGTCACCAACGAGACGCTCGTCGTGCGCCCGGACCGCGCGAAGCCGCAGCGCGAGGCCGAAGCGCCCTCCGAGGAATCGACGGGCTCCGGCCCGGATAACGAGCGAGCGAGCCCCGACCCGCAACCGTCGACTCCCGTCGTCGTAACGGAACCGGGCACGACGCGCTACTTCGGCAGCAAGCGCCTGCAGACGGACCGCTATGCGTCGGACTTCAAGAAGCTGACCGAGGAGATCCTGGCCCCGCTGGCCGCGACGCCGGGTGTGAAGTTGAACGTGACCATCGAGATTGAGGCGACGGCGTCGGACGGCTTCGACGACGCCAAGATCCGCACGATCTCCGAGAACGCCACGACCCTGCGCTTTGAGCAGTCCGGGTTCGAGGAGGGTTGACCAGGCAGGAGTCCGGTTCCGGATACGCGGGCGGCCCGAGAGGGGCCGCCGCCGTGACTGATGTCTTCGGACTCTTCCGGACTGGCGCCCCGCTCTCCGCGAGATTTCCAGGGTTTCCGCGGAAGATGTATCGCCTCGACTGCCCCGGTTCCATCGCACGACCTTCCCGGGTCGACCGTCTCCCCTGCCCCGCCCGATCGCAGTGACTGCGGCGGTAGAGGCCACGCCAAGATCGACGCCTACCGGGCCGAGTTCGATCGCACGAGCTGCCCTGGTCACCGGTCGGCCGCGCTGTTGCGGCGGCGCGCATTCAGGACATGGACGCCCCGCTGGTTGCCGGGCTCGACGCCAACGCTGAGGTAGCGGTTCTCGGCTCGCGTGACCTCGATTGCGGCGCGCCGAAGGGTGGCGCGCTGGTGGCATGGCTTGGCAGCGACGATGCCGAGCGTCGTCAACAGAGTGTCGTCAATCGTCCGGCGCCACGTGGGACCGGTGAAGCGCTCGGCCTCCAGGTAGACGAGGAGGCGGCGGGCGGTGCCGCTCGACAGCGCGCGGAGCTCTGACCAGTTCACGAAGGTGACGTGCTTGCGCGCGAGCTGCTCGTGCAGCCAGTCGCCGAGGACCAGGAAGCCGGCGCGGGCCGGTCGTCCGGAACGGTCCGGCTCGCCGCGCTCCCAGCGGTCGATGAGGCCGAAGGTGTCGATCCGCGTCTCCTGCAGGCGGGCGTTGTAGACCCGTGCCCGGAAGGTTGCGCCGCGCAGGGTGTCGAGCACCCGCGCAAGCTCAGCGGAGGCACCGCCGCCCTTCCGCCAGCCGAGGTTGGTGGCCATGACCTCGAGAGTGAAGGGAACGTGACGCTCACCGGCCTGCCCGAGTTCACGCCAGCGGCTGCAAGCCCAGACAACGACGTCGAACGCGAGAGCGCCGAGGGGAGGCCCGGCGTCGACGCGCTGGACGGTCCCGAGCTGGTCGGTGGCATCGAGGAGGCGCACGAGCTCCCCGCCGCTGGTCGTGCCCGAACGCCAGAGCCCTTTGCGGGCGAGGTTGGATTCGACGCACGCCCGGTCGGAGGCGAGGCCGAGCGTGCGCGGGATAGGCCGGACCGTGGGCTTGGAAGCGGGTTCTACCTGCTCAGGCGCCGCCTCCGGGGGCGCCGCCGCCTCGCGGGCGTGCGCCTGGGCGAGACCTCGCTCCAGGAGGGCGCGGAGAGCAGGATCGCGCGGGGTTGGCACCAGCTCCAGCGCACTCATCGGCCCGCCGAGGTGGGAACAGGGTGGGAACGAGACGGGCAGAGACGGCCCGAGAGGGCCGGGCGACCCGCGACCACGAAACGCCGCAGGGAACCGCGGTGCCCGAGGCGCCACGAGACGGCCAGAGACGGACCGCGGCTACTTTTAATCCCAAGGTCGTCGGTTCGAGCCCGACACGGCCCATCGTCCGTTGGCCCGATCGCGGCTTCGACCGACCGCGCGGGTCGGCCGTGGCCTGCGCGCCGCGATCCAGAGGTCCGAATCCCTGGAGGCGAGCGCCGTCGCGCGCCTGCCCTCCCTTGCCGCCACCGCAACATCGTATTACGATCTATTCTCGGCGAAGCTTCGAGGAGGAGCGATGACCGACGACGACGACGCCCGCGGGGACCGCCGCATCCCGGCTGGGCACCCCGACCCCGGCCAGGACGTGGACGTCATCGGCCGCGTGGTCCGCGGCGATCCCGCGGAGCGGCCCGCCGCCCGTGGCCGGGTGCTTCCCGACCCGCTCGAGCCCACCACGAAACGGCTGGGCCGGGTGGTGCGCGAGGAGTCGGGCGGGCAGGCCCTCGGACGGGTGGTCCGCGAGGATCCCGAGGACGCCGCCTGAGCGTCCCTGCGTCCGGGGACCGGCGGACAGGTCGCGAAAGAAATATCGCAATACGATCTATAGTGCCGCGATGGCCCGCCCGCGCCCGCTTCCCGATGACGGCGTCGCGATTCCCGACCTGCGGGCGACCGACGGTCCCGAGCGGGCGCAGGGTGACTTCACCGCGACACCGGACCTGGTGCGGATCGGGCTGATCGCCGCAGTCATCGGGGCGGCGGTCGCGGTGGTGGCGCTCGGGCTGCTGGACCTGATCGCGCTGATCTCGAACCTCTGCTACGCCGGGCGCTGGAGCACGACGCTCACCCCGCCCGACCCGACCGTGCGCGGGCCGTGGAGCATCCTGATCCCGGTCGCGGGCGGGCTCGTGATCGGCGTGATGGCCCGCTTCGGCGCGGAGCGCATCCGCGGCCACGGGATCCCGGAGGCCATCGAGACGATCCTCCTGCGGGGCAGCAGGATGGAGCCGCGCCTCGCCGTACTGAAGCCGCTCTCGAGCGCGGTCAGCATCGGGACGGGCGGGCCCTTCGGAGCCGAGGGACCGATCATCGTCACGGGCGGCGCGATCGGCAGCGTGACCGGCCAGCTGCTGCACCTGACGGCCGCCGAGCGCCGCAGCCTGCTGGTGGCGGGCGCGGCGGGCGGGATGACCGCGATCTTCGGGACGCCCGTGGCCGCCGTGCTCCTGGCGGTGGAGCTGCTGGCGTTCGAGTGGCGTCCGCGCTCCATGGTCCCCGCCGCCCTCGCCGCATCGGCCGCCGCCGTCGTGCGGGACGGCCTCGCCGACGCCGGCCTGATCCACGCCGCGCCGCTCTTCCCGGTGCCGGACGTGGGCGACCTCGGGGCCGGGACGGTGGCCGGGGGGCTCCTGATCGGCGTCGCCTGCGCCGGCCTCGCCTGGGTGCTCACGCGGGCGGTCTATGCGGCCGAGGACGGCTTCTCGCGGTTGCCGGTGCACTGGGCCTGGTGGCCCGCGATCGGGGGAGTCGTGGTCGGGGTCGGCGGGCTGATCGAGCCCCGGGTGCTCGGCGCGGGCTACGCGACCATCGATGACGAGCTGGCCGGGCGCCTGGCGGTCGGGACGCTGGTGACGATCCTCATCTGCAAGCTCGTGGTCTGGTCGGTGGCCCTCGGCTCGAGCACCAGCGGCGGGATCCTGGCGCCGCTGCTGATGATGGGCGCGGCGCTCGGTGGGATCGTCGGCACCGGGCTCCCGGGTGCGTCTCCCGGGGCCTGGGCGGTGGTCGGCATGGGGGCGACGATGGCGGCGGCGATGCGCTCGCCGCTGACGGCGATCGTCTTCTCGCTGGAGCTCACCCACCAGGTGGGGGTGATGCTGCCACTCCTCGCCGCCTGCGCCGTAGGCCACCTCGCAAGCGCGCTCTGGCTGAGACGCGACCTTCTCACCGAGCGGATCGCACGCCGGGGACATCACGTGAACCGCGAGTACGAGGTCGACTCCCTCCAGGCGCTGTTCGTCCGGGAGGTGATGGATGCCGAACCTCACACGGTGGCGGCGGTCATGCCGGTCGGCGACGTCTACGCGTGGCTTCCCGAGGGGTCCCCACGCCGCCGGCAGCGGCTCTACCCCGTGATCGCCCCGGACGGGGCGATGCGCGGCGTGCTCGCCCTCTCCGACGTCCTCGACGCGCAGACCGCGGGGGGTCCTCGCACGGCGGGCGAGCTCGCCCGGCCGCCGGTCGTGGCCCACCCCGATGAGACGTTGCGCGCCGTTGCCGACCGGATGGTGGCGACCGAGCACGGGGTGTTCCCGGTGGTCGCTCGTGACGACCCCCACCGCCTCCTCGGCGTGGTCAGTCAGTTCCACCTGCTCTCGGCGCATCGACGCGTGATGGTCGAGGAGAGCCTCCGCGAGCGGCATCTGTCCGGCGGTTTGCTCCGGCAACGGAAGGGGGTACCATCTAAACATCGTACAACGATGCTTGTTGGGAGGATGACGATGACTCGGGAACGCGAGCTGGGGATCGGGGTCGTGGGCTACCAGGTGCGCAGCGCCGACGGCTCCGCGGTGATCGGCGAGATCGAGGGCGTCCGGCCGCGGGGGATCCGCATCCACAAGCTCACAGGGCACCCGCACCGGGCCGGTTACGTCCCGGAGGAGATGATCGGGACCGTCGAGGCGTCCACCAACACGGTCCTCCTCGCGCCGGGCATCGGCGTGGAGCAGGTCGTGGACGCCCCGCCCCCGCCCGACGAGAGCCCTGACGGCTGGCACATGAGCAACGAGTGGTGGGCGGACCTCCTCGGCCACTACGGGCTCTTCGCCCCGGAGGGCCGCACGAGCGAGCCCTACCTGCACGCAGACCAGAAGTGAGCGGCACCCGGGCGGGCCGCCGTGGGCCCGCCCGGGCGTCGGCGGGCCCACGGACGATCGTCGTCACCGGGGCGAGCGGTGGTGTCGGCCGCGCCAGCGCGCGCCTCTTCGGAGCGAGAGGCGATCGTGTCGCGCTGCTGGCCCGGGGGACGCGTGGCCTCGCGGGAGCGGCCGCGGACGTCGAGGCGGCCGGCGGCCGCGCGCTGGCCATCTCCGTCGACACGGCCGACGCCGAGGGCCTCGAGCGTGCCACCGACCGGGTCGAGCGCGAACTCGGCCCGATCGACGTCTGGGTGAACGTCGCCTTCACCTCGGTGTTCGCCCCGTTCATGGAGATCACGGCAGACGAGTACCAGCGCGTCACCGAGGTCAGCTACCTCGGCTACGTGAACGGCACGCGCGCGGCGCTCGCCCGGATGCGCGAGCGCGACCGCGGCGCGATCGTGCAGGTCGGCTCCGCCCTCGCCTACCGCGGCATCCCGCTGCAGACGGCGTACTGCGGTGCGAAGCATGCGATCCAGGGCTTCAACGAGGCCCTGCGCTGCGAGCTGCTGCACGAGCGCAGCGGCGTGCGCGTGACGATGGTGCAGATGCCGGCCCTGAACACGCCCCAGTTCCGCTGGGTGCTGTCGCGCCTCCCCCACCTCGCCCGGCCGGTGCCGCCGATCTACCAGCCGGAGGTCGCGGCGCGGGCCGTGGCGTACGCCGCCGACCACCCGCGCCGCCGCGAGTACTGGGTCGGGGGAACCACCCTCGGCACCCTGGCGGCCAACGCCATCGCGCCAGGGCTCCTCGATCGCTATCTGGCGCTCACGGGCTTCCGCTCCCAGCAGACGTCCGAGCCGCGACCGCCGGACGCCCCCGCCAACCTCTGGGAGCCCGTGGACGGAGCGGACGGGCACGACCACGGGGCTCACGGTCCGTTCGACGCACGATCGCACGCCGCCAGCCTCCAGCTGTGGGCCTCGCAGCACCACGGGCTCCTGGGGGTCGCGGCGCTCGCGACGGCAGCCGCCGGCGCGTGGCGCGTGCGGGGATGAGCCTCACCGTGGGACGGATGGCCGTCGGCCTCGGCCTGCTCGTCCGGCCGGAGGCAGGCGCCCGCCTGCTCGGCGCGCGGGTCGATCCACGGAGTCGCCTCGTGATTCGGGCGCTCGGGGCCCGCCATGTGCTCCAGGCCGCCGTGCTCGCAGGGATGCCCTCCCGACGCGCGGCGCGCAGGGGCGTGGCCGTCGACCTGGTTCATGCGTGTTCGGCCGCGGCTCTGGCGCTCGTCGACCGGCAACGTCGTCGTCCCGCCCTCATCGACGCGGGGGTGGCCACAGCCTTCGCGGTCGCGGGACGGCGCCGATCCCGCCGCCTGGCGACGTCGCATGGGTAGCCGGCGGGCCGCCGACCCCGACCCGACTCGCGAATTCCGCTCGAGGATCGACGCCGCGCGGACGATCACCGCGCTGCGTGCCCGTCTCCTCGGTGGACGGGGACCCGGAGCGGACGACGATGAGGTCGCACGCCACACACGTCGCCGCTCGTCGCTCGCGGGTCGGCCGGTGGTGGAGCACCTCGAGGAGGTCGCGGCACGGACCGCGACGCTGCGCTCGGCCGACTGAACGGCCCCTAGCCGGGCGGCCCTCCGAGACGCACCGCACACTCGAGGAGCAGTGCATGGACGAAGGCCTGTGGGAGGTTGCCGCGCATCTGCCGCTGGGCGACGTCCCACTCCTCGGAGTAGAGCCCGGGCGGTCCGCAGGCGGCCCGGGTGCGCTCGAAGCGGCGCAGGGCCCGGACGCGGTCGCCGGCGTCGTGCTCAGCCAGCGCGGTGACGAAGCCGCAGAGCAGGAAGGCGCCCTCGGCCTCGCCGAGTGGGCGCTCGTCGGGCCGGAAGCGGTAGACGTAGCCGTCCTCGGAGAGATCCGCGCGCACGGCGCGCAGCGTCGCCGTGCTCCGCGGGTCGTCGGCGGCGAGCGCGCCGCGGATCACCGGCAGCAGCAGCGACGCGTCCACGCGCGGATCGTCGGGCGCACGTTGCCACCGCCCCGAGCCGTGCAGCGAGTGACGGGCCGTGTCGGCGACGATCGTGCCGGCCAGGTCGGTCCAAACGGCCGCGGCGCCAGGGTCGGCCTCCGCCGCCGCGGTCAACCCCGCCGCGCAGATGAGCCGGCTGTGGGCCCAGTCGCGCGGCTCGATCTCCCAGATCCCGGCGTCGGGCTCGCGCCACCTCCTCCGCACGGCATCGGCCGCGGTCACGAGGGCCCGGTGGCCGTCGGCATCGAGGCGTCCGCGGCGCGCGGCCGCTCCGAGCAGGAGCAGGGCCTCGCCGAAGGCGTCCAGCTGGAACTGCCCGTTGACCCAGTTGCCGGTGATGGCCGTGCCGCCGGGATATCCCGGAAGGGGCAGCTCACGCTCGTCCGGGACGGGCTTCCCGTCGACGGTGTACGCCGGCTTCAGCCCCGGCCCGTCGGCCAGCAGGCGCTCGGACACGAAGTGCACCGCGCTGTCGAGCAGCGGGTCCCGGCCGGCCGCGGCGGCGGCGGCGAGCCCCGCGTAGCACTGGTCGCGGATCCACGCGTAGCGATAGTCGTAGTTGCGCCCCTGCCGGGCGCGCTCGGGCAGACCGAGCGTCGCGGCCGCGACCATCCCGCCGTCCGCGCTCGTCAACCCGTGCAGCACGGCGCACGCGTGGCGCGCGTCACGCTCGCCGATCGCCTCGGGAAGGCGGGGGACATCCGCGGACCATGCCGCCTGTGTCGCCGCCCACAGCGCCTGCGGGCGCGGAGCGTCGCCCGCCAACGGATCCACCGCGATCTCCAGCACAACGTCGTGCGTCGCGCCCGCCGCCACCACCAGGTCGAAGGCCACGGCGTGCCGCCCCGCGGGGGACGCCGTCGTGTGTGCGCGCTCGGCGCCCTGGAGGCGGAGGTGCAGAGGGCCCGAGCGGCCGCGCCAGACCCCGTCCTCGAGCGCCAGGTCCGTCATCGCGTGCCGCCCGAAGCCCGCCGACGCGTCGAGCATGATCCGCATCCTGGCGTCGCCCTCCCGGGCGATCACCCGCCGCAGGAGAACCGCCACGCCCCGCGCTGCAGGCCGCGCCAGCGCGTCGCGGCATTCGACGACCCCCGAGTCGGTGACCCAGCGCCCCCGCCAGATCAGCGTGCCCTCCTCGTAGTGCCCGCCCCAGACGCATCGTTCGACGGGAGAGACGGCGAAGCTCCCCTCACCGCCGATCAACGCGTTGAAGACGCCGTCGGAGTGCCATCGCGGGGCGCACATCCAGCAGATGTCTCCCCGCGGGCCGACGAGCGCGCCCCGCTCACCGTCGGCGATCAGTGCGTACTCGCGCAGGACGTGCGGCGCCTGCGACGCGTCGCCGGGAGCGGCCTCGAGCACGTCCACCGTCAGATCCCGGCGGACGTCGAGTAGTACATCTGGTCCTCGCGCCACCCGCCCTGGCCCATGCCGATCGAGCGGTAGTCGTCCACCAGCTCGATGGCCGAGATCCACTTGACCATCTTGAAGCCGAGCTGGGTCTCGACGCGCAGCCGCACCGGAGCCCCGTGCTGGATCGGCAGCGGCGCCCCGTTCATCTCCAGGGCGAGGATCGTCTGGGGGTCACCCGCACGCGCGAGCGGGAGGGTGCCGTAGAAGTGCCCGTAGCGCCCCTCACCCTCGGTGAGCCCCTTGTCGTCGAACGCGTAGAAGACGACGTGGCGGGCGGAGGCCCGGGGTGCGGCCCGCTCGAGCACGCGCGCGAGCGGCACGCCCGCCCACTGCGCGGTCGCCGTCCAGCCCTGGATGCAGTGGTGCGTGGTGATCTGGGCATCGACTCCGAACGCGCGCAGATCGGAGAGGGACAGGACGAGCGGGTGGTCGACGAGACCGCCCACCGTCAGCCGGTAGTCGGCGAACCCGCCGGCGGCGAGCCGCTCGTACCCCTCATCGGGAGGGGGGAAGCCGTTGACACGGTGGTAGGGCGACACGTCTCGCGGCGAGAACCGCTGGCGCGAGGTGGAGGTGCGCGTGATCGCCCGCTGGAGCGGGTCGACCAGCGCTCCGAGCGCCCGCTGCACCCGCCGCGGCTGCGCCAGGGAGGCGCGGGTCGCGATCACCTGCACGGCGAGGACCGCCGCGAGCCCCGCGGCCGCCACGGCGATCGCGACGCCGTGGTTGCCATCTGCGTCGCCGAGGGTGATCTTCGCGAGCTCGGACGGGAGCCCGTGGATGACCACGAGGGCCGTGTGGACGAGCGTGAAGGCGGCGAACGCCACGAGGCCGAGGAAGTGGAGGCTCCGCGCGCCCTGCGTGCCCCCGAACAGCCGCCCGTAGCGGGGGAAGCGGGCGAGCACGGACGGCGACATCGCCGCGCCCGTCGCGATCTGGAGCGGGGCCAGCACGAAGATCACGAGGAAGTAGGTGAGTTTCTGGGCGGGCTCGAACGGCTCGCCGGCGATGGGTGGGGGCAGGCGGAACCGGAGGTAGTCGCCCACCGCGCGCAGCGCGTCGGGCACGATCGCCCAATCGGTCGGCACCACGTAGCGCCAGTAGCCGGTGACGACGATCATCGCGACGTAGACGACGCCGGTGAGGATCCAGAACTGGACCGTCATGAAGTGCCAGTGGCGCCCGAGGCCGAGGTTCCTGCGACCGGGCAGGGCCACGACGGGCGACCAGGACTCCTCCTCCTCGAGCGAGCTCCAGAGCCGGCGCGAATCGGCGGAGAACACGCGGCGGGAGAAGCGCAACCACTCCCGTCCCGGATGGCAGTCGTCGTTCCAGTAGAGCTTGGGCAGGGCTGAGAGCACCTCGACGCCGCTGCGGGCGAGCAGCAGCAGGAAGAGGATGTTGAGGAAGTGGGTCAGCACGACCCAGAGCGGGAAGAAGGCCGGCATCCCGCTCACGCCGCCCGCGCCGAGGCCGTCGCACTCCGGCCGGCGTCCGGAGCGCCCCCCGCGAGCCGTTCGGCCAGCCGCGAGGAGAGCGCCATGATCGTCAGCGCCGGGTTCGCGGCCCCCTGGGTCGGGCACGCGCTCCCGTCGGCGACGAGGAGGTTGGGCACCCCCCACACACGGTGGTCGGAGTCGATGACGCTCTCCTCGGGCGACGCGCCCATGCGGCAGCCGCCGATCAGGTGGGCGTAGCGGCGGATCGTGAGCACGTCCTGCGCGCCGGCGGCATCGACGATGCCCCGGATGACGCGGGTCGAGTACTCGATGCTCGCGCGGTCGTTGTCGCCGAGGGAGTGGTCGAAGCGGGCGATCGGGATCCCCAGCGCATCCTTCTCGTCCGCCAGCGTGACCCGGTTGTCGGGGCTCGGGAGCAACTCGTTGAGCACCCCGATGGTCGCCCAGTGGTTGTAGTCGCGCATGTACTCGCGCAGGGCCCGGCCGCGGTGGCCGTCGGCCAGGACGTGCTCGGCCCACCCGATCGGCAGCGGCGAGACGGTCTGGATCGAGAAGCCCCGCGCGAACCCGCGCCGCTCGTCGGTCTCGTAGAACTGCTCCGAGGAGACCTCCGGCGGGGGCGCCTTGTACATCCGCATCTCGTCGGGGAACCGCCCCGCGGTCTGGGTCGCCCCCTGGACCATCACGTATCTGCCCACCTGGTCGTGGGCGTTGCCCAGACCGTGCGGATGGCGTGCGGAGACCGAGTTGAGCAGGAGTCGGGGCGTCTCGATGGAGTAGCCGGCGATCGCCACCAGCCGGGCGCGCTGCAGGCGCTCGCTGCGATCACCCTCGCGCAGGTAGGTCACCCCGATCGCGCGCCCTCGCGCGTCGATCTCGACGCGCGCCGCCATGCAGCGCGCGCGCACCTCCACCCCGTGGGCGAGGGCGTCGGGCAGATGGGTGACGAACGGGCTCGCCTTGGCGTTGACCTTGCAGCCCTGGAGGCAGTAGCCGCGGTAGATGCAGTGCGGGCGGTTGCCGAAGGTCCCGTTGACGATCCCGACCGGCCCGACCCGCATCTCGACGCCCTGCTCGATCGCCCCCTTCCAGAGCGCGGCGGCGGCGCCGCCGACCGGATGGGGCGAGAAGGGATAGGAGTGCGGGTCGCCCCAGGGCCAGTCCTGGCCGGCGACCGGAAGCTCCCGCTCCAGCTCCTCGTAGTGGGGCCTGAGGTCCTCGTACGCGATCGGCCAGTCGGCGCCGACCCCGTCGATGGTGCGGGTGGCGAAGTCCGAGGGGTGGAAGCGCGGCGTGTAGCCGGCGTAGTGGACCATCGATCCGCCGACGCCGCGGCCGGAGTTGTTCTTGCCCAGCTCGACCGGATCGCGGCCGCCGATGATCCGCTTCTGGGTCCAGTAGAGCTCGTGCGAGCCGGCCTCGTCGCTCACCCAGTCCTCGTCGGGATCCCAGAAGGGCCCGGCCTCGATGACCACGATGCGCCAGCCGCGCCGGGCCAGGCGCTGCGCCAGCACCGAGCCCCCCGCCCCCGCCCCCACGATGCAGAGGTCGACCTCGTCGTCGTCCCGGTGGCTCCGCATCGCGTCGCGACCGGGCAGGCCCCGGCGATGGACGTCGAGCAGGTACCGCGAGTCGTTCGCGCGCGGGCCGCGCGATCCCGTGAGCAGCCGCATCAGGCGCCGTCCGGACCGCTGTCGCCGGCCGGGTCGACATCGACGGCGCCCGGCCGCTCGAACGGCTCCCGCGTGGCGAGCGGTCCGGTGCGCATGAACCCGCGCGGGTACGCGGGACCGCCGAAGCCGATCTCGCTCCACGCCCACGGGTGCGAGTAGAAGGCGGCGAGCGCCATGCGCATGCAGACCGCCCACGCGCGCGCGACGTCCATCCCGGCCAGGGCGTCCGCCGCGAGCGTCCCGTCCTCCAGCCTGCCCATGATCCGCCAGCGCCGGTCGGGGTCGCACGCCGCATACCCCTCGACGCCGTGCCGGTGCGCGGCCTGGTCGAGGCCCGCGAGGACGCGTCGCCAGGTCTCGCGGTCGTCGGGCAGGCCCGCGTACTGGAATCCGTCGAGGCGGCCCGCGGCGAGCTTGGCGTCGACCATCGCGGCCACCGGGACCCGCGGCTCGGCGTCCTGCGCGAGCGCCATGTCGCAGAAGGCCCGCAGAGCGGGCTCCTCCTCGACGGCGAAGAAGCGCAGGGGGCCGGCCTCCTCCAGGCGCGAGAGCACCTCCCGCCGGGTGACCGCGTCCCAGGCCCCGGCCTGCTCCAGGACGTCGAAGTCGGGGTAGCGCCCGATCATCTGCGGCGTGGTGCCGCGGCGCTGGCGCGGAAGCCAGCTCGGCGGCGGGGGCCGGCGGCCGGGGCGCAGGTTCGGCAGATGGTCGGGGCGCTCGATGGAGCCGCTCATCCCTCCCCCTCCCGCCGCAGCAGCGCCGCCAGGACACCCATGCCTCCCACGATGCCCATCAGCCCGGGGGCGACGATCGGAGGCCCCATCGGCAGGTTGTAGGTCCACAGGCGCCAGCCACCCGGACGCCGGGCGACACCCCGGCCGTGGTAGTAGACGCCGACGATGCCGTCGAGGGCGTAGACGGCCGAGGCGACCGGCAGGGCCGTCTTGGCCCATCGACGGCTGAACACCCCGGCGATGCCCGCCACGACGACCGGCGGCGTGACGGCGATCGGACTCCACATCATCTTGTTGCCGAAGCTCGCACGGTAGTGCTCGATGTAGACCTCGGCGGTGGTCACGATGGCCGCGACCGCCGTCAGGCCCGAGAGCGTGCGCTCGAAGCGCCCGTGCTGGACGTCGCCCACCAGCCGGTCGATGCGGTGCTCGGGCCGCCCCCTCACAGCGCGTACCTGGCCGCGTCGGCGCCCTTCAGCGCGATGCCCAGGCCCGGGCGCGAGCGATCCGGCGACAGGACGCCGTCGCGCGGCTCGAGCACGCCGTCGAAGAGCATCCGCTCCACCCGGGCGTGGTCGTGGAAGTACTCCACGTGGCGCGCCACCGGCAGGGCGCAGCAGAGGTGGGCGTGGACGGACGGGGCGGTGTGGGCGGAGAGCGGCAGGCAGTGCGCCTCGCAGAGTCCCGCCACCCCGAGGAATGCCGTGGGCCCCCCGCATCGGGTGGCGTCCGCCTGCAGGCAGTCCACCGCCCCGGCGCCGAGCATGCGCCCGAAGTAGGGGAGGTCGTAGCCGTACTCCCCCGCCGCGACCGCCATCCCGGGCGGCGCCTTCTCGCGCACGAGGGCCAGGCCGGCGAGGTCGTCGGAGGAGACCGGCTCCTCGAACCAGGTCACGCCGAGGCCCTCGAGGGCGCTCGCCATGGCCAGCGCACCCGGGCGGTCGAAGGCTCCGTTGGCATCGACGAAGAGCTCGACGTCCGGTCCGATCGCCTCGCGGGCGGCCGCGACCCGCGCGGGGTCGCGCTCCGGCTCCCGTCCGATCTTCATCTTCACGAAGCGCATCCCGGCAGCGGCCCACGCGCCCAGCTGCTCGCGCAGCCGCGGCAGGTCGTAGGAGGTGAACCCACCGCTGCCGTACACGGCGATGCCCTCGCGGGCGCGTCCCAGCAGATCGGCGAGGGACAGGCCGAGCAGGCGCGCCTTCAGGTCCCAGAGGGCCATGTCGGTGGCCGCGATCGCCGACGAGGCGATCCCGGGGCGCCCGATGTTGCGCACGGTGACGGCCATCGCCTGCCATGCGCCGGGGGTCGCGAAGGCGTCGCGCCCGACGACGGCCTCCGACAGCACCGTCGCGACGACCTCGCCGGCGGCGGGGTGGGCGTAGCTGTAGCCGAGTCCCGACAGTCCCCCCGCGCCGGCGTGCACCACCACCACCGAGGTCGCGTCCCAGGCCATCGTCCCGTCACTCTCGGGCTGGTCGGTCGGGATGCGGTAGGCGGCCACATCGAGTCGCTCGACCGGCGGTCCGTCGTCCCTCATCGCCCGCCCCGATGAGGCATGAACTCCTCGATCTTGCCCTTGACCATCTGCGTCACGGCGCCCAGCCGGTCGGGGTCGCCCTTGGCCATGGCGAGCGTCATGGCCTTCATCTGCTCAAGGGTCACGTGCGGGGGCAGCGGAGGGACGTCGGGGTCGGTGATCGCCTCGAGGACCACGGGCCGGTCGGCGGCGAAGGCCTCCTCCCAGGCGCCCGCCACGTCCTCGGGCCGGTCCACGCGGATGCCGTGCAGGCCGACGAGGTCGGCGTAGGCGGCGTAGGGGAAGTCGGGCAGATCCTGGGAGGCGGCGAACTTCGGATCGCCCTCCATCGCCCGCTGCTCCCAGGTCACCTGGTTGAGGTCGTTGTTGTGGAGCACCATGATCACGAGCCGCGGATCGGCCCAGCGCCGCCAGTACTTGGCGATCGTGATCAGCTCGTTCATCCCGTTCATCTGGAAGGCGCCGTCGCCGACGAGGGCGACCGCCACCCGGTGCGGATGCGCGAACTTCGCCGCGATCGCGTAGGGGACCCCGGGACCCATCGTCGCGAGGGTGCCCGACAGGGACGCCAGCATCCCGGGGCGTAGCCGCAGATCGCGCGCGAACCAGTTGGCCGCCGAGCCCGAATCGCAGGAGACGATCGCGTTCTCGGGCAGCCGGGGGGAGAGCTCGTGGAACACCCGCTGGGGGTTGATCGGGGCGGCGTCGTCCATGGCCCGCGTCTCGATGAGGTCCCACCAGTCGGCGACGTTCGCCTCGACGGACTCCCTCCAGGAGCGGTCGTCCTTGCGGCGCAGCAGCGGGAGGAGCGCACGGAGGGCCTCGGCGCTGTCGCCCACGAGGTTCACCTCCATCGGGTAGCGGATGCCGAGCATCCGCCCGTCGATGTCGATCTGGACCCCTCGTGCCTGGCCGGGGCGGGGCAGGAACTCCGAGTAGGGGAAGCTGGAGCCGACCATCAGGAGGGTGTCGCAGCCCATCATGAGGTCCCAGCTCGGGCGGGTGCCGAGCAGCCCGATCGAGCCCGTGACCCAGGGGAGGTCGTCGGGCAGCGCGGCCTTGCCGAGAAGGGCCTTGGCGACGCCCGCGCCGAGCAGGTCGGCCACCTGCGTGACCTCCTCCGGGGCCGCGAGCGCCCCGGCGCCGACGAGCATCGCGACCCTCTCGCCTGCGTTGAGGACCTCGGCCGCACGTCGCAGATCGTCGTCCCGCGGGATGACGCGCGGCGTCGAGTGACCGATCCCGGAATGGACCGTGCCGTGTGCGCGAGGCGGTTCGGCCACCGCGTCCATGTCCTGGAGGTCGTTCGGGATGATCAGGCATGTGACGGTGCGCTCGGCCCGTGCGATCCTCATCGCGCGGTCGATCAGATGGCGGACCTGGGCCGGCTCCGTGGCGACGTGGACGTACTCGTGGGCGACGTCCTTGAACAGGGAGTCGAGGTCGATCTCCTGCTGGTAGCTGCCGCCGAGCGCGGAGCGGGCCTGCTGGCCCACGATGGCGACCACGGGCTGGTGGTCGAGCTTGGCGTCGTAGAGGCCGTTGAGCAGGTGGACGGCACCGGGGCCCGAGGTCGCCAGGCACACGCCCACCTCGCCGGTGAACTTGGCGTGGGCGCACGCCATGAATGCCGCCATCTCCTCATGTCGCACCTGGATCAGCTCGGGATCGTCGTCCGCGCGATTGAGGGCGCCGAGGATCCCGTTGATCCCGTCGCCGGGGTAGCCGTAGATCCGCTCCACTCCCCACGCGCGAAGGCGATCCAGCAAGAAGTCGGCGACGGTCTCGCCCATACCGGGGCTCCTGACGATAGATCGTAAGACGATGTTTATCGCCGATGCCCCGGGCGGCATGCGCGTAAACCCACGACGAACCGGTGACGGGTCCGGCGTGGGGCTAGCCTTCACGGATCGACGCCGCCCGCCGGAGCCCCGAACGAATGAATCCCGATGGAACGACCGACCAGGCGATGGGCGCGGAGGAGTACCGCGAGGCCGCCGCACTGCGGGAGGGACTCCGGCGGTTCCTGCGGCGCAGCGAGGAGATCGCCGCGGCGCATGGGCTGACGCCCCAGCGCCAGCTCCTGCTCCTGCTCATCAAGGGGGCGCCGGACGGCTCGGAGCGTGCAACGGTGACCGACCTCACCGGACGGATGCAGCTCGCTCAGAACACCGTGACGGACCTCGTTGCGCGGGCTGAGGAGGCGGGGCTCCTCACACGCGAGCGATCCGCGGACGATGGGCGGAGCGCCTACCTGCGCCTCTCGAGTGAGGGCGAGCGCCGACTGGCCGGAACGGTCGCCGGCCTGGTGGCAGACCGCAGGAGGCTGATCGCGCTCGTCGGCGAACTGGATCGCTCTCAGCGCACCGGCACCTGAGGGTCGTCCATTCCCGCGGCGACCGACCCTGGTCGCGGCGGTGTGGGGGCGGTGCGCCGAGTGATGGCGATCGCCATCGGGCCCGTCCCGCGTCGTGGCCGTGCGTCCCGGTGCCGGGCCGCCTGCCCCATCGCAGTTTTTTTTCTGCTCATCAGTTTGAAAAATCGTCGGCGACGGCCTACGGTCCCTGCACGGGATCCGAGTGAGGGAGATGGCCATGGAGACGAGCCGGCAGACGCCACCAGATCGCGAGGCCGTGCGATCGCATGCGCGCGGCCGCCGTTTCTGGACGGTGCTGATCGCGCCGTGGCCGCTCGCCGTCGTCCTCAGCATCGCGGCGAGCGTCATCTTCGGATTCGGCGTGGCGATCGGCATCGGCAGCGGCCTGGCGATCGCGCTCGGCATCAACTTCGTCTGGGTCGTCGTGGTGCTGGCCGTGGACGACGGCGACGTGAACGATCAGGTCCGCGACGCGATGGCGCGGCCGGGGCCGACGGGGCCGTCGCGCTGAGCGCCGGCGGCCGCGCACGCCACATCATCCACCCACCCATCCACAGGAGGCAGCCATGGCGGCATCGCCCACCACCGTCATCGACGTGCGGGAGATGGTCCCGCGCGACCGTCACCCCACCATCTTCACCACCTTCGAGGCGCTGTCCCCAGGGCAGGCGATGGAGCTGGTGAACGACCACGACCCGCAACCGCTGCGTCGCCAGTTCGAGACGCGGCTCCCCGGCAGCTACACCTGGGACTACCTGGAGGAGGGGCCGGAGGTCTGGCGCGTGCGCATCGGCAAGCGGTGACCGCGTGAGGGACGACGTCTGGACGCTCGTGCGCTTCCTCCACGTCCTCGGGGCCGCCACCTGGGTGGGCGGGATGATCGTGCTCGGCGCCGTGGCGGTACCCGCCGCCCGGCGCGCGGGCGACCGCGCCGCCGGCCGACGGGTCGTCACCTCCGCGGCGCGCCGATTCGGCGTGATCGGGGCCGTCGCCTTCGCCCTGCTCGTCACGACGGGATTCGCGCTCATCGACCATCGCGGCGTCGCCGTGGGCGATCTCGCCGAGAGCGACTACGGCCGCCGCATCGTGGCGAAGATGGTGTTGCTCGCGGCGATGGGCGTCGTGACCCTGCTGCACGCGCTCTGGCAGGGCCCGCGCGCCCGGCGCGCCGACGAGGCCGACGACCCGGCGACGGCCCGGCGCTGGCGCCTGCTGGGCGCGGCCTTCGACGGGTTCCTGCTCGTCGCAGCGCTCGCCACCCTCTGGCTGGCGGTCTCGCTGGTGCCCTGAGCCCGGGACGGACTGCCCTATCCGGCCGTCGCACCGCCCACGACCGGCCCCACCAACGTCAGCATCATGACCGCCGCCGTGCGCGCCCGCACAGCGTGGCGGAGACCCGCATCCATCTTCACCCAGGCGCCCGCGCGGGCCGTGACGGTCTCGCCTGCGAGGGTCAGCTCGAACTCCCCCCGCAGCACCTCGACGATCGCCGTGCGGGAGGACGTGTGCTCCGTCAGTTCCTCGCCCTCCGAGAACCCGAAGACGACCACCCGGAGATCGTCGTCCGCATAGAGGGTGCGGCTCAGCGTGCCCGCGGCGGGGACCTCGATGGCACCCGCAGGGTCGAGCTCGACATGGAAGGCGCTCGACGTCATGGGGACTCCCTCGGGTGGTGGATGGCCGGCCCGTCGGCGGGGCCCAGGCGGAGGCGGCAGCCGGCCCGCCGCGGATCCTCGATGACGAGCTCGGTGATCGCGAGGCCGGGGCAGGCGCGCCGCGCGATGCCGCGCGCCAGGCCCCGGTGCATGAGGCAGATGACCTCTCCCCCCGGGGCCTCGACGCCGTCGGCGAACGGGCACTGGTCGAGCACGAGCTCGGAGAGCGGGGCGACCGCCGCCCAGCGAGGGGCGAAGCCCAACCGCTCGAAGGCCCACCGCAGCTCGTCGGCGCCGCCGCCGGGCGCCGGGACCGCCCAGCCCTGGCGCTCCCCGAAGCGCTCCACGTCCCCGGGGCCGAGGCCCGTCTGGCGGACGAGCCCCATCAACAGGCGCACGAGCTCGCGGTGCCCCGCAGCCTCACGTTCTCCGGGATCGGAGGTGAGGGTGTAGCGACGGGTGGGACGACCGCGCCTCCGGGGTGGGTCGCTGACGCCCTCCACGACGCCGGCGCGCTCCAGTGCGCGCAGCTGGACGCGGACCCCCGTGTGGTGCCGGCCGAGCGCGTCCGCCAGCTCCTGGGCCGTCACCGGTCGTCGGGCGGCCTCGAGTGCCGCGGCGACCCGGCGGGCGGCGGGCCGGGCCAGGCTCGCCGCGCGCGCGTGCCGTGCGGGCGTCAGGGCGTCCACGGCGCCGGGTGGGTGGGCGGCGCCCATGGGCCTACCCGTTCCGGAGCGCGATCGTCCGGGCCACGGCGAGGGCGTCATCGGGGGTGCGCCCCGCCACCGCCGCCAGCCAGCAGGCGACCGGCGCGGCGGTCCTCTGTGACGCGTGCGCGGCCTCGCCCGCCAGCGCCAGGAGCGCCTCGATGGCCGCATCGGTGGGCGGCTCGGCCCCCAGCGCCGCCGCGAACGCGTCGATCCACTGGCGGTCGGTCATCGATGCACCTCCATCGCGGTCCCGGGCGAGCATCTCCCCGCGGGCGCCCGTCGTCTCCAGGGGGGCGATCCCGGTGGGTCGGCCGCCGATGTCGGGACGTTGCAGGCATTTATTAGAGATCACCCTCGACTATACAACGGTTACGTGTCGTGTCCGTCGCCCCCGCCGCGTCGCCCCCCGTCCCCGCCGGCGCCCGCGCCCCCTGCGGATTCGCCGCACGCCGGGCCGGGTGGTTCGCGCCGCTCCGCTCGGGGGGCGCCCCGATGGCGACCCTCCGGGGCCAGCGGACGATCGGCAGCCCGCAGACACCCGGAGGTACGGCCGCGATGACCCTGCCGAGCCCGCGCTTCTTCCGCCGACTGACATCGAGGCCCGACGGTGCCTGGAGCGCCCTCGACGGCGGCCGATCGCGCGACTGGGAGTCGTCGTACCGTGAGCGCTGGCAGCACGACCGCATCGTGCGTTCGACCCACGGCGTCAACTGCACCGGTTCGTGCTCCTGGCAGGTGCACGTCAAGCAGGGGATCGTCACCTGGGAGACCCAGCAGACCGACTACCCCGAGAACGGGGCGGACGTCCCCGACTACGAGCCGCGTGGCTGCCCGCGGGGCGCGTCGTTCTCGTGGTACGTCTACTCGCCGCTGCGGATCCGGCACCCCTACGTCCGCGGCGCCCTCCTCGAGCGCTACCGGGCTGCGCTCGCGACGACGGGTGACCCGGTCGATGCGTGGGCCGCGATCGTGGACGACCCGGAGGCACGCCTCGCCTACACCTCGCAGCGGGGCAAGGGGGGGCTGGCGCGCGCCTCCTGGGACGAGGTCGCCGACATGGTGGCCGCCGCACACGTGCACACGATCCTGCGGTGGGGACCCGACCGGATCGTGGGGTTCTCCCCGATCCCGGCGATGTCGATGGTCTCGTACTCGGCGGGCACGCGGTTCTTCTCCCTGATGGGAGGGGTTCTGACGAGCTTCTACGACTGGTACGCCGACCTGCCCCCGGCCTCGCCGCAGGTCTGGGGCGACCAGACCGACGTGCCGGAGTCGGCCGACTGGTGGAACGCCACCTACCTGATGATGTGGGGCTCCAACATCCCCATGACGCGCACGCCGGACGCGCACTTCATGACCGAGGCGCGCTACAAGGGCCAGAAGACCGTCGTGGTCTCGCCCGACTACTCGGACCACACCAAGTTCGCCGACCACTGGCTGGCCGCCCAGCCGGGCACCGACGGCGCCCTGGCCCTGGCGATGACCCACGTGATCCTCCGCGAGTTCTACGTGGAGCGCGAGACGCCGTACTTCGCCGACTACGCCCGTCGCTTCACGGACCTGCCGTTCCTGGTGCGGCTCACCGAGCGCGACGGGGCGCACGTCGCGGGCGCGTTCCTCACCGCCGCCGACCTGGGGGAGACGAGCGAGAACGCCGAGGCGAAGACGGTCGTCTGGGACACGACCGCCGCCCGCCCTGCCGTCCCGAACGGATCGATCGGATTCCGCTGGGGCGACGAGGGACTCGGGCGCTGGAACCTCGACCTCCAGGGGGTCGTCCCGGCGATCACCCTCCTCGACACGGGCGAGTCGGTCGCGGTCGACCTGCCGCGGTTCGACGTGGGCGACACCGAGGGGGGCACGGTCATGCGCCGGGGCGTGCCGGTGCGCCGCGTCGGCGGCCACCTCGTGACCACGGTCTTCGACCTGCTGGCCGCCCAGCTCGGCGTCGCCCGTGAGGGACTCCCGGGCGACTGGCCGGACGGCCTGGACGACCCGGAGCCGTACACACCCGCATGGCAGGAGGAGATCACCGGCGTGGACGCCGGGCTCGTGACGCGCATCGCCCGCGAGTTCGCCCGGAACGCGGAGCGGACGAACGGCCGCTCCATGATCGTGATGGGCGCCGGGACGAACCACTGGTACCACTCGGACCTGATCTACCGCGCGATGCTCAGCATGGTCGTGCTCTGCGGCTGCCAGGGGGTCAACGGGGGCGGCTGGGCGCACTACGTCGGGCAGGAGAAGGTGCGGCCGATCACCGGCTTCTCGCAGGTGGCATTCGCGCTCGACTGGAACCGGCCCCCGCGCCACCAGGCGGCCACGCCCTTCTGGTACCTGGCCACCGAGCAGTACCGCTACGAGGCCTTCGCGGCCGACGAGCTCGCTTCGCCCCTCGGCGATGGCGCCATGCGCGGCGCCCACTTCGCCGACCTCTACGCCAAGGCCGCGCGGATGGGCTGGCTCCCGGCGTACCCCAGCTTCGACCGCAACCCGCTCGAGATCACGCCGGCCGCCGAGGCGGAGGGCATCACGCCGGCGGACTACGTCGTGCGCGAGCTGAAGGCGGGCGCGCTCCGGTTCGCCGCCGAGGACCCGGGCGCGCCCGAGAACTTCCCGCGGGTCCTGACCCTGTGGCGATCCAACCTCTTCGGATCGTCCAGTAAGGGGCACGAGCACTTCCTCAAGCACCTGCTCGGCGTCACGACCTCGGCGATCCGGGGTGAGGAGTCGCCGCCGGAGCTGCGGCCGGCGGAGGTCGTGTGGCACAACGAGGCGGCCGAGGCGAAGCTCGACCTGCTCGTCACCCTCGACTTCCGGATGAACGGCTCGTGCCTGCACTCGGACGTCGTCCTTCCGGCCGCCACCTGGTACGAGAAGCACGACATCTCGAGCACGGACCTGCACCCGTTCGTCCACGCCTTCTCCCCCGCCATCGGGCCGCCGTGGGAGACCCGCACCGACTGGGACATCTTCGTCCGCCTCGCCGAGTCGTTCTCGCGCCTGGCCGAACGGCACCTCGGGGTGCGCACCGACCTGGTCGCCGCGCCGCTGCTCCACGACAGCCCCGACGAGCTCGCCCAGATCGGCGCGCCGGTGCGCGACTGGAAGCTCGGGGAGTGCGAGCCGATCCCCGGGCAGACGATGCCCCGCTTGATACCGGTGGTGCGCGACTACCCGGCCCTGCACGCCCGCATGACGGCGCTGGGCCCACTCGTCGAGAGCGCCGGCACGGCCTGGAAGGGTGTCTCGTGGACGCCCGACCGCGAGGTGGAGGAACTGGCTGTCCGTCACGGCCGCGTGCGCGGCGGACCGGCCAACGGACGACCCCGGATGGAGCGCGCCGAGCAGGTCTGCGAGACGATCCTGGCGCTGTCGGGCACCACCAACGGCCGGCTCGCGGTCGAGAGCTTCCGCGCGCTGGAGAAGCGCACCGGCAACGGGCTCGCCGATCTCGCGACCGAGCACGCCGAGACCCGGATCACCTTTGAGGACACCCAGATCCAGCCCCGCAAGGTGATCGCATCGGCAGAGTGGTCGGGGATGGAGAGCCGCGAGCGCCGCTACTCCCCCTTCACGATCAACATCGAGCGCGAGGTGCCCTTCCGCACCCTCACCGGACGCCAGCACTTCTACCTCGACCACCCCTGGATGCGGGAGTACGGCGAGGGGTTGCCGGCGTACCGCCCCCCGCTCAACCTGGCGCGCCACCTCGGCCAGCAGGGCATCGACGACGGGGTCGCGGAGGTCACGCTGCGCTACCTCACGCCGCACTCCAAGTGGTCGATCCATTCGACCTATCAGGACAACCTGCAGATGCTGACGCTGTTCCGGGGCGGCCCGGTCATCTGGCTGAGCCCGCTCGACGCCGACCGCATCGGCGTCCGCGACAACGACTGGATCGAGGCCTACAACCGCAACGGGGTGGTGGCCTGCCGGGCGGTCGTCTCGCACCGCATCCCCGAGGGGACGTCGCTCATGTACCACGCCCAGGACCGTCACATCAACGTGCCGCTTTCCGAGGTGTCGGGCACCCGCGGCGGCACGCACAACTCGCTCACCAAGATCACGATCAAGCCGACGCACATGATCGGCGGCTACGCGCAGCTCTCGTGGGGCTTCAACTACTACGGGCCCACCGGATCACAGCGCGACGAGCTGACGGTCATCCGCCGTCGCCAGTCGGAGGTGGCGTACTGATGCGCGTGCGGGCCCAGGTCGGCATGGTGATGAACCTCGACAAGTGCATCGGGTGCCACACGTGCAGCGTCACCTGCAAGAACGTGTGGACGAACCGCGACGGCGCCGAGTACATGTGGTTCAACGACGTCGAGACGAAGCCCGGGGTCGGATACCCGAAACGCTGGGAGGACCAGGACTCCTGGCACGGCGGATGGGAGCTCTCGAGAAAAGGGCGCCTAGAGCTGAGGAGCGGCTCGCGCTCGCGGCGCCTGTTCAACATCTTC